>CAMUZS010000002.1 GCA_947165285.1 uncultured Mycoplasmatota bacterium
AAGATCCTACTTCTGCATTTATAAAATTAAAATTTTCAGTAGATTCAAATCTAGCAAGTGATATATATATTATTCCTATAATAATTATAAAGACACTCAAAGAAGAAGTAAGTTGCTTTATATACTTACTTTCATTTGAAACAAGATTTCTTTTTAATTTTTCCTTCTTAAAATTAAATCTCTTTAGTCTCATAATTATCTTTCCAATCATATTAATTATAACATCTTTAGTCAATGCTATCAACTGTTAAAAAATGTAAAGAAAATAAAATAGAGTTAACACTCTATTTACTATAATTCATTGAATATTCAATATTTAAATATGTGTAATTTATTTTTATATTATTTTCATCTTCTACAGTTATCATGAATTTTATTTTTTGATCATTATAAACACTATCATAACTATAATTATTATTATCTTTTTTTTCAAAAACATCTATTTCTTTTATAAAATTATATATATTATTTGGAATAAAGAAATAATACAAATATCCCTTATATAATCCATCAATTTCTTCATTAGTTTTTGTATTAATAATTTTATCTTCAGTTATTTTATATTCAGTAGCAATATTATCAATTGTTTTTATACCTATATTTTCACCATTTAATACTTTTCCTTCAAAATAAGAATAAGATTTATTCTCATCTAAGATAATTATTTTATAATTATAATTATCTTTAAAATTATTAAATACATCATTTAATGAAATACTTTCTTCTTTTATTATATTTTCTTGATTATTATTATTTTGTTTTATTTTATTAATACTTACCTTTACTGCAATTACCAAAAAAATCATTAATACTAATCCTATTATTAATACTATTAAATCTTTTTCCTTATTTGGATTTTCCCTAGGTTCATTTAATAATCCTTCTTTTAATAATCTTCTCATTCCTTTTTTCATTCTTACCTACCTAATTATATAATTCTTAAATTTATCAATATCCACTCCATTTAAAAATGATTTGATATCCATTGCATTTTTCCCAGAGGGTTTTATTTCATCAATATAATAAATACCATCACTACATCCTATACCTAAATTTTTTTTATCTATAATATTAATTTTATTAGGAATACTATTTTCATTCTCAAAATGACCCTTTATTATTTTATACTCAACTTCATTAATTATAGTATTAGCATAAGGATATGGATTTAATCCCCTAACTAATCTATCAATTTCTATAGCTGATTTATTAAAATCAATATGTTCATCTTCTCTTTTAATAGTATATGCATAAGTTGCCTTTTCATCATCTTGTTTAATTGGATTAATACTATTTGATATGATATCTGGTAATGTGTTAATTAAAAGATTAGCACCTTCTTTACTTAATATATTAATTAAATCACCTAAGGTATCACTATCTTTAATATAATACTCAACTTTATCTATCATATCACCAGTATCCATTTTTTCATCCATATACATTATAGTAACACCAGTTTTTTCATAACCTTTTATAATTGCATAATTAAGAGGTGCTCCACCCCTAAGTTCTGGTAAAAGTGATGCATGAACGTTAATACATCCATATTTAGGATAATCCAAAAGTTCCTTTGGAATTATTTGACCATAAGCACATGTAATAATTATATCTGGATTTACATCCAATATTTTTTGATAATCTTCCTTTATTCTAATTGGTTGAAAAACTTCAATATTATTTTTAATAGCTAAATTTTTTATTGGAGAAAATAATATTTCTTTTTTTCTACCAACAATTTTATCTGGTTGTGAAACTACCAAAACAACATTAGTATTATCTATTAAACTTTGTAATACTGGTACTGCAAACTCAGGAGTACCCATAAACACAACACGTAAATTCTTCATCTTATATCACCCTATCTTTATTATACACTAAAATCTCGATGGATTAAAATCAATTATTAAATCTACATTATTATTATTTGCATATAATTCATCTAACTTACTTAATGAAATATTTAAATAAGAATCATACTTATATTTTACTAATATTTGATATCTATATATATTATTTACTTTAAAAATTGAAGAAGGTACAGCATCATAAATAATAGTATCATTAGCAAGATTCTTCCTTAAATATTTATAAACATTATTAATCTCTTTATAAGCTAAATCACTTTTTTTACTACATATCATAACATTTACTAAATAATAATATGGAGGAAACCCTAATTTTTTACGATTAATCATTTCATAATTATAGAACTTTTCATAACTATTATCTTTAACAAAAATTAAATATGGATTTGTAGGATTAAATGATTGTATTATTACTTCACCATTTTTATCTGCTCTTCCTGCTCTTCCTGATACTTGATATAAAAGTTCAAAAGTTTTCTCTCCTGCTCTAAAATCTGGTAAATTAAGTGATGTATCCGCATTTATTACTCCTACCAAAGTAACAAGTGGAAAATCAAGTCCTTTACTAATCATCTGTGTTCCAAGTAAAATATCAGCTTCATGATTCTTAAAAGATGTAATTATTTTTTCATGACTACCTTTTGTTGAAGTTGTATCAACATCCATTCTCAATATTTTTGCACTTTCAAACATTTTAGATAATGTATTTTCTAATTTTTCAGTACCAAGACCTAAATATGATAATGAATCATCTTTACATTGTGGACACAATTTATCCAAATATTTAGTATATCCACAGTAATGACATTTTAAGGAAGAATTACTCTTGTGATAAGTCAAACTTATATCACACTGTGGACATTTATAAGTATATCCACAATTATGACAAGTTACAATAGTAGAATATCCCCTTCTATTTAATAGTATTATTACTTGTTCCCTTTTTTCTAAACGATCTCTAATTTTATTTTCTAAAAGTTCACTTATTACGGTTCTTCTTTTTTTCATTTCCGTTTCCATATCTACTATTTTAGTTGTTGGAAGTTCCAAATTATTATATCTTTTAGTTAAAGTCAATAATTCATATACGCCTTTTTTAGCCCTTACCATAGATTCTAATGTAGGTGTTGCAGAACCTAATATTAAAGGACATTTATTAAAAGCAGATCTAAACTTAGCCATATCTATGGCACTATATCTTGGATTAACATCTTGATGATAAGTATCTGAATGTTCTTCATCTATTATTATTAATCCTATATTTATAAGTGGTGTAAAAATAGCAGATCTAGTTCCTACGACGATATCAATTTCATTATTATATATTTTTAAGTATTCATCATATTTTTCACCATTAGATAATCCACTGTGAAAAATAGCAATCTTATTTCCAAATATCTCATATAAAGTATTTATCATTTGAGAAGTTAAAGATATTTCTGGCAATAACATAATTACTTTTTTATTATTAGATATAACTTTTTTTATTAATTCAATATATACTTGTGTTTTACCTGACCCTGTAACACCATGTAATAAATAAGTCTTAGCCTCATTAAAAATAACTTTACTTACAGCTTCTTTTTGTTCAGAAGATAATACTTTTTTTTCATTATTAATACTTTTATTATAATTAATTCGATATTTTTGAACATACTCTTCTTTTACTAAATCAAGTTCTAATAATTTTTTTACAGATGATAAAGATAATTCTTTTTTTAATATATTTTTACTTTTTAATTTATTTAGTATATTAATTTGAGTTTTATTTCTTTGATTATTATTAATATAATCATCAATAATTTTTTCACTTTTATTTAAACATATATAAACATCATATTTATTATAATTATGATTTTGTTTTTTTATTTTTAAAGCAGAAGGTAACATACATTGATAAGCTACTATTTTTGAACATAGTGTTTTTTCTTGTAAATATTTACCCAGTTGCATTAATTCATTATTTAAAAAAAATTCAGGAGTAACTAATTCTTTTATTTCTTTTAATTGATATTTATTATCGTTTTTATCTTTTATATCAACAACAATTCCATTTATAACCTTATTAGCAAAAGGTACTTTTACCTTCATACCAATTTTTATATCTTTAAAAATATCTGGTATTTTATATGTAAAAGTTTTATCAACAGCCTTATTTGTATATTCTACTAATACATCTGCAAACATACTTACTACTCCTTTCTTTTCTATATATTTTATCATATATATCTATTATTTTTAATTATAATATGTTAATATATTAATGGTGATTATAATGAAAAAGGGCAAAATAGGAATAATAATTGTAGTATTATTATTAATTATAGCTATAGTTAGTTTTATAGTTCTTAAAAAAAATGAAACAAATAAAAATGTTACTAAATTATCAATAGCAGATTTAAAAGAAAAAATAGATAAACAAGACTCATTTATTTTAGTTATTACTCAAGATTCATGTTCACATTGCCACGCATTTATACCAGTTTTAAACAAAATAGGTAGTAAATATAACATTAATTTTTATGAAGTAAGTCAAACTAATTTAAGTGATGAAGATTACACATATTTAAAAAATATTGCAAATATATCTGGTACTCCAACAACAATCTTTATAGAAAATGGAAAAGAAAAATCTACACTTAATCGTTTATCTGGAGAAGTACCTGAATCAAGAGTAATAGAAAAATTAAAAGCGATGGGTTATATAAATGAATAGATTAAAAAGCATTTTTAAAGCATTTATACCTTTTATTATTTATTACATTTTAAATATTATATTTGCAATAATTATAAATTATTTTAAAAATACAAATAATATAATAAATACTATATATCTTTTATTTACTTCTATTATAACTATTATTATATTAATATTATTATTTAAAAAGAGATTAATAAAAGATTTTAAAGATTTCGATAAAAACTATAAAAAATATTTAACTATTGGAATAAAAGCATGGTTTGTAGGCTTCATTGTAATGGTTATATCAAATAATATTATTTTAAACTACTTTATAGATAATGCATCTTCAAATCAACAAATAAATGAATTGATTTTATTTAAATTACCACTATATTCGGTAATAGATATGATAATACTAGGACCTTTTGTAGAAGAATTAGTATTTAGATTAGGATTTAAAGAAAACATAAAAAATAAAAAATTATATTATTTGTTTACAATTTTATTATTTGCAGGGCTTCATACTCTAAATGGAATAAAATCCCCAATAGAATTATTATTTTTTATTCCCTATGGAGCTATGGCAGCAAGTTTTGCATATACTTTAGATAAAACAGATAATATTTATTCAACAATAACAATACACATATTACATAATCTATTTACTATATTTATTATAGTTTTAACTAAAATGATTGGAGTTTAATATGAGAAGTAAAGAAACTGAAGAAATAAATGAAGAAGAACAAACATTAGATAATTCTAAAAAAAGTAAAATTAAAAAAATTATTATAATATTCTTAATTTTTATGACATTATCTTTTATATACGTAAGATTCATAGCAACATCTGGATTTATAGTTAAAGAATATGGTGTTTATAGCGAAAAATTACCAGAAAATTTTAATGGATTTAAAATAGCACATTTATCTGACATACATTTTGGGACAGTTGGTAAGAAAAAATTAGATAAAATTGTCGAAGAAGTAAATAAAATGAAACCAGATATTATAGTATTTACTGGAGATTTATATGATGAGTACACAAATTTAACTGATGAAATGAAACAAAACATAATTGATTCTTTAACTAAATTAGAATCAAAACTAGGAAACTATGCAGTATCAGGTAATCATGATTATTCACATGAAGGATATAAAGAATTAATAGAAGCATGTAATTTTACTTATTTAGAAAATGAAAGCAAGTTTATTTATTATAATGGTAGTGATCCAATTGAAATAGTAGGATATGCATCACTAATGGAAAATAAAGCAGATTATAGTGCTGAGTTATCACAATACTATAAAATCGGATTAATACATGAAGGAGATGCTTTTGATAATTTATTAGATAAAGATTTTAACTTAGTTCTAGCAGGACATTCTCATGGTGGACAAGTAAGACTTCCATTTATTGGAGCATTTATTTTACCTCCATATGGAAAAAAATATTATAATGAATATTACAATGTAAATAATATTCCATTATATATAAGCTATGGTTTAGGTGAAACAAAATATAAAGTAAGAGCCTTCAACAAACCATCATTTAATTTTTATAGATTATATACAAAATAAAAAGATTCAATTGAATCTTTTATTTTTTTAATTTGTTAATTGCTTCATTATAATTATTAGATAAAGTTACAAATGATCCTACAACAGCTATATCTGTATCAAAAGATTTAATTACTTCATCATTAATTCCACCATCAACACTAATTATATAATTATATTTAGTTTTTAAAGCATTTAATTCTCTAATTTTACTTGTTACATCCTTAATAAATTTTTGTCCACCAAATCCAGGTGTAACACCTAAAATTAATACCATATCAATTTTATCTAAATATGGAATTAAATCATATATTCTAGTTTCTGGTCTTAAAGCTATACCTACTTTAACATTATTATTTTTTATATAATCAATAACTTCATCAACATTTTCAGTACTTTCAATATGAAAAGTTAAATACTTAGGTTTTAAACTAATATATTCCTTAACATATTTTAATGTATCTTTTACCATTAAATGAATATCCAATGGTTTATCTAAACCTTCAAAACAATGTTTTAATTCTTCATATTTAGTACTTTTATTTTGAACAAAATATCCATCCATTACATCAATATGAATTAGATCTGCATTTGAATTATTAATCCTTCTTATAGTTTCTTCTTCACCCAAAGTATTTTTTAAAAATGAAACACTAACTAACATCTTTTTATCCTCTTTCTATTAATTTAATATAATTATCATATCTAGATTTTAATATTTTATTATTATCTAATAATCTCTTAACTTCACATTCTTTTTCTTTATTATGCATACAATTTTTAAATTTACATTCTACATTTTTAAATTCAATAAAGCTATCTTTTATTTCTTCATTACTATAATTATCTAAATCTAATGCACTAAAACCAGGTGTATCAGCAATATTAATATCTTCAATATTATATATTTCAACATGTCTTGTAGTATGCTTTCCTCTACCTAAGGCTTTAGATATTTCATTAGTTTTTATATTTAAATTCCCCAATTTATTAATAAATGTAGATTTACCAGCACCAGTTTGACCAGTTATTACAACCTCTTTATTTTTTAAATATTTTTTTATCAAATCCACTTCACTATTATAAAAAACTTTTATTCCAATACTTTCATAATACTTTTTAATTATTTTAATCTTTTCTAAAAACACTTCATCTACAAGATCCAATTTAGAAAAAACAATAACTGCTTCGATATGATTAATTGTTAAAAAACTTATTTGTTTATCAAGCAATAATAAAGAAAGATCAGGTTTTTTTAAACTAGTTAATATAATACCTATATCTACATTAGAAATCATAGGTCTATTAAGTTCGTTTTTTCTTTCTTTAATTTCTAATATATATTTATTATCTGGATCGATAATTACTTCATCACCAACTAAAGGAGTAAGATTTTGATTTCTAAACTTTCCTCTTGGAACACAATCATAAATCTTACCCTTTGCAAGTACACTATATAAATTACTAATATTTTTTATTATTTTTCCGTTCATTTTTTACCTTAGTTATCTGTAGTTTCTTTACATGCATCTGGATTAAATTCACTACATTCATCATCATAAGAATCATCTTCTTTTGAATCTAATGTAATAGTTAAAGTTGTACCACTAGCAACTACTGAACCTTCTTTTCTAGATTGAGATATAATCTTACCTGAAGTAGCACCTTCTGGTTTAACAACTAAATTAACTCCATGACTATCACAAAATTCTTTAACTTTATCTACACTATATGACGAAAAATCTGGATATTTAACTATAATATTTGGAATATATAAAATAATATCATCACCGTTTTTTAGTTTTTCACCAGGTTTAACAGATTGATCAATTATTTCACTACCATCATATTTAGAACCTTCTTCAACATCTTTTCTTTCAATTCTTACCATAATTCCATATGCTTTTAACATTCCTTCAACAGATAAATAATTTTTTCCTTTGTAATCTTCTACATCATAAGTAGCATTTCCTGATGATATATAAAGAGTTATTTCAGTTCCTTTAGTTCTTTTTGCACCAATAGATGGCATTGTTTTTATAACATTACCTTCATCTACATTATCAACAGCTTGTTCAATATTTTTATCAGCTATTTTAAATCCAGCATCTTGTAAAGTTTTAATAGCTTCACTTTCACTCATATTAGCAACATCTGGAATTATAACCTCTTTAGATGAAGTAACCAATGGAAGTAATAAAATTATAGATGTTATTACTACCACTATTCCTGTAAATATAGTTGCTAATACTAAAACTATTCTATTATTTTTCTTAACATCATTTTCAGTTATTTGTTTAGCTATTTCATTTCCCTCTTCATCTACAACAGTTTTCTTTTCTAATGCTTTAGAAATTCTTGCATCATTATCTCCTTCTGGATATTTAAATACAATTGGAGCTTCATTTTCTCTTGATTCATCTAAACATGTTTTTAAATCATTATACATTTCTCTAGCATCAGCATATCTATTTTTTGGATTCTTAGCTGTAGCTTTCATAATTATATTTTCAACACTTTGAGGTAATTCAGGCATATCCTCTTTAATTGAAGGAAATGGTTCCTTAAGATGTTTTAATGCAATTTCTACAGCATTATCACCTTTATAAGGTAATTTACCAGTTAATAATTCATAAAATAATATTCCTATTGAATATATATCACTTTGTAATGTTGCACTCTTACCATTTGCTTGTTCTGGTGGTAAATAATGAACTGATCCCATTACACTATTTGTTTGAGTAAGTTGTGTTGAATTAATAGCCATTGCTATACCAAAATCAGTTATTTTTATCATACCATTATCAAGAATCATAATATTTTGAGGTTTAATATCTCTATGAATAATATAAGCATCATGAGCAACAGACATTCCATCTGTAATTTGCAACATAATATCTAAACTTTCTGTAAGAGTTAATTTATTACGTTTTTTTAATAATTGCTTTAATTGTTTTCCTTCAATAAATTCCATTACTATATAGTAATTTCCATTATCTTCACCAACATCATATACTTCAACAATATTTGGATGTGATAAAGATGATGCTGCTAATGCCTCTCTTTGAAAACGCCTTACAAATTTTTCATCATGTGCTAAATCACCACGTAAAACCTTAACAGCAACGTTTCTATCTAAAATTGTATCTAATGCTAAATAAACATTAGCCATACCACCTTCGCCAATTGATTTAATTATCTGATAACGATCATTTATCTTTTGCCCCTTTATAATCATTTAATGTCACCACTTTCTCTTACTAAATAAGCTATTGATATATTATCTGTTCCACCTCTAGCATTACATTTTCTAATAAGTCTAATAACTTTTTCTTCAATATCATATTCATCATCATTTAATACTTTTTCTATTTGTTCATTACTAAGCATATTTGTTAAACCATCACTACATAAAAGAATTCCTTGAGCAGACATATCTACATCAAATATATCAAGTTCTACTTTTTCATTTCCACCTAATGCTTTCATTAAAACATTTTTCTTAGGATGATATTTAGCTTCTTCTTCAGTTAAATCACCAGCATCAACAAGTAAATTAACTAATGTATGATCATGAGTTACTTTATGAAGTTTACCATTTTTTATTGCAAAACCACTTGAATCCCCAATATTTCCAAATATTAAGAAATCCTTAGTTATTAAAGCAAGTACTACAGTTGTTCCCATTCCTTTACTCTCTTCATGTTCATTTGAGTAAGCCCATATATTTTGATTAATCTCAGATATATTATCATTTAACCAACTAATAGCATCTTTTTTAGGGCCAACAGTAGCTATTTCACTAAATCTTTTTCCCATATGAGTAACAACCATCGAAGATGCAACTTCTCCAGCTCTATGTCCACCCATACCATCAGCAACAATCATTAAGTATTCATTAGAAAGATTTTTTAAAATTGTTACTGAATCTTCATTATGACTCCTTACTTTTCCAGCATCTGTTAAATAAAATGACTTCATATTTTAAACCTCCTTACTTCTTAGTTGTCCACAAGCAGCATCAATATCACTACCAAATTCTTTTCTTATAGTAACTGTTATATTATTATCTTGTAATATTTTACCAAAATGTAAAACTTTTTCCTTACATGTTTTTTTAAATTCTAAATGATTAGTTTCATTATACGGTATTAAATTAACATAAACATTCTTTCCTTTAAGAAGTTTAATTAATTTAAATGCACATTCATCACTATCATTTACATTATCTAGCATAACATATTCTATAGTAACACGTCTATTAGTTAATGAATAATATTTATCAATTGCATTCATTACTTCATTAATACTATAAACTTTATTAATTGGCATCAATTTACTTCTTAATTCATCATCTGGAGCATGAAGTGATAAAGCCAAATTAAATTGCATTGGTAACTTTGCAAACTCCAATATTTTAGGCACTAATCCACAGGTAGAAACTGTTATATGCCTTGCACCAATTGCTAATCCTTTAGCATCATTTATTATGGTTAAAAAATTAATTAAATTATCATAATTATCAAATGGTTCTCCAATTCCCATAACAACAACTGAACTAATTCTAATCTTTAATGTTTCTTCAATTAATAATAATTGTTCAACCATTTCATAAGTATTTAAATTTCTAACCTTTTTTAATCTACCAGATTCACAAAAGGCACATCCCATATTGCATCCCACTTCAGATGATACACAAACTGATGTTCCATAATCATGTTGCATTACTACAGCTTCAATATAATTTTGATCACTAAGTTCGAATAAAAACTTATATGTTTCATTTGAATGCTGATATTTTTTGATTTTAATCTTATAATTGTCAAAATCACTTTCTAATTTAGCTATTAGTTCTTTTTTTAAATTAGTCATTTCACTAAAATTTGAAACTCTTTTATCATATAACCATTCAAATACTTGTGTTGCTTTATATGACTTTTCTCCTAAATTAGTAAAATAATCTTCTAACATTGGTCTTGTATAGCTAAATATATTTTCCATAGCATCCACCAATATAATTATATCAAAATCAAAAGAAAAATACGATATTTTTTATCGTATTTTATTAAAAAAATTAAAATTTATTATAAGATTTTTATAAAAATAAATTATATTCTAAAAAATTCCTTATTTTTACTTGCTTTAAAATAAACAAATAATGCACCAGTAGCATGATTTTTAATAACATCAGAACTTTCTTCTTTATCAGAAATAGAAGTTATAGGATTAGTTATTATTGATGATACTTTTTTAATAAATGTTTATTAATTGTAAATTACACTTTTAATAATCCCTGTATTCTTTTTATAACTTTTTTTTCAATTCTTGATATATAACTTTGAGATATATTTAATTTATCTGCTATTTCTTTTTGAGTGAATTCTTTTGTATTATAAAGACCATACCTCATTATCATAATATCTTTATCTCTTTTAGGAAGTTTAGATATTTCAAGTTCAAGTAATTCTTTATCATTTGAATATTGAAACTCTTTATCTACAATATCAATTTCTGTTCCTAACACATCCTCTAACGAAAGAGCATTCCCATCACTATCATAATTTAAAGTATCATCAAGTGATACTTCATTTTGCTTTTTCTTATTCTTTCTTAAAAACATTAATATCTCATTTGATATACAGCGAGATGCATAAGTAGCTAATTTAATATTTTTATCTAATTTATAAGTATTAATACCCTTTATTAACCCAATTGTTCCAATACTAACTAAATCTTCTAATTCATATCCAGTTCCTTCAAATTTTTTTGCTAAAAAAACTACCAATCTTAAATTATGTTCAATTAATTTATTTCTAGCATTATTATCCCCTTCCTTAGATTTAATAATAAATTGTAATTCTTCTTCCTTACTAAGAGGTGGTAATAGTTGTTCTAAATTACTTACATAATAACAATTACTTATATTTAATAATTCCAATATTTTTTTTATTAATTTTATCATTTTATCTACCCATTAACCTTTCATTTAATAAACAATTAGCTCCATCAATATTTAAACTATCATTTGATAAACCTACTAAAACCTTATCTATTTTTCTACCTTCAATTTCTAAATATTTTATACTAATGCATTTTAGTAAATCTTTATTATTTACCATTTTAATTGGAACATATATAAATCTTTTAAGATTAATTTCTTTATCTATTATTTTTTTATCAACAATAATAATTGCTTTTTTAGAGATAGGATCAATTAAAGTATTACCAGTATCTAAATATCCCACTAAATTAATTTTATGATTATTATTAAAAGTTATGCTTATTTCATAAAAATGATTTTGTTTTACTTTTAATATTTTAATTTGAATTAAATAAATAATTAATAATATTGGAAGTAAAATAAATATCCAAAAATAACTTATATTATTTATTTTTAAATAATATATAAATCCACCAATAATAATAGAAATCATATAAAAATAACTAATATTAATAATTAAGTACTTAAAATTATTATATTTAAAAGCTATTATATTAATAATTATTGCTAATAAAATTTTACTTACAAATAATATTAAATAATTATAATTAAATATTAAAAATAATATTGATATTTCACCAAATAATGATGACAACAATAATCTTTTCCAACTAACATTTCTCTTTAAAACAATATTAACTAATAACAAAATAATAAAATCAAATATAAAATTTAAAAAAAATAATAAATCTAAATATATAATCATTTAAATCACATATAAATAATAACCCAAAAATAACAAAAAAAATGTCAAAAAAAGATGTGAATATATCACAACTTTTTTAAACACATTCAATATAAGTATCTGATAAACATCTAAGAGCACAACAGCAATCTAAATCCATTGTAAAAAAGCTATTAGTTGATACATATGGATATAATGATGTTGTATCTGGATTTGGTGCTAATACTCTAAATGTAGCTGCATCTCCTTCAACTTTTTCTACTCTAAATACAGTTGAACAAGTTTCACTTGCAGTAGTACAAGCTGATGTATCATCTTTAGTTACAGGCATAGCCCAAGGTTGTCCATTACCACAGCAAGTATATAACATTACAGGTCTAGTATTACAAATCAAACATCCAGATCCACCACCTAGAACAGGTCTATCACAAGTATCTAAACAATTATCAGGACATGCATTTTGTTGTAAAGCTAAAATTACACGTAAAATACCTACTATTGAATTGTCATTTTTTTCATTACAATTACTCATTTATAATTCACCCTTTCATATATTCTCATTAATAATTTATGATAATTACCATATTTTTGTAACTACTTTTATTTTTTTTAGTTTTTGTGTTATAATTATTAAGGTGATAAAAATGAATCAAATATGGCAATATATTATTATTGTAGTTGTTTTAATTATTATTTCTTTAATTGTTGTTAAATTAAGAAAAAAAGATTTTAGTAGTGAAGTAAATAAACTAATTCAATATCTAGGTGGAAAAGATAATATTATAAATGCTGAATATAATATGTCTAGATTTAAAGTAATACTAAAGGATATTACAAAAGTAAATAAAGATGGTATAACATCACTAGGTGCTCAAGGAATTGTTGAAATAGATAATCAATTAAAAATAATATTTGGAAAAGATTCTAAACAATTAAAAAAATATATTGATGATATGATGTAGAGTGTTTACTCTACTTTTTTATTTCTGTTATATTTAAAATATCATTTATATATATCCAGTCTCCATCAATTGTTAAAATCCTTGTATCAGTCTTTTTTATAATACTAGATTTAATTTCCTTATTATCTTTTAATCTTATTAAATAGGTATGATTAAAAGAATATGTATCTTTTTTTAAGATATCACTTAAATCTACATACTTATCTTTATTTAAAACTACTCTATCTAATGAATTATGAATATCATCTTCAATTGGATTAACAAATACTTTAGGTATATCTTTCATAAAAATCACCTCATATTATTATATGTTTATGTTTATTTACAATTACTTTGATACATACTAAAAATATGAAAAAGAATAAATATATACAAATAATACCAATTTTAGTTTTATTTTTGATAAGCATTATTTATCTACCATATGAATTAAAAATAAAACAAACAATATGGATAATATTAAGTCTAGTACTATATTTTATATTATCAAATCTAAAACTAAATAAAATATTAAAATACAGTATAATATATTACATAATTGGTATATTATTATTAATTTTTGTACTACTTACAAATAACTTTACAAATGGATCTAGAGCATGGATAGATTTAGGCTTTATTTACATACAGCCAAGTGAAATCATTAAAATAGCATTAATACTTATAAGTATTAAATATTTTGATAAAATTAATATTTTTTTACTTTTATTAATATATTTAATACCTATGGTATTAGTATTCATAGAACCAGATACTGGTGGAGTAATAATAGAATTGTTAATATTAATATATTTTTTAATAAAAAAAATAGACAAAAAGAAAATATTAGCTCTATTAATAGCATTAATATTATTAATAGGAATAATAATAGGTATATATATAAATAATAAAGAATTAATAATTAATATAATTGGACCTTCTATTTTTTATAGAATAGATAGAATTACAAGTTTCTTAAATGATAATAGTATTCAAACAACTAATGCCATAGTATCAATAGCAACAGGAAATACACTTTATTTTCCAGAAATGTATAATGATTTTTATATTGCATATATATTAAGTAAAAATATAAATATAATATTAATTATTGTTATTTTTACAATTATATTATTATTTATGTTAAAAAGAAAAAATACTATTGGAAGTAACATAGTATTTTATCTAATATTGTTTCAATGTTGGTATAATATTTCAATGAATTTAAAAATAGTACCAGTAATTGGTATTCCATACTTATTCTTAAGTTATGGAGGTAGTCATATAATATCTTCGATGATATTATTAGGAATTATTAATAGTAACGAGGATAATAAGGATAATTATAATATGGATAGCCCTGATTTACATATACAGGCCTAGGTCTTGATACACCTACTATTGCACTACCTGCAAGACCACCTAATAAAAACGGAACAAAAAAACCACCAACAAATCTATCATCATTTTGATAATAATTATACATAAAAAAACTCCTTTCATATTAATATATGACTAAGGAGTTTTAATTGTTTTTATTTCTTTCTTCTAAATAGTTTTTCTTTTACAGCATCAAAGTTAAACCATATTTTATAACCCATTGCACGTAATACTAAGTAAGCAAGAACTAAAATAATTAAGATAACTACAATAATTGTTAAAAAGATATTTCCACCTTGATTTCCTACTCTAATATTTATGACATATTCTTTTACACTACCATCTTCAGCTGTTACTTTAATTTTAATTTTACTTCCATTTTTAAGATTTTCATTTCCCTCAATAGAAACTGTACTTTTTTCATCAGAAGCAGTTGCTAATATATTTAAAATAGATACTCCTTCATTAATTTTTAAAGTATATTCAGTTTTTTTAGCATCAAATTTTAATTTATAACCATCCACTTTTAAATCAGATAATAAATTATTTGAAGAAACTGCTAAATCTTCAGCTTTTCTATTAACATATATTACATAAGTATTAGAATTTCCATTTTCATCAGTTACTTTTATTTTTAATTCATTAGTTTCATCAAGTTTTAAATCTTGATCACCAGTTACTTCAACACTACACTTTTCACATGCTTGTGCATCAACATCAATATAGTTTACATCATATCCAACTGATACATTATAATCAAATATATTTGGATCAAAATCAATTTTACCAGAACTTAATGATAATGAAGTTAATAATGCAGATGAAGAAGTGCTATCTTCTTCGTCACCAGATCTAGCTATTGTTAAATAATAAGTTCTAACATTTCCAGATTCACTCTTAACTTTAACAGATACTTTACTATATCCACTAATAATATCTATATGACGAGGTCCATATCCATCAACAAATGATGAAGATGTATTATTTAATGATGCATTAATATCAAGTGATTTTACATCATTTCCAATTATAACTTTATAACTATTAGTTAACGAATTAAAAGTTGGACTAAAATCTCCTTCACTTACAGATAAAGAAGATAATGTATTATCCGAATTTCTTCCATCTTCTCTTTTTATATTAATTACATATGTATTTGTAGTATTACCATCTTTAGTTTTTATTTGAATATTATTTGTACCATATTTTAAATTAACTGATCTAGGACCATAATTATCTACAAATATCGCACCACTATTTTGTAGTGTAGCATTTATAGTTACAGAACTAGCTGATGTTGTTGCATTATAATTATAAGTACTAGGTGAAAAACTAGGATTAATAGATACACCTGTTACTGATAATGCAGATAATTTTGAATTACCAGAAGCAACAGATCCAGAATCACTACTTGAAGATGATCCTCCACCATCTGAAGATCCTCCACCTGAAGAAGAATCAGATTTTACACAATGATATTCTCTTACTTCTCTACAATATCTAGTTTGTAAACCATAGATTTGAACTCTTTTTCCACAATCAGAATTAGTAACAGTATTAATAAAACTCATATTATATCCAGTAGCGCAAGTAATTCTATTAACACCACCATCTGTTTTATTTCTTGCATTATATCCATCAGTTATAATACAGCTTTGATAATATCCATCACCTGTTTGATTAGTAAATGATTCATTTGTACAAGAATCAGATACATTTACAAGCATTCTATTACTATCTCCACTATTAGATTTAACTCTTACAGACCATGTACCATTATATAAAGAAATATATTGAGAGTTTTGTCCTGTATAACGCCATGGAACAGTAATAACACTAGTACCATTTAATGGAGTTCCACTAGTAAGTTCAGCTACAACATATGTTGCATCTGATGCATTATCTACGACAACATTATATAAATCTTTACCAATATCACTAGGATTAGATTGTTCTATAGTTGTAATATTAGGTGCAGCCATTACTTTACCCGAAAAAACAAACAATGAAATTAGTAATATAAAATATAATTTTCTTTTCATAAAATATACTCCTACTCTACATATATAATATCATTACTTAGTTTTTTTAGCAAGAAAAAAGAT
The DNA here is from genome assembly GCA_947165285.1 of uncultured Mycoplasmatota bacterium. Taxonomy (GTDB): domain Bacteria; phylum Bacillota_I; class Bacilli_A; order RF39; family UBA660; genus RUG12834. The sequence continues at coordinate 17,223 of CAMUZS010000002.1, forward strand.
ACTTAATAGTATCTAATTAATCTTTTAATTTTTCAACAGTTGCTTCTAATACTTCAATAGTTTTTTCTTTAACTGCTGCTGCTGCTTTTTCCAAAACAGGAGTACCTTTTTCTTTAGCATATTCTACTAATTCAGTACATTTATTTTTAATCTTAGTAGCTTGTTTTTTTGCTATAGATTTTACTTTTTCTTTATCAAGTTCTGATAATTCTTTTTTTATTTCAGCAATTTTCTTTGAAACATTTTCTTTTACTTCTTCAATATCAGTTTCCTTAGCTTTTTGAATTAATTCATCAAACTTAGCTTTTAATTCCTTTCTAGTTTCTTTACCAGATTTAGGGGCAAATAAAACTCCTAATCCTACACCTACAGCAGCTCCAGCAATAAATTTTCCTAATCCTTTTTTACTCAAAATATTCATCCTCCTCTTCAATTTCTATTTCTTTTTTCTTTTTTCTTTTAAATAGCTTTGATATACCTGATGATACAACATCTACTATCTTCATAGTAAATGCATTTACTTTATCAGTTGCAAAATCAATAGCATGAAATAATCCATTAAATGATTCAATTTTTTCACTAACACTATCAGTTATATCATTTACCTTATCTAATAAATTCATTAATTTTAAACCAACCAAAATTGCTATAATTATAAATACTATTAATAATATATAAATAATTATCGGTAAATATACTTGTAAAAATTCAGTAAACATTATTTTTCACCTTCTTCGTTTTGATACATTGAATCTATTAAATTAAATAAATCTTTTTCTAAATCGTCTTGATTATCATCTTCTACTTTAACATCATTTTCAACTACATCATTTATTTCTTCTTTTACTTCAGCTTTTTCTACTTTTTTTACTTCTTTTTTAATTGCTTTTTTTTCTTCTTCTTTTTTATCTTCTTCAAAAGCTTTTGCAATTTCATCCTTTGTAAATAAAACACTTGTATCTTCATCAACTTGATCTTCAAAACTAGTTATTTTAATATCATCTATATTTTTTATATTAGTGTCAATATCATCACCTAAAGTTCCAAATGCTTTTCTTCTTACTTGATCAACATCCATTACTTTTGGTAATACACCATCACTTGATGACTTTGGTAAAATATCTTCCTTAGTATAATTTTTATCCAAAATACCATATACTGGTGATATAACAGGAGTTGGTTTAAACTTAGGTTGTTCAGTTTCAGTATCTATTTTAGTACTAGAACTTTGTACACTAGATTTAATAACATTTTCTTGAATGCCTTGCTTTTCTCTTAACATTTTTTCTTTTTCTTCTCTTGCTCTTCTATCACGCTCAATTAATCTATTTTTATTAATAGCGGCAATTCTATCAAATTCTTCTTCATCAAAAGTTTGAAAAGGAGAATTATTAGTATCTTCTATTTCTTTTTTCTCTTCTTTTGCCACAACTATTTCTTCTTCTCTAATCTTATTAATACCATTAATATTATTAATAGAATTATTATTTACAGTATTATTATTAGTTTCATTATCTTGATAATCAAAATTGCTAAATCTTGAAACTTGATTATTTTGATTTTCAACTATTGGCTTTTCTACATGTTCCTCCTTAACTTCTTGTTCAATAACAGGAATTTCAACTGTTTCCTCTTCTTCTGTAAATAAAGCATTTTTAATTTTTCCAAATATTCCCATATTAATACACCTTTCTTAATCAACTAAATCAGGATCTTCCAAATCTTCTTTCTCTTCATAAATATCATTTGCTTCAACATCTAAATAATTAGTTGCCTTTTTCTTAGTTTGGAATATATCATAATTTTCTTCATTAAATTCTAAAGCATTATCTCCAATAATACTTTCTAAAATATCATTATTATATTTAATACTAGATAAAATAATCATCGAATTAGAAATTGCATTCTTTAAATCACACTTATCTACCATTACTTCTATTTTAGCATAATTGTACATGATTTCAACTAAATATTTTTTATTGTCTTGTTCATTTATTTCAATATATCCAAATTTATCTTCATAATTTATTGGCACTGAATAAAATGCATTATCATTTACTGAGTATTCGTTAATAATTCTATTATAATAACTCACAACATCTACATATAAGTAATAATAATTATTAGAACTTGCAAGTATTTCATTAAAGTCTCTAGTTTGAATAGAGGTTATACCATTTGGAACATAATATTTATATCCAGTTCTATAAAGATTAATTACATCATATTTACTAGATATTACACTAGCTATTATTTCATCATAACTAGATTTATTTACATTTGTACAACCAGTAAATAATAATAATGAAATTAATATAACTAATACCTTTTTCATATACCCTCCACACGTATTATTATATCAAAAAAAATGTTATATTAAAATATTAACATTTTATTAACACTATTTCTTTACAGCTTCTAAGTAAAGAATTTTAACCCCATTTTCTCTAAATTTATGTTCATATTCTGTTTCAGACGTTATTTTATCAGTACTCCATAAATCTAAAGAAATATCTTCAATTTTATATCCAAAGTCATTTAAAGATAATATACTACTTTCAAATAATAAAGTATTATCTGTTTTTTGCTTTATTCTTTTAATACTTTTAAAAATATTTTCATAAATACTTAAAAAATATTGACTAGTTAATCTTCTTTTAGCATTTCTTTTTTTTGGCCAAGGATCAGAAAAATTTAAATAAATCAGTTCTATTTCTTTATCAAATATTTCATTTAAAGATTCTGCATTTACATTAATTATTTTTAAATTATTCAAATCAACATTTTCCAATTTTTTACAAGCTCTAGCAATTACATTTGTATAAAGTTCAACACCAATAAAATTAATATTGGGATTATTTTTAGCCATATCAATAATAAAATTACCCTTACCCATACCTATTTCTAAATGAATAGGATTATTATTATTAAATAATGATTTCCATTTACCTTTATATTCATTTGGATTTTTTACTAAATATAAAGAATTATTAACAATAATATCTGTATTTTTTAAATTTCTTATTCTCATAATATTGTACCTTCTTTCAACAAATATTCATATAATTAATAATAAGGAGGAATTAACATGTTAAAAAATCGTAATTCTTTTTTTCAAGAAGCATCAATGAGTACACAAAGTTTTATGCCAAATATGAATATGAATCCATATCCAATGCCACAAGCTCCATACTCAGCAGCTCAAGCTTCACAAAGTTATTATTCGGGACCAGCAATTAATCAAGGTAGTAATTATTATAATAATGAAGATTATGAAAATCGTTTAGCAAAACTTGAAAGACAAATTAATAGATTAGATGCACGTATTTCTAAATTAGAAAATTCAAATAAACTAGAATCTATTGATATTTCTTCTAACATGTATATGGTATAAAACTTACCTCTTAAAGGTAAGTTTTTTCTTAATTTTATCAATCATTTCTTTTCCTAAAATATCACTAATTAATCCCATTTTCCAAGAAATAATTAAATATATTGATGCACCAAGTACAGAATTAATAATTATATATAAAATAGAATATAATCTAGATTCATAATAACCTGGAATTAATTGTTTAATTAAAAATAATACTACAATCATTGAAAATAATGGAATCATAATTTTTAATAAAGCTTTAAAGGTTGCTTTATAATTAATTTTATATTTTCTTTTAATAGTAAATAAAGCAATAACTGATGATATTAAAAATCCTGTTATACTAGCTACAAGTGCACCTAAATATGAAGGTATACCTATTTTATTAAATAACATCATCAATGGAACATCTAATAATCCATTAATTAAAAATCCTAAAATAGCTGAAATATATACCGTTTTAAATTCATTTAAAGATTGAATAATAGATGATGTTATCATATATATATTTAAAGAAACTGCAACAAATACTGAAATTGATAAAACATTAGCTCCGATTTGATTATATCCATAGAAAATACTCCATACAGATGATGATAAAAATGAAAGACCAACTGCCATTGGAAGCGATACAAATATTATCATTTTTAATGAACTATTAATTTTACTAGTAACATCTTTCCATTTTTTTAATGTAAATGATTCTACTATACTAGGTATTAAACTAACTGTCATACCCATAGCAATACTAGTAATTATCATATTAATTTTACCTGACCATGTACTTATAGAACCAGCTACATATTCTGCAATTGATGGATTTAAATATTCCATTGTTCTAAGAACAAGTAACATATCAATAAATCCATATAATGAAGATATAGTATTAATAATAATAAATGGTACTGCATATGAAACTATTTTTTTTCTTATTTCTTTATTTGATATTTTATCCTTATTTTTTATATCATGTGATAAAAGATCTGTATTCTTTTTCATCTGATGTTTTATAAAAATATAAGTAACAATTCCACCACAAAAAGCACCTAGCAATGCAATATCTACACCTACTACATACCCTTTATGTAATACCTTAATTGCAATAAAGCTACCACCAAGAACAACAGTAATTCTAACTACTTGTTCAATAATATTTCCAATAGCAGATATATTAATAATATTATGTCCTTGTAAATATCCCTTAGTAACACTTAAATAAGGTATTACTAAAATAGCAAGAGAAACACATCTAATTGCAATTGTAACATCTTCAATAGTATTACCACCAGTTAAATTACCAATTATTGCTATTGCTAAATATCTAGCAAAAATAAATAATACTAAAAATACAATAATAGATACTATTCTCATCCACTTTATAGATATTTTATAAGCTCTTTGTTTAGCATCATACATTTTTAAAGTATTATACTCATTAGTTATCTTACTCATAGCAATAGGAAATCCAATTGTTGATATATCTAAAAACATATTATAAATATTGTATGCATATGCATATAAAGAAGGTCCATATTCGCCAATAATTGAATAAAATGGAATAACATAAATCATTCCAAGAATCTTAACTAATATTATTGCAAAAGTAGCAATAAATGTACCTTCCATAAATGAACTTCTTTTCATATATAACCACTTACTTTTCATTGTACCACACTAATGCTGAAAAGCAATAAATCTGATCTTCTCCAAACATCGAAGAAGATACGCAGTACTTAATATCAATTATATCATAATTATTGCCATTAATAAATTCATTAACACAAAATTCTAAATCCTTTTCACTTTCTTCATCAAATATTTTAACTTTCATATTAATCACCAAATAAAATTTATCACAAAATAAAAACAAATAATGTCGAATAATAACATTATTTGTTAATATTTTTTACCATTTCAAATTTACTTTTAATAATATTAATTCTTTCCTCTTTTGATTTATCGTCTTTATAATAAACACCATTTTCAAAAGATATTATATCACCATCATTAACTTCAAAATTTAACAATTCCTTATCTAGTTCATATATTATTTTAGTTTCAATATCTTGACATATAATAATATTATCTTCTATTCTATCAACAGCCAATTTCATTTAATTTCCTCCATCAATATTTGTTTTTATATTATTAATATTAATCTTTTCACCATCACTAGTAATTACTATTGTACCATTTAAATCAGTTCTTAAAACTTTTATATTTTTATCCTGTAATCTTTTAATAATACTATCTTTTGGATGATTATATTTATTATTTTTACCAACACTAATTATTGCATATGAAGGATTTACTTTATCAATAAATTCTTTTGAAGATGAAGTATCAGATCCATGATGTCCAACTTTTAAAATATCAGATTTAATATCTTTATCTATAATTAATGATTCATTACTCTTTTCTAAATCTCCAGTAAATAAAAACGATATATTTTTATATATTATTTTTAATACTATAGAATCATTATTCAAATTATCCTTATCATCACCTACATAAATAATTTTAATCTTAGCTTCGCCTAATTCTAAAGTTTCATCTATATTTGGAGTTTCAAAAGTAATATTTTTCTCTAAAAGGGCATCTAATACATCTTCAAATGTTTTAGTAGTTGTCATAACATTTGGCATATAAAAATGTTTTATATCGAAATTTTTTATTACATCATCCATACCACCAATATGATCTTCATGTCCATGAGTTCCAAATACATATTCAAAATTATTAATATTTTTTTCATTTAAATATTTAACAATATTTTGTCCATCATTATTATTACCAGCATCTATTAACATATTATGATTATCAACTTGTATTAAGATAGAATCAGCTTGACCAACATCTAAATAAGTTACTTTTATTCCATTTAATTCTTCAGATGTAGTTACAACCAAATTATTACTATTAGAAAATGTAATATATAAAAATGTTGAAAATAAAGTTACAATAATTAGAAAAAACAAATAACTACCTAATTTACTTTTATTCATAATAATACCTATTTATCTATATAGTATGCATAATATTCATCAAATGTAATGTTTTCATTATATATTTTAGTGGCAGCTTCTACTCCAACATATCGATAATGCCATGATTCATATGCATATCCTGTAATATTTTCTTTATCTTTTGGATATCTTAAAATAAAACCATATTCATGAGCATGATTACTTAGCCAATTAAAAGCAGGTGTATTTTCAAAATCTTCTTCTTTTGAATTAAATTGTGCAATATCAATAGCTAATCCACTTTGATGTTCAGAGTGCCCTGCTCTAGCAGCATATTGATCAGCTTTACTTTGACCATTAACTGCTTTTCTATATTGCCATATTTCTTCTTGATCATCATAACTTCTATAAGAAGAATTAATTATTAATACAATATCTTCATCTTTAGCTGCTTCAGCCATATCAATAAAAGCTTCTAAAGCATCAGATCTAACAATATTTCCTTGATATCCATACGAAGCAGATACTTTTATTAAATTTTGAGGAACATAATCAGATGGTAAATGATAATATTTATTTACTAAAAAAACTGGATCCTTAGATAAATCAGTATCAATTATATTTTCATAATAATCACTATCTCTATTAACATTAACTAATTGAACAATTTCTTGTAATGACATTTTCTTATTTTTAATTTGATAATTTAAATATCTATCTAGATTCTTTCTAATAAAATATTTTTCTTTTAATAATTTAATAAGACTTTCATTATAATCTTCATTTATTAAATTATTTAAATATTCATCATCAAAATTATCATTTAATAATTTAATATCATCCATAGTATAATCTTTTTGCAATAATTTATATTCAATAGTTTGATGATATTTATATTCTTGATACTTACCAATAACAAACTTAATTCCAAATATTAATAGGACTATAACAATTACAGAAAAAAGCAACATTTTTTTAACTTTCTTCTTTAATTTTAATTTCTTTTTTCTTTTGACCATATATAACCTCTTATCTTAAATTTATTATAACATAATAATAATAAATAAATCATAAAATATTATATAAAGAAAATTGACAAAGACTTTTATTTAGTGTAAAATCAATATTGTTAATTAATGGAGCCTTAGCCAAGTGGTAAGGCAAGGGACTGCAACTCCCTGATCGCAGGTTCGAATCTTGTAGGCTCCTCCAAATAAAAATAAAATACATCAAATTTGATGTATTTTTTTATTTTAATTTAATAGTAAATCTTTTGTCTCTAATAGTAATTATTAAATTAATTTTATCTGCATATTTTATAGAACTATTTACTTGTAAAACAACTTGATCATCAACATCTTTAGGTGTTACATTTTTAACAGATACATTATATTTATTTTCTCCTATATAATAATCAATACTTCCGAAATCTTCAAAGAAATCATTTGATCCTAATTTATTTTTAAAATAAGAACTATTCTCATCCATACTAAACTCAGTATTTAAAATAATTAATTGATTACCATAACTTGCTGGAATACTACCTAAAGATTCAGTGCATTCTCCCTTAATACAATAATCATAATTATATCTGTAATATGAAGATATATCATAATTAGTTATTTTTAATTTTGTATTAAGCATTGCTGTATTTGTAAAATTAACTTCATCATTTAAAGAAGATTCTCCTACATCTTTTACAGAATCAGAGTAAGTAGGACTCAAATTTATTTCTTTATATTTTGCTATAACATTATCTTTTTTATATGTTAAAGAATCCAATACTTTAATTGTATAATTAGTTCTTACATCTTTATTATCTAATTCATATACTAAAACATATTCATTTGATGTATTTGCACCTATTTGTTCTGCATAATATGGTCTAGCTATATCAATAAATAAACCACTTTTATCTAACGATGGATATATACAAGTATCTTTAGCAATTTCTAAACAAAAATCTCCAGTTTGAATTGTATGCATACCATTTGTTTTATTAATTACACTTACTTTTGTTGCTAAATATACTTTATCATTATTAATTTGTTTTCCTGCATAATTTAAACTTGATAAAACAGATGAATTAAATGATAATGATAGTGATGAATAACTAAATGATTGATCTATTCTAATGTTTTTATTTTTTGTTACAAAAAATCTAATTGTAAAAAATAAAATTATTAATATTATTATTACACCAATTATTTTAAATACATTTTTATTTTCAACTATATAATACTTAAATTCTCTAGAATATCTTCTAAAAAATCTTTTTGCTTTATATGTATCACCTTTAACATTGATTTCAATTTCTTGACTATCTTCTTCATCTAAATTAATTTCATCCTTCATATTACTAAATTCACCAGTTTTAATATTAAAACCAAACATCATTAATAATACGATTATTACAGATATTACTTGAGTAAAAAATAAAATACTAACAACTCCTCTAATTATTAAAGAACTAGATGAAGCTAAACTTGATAATTCAGCACTACTCAAATAACCAGGTAATAAAAAATTATAAATAAGAACTATAATATATAGTATTGTTAGAATAACATATAACTTATTAGGAAACTTCTTTTCTTTTAACAAATGGCCTACCAATACCATAAAAATCAATACAAGAAGTGCAGCAATAATCATAAGAAAACTAAAGTAATTCTTTGTTACTTCAAATAAAGTTGTACTATAACCAGCAGATACAAAATTATTAAAAAAGTTCATTAATCTATAGTACATAAAACAAGAATATATAATTGGTATTAGTATTAAAAAATGCAATAACTTAAATCTATGTACTAAAAAAGCATATGGTTTTCTAATAATCATTTTACTTTCCCCTATTCTCTTAATTATTATACCATATAACTTTTAAAATAAATTAAAAAAATATATATTTACATTTTTTTATTTACTAATAATTGTCCAGGTAATAAATATATATTTTTATTATTATTTAATAATTGTGTCATATCACAATTAAATTTATCTTTTACTATATCTAAATTATCTCCTTGAGTAGTAATATAATAACTATATCCACTTTTAGGTATTAATAATTCTTGATCAGTATATATATAATCATCATCATTTAATCCATTTAAAGCTGCTAATAATTTTGGATTAATATTATATTGCTTTGCTATTTGATATAAGTTATCTCCTTTTTTTATTGTATAAATTGTAAAATAATCATCACTACTATTTTTAATATCTTCTAATAAATTATCATCAAACATAAAAAATCACATCCTATAATAAGATATGATTTAATAAATCTTTTGTTAATAAATAAATATCATATTTTCATTGTTGAAATTCCATTCAAAATATTTCATAACCTTTACTTCACCAATAAAAACATCATAATAATACATTGTATCACCAACTAAATAATAAACATAATTATTATTACTATAAACTATTTTTTTAATATTATTATTTGATACTAATATTTTAGTATTACTAGTTTTTAAATATAAATTATTATTTTCTATTATATAATTTTGATCATATCCATAATCAAATTTTAAAGTATTATTAACTAATTTATACATCGATATATTTTCCAATTTGTTATTATTTAAAATAACACCGTCTTTAAACTCACTACCAACAGTAATCATTTTTCTTTTTTTAACATCTAATTCATATTCAATATTATTTTTTCTATCAACAATAAAAATACTATTATCATATGTTCCTAAAATATAACTATTAAATGATATTTCAAAATTTAATTCCCATATATCTTGTTTTAAATTATTACAATTTATTATTATTAATTTTTTAAAATTGTATTCACTATCATAATCTGGAATAATAAGATTATCTTTAAATTTAGTAGCAAGACTTATATTATAATAATCATTTTTAAATAAATTTACTTCCTCTGTTTTATTATTATCAATATAATTAAATCCATGATAATTATATATCAAATACTTTTTATCTAAAGTATCATATATATCAATATTATTATAAGATTTATAATTAATATCTCTATTGTTCTTAAAAGAACTTAAATCTATATTATCAACTAATCTAAAATCTATATTATTATTATCTTTTATACATAAAGGAATAGAATTTGTATTATTGTAATACAAAACAATACAACTAGTGTTATCACTATTAAAAGTATCAATACCTTTAATTATTTTTTTACCTATATATTTACTATCAAAATTATAGTCATATTTTTTATCATCTTTAGTTATATTAATACTATATCTTTTATCATTATTATTAAATACTTCATTGATTTCATAATCATTATATTTATATTTTTTTTCATGATTTTTTGGAATAATACTATTAATTATCAAAAAAATCAATAATATAAGTACAATAATAATTACATAAAATCTTGGTTTAAATCTATATTTCTTCTTTTTGTACATATTTTCTTTTTTCCCTCATCATAAAAGAAGAGATATTAGTTTCTATTTCAGGCAAAGCTTTTTTATCAAGATTAGTAATTGTTACAACTTCTTTAACTGTATCGATAATTACTCTTCCCCATATTAATTCTCTTTGAACTTCCATATCATTAAATAAATCTGGAGTAATACTATTTAAATGATACCCCCAAATTAATCCTTTTCTACCTATTAGTATTCTTTTATTAGTTAAGCAAACAACGCAAGTATCAAAAATATGCCAAAAAGAATCATTTTTTTGACCAGCAAAAGCATAAATAACATATTCATCAGTATTTAAATGAATATCGATAACACTACAATGTTTTTTTACTCTCCATGCAATTCCACCATGATATTTTTGCAAATATTTACTTAATGTTTCATATGTATTATTCATAATAATACCCCGTTTCTATTATTAAAATAAACTTTTTATTATATAAAATATTCCAATTCCTATTCCAACTAATAATGCAACTATTAATAAACCTATTATTACTTTTGAAAAAGTATTAGATTCTTTTTTCTTAGGTTCAACTTTTATTTTTATTTCAGATACACCTTCAACTTTTTCAATATTTTCTTGTTTTCTAACCTTATATTTACAATGAATCATTTGATTCTTATTTAATGCATTTAAATTAATAGATGTTTGAGTCATTGCTAAATCTAATTTACTTTCAGGATATTCTTTAGAATTAATATTTTCTAAAGATTTAATAGTTTCAATATTAGTTTTATAATTATTTTTTAATTGATTTGCAATATCTTCTTTTATATTATTATCAATTATTAAATTAATGCTTTCCAAATACAAACCATAATTATCAGAAATTCCTCTAGATATCTTTTTAATATATGGATAATATTTATGAAATAATGTAGATAATATAGCATCTTTATCTATATAAATATTATTTAAAATATAATAACTTTTTACGTCTAGTTCATTATTAAATGTATACACTGGTGATAACTTTTTAAATTTTGAATTAGTATTCATTACAACACTATAATTATTAAATGTTCTATTATAATTATTTGATATTAAATCAAAAAATATCATTTTTATATAATCACTTTTTAATAACTCATATTCATCATTATTAAGTCTAAATAAAACATTTAAGGTATTTAAAGTCATTTCAATAGCACTAACTATATCCTTTTCTTTATTTATATACATATTAGGTGAAGTTTTTGGTAAAGAAAAATAATCTTTTAACCATGAAGTTAATGTAATACCCTTTGATTTTATTAAACTTACTAATTTATTAATTAATATATCAACACTAACTTTTTGTTCATCTTTTTCTTTAGAATCAACATTTACTATACCATATACATTATTTGAATTAATTACTTTAAATATTTTTGTTGAATTAACATCAAATAAATCAGCTATTTCAGAATTAATTAATTCTAATTCATCTTTGTAACTATCTATAGATGATTTAATAAATCCTTGATATACTAAATCACTTCCAGTATTTGTATCTACATCTTGTGATTTATTTTCAATAGCTACTTCCACAGCATTATCAACCTTAATTGTTGAATTATTGATTATATTAAATAAAATTTTACTTTTCTTATCTTCACCATTAATTTTATCAACTAAATAAAAATCATTAGCTATAAAAAAATCCTTATTCATAATTTATACTCCACCTACTCTAACATAAATAATTATACCATAATCAATTATAAATTACCATAAATCTTTAATATATTCCTTATACCATAATTGAAATAAATAAAGATTAAATAATATACATCCTTGTTCATAGTTTAGTTTTGATTTTTTTAAATTATCAACTAATTTGTTAACTTTATTCACATTAAAAAGACCTTGTTCTTTTATAGCATTATCATTTAAATAATTCCTTATATCTTTATAAAAAAATGTATATATCCACTCTCTTAATGGAATTCCAAATCCCTTTTTTTGACTATTTAAATATTTACTTGGAACATAATCATATAATATTTGTTTTAATATATGTTTTTTATCATTATTATAATATTTAAACTTATGCTTAATTTTAAAAGAAGATTCAATAAATTTATAATCACTAAAAGGTATTGCTATATTTAGATTAAAATACTTTAATGGATAATATCCCTTTAACATTAATCTATTAGAAAAAAATGATTTTATATCATTTAACATATAATTAATTTGATTATTAAAAGAAACAAATATTGTCTTTTTACATTTATATTTACTATTAACAGCATATTTTTCTATATTATGAATTTTATATTTTAAAATATTTCTAAGAGAAATAATATGTCTTATTATAGATCCTTTAAATGTATAATAATCATATATTCTAGATCCACAAAATAATTGATCAGCACCATCTCCAACTAAAATTATATTTTTATTATCAACATTTTGACCTAAATAAATAATTGGTATAAGAGATGGATCTGCAAAAGGTTCACCATATATTTTAGGAATTAAATTAATTATTTCTTTAACCTTCTTTTCATCTAGATACAGTTCTTTATGATTTGTTTTTAAATATTTAGCTATTTTTTTTGACTCCTCAGCTTCATTTCTTTCTTTTTCATAAAAACCAACTGTATAAGTATTAACTACCTTCTTTTCCTTTTTTAATAATGATGTAATTAAATTAGAATCTATTCCAGCACTTAAATAAACATTTACTATCTTATTATTTTTAGTTCTTAATTTTATAGACTCTAATAAATCACTTTCTATTAATCTTTTAGCTTCTTCAATAGTTTTAATCTTATTTTTATTTTTTTTATACATTTTAACTAAATCATAATACCTTTTTATTATTACTTTTTTATCATAATAAACATAATTACCACTACTAACTTTATATACATTTTTAAAAATAGTATATGGCTCATTAATATATGAATTTTTTAAATAATTAGCTATCATCTTCTTATCAAAAACTAAATCATTTTTATATTTTTTTATAATTAATTTAAAATTATCCGTAACAACAAATTCATTATTAATCATAGCATAACATAATAACTTAGATCCTAATTTATCTCTTACAGCTTTAATAGTATTATTTTCTATAATTATTATTGCATATTCACCATTTAATTTTAAAAACAAATCATCATTATACTTTTTATATAATTTTAATACTTTTTTTTCAACACTTATACTTTCACTATTTAAATCATTTAGATTATATATATTTCCTATAACATAACAATAATATTTATCATTAAATAAATTATCATTAATAAATATTTTATTATTTACTTTTGTTACTATAATATCCATTTTTATACTTCCTTCTTAAAAATAAAATCTATCCATTCCTCACATATAGTTTTAGAATCTAATATTTTTTGAATCTTACATCCATTTTTACTTAGTTTTTCACTTAATTTTTTATCATTTAACACTTTATCAATATTACTTGCTAAATCATCTTCATTACTAAATATTACATTATAATTATCTTTTAATAAATCATTATTAAAACTATTTATAGTAATTGATGGAATACCAATTGAAATTGCTTCAAATAAGGCATTTGGCATACCTTCATATTCACTAGTTAAAACAAATAAACTACTTTTATAAATATCATTTTTTATATTATTAGACTTTCCCATTAAGAATACTTTATTTTCCAAATTATTATTAATAATATATTTTTGTAATTTATTTTTTAAAGATCCATCACCATATATTTTCAAAATATAATCTTTATTTTTTATATTACTAAATGATTTAATTAATAATAAATGATTTTTTTGAGGTTCTAATCTACCAACACTAACAATTTCTTTTTTTCTATTGCCATTAAATCTATTACATATAAAATTATTATCAAGGGGATTATATATTACTATAGATCTTTGTCTTATTTTCTTATCAAAATAATTCTTAGCTTCATTACTTTGAAATATAAATCCCGTTACCTTATTAAACAGTAATTTTATTAATATCTTATCTCTTAATCTATTAAATTCATATTTTGGATTATTTCTTATTGAAACAAAAATTTTCTTTTTCATAAATAAATTAGCAATAATAACTCTATAAGATACCTCTGGTAAAAAAGAAATAATAACATCTGGATTAATATTTTTTATTAATTTTTTTAATTTAAAAATTCTTTTTACATTTTTTAAAATACAATTTTTCTTAGAGTCATCTAATAAATACTCATTAATATTACTATCCAATAAAAAGCTATTACTTGTTTTTAATGTATTAATAATACTTACATTATTTCTTTTTATCATTTCATTAGATAAAGTAGTAATTACTCTTTGAGCACCACCATAATTTTTTGAACCACTAACAAATAATATTTTATTTTTTAAAATATTCAAATAATAATTTTGAATAAATAAAACACTATCTTTTATATCAAAACCTTTTTCTTTTATAATATTTGATTGATTTTTTCTTTCACTAATTGGTTTTAATACTTCTTTTATCCATTTATTAACATCTAATTTAACTACTTTTACTAGTTTTTTATTTAAGATACCATCTTTTACATTATCAGATACTATTACTTTTAAAGATGCTGCTTGAGCTTCAATTAAAGTTAAAGGAAGTCCTTCATAAATTGATGGAATTAATAAAATATCAATAGCTTGCATTAACTCATTAATATCATTTCTATCCTTAAGTAAAATAACATAATCATTTAGTTTATGTTCGTCAATATATTTTAGTACTTTTGATTCTAATGATCCACTTCCAACAATTATTAATTTAAAGTTACTATCAAATCTTATTAATTCATTTAATAAATATAAAGAAAACATAGGATTTTTTTGATGTTCTAATCTTCCTATAAAACCCAATAATATTGCATTATCATTTATTCCTAAATCTTTCCTTGTTCTTTTTCTTAAAATGTTATTAAATGCATACTTATCAACATCTATTGAATTATTTAATACAACACATTTATTTGATTTAGTAACCTTCTTTTTAAATAAATACTCACATGATTTTTGTGAACATCCCATAAAATAATCACTAACATATCTTATTTTATGTTGATATATAGCCTTTAATATAGATTTTAACTTCATACCATTAGATGTATTATGTGAATGAGTGATAGTTTTTATATTATATTTATGAGCTATTTTAATTATTAATGAGGCAATACTTCTTACATGAATATGAATTATTTTATATTCATTATGATTTTTAAAAAAATTATTCCACTCTTTTTTAAATGAAAAATGATTTGTAAATTTATAATAATTCATATAATATATTTTTCCACCAAGACTCTTTATTTCATCAGCATAATATATTTCATCTTTTCTATCTACAATAAAATCAAATTGTATTTTAGATCTATCAATATTTCTATATAAATTCATAATTAATGATTGAGACCCACCACAATTTAAACTACCAATATATTGTAAAATTCTTACTGGATTATTTTTCATAAAATTCACCTTTAAATTATTAATAATTATAATAACATTTTTATAATAATAATTAAAGATAAAAACAATGCCCTATGACATTGTTTTAATATTGTATTCCCCATAAAACATGATATTTAGCTTGACGTCCACAACAAACACATTTATCATCAATATTATTTTCATCTTCAAGAATACATCTAGATTTACAACCTTTTATTTCTTTAATTTTAGTTTCACATGCTTGATCTCCACACCACATTCCATGAATAAAACCTGCTTGATTATTTAATATATCTTCAATATCTTTTAAATCATGAGCTTCAAAAGTTAATTCATCTCTTCTTTGTTTAGCTCTTTCATACATTTCTCTTTGGATAGTATCTAAAAGAACACTTACATATGCAACAATATCCATATTTGATTGAGTAGTTAATTTTTCTCTTGTATCACGTCTAACAACCGTAATAGTATTATTTTCTAAATCACGTAATCCAACTTCAATTCTAACAGGTATTCCATTAACCTCAGCTTCTGCAAATTTAAATCCTGGTGATTTATCACTATTATCAATATAACAAGTAATATCTGCTTTAGATAATTGTTCTTTAAATTTATTACATAATTTCAAAACTTTTTCATCATCACCTATTGGAATAATTACAACTTGTTTTGGTGCTATTTTAGGTGGAAGTACAAGACCAAAATCATCTGAATGAACCATAATTAATCCACCAATCATTCTTGTAGTAGTTCCCCATGATGTTTGATATACATATTCTAATTTATTATCTACATTTGCAAATTTAATATCATATGCCTTTGCAAATTTTTGTCCAAAATAATGGGATGTACCAGATTGTAATGCAACACCATTATACATTAATGCTTCATTAGTTAATGTATATTCAGCTCCAGCAAATTTTTCTTTTTCAGTTTTTAAACCTGTAATTGATGGAATAGCAAGTACTTCATGATGAAACCACTTATAAACATCCATCATTTGCTTAGTTTCTTTTTCTGCTTCATCTTGAGTTGCATGAATTGTATGTCCTTCTTGCCATAAAAACTCTCTTGATCTTAAAAAAGGTCTAGTTTCTTTTTCCCATCTAATTACATTACACCATTGATTATACAATTTAGGTAAATCTTTATAAGATCTAATATGTGTTGAATAATAATCACTAAACATTGTTTCAGATGTTGGTCTAAAACATAATCTTTCCTCTAATAACTTTGAACCACCATGAGTTATCCAAGCAACTTCTGGAGCAAATCCTTCAACTAATTCTCCTTCTTTTTTTAATAATGTCTCTGGAATTAATACTGGCATACATACATTAGTATGTCCAAGTTCCTTAAATTTTTTGTCTAAAATACTCTGCATTTTTTCCCAAATTGCATATCCATTTGGTTCAATAACCATACAGCCCTTAACTGATGAATAATCTGCAAGTTGTGCAGCCCTAACAACATCAGTATACCATTTTGCAAAATCTTGATCCCTTGGTGTTATAGCTTTATTATTCATATTTATTCCTCCTAAAACAAAAAGAGACTGTACTAAAGAAAGTGCTTTCACACGGTACCATCTCTTATTTAACTCAAATATTGATAACGGAAAAATTTTTCCGGAAGTAGTTTACTACCCCACTCAATGGTAGGAATTATTTAAGTATATAATCTAGTTTCCACTATCCTAGAATCACTTTTTATATTTAAATAAATAATTATGTCCATCTCAATGTATTAAATAAATGATACAATTTTATGTTTATTTTGTCAATAATTATGCTATAATGAAATTAATAATGGAGGCAGTAAATGAATATTCTTGATATAAATAAAAATATTTTAAAAAAACAAGAAGAAACTCAAACTACTTTAGAGAATAATGTTGATAAATATATTGACTATTTATTTAAAAAAAATGCAATTACTTATGGTGAACATTTCTATTTAAAGGAAATATTAATCACATATATAAATTTAAAAAATGAAAAGAAAAATATAATAGAAAACAACATAAATAATGATAATAAATTAAAAGTATTAAATAACTTAATATTTGATTGTGAACAAATACTAGATGATTATGAAATAATAAAAAACGTGAAAGAATCTATGCATTCAAATAAAACTAAAGTATTAGCTAAATATAAACCTATTATTGCTTATAACATTATAAAGTGATATAATAATTTCCATTGGGGGAAATCCTTATGGAAAAGTTAGAAAAAGTTATCAATGAACAAAGAATATCATATATTAATTCATTATTTAATACAGGTGAAATAACTTATGGAGAATGTGAATATTTAAAATTAATACTAAAAAGTTATAATAATCTTATTAGAATGAAAAATGATCTTATATATGAAGATGAAATAACTAATATGTATAAAATTTATGAAATTGATAACTATTTAAAAATTAGCAGTCAAACATTAAATAAATATAATGTATTAAGAATAGATTATGAATATGTTAAAGCATTAAATAAAGCCTTATAATAATTATAAGGTTTTTTATTTAATCTAATACAAGTCCTTCTTCTAATATTAAATCTTTAAATACTTCTTTAAATCTATCTTTTTCTTTTATTTTAACATCATCATAAACTGTTTTAGTATTTACAATAGCTTCATACACATGCTTAATTTTAACTTCTGAAGAATTATCATATAAAGCTTGAGTAAACGAATTTGATAAAATAGTTAATGCAATATCTGGATAACGTGAAGATATTTCATATACTCTTTTATATTCATCAGTCATTTCAACAATAAATCTCATTATTTTTTCATTAATAAATGGTGTATATCCCATTTTAATATTCATTTCTTTTTCAAATTTAGGATATGTACCCATCATAATTTTAACAGTTGTATCTTGCGAAGGTTCCTCTACATCTACTCTTTGAAATCTTCTTAAAAATGCCCTATCTCTTAAAATATATTGTTCATACTCTTCAGATGTAGTAGCACCAATCATTTTAATCTCACCACGATCAAGTCCAGCTTTAAACATATTTGCAAAATCCATATTAGTAGTACCATCACTTTTAGCTAATAAATGAACTTCATCAATAAAAACAATTGTTTTTTCACGACGCGCTAATTCTTTAACAAGTAAATCTACTCTATTCTCACTTTGATTATCTACATTTAAATTACCAAACAATGATGTAACATTTAATTTATATAATGAGTATCCAAATAAAGCATTAGGTACCATATTATTCTTAATTCTATAAGCCAAACCTTCAACTATTGCAGTTTTACCAATACCAGCCTTACCAACTAAAAGACCACTTTTTTCTGGTGTTAAAAGAATAAGAATTAATTGTTTAATTTCTTCATCTCTTGCAATAGCAGGATCTGTAACATAATCCCTTGCTATTAAATCCTCACCATATCTCTCTAAAATACTATAATTATTATCCATATATATCACCATATTAATTATAACATATTTATATATTTTATGTTAAAATATTACAAGGACTGATGATTTTATGTTTAAGTACACTCTAGATAACAAAAGATATCATACACTTAATTATTACTATAAAAAGAAGTATGGAAAAAAAGTATTTAAAGTATCTTTAAATGCTTCCTTTTCATGTCCAAACAAAATAAATGGTAAAGGGTGTATTTTTTGTTCAAAACTAGGTAGTGGAGATTTTGCTGGAAATAAAGATAAAGATTTAAAAACACAATTTGAAGAAGTAAAAAATATAATGTTAAAAAAATGGAATGATGCATACTTTATAGGATATTTTCAAGCTAATACAAATACATACGCACCAGTTGAAGTATTAAAAGAAAAATATGAAAGTATATTAAGATTAGATAACGTAATTGGATTATCTATTGCTACAAGAAGTGATTGTATTAATGAAGAATGTTTAAATTATTTAGTAGAATTAAATAAAAAAACAGATCTTACAATAGAACTTGGACTTCAATCTATGCATGAAAGCACTCTAAAATATATTAATCGAGGACACGATTTAAGTAATTTTGATAATTGTGTAAAAAAATTAAAAGAAAACAATATAAAAGTAGTAGTTCATATTATTAATGGACTACCAAATGAAACAAAAGATATGATGTTAAAAACAGTTAAACATTTAAACAAATTACATATAGATGGAATTAAAATACATATGCTACATGTAATAAAAAATACAGAATTAGCTGATATTTATTTAAAAAATCCATTCCATATATTAACTAAAGATGAATATATTGATATAGTTATTTCTCAATTAGAATTATTAGATCCTAAAATAGTTATACATAGAATTACTGGAGATCCAGTTAAAGAAGATTTAATAGAACCAAAATGGTTATTAAAAAAGTTCTGTGTTTTAAACGATATAGACAAAGAAATGGTAAGAAGAAATTCTTACCAAGGAAAATTACTAGATTAATTATTTAGTTCTTAATTTAACAACAGATATGTTATTATCACCATCTTTTATTAAAGTTACTTCTGCTTCATCATCATATCCTAAATCTTTAACGTATTCAATTTTAAGAAGTACAACATATGATTCTCTCTTATTTTTATTCTTATCTTTTTTATCTTCATTTTCAATTTCAAAAGTAGATTTTTCTACTTTTTTTACTTCAACATTACTAACTTCAGGTAATTCTTGTTTTCTATCATCATAAGAATTATCATGTACTAATTTATAAATAGTATCTAATACTTTAGATCTATGCATATCCCTTTTATCAGAATAAAAATATTGTGTACTAGTTACCTCATATTTATTAATTTTATAATTAATTGAATATAAATCTATAACAAATAATTTAGCAACTTGTTTAGCTATTTCTTCTTCTTCTGTCATATCTTTTAATTTAGCAAATTCTTGTTTATAATAATCAGTTACATTATCATTTATTTCATAACCATATTTTTCAATTGAATCATACACATTAGTAACAACAACTTCTTCTTGTTTTTTGATACCTTGTACTTTTCCATATATTATAAGAACAATACCTGCGATTACAAATAATAGTATAATTAAAAATATACCTTTCATCCAATCTTTTTTCTTTTGTTTATTCTTCTTTTTTTCTTCCATAATATAGGCACCTACTTTATACTTTTATAATTATATCATAAATATAAATTTTTACAAAACAAAAAAAGATAGATAAATCTATCTTATTTTTATAATTAAGCTCCTGTATTTGCAACACTTGTTTGTAATTTAGCTGTAAATGATTTTCCTTGATTTTCATTTTGCTTAATACTAGTTTCTTTAAATTCAAGTACTAAAATATAATTATCAGTTGAATTAGCATTAATTGTTGCATGAGTTAATTCACCAGCAATAGTTGGAACAGCAGTTTCAGTACCAACAATATTAGCAGGATCTACAGAATTTTTATATAATCTGTATACAAAATCATTAGAACCAGATGTAGCAGCAGCTAATTGTTCTGGAGTATAATTTCCTGAAGCATCTTTTTGAACAGTTATAAATTCATTTGTAAGATCAGTCCAACTAATTGTATAAGTTACTGGAATTGTTGAATTATTAGTAACTGAAATAGCTTTACCTACAGAATATACTGGAGTAGCATCTTTAGTGTCATCAGCATTACTTTCATTTACACAAGTAGTATCAGATAATCTATAACCACTATCACAAGTATAACTTGTAATTGTTCTACTAATCCATCCAGGGATAATTCCTGTAGCAGTAATTTGAGGTCCGTCACTATATGCAACAGATAAATTTGCAGTAGTTACAGATGTAGTTTTAGCTTGTTCATTTCCTTCTACAGTAGCTGTAAAGTAAGCGAAAGTAGTACCAACTACAGCAGTTAATAATGTAGCAATTGCTAATACTGTTAAAAATACAACATTCTTCTTTTCCATAATTTTCTCCTCTCTCTATCTTATAAATTAATCATAGCAAAATTATCTATAAACTGCAAGAAATATTTATTTTTTTTTATCTTTTTTACAGTTATTATTTATATTATTACTTAAAGTAAAAAAAATATACTATAAAAAAAAAGAATGATATTATTCATTCTTTTCTTCTTTTTTTAAACCCTTAATTCTTTTTATTATTTTATTCTTACTTATACCTAACCAAATAACTAATATAATACATATTAATAGTAATACACCTGCTCCGATTAACATATATAAATAAAAACTATCATTACTTAGTTCATTGAATAATTCTTCATCAAATACTTGGAATGTTTTATTATTTACATCATATAAATAATATGTTGAATTTCCAGTATTTAAATCCATACCATAAATAATATAGTATTTATTTAAATCTTTATATTTAAAAGCAACTATTTCATTACCATCAATATTAATTGTAGTTTTAGTAAATCCTTTGTATGGAATACTATCAATATCTTGTGGAAAAATATTTAAATTTGATTGTAGTGAAATATATTTAGTATATTTTCCATCATTATATTTAAAGAAATATGTATTACCAGATTCATCTTTTAAAGCAATAAGTGTTATATTATTTAATTCATTTTTAAAAGCAGGTACTTCCACTCCATCTATTGTAATTTTTTCTTCAACATATCCTTCAGGAATCTCTAGATTTTTACTATTTTTTACAATTGTATAATTTATTCCATTAACACTTACATTTATTGGATTATTATCCTTTACATTAACTATAACAACATATGTTTGTTTAGCTCCACTTTCAGCAGTAACAATAATTTCAAATTTATTGCTTCCTTCAACTACTTCTTTTTCTCCATCTCCTTCAACTGAAGATTTAGAATCTTTTTTTGTTGTATTAATCTTAACTTTATCAACAGTTGATGGAACTTCTACACTATATTCAAAAATGTCATCACTAAATTCTGGTGTAAGTTCATATCCTTCTACTTCAATTTTTTTCAAAGTATTAATTGTTGAAGCTGGTGCTGGTTCTCTAACATTAACAGACTTAGAACCTGAAAGATTAATTGTACTATATGATGTATCAGTAATATCCCCTGATAAGGTAAATGCTATAGTTCCTAAAGATGATGCTTTACAAGTTGTTGAAAAAGTCTTTGTTCCATTCTCTCCATTTTCATTCTCGCCAGACCATTCATTACTACATCCATATGTATTACCAGATGATATAATTTTTATATGCCAAGATCCAGCATTTCTAATAGTAACTGATGCAGTTACACTTTTACCATTTTCAATTGATGCTGATGAAACATTAAACGAATATGAGGGTGCTGCACTAACAATTAAACTAAAGCATCCCATACATATCACACTAAATAATAAATATTTTAATTTTTTCATAAATCATAACTCCTTTTTATTTTTGACTAATATTATCCTTATTTAATAAAAATCTTCGCAATTTTAATAAATTAGCAGAGTTCACATCATCACCATTCATTATTTTTGCAGATTCCATAAATGCTCCAGACAAATTATCCTTACCAATTAAATATCTTCTCATTTTCAAAAGATCAGCAGAATTTATTTGACCATCTCCAGTTAAATCACCATAAACTACAACAGTATAAGATGTACCATTAGCAAATGTAATAGTTTGTCCTGTCTTAATTAAACCATCACCATTTATTTGAATAGATGAATCTTTAGATTTTATTTCATCTATACTAGCACCTATTTCAAAACCTCTAATAAATCCTTCTTTTATAGAACCACCTATATTACTTACAGCTGAAGATATTTCTGAAGATGAAGAATTGTTTTCACTACTTCCATTATAAGTATATGTTGCACATATTGTACATAGACCACCACTTGCATAAACTAGTCCAGCTTTAACAGGATTTTCTGCAGACGATGATGCACCTATATTATAAAAATTAAATAATCCTGAATAAGTAGTTCCCTTATATTCAAATTGTTGTCCTGTTGTATTAAACTCACCTATTTCTTGAACAGATAAAGATGCTAGATAAACAGGATTAACATTTGCATTTTTTCCTGCTTCTAAAAATATTGAAGAATAAGATTGATTATCAATAAAATCCATTCCACTTATATAACTTTTTCTATTCAATACCCCTTGAATAACACTTTCAGGTATATCAATATATGACAAATTTTCAAACATAAATACATAAGATTCATTTAAAAAATTTCTTGGATCTAAATAATAAGCAGTTGTTGCTTGATTAGGTTTATACCATCCCTTTTCACCAGTTCCAATTGCATTTCCTTCACTACATTCAACTAAAGCACAATCAGTACTTTGAATTGCACCAGTTTCTTTAAATACAGCTGAAGCTTCTTCGATAGTAAGACCTGTTTTCATCGGAGTAAATGTCCAATTATCATGTTCTTGATGTAACTGTCTTAGATATGGTTTATAACTATCTGGAAAATCCTTAATCATATTTTCAAATGCATCATCTGTTTTATCAGTAGTTCCTAAGTTTGCTTTCTTTCCTCTTGGATGAGCATATTCACCTGCCATATTTTCATACACAGGAATTGAAAAACTAAAAGGTAAATTAAATGATCCATTTTTATAATAAGAAGTAGATGAAGATACAGCCTCAGTAGATGGTGCAGTAATATTAGATTGATATAAATGAGAATAAATAGAATAATGTCCATTTGGATTAACATTAAATTTTTTTAAATAAGAAGTAAATTGACCTTTTGCAATATATCCATTAGCTATCCATTTAGCTCCACCAACGATTGCCTTTTTAGGAGTATTCCATGGTCTATCATATGGATTATCTAAAGATTGAGTTGTTATATATTTAGAACAAATATATCCCTCTTTTGAATTATAACTTACCTTTAACCAACCATCATCACAACCTTCACCAGAAACTTTTTTATCATCAATAACAGTTACTTTAGTATTAGTATTTAAAGTATCTAAAATATCACTATTTTTAGTACTAGGATTTTGTCTAAATCTAACTCCATCAGTAGAAACTCTTGCTTCATATGATGCAGCCTTAACATTAATTGGTACAACAAATAAAGAACAGAAAGTTAGAGAAATAATCATAATAATAGTAAATGCTTTTTTTATCTTAACCATTTTTCCAACTTCCTTTCATATTCCTTTAAATTATAACATAATTTTTAATATGTGTAAAACATATTGTAAATTATATATGTAAAGACTATACAAAAAAATTCCTTGTTTATTATTAAAACTTATAATATAATATTCTAAGATAAAAGAGGTTATGATAATGAAAGCATTTGTACATAAATTAAAGAAATCAAATAAAGTATTTTTATCACTTTATTTAATATCCTTAATAACATATATTGTTTTTTATAGTATTTTTACAATAAATATACTTCATTTAAGCAATATTGAAACAGGAATTAGAATAGTATTACTAGTATTTTTTGGACTATGGTTATTAATGTGGTTTATAACTGGATTAGTATTCTTATTTACTAAAAAATATAAAAAAATGATTATTTTAATAGTATTTACACTAATTTTTTCTGGAATATTTGGAGTAAGTAGTTATTATATAAATAAAATATATCAAACAGTAGATGGTATGAGTAAAGACAAAGTTGTATATACATCAAATTTAATAACATTAAAAGATTCTAATTTTGACAGTAATAGTAAAATAGGAATGATTAATGATTCTAATGACGTTGAAGGTTTTGTATTAGGAAATAAATTAATTAAGAATAATTCATTAACTAATGAAATAAATAGATATGATGACTACTTAATAATGCTTAATGATTTATATACTAAAAAAATTGATGCTGCTGTTGTATCAGGAAATTATATTATAAACTTTTCATCTGAAGAACAATTTGAAAATATAGAAAAAGAAACTAAAATAGTTTATACACTATCTGAAGAAATGAAAAATCAAGATAATGTATCGTATACAAACAAAAAATTAACTGAACCATTTACAGTACTTTTAATGGGTGTTGATTCAGAAAATGATGGACTTAATGCTAATCAAGCATTTAATGGAGATACATTAATGTTAATTACTTTTAATCCTAAAACATTAACAGCTAGTGTGTTCTCAATTCCAAGAGATACATTTGTTCCAATAGCATGTAGAAACGGAGCATATGCAAAAATAAATTCCGCAGCTGCATCTGGTACAAATTGTGTAATTAATACAATTAAAAATCTTACTGATATAGATATAGATTTTTATGTTAAGATTAATTTCAAAGGTGTTGTAGATTTAGTTAATACAATAGGTGGAATTACAGTAGATGTAGAAAAGCCTTACTTTAGATATAATAATGGTATAGATTATCATGGACAAGTTTGTGAACAAAATTCAAATCGTGATTTTGGTAACAGTACTGTTTGTATAGATCCAGGAGTACAAAGATTAAACGGTGAACAAGCTTTAGCTTATTCAAGAAATAGACATCAATATATTGGATCAGATTTAGATAGAGTAAAACATCAACAACAAGTAATAACAGCCTTAGCAAATGAAGTTAAAAATCTTTCATCATTTGAACAATTTGAAGGAATTTTAAATGCAGTTGAAAAAAATATGGATACTAATATGAAAAATGAACAAATATTATCACTATATAATGTTGCTAAAAAAATAGCATTAACTGCATTAAGTGGAAAAACAGATGAAATAGTTTCAATTAATCATACATATTTAGAAACTTATTCTCTTCCTGTATGGATAGGATATTCTAGAACATCCGCTTTAGGATATTATAAAGATTCATTAAATGATATAGTTAAAATGATGAAAATTAATCTTGAATTAGAAGAAGAAAAAATAACTAAAAATTATGAAATTGATTATAATGAAAACTATGAATCAAAATATTATGGAGAAAAAATTAGATCAAATCAAGTACAAATACTAATGCCTAATTTAATAGGAAAATCTAAAGAAGAAGCAAGTAATTGGATTACTTCACAAGGAAAAACACCATCAATTAAATATGTTTCCCCTGGTGAAGCTCATTACAATTCTAGTGTAGGAAGTGGAGTTGTAGCTGATCAAGATATTCATATAGATTCATTAATAAATAATGTAGGAACTATAACAATCTATGTTAATGAAGGAAAAACAAATGTTATATCAGAAACAATAATAAATAATACAAACACTAATCAAGAAGATAAAAAAGAAGAAACTACTAGTAACGAAGTTCAAAAACAAGAAACTAAGACAGAAGAAAAAAAGGAAGAACAAAATAAAGAAACTGAAAATAAAGAATCTGAAAGCAAAGAAGATAATAAAGAATAAAAAAATATCACTTTTAAGTGATATTTTTATTTATCTGCAATACTTTTATATTCATCATATCTCTTCTTAGCATATTTAATATTTAATGACAATAATTCTTTAGCTAATTCTGGATTTTTTGTAACCAACGACTTATATCTTATTTCATTCATTAAGAAATCCTTATACTTTGAAAAATCTGGTTCTCTAGAATCTATATATAATTTTTCATCAATAGGATTATATCTCATTAAAGTTACATAGCCACATTCAACAGCTAATTTTTGTTCATTTGTCGATTCACACATTCCACCTTTTATACCTTGTTCAATACATGGAGAATAACATATAACTATACTAGGTCCATTATGTTCTTCAGCTTCTTTAAACGTTTTAATTGTTTGAATAAAATTAGCACCAAGAGATACCATACCAACATAACAATTTGGATAATTCATAGCAATTTTAAACAAATCTTTCTTAGGTGTTTTTTTACCTAAATTAGCAAATTCTGCTACTTGACCAAAGTGAGATGATTTAG
Organism: uncultured Mycoplasmatota bacterium; assembly: GCA_947165285.1. Taxonomy (GTDB): domain Bacteria; phylum Bacillota_I; class Bacilli_A; order RF39; family UBA660; genus RUG12834. The sequence continues at coordinate 45,185 of CAMUZS010000002.1, forward strand.
ACATTTGACCACCAGTATTTGAATATACTTCAGTATCTAAAACAATAATATTAACATTTTCATTTGAAGACAATATATGATCTATTCCACCAAATCCAATATCATATGCCCAACCATCTCCTCCAATAATAAAGACTGATCTAGAAGGCATATAATTTATTAGATCTTTCAATTCTTTTGGAATTTTTTTATTTTCTAATTCTTTTTTTACTTGATTTGTTATTTCATAATCATTAATATTATTTAAATACTTTTCATATAGTTTTTTTACATTTTTATCAACGCTATCAATAGAATTATTAATAATATTAATTATTCTTTCCCTCATTTTATTATATGATATTTTCATTCCATAACCAAATTCTGCATTATCTTCAAATAATGAATTAGCCCAAGGTATACTATATGGAGTAGAAGGAATAGAACCACCATATATTGAAGAACATCCAGTTGCATTAGCAATAACCATCTTATCTTGAAATAATTGAGTTAATAATTTTATATATGGAGTTTCTCCACATCCAGCACATGCACCACTAAATTCAAATTTTGGTTTTTCTAATTGACTTCCTTTAATACTATATTTATCTAATAATTTAGGATTATCATAATTATTAAACATATCATTAACATAATCCTTATTACTTAAATCAATTTGACCAAAAGATAAAGCTTTTTTATTCTTCTTGCCAGGACAAATATTAATACATAATCCACAACTTAAACAATCTTCTTCACTAACTAATACCTGATAATTATATTCATTATTACCTAACAACATAATCGAATTATCAGTTCCTTTTTCAACAATAAAAGGCCTAATAGCAGCATGAGGACATACAATTGAACACATACCACATTCTATACAATTATCTTTATCCCATTTAACAACACTATTTTGAACTGCTCTTTTATCGTTTTTAGAAAGATTATTTAAAAATTTACCATTTTTATGTTCCAATAAATCACTTACTTTTAAGTCATATCCTTTACGATGTTTAATCATATTATAAAGTCCATTAATCTCTTCTTTATTTGTATTAGTCATTGGAATATCACTATTTAACATTTTAATAGAATCTAATGAAGATTTAATAGCATTAATATTAGAATTAATTATATCAATTCCCTTATTCTTAAATTGATTTTTAATGTTTTCAGATAATGTATTATAAGCATCATTATATTCCAATAGTTTTAAAATAATGATTTCTATTATTTTACTTATTTTTCCTTTTATATTATTTTCATTAGCTATTTTATCAGCATCAATTAATAACACTCTTAATTTTTTTTCATTTATTATTTTTTTTACTTCATCTGGTAAAAAATTAATTAATTCATTTGAAGACTTATTAGTATTAATTAAAACTGTAGCATTCTCTTTTAAATTATCAAATAAATCAAAAGTATTAACGTAATTATCTTTTGTTATTACTAATAAATTAGGACTAGTTACATAAAATGGATAATTAATACTATTTTCAGATATTCTTAAATGTGAAATAGTTACTCCACCAGATTTTTTACTATCATATTCAAAATAACCCTGGACAAAATTACTAGTATTATAACCTAATATTTTCATTATATCTTTAGAGGCGCTAACCATACCGTCACTTCCAAAGCCATAAATCAATACCTCTTTTAAATCTAAAGAAAAATTATAATCTATTTTATCTATACTTAAATTTGTAACATCATCATTAATACCTATAGTAAAATTATTTTTTAAATTTGTTTCCAACATATTATAAACCGCTAATATATCATTTGGAGTAGTATTTTTTGAAGATAATCCATATCTTCCACCGACAATATTAATATTTGAATCTTTTAAAGCAGCTAAGACATCTAAGTATAATGGTTCTCCAATACTACCAGCTTCTTTAGTTCTATCTAATACTGCAATAGAATTAACACTACTAGGAATAACATCTAATAAATGTCTTTGACTAAATGGTCTATATAAATGAACTTCAACTAATCCATATTTTTTTCCATCATTATTTAATTTATCAATTACTAATTTAATTGTGTCACAAACACTACCCATAGCAACAATTACATGCTTAGCATCCTCTGCTCCATAATAATTAAATGGCTTATAATTAGTACCCATCATATCATTAATTTTATTCATATAATTACATACAGTTTCAATAGTATTTTCATAATCTTTATTTCTAGCTTCAACACTTTGAAAATAAATGTCCTCATTTTCTGCTAAACCCATTTGAAAATTAGATGAAACATTTAATGATTCATTTTTAAAACTATTAATAGCATCAAAATCAACTATTTTTAATAACTCATTTTCATCAATAGATTCTATTGTATTTATTTCATGAGATGTTCTAAAACCATCAAAAAAATGCAAAAAAGGAACTCTAGATTTAATTGCGCTTAAATGAGCTACTGCAGCTAAATTTTGGGCATCAAAAACATTAGTTGAAGCAAGCATTGCAAACCCAGTTTGTCTTGTAGCATAAATATCACTGTGATCACCAAAAATAGATAAAGCATGAGTAGCTATAGTACGTGATGCAACATGAATTACACCAGGAAGACCCTCACCAGCCATTTTATACATATTTGGTATCATTAATAAAAGTCCTTGTGAAGCAGTAAATGTTGTAGCTAATGATCCACTAATCAAAGCACCATGCATTGCACCTGCAGCCCCTGCTTCACTTTGCATCTCAACTAAAGAAACTTTTTCATTAAATATGTTTTTCTTTTCATTAACATTTGATAATTTATCAATTTCACTAGCCATTGGAGATGAAGGTGTAATTGGATATATTGAAGCTATTTCACTAAAAAGATATGCTATATCAGCACAAGCAGTATTACCATCAACTATTTTTTTCATTTATACTCACACTCTCTTATTACAATTATATATCTTTTCATAAAAAATAAAAAGTAACTTTTTACTTTTTATTTTTTTTCTTCTTCCTATTTTTAGATTTTTCATTCATTATCTCATGTTGTTTTTTAACTAATTCTTTTTGCTCTAATTCTTCCTTTATAATTGTACTTTTATGTTTAAATAAAATGTCTGTTTTCATTACAATTAATAGTAAAAATATCATTAATATTACATATATTATTATAGCTTGTTTTTGATCACCTATTGCAAAAAATACAGAAACAGCACTAAATAAAATAGTAATAAAATATATTATTAAAATAGTATTTTTTTGAGAAAATTTCATTTTTAAAAATTGATGATGTAAATGTTCTTTATCAGGATTTGTAAATGGATTTTGATGTTTTAATAATCTTCGAATAATCGCAGATGCTGTATCAAATATAGGTATGGCCAAAATTGAAATAGGTACAACAATTGATGTTAATGTAGTAGCTTTGTAACCTAATAAACCAATTACACTAATAATAAATCCTAAAAAATAACTACCTGTGTCTCCCAAAAATATTGATGCAGGTGGAAAGTTATGTACTAAAAATCCTAACGTTGCTCCAGCCATAATTAATGATAATATAACATCAAGGCCACCTCTTTGATTTAATATAAAAGCAATAATTGCAATAGTAATAAAATATATTGAAGATATACCTGAAGCCAATCCATCAAGGCCATCAATTAAATTTATTACATTCATTACAGCAACAATAAATAATATAGTTATTATCTGACTCCAAGGAGCACTAAAGTATAAATTTAAACCAAATATAGTAATCTCATTTAACATTAAATTACCATATATACATACAGTAGCTGCAGCAATAACTTGAACTAAAAACTTATATTTTGCCTTTACTGGATTAATATCATCAATAATACCACATAAAACTATTAAAAAACTTCCGATAAGCACTGAAAGCATCATCGTAGACTCTCTTGCATAAAGCATATAACCTAACATAAATGATAAAAATATTGCAAGGCCACCTAATCTAGCAATTGGCTTTTTATGTATTTTTCTTTCATTAGGCATATCAATGGCGTTAATATGAATAGCCACTTTTCTTATAATTGGTGTAATAATGATACTAGTTAAAAACGTAACCAATAATACAACATATATATTATGACCATTTACTGTTATATCCATAAACATACTCCATTCTTTAATTATTATACATTAAATAATTATTTTTTTAAACTATTTATTTTTTTATAAAATTTATTATTCTTAAGTAAATTATTATGATCTCCATCTCCTATTATTTTACCTTTTTTTAAAATAATAATTCTATCACTATTTTTTATACATTCTATATCATGAGTAATCATAATTATTGTATACTTTCCTTTTAATTTATCAATTAATTCATTAATTGATTTAATAGCATCTCTATCTAAATTATTAGTTATCTCATCAAAAAGTAATATTTTGGCATTTGTTAATAATACTCTTGCAATCGCTAATCGCTGTTTTTCACCACCACTAAAATTAGTTGCATCATCATTTAAGATAGAATCATACTTTTTTTCTAAACTATTTATTTTTTTATCTAAACCAACAATTTTACATACTCTTTTAATATTTCCAAAATTGTTATCAATTAATTCTAAATTCTCTTTTATTGATAAATTAAATAAAAATGGTTGTTGAGTAACTAATGCTATATTATTTCTTATACTTTCTTCATCAAGTTCATTAATATCATAATTATCAAGAAAAATTTTTCCACTATTTAAAGAATACATTTTAGTTATTAAAGAAAATAATGTAGATTTACCTGATCCATTATCACCTATTATTGTATTAAAAGAATTCTTATTTATTATTAAATTAAAATTACTTATTATTTCATTATTATTATCATATGAAAAACTTACATTCTTAAACTCAATATTACCTTCTAGTTTCCCAATTTTTTTCTTACCAAAAGATTCCCTATCATAATCTAATATAGAAATAATTCTATTAAATGATAAATCAAATTGGCCAAAATTATTAACTAATGTAGATAATCTTGTAGTAAAATTAAACACTTTTCCTCTATTCATTAAAATAAGTATAAAAGTCGAAGTTGTAAGTAATTCATTTTTAATTAACAACATAGATAATAATATCATACCACCTAAAAATATAGATTCTAAAAAGTTAGTTATTTTAGAATAGTAATCTAAATAATAATTACTTTTATATTCAAGTTCACTAATATTTTCAAAAGAATCATTAGTCTTTTCTTTAAAATTATCTTTTAAATTAAGTGTTTTTATATCCTTAACACCTCTATATATTTGACTTAACAAATTAGAATTATCATCTAATTTTTTTAAATTAATATTTTTATAATACAAACTTTTCTTTATTCCATAATATCTTATTAAAAAAGTAATAACACAACATATAAAAAAATATAGACCAATAATAGGATTTAAAAAAAGTATAACTATTAATGTACCAAAACTAGAAAAAATAGATAAAAAACTATCTTTTATTACCGTAAAATAATTAGATATTCTAGATGTATCAGATTGTATCTTATTTAAAAAATTACCCTGACCATAAATATGAAATACATTAATACTTAAATTAAGTGTTATGTTACAAACATATTTTCGTATATTAAGCACCATTTTTTTTCTAAGCTTTAAAAATATCTTTGTAGATAATAAATTACATATTACATTTACTACCTTTACTAATGCAGATATTATAAGAAATACAATTACTAAATTAAATTCTTTATTTAGAATATTGTTTATCATAATACCACTTATAGTTGGTAAAAATACAGATAAAATAGTAGCAATAAAAGACAATATTAAAAAAATTATAATTTCTTTTTTACAATTATTTAAAAAAAACTTAAATCTTTTAAAATTACTAATATATTTCTTCATGCTAATACCTTCCAATAAAAATATTATACTAAAAATCTAATTTATTTAAAAGATTTTATATTATGAAAATACCATAGTTGAAAAATATAATAATTCCATAATACAATTGCTCTTGAATAAACAGGATATTTTTCATAATAATTAATTAGTTTTATTAATTCATCATATTTAAATATTTTTTGTTCATCTATATAATCTTTTTTAGTTATCTTTTTTATATCATCTAATAAAAAATCTTTCATCCATTTTTTTATTGGTATACCAAAACCATTTTTTTTATAATTATCAAAATATTTTTTATCTATATTATTATATAAAACTTTACTAAAAATATATTTATTATCTCTATTATTATCTATTAAGTCATTATTATATTCCATAAATTTATATAATAAATCTACATCATAAAATGGAGTATAATAATTCATTTTTAGATTTTTTAATATATGAATATTTTTGTTTTTAACTTTTTCAGAACCAATATGACCATACAACTCTAAATTAGATACTTCATATGAATATTTTTTATTTAACTTTATTACTTTTCCTTTATAACCCACTAAGTTATCAGAATAAGCAAAACGTCTTATTATTGGAACTTGTAAACGTTCACTATAATTTTTAGGAATTCTTATTTTATGAGTATATTTATATAATAATTCTTTATAATATTTAATATTATTAAAACTATTATTTATCTTAAATAAATCAAATAATCCATCTACACCTTCACCTGCTAAATAAAAATCATTTTTTTCTTTAATATTTTCCATCATGTAAATACTTGGAATAATTGATGGATCTGCAAAAGGTTCATCATAAATTAATGGAATCTTATTAATTATTTTTTTTACATCTTTTGTTTTTAATATAATACTATGATGATTAGTTCCAATATAATTTGCTATTATTTTTGCATTTTCACTTTCATCTATTTCATCTTCGAAACCTAAAGTATAAGTATTAATTTTATTTTTATAATACTTTGATGCAAGTAAACAAAGTAATGTTGAATCTTTACCACTACTTAAAAATATTCCTACCTTAGAATTTTTACTTCCATATTTACAAATACAATTAAATAATAAATCTTCTAAATTATTAATATTTTGTTCTTCACTTAACTTATTCTTCTTAATATCTTTAGCTTCTTCACAAATATCAAAATATTTAATTATTTTTATATCATCATCATATTTTAATATACTACCTTTATTTAATTTATAAGTATCTAAATAAATTGTATCACTTTCATATATATATGAATATCCTAGATAATTTGCAATAGATTGTTTATTAATTTTTAGATTTAAACTACAATTATTTTTAATTAATGATAATTTATTAGAAAAAAACAAAATACCATCTTTATGATAATAATATAATGGTAAATTACCTAATTTATCTTTAATAATAAATAATTTATTATTATCAACAATAAAAACATTATAATTACCATCAAGATAATTAACAAAATCAAGTGATTTTTCTTTATATAATTTCTCAATATACTTAATATCACTTAACTTAGTATTATTTATGATATAACCATCAATAAAAATAAAAAGATTATCTAATTTTTGTACAACATTATCTATTTTAATTGAAATCTTATTATTTATTATACTTCCTTCAATTTTCATCTAGTACCCTTTCCCATTTTTTTAATATTTTTTCTTTACTAAAATCACTAACTCTATTTATTGATTTCTTTTTATAATTATCATATAACTTTTTATTATTTAATAATTCTAATATTGCATCTTTTAATATTATTTCTTCCTTAGTTAATTTATAATTAGCTTTATATTTTTTATAATCACATATTGGAACTAATACTCCATATTCTTCAAAAGAAATATTATTAACAAAATTATCATTATCTTTTCTTATAGATAAAATTTCTTTAGTTCCACCATAACTATCACTAGCAATAATTGGAAGAGAACAAGCAAGAGATTCTAACAATACATTTGGCATTCCTTCATAAAAAGAATTTAAAACAAATAATTTAGAATTATACATATACTTATATATATTTTCTTTAAAATCAAAAATAAAAACTTTATCATTTAAATTATAATCATTAACTAATTTTTTATAATACTCTTTTAATGGTCCCCTTCCAATTAATACTAATTTTATATTGTTATCATATTTTACAATTTCATTAAAAACCCTAATTAAATGCCATTGACCTTTTTGTTCATTATATCTTCCAACAGATAATATAACATCATTTTTAAAAATATTCATTTCTTCCCTAGATAGTTTTTCTTTTTTTAATTTATTAATATTTTCAATATCTAAATAGTTTTCTATAACGACACTATTATTTTTATCCAATTTATATCTTTTAATTTGATCTTCTTCAACACTTTTTGAAACATTAATAACTTTATCAACTCTCTTAATATATTTTTTATATAGTTTTATAAATATTTTAAAAATTATAGATTTTGGTAAAAAATGTTTATTAATTCCCATGTAATTTCTAGTTGAAAAATATATCTTATCACCAGCTTTGCTTAAATAATTAAATACGCAATATTTCATTATAAAACTAATAGAAATATCAATATTTAATTCTTTTTTTATTCTTTTTAATTTAGAAATTCCTTTAAACATTACTCTACTTATTCTAAGTTCTTCTATTTCAATAATATTAACATCTGGTATATAGTCGGCATTATCTAACGTTCTAACAACTAAAGTAATGTTATATTTATTTTTTAAACTATTGCATAAATTATATATTACTTTTTCAGCTCCACCTGATGTCATATTTCCAATTAAAAACAATATATTTTTCTTCATGAGAATCACCTTATCTAATTATACTATTTCTTTTCAATTACTTTATATAATGTTGAACAATTACAACTCTTTGCATTACAAATAAATTTCTTTGTAATCTTACAAATATTATCATTTAAAATATTACCTAATTTTGTATTTATATTTTCATTACATCTATAAACATCTCCAATATTACTAATTGCTATAGAATTTATTCCAGCATCACAAATAAAACCAGAAGGATTAAAATTATGGGTCTTATTTATAGACATTGAAAATATATTTGTTTTAGAAAAATAATGTGCTTTACCATCTTTAGTTACTACCATAATTCTATTACTAGGATTTTTATTTAACTCATTTTTTACTTTATCACTTATACTTTTTTTATAATTTCTTATAGGTACAAATTCAACTTTAAAGTTTTTAGAATACTTGTTTTTAAAATCCAAATATAAATCATAATCAATATCTTCAATTAATGGTATATTAATAGTTGTTTTAATATTTTGTTTATTATTTAATATTTTAACTTTATTTATAAACTCTTTCTCATTAGTATAAGCTTTATAATAACTGCAACTAAAATTTATTTCTCTATTTTTTAATTTTTTAAACATTTTAACAAATTGTTTTAATATCTTTTTATCCGCAGACATATTAGTTGTAATATTAAATTTAATCAATCCATCAAATTTACAATTAATTAATTTATTCATAATATTAAATATATCTTTTAAAATTGTTACTTCACCACCAATTAAGTAAAAATGTAATATATCATATTTTGAATTTAAATTATTTTCTATATATAAAATTATCTTATCTAATATATTATTTCTTAAATCTAATGATTCATTTTTTGAATCTTTTATATGCTGTTCTTTATTACCTTGAATACAAAAATCACAATTATAATTACATACTCTAGTAACATTCCATCTTATAACATACGTACCCTTTTTTATAATTTTATTTTCTATTCTAACTATATCACTATTATTCATTATATAACCTCATTTATTAGATTTAACCATTTCTTTATTATTACATTTTTACTATAATCTTTTTTTCTAATTGATGATTGTTTAATATAATAATTTCTTTTATTGTTATCATTTAATATCATTAATATAGCCTTTGCTAATAATTGTTCTTTTAATGTAATATAATCTTTATTATGTTCATTAATAAATGATGGAACTAAAATACCATATTTCTTCTCTTCAATATCATCTACAAACGTATTTATATTTTCATCATCAATTATTTCTATTGAACCACCATATGAAGACGTTGATATTATTGGTAAATCACAATTTATGGCCTCAATTAAAACATTAGGAAAACCTTCATAATCAGATGCTAAAACCATACACTTAGCATATTTAAAAAACTTAAAAGGATTTTTATAATATGACATTAAAAATACATTATTCTTTAAATTATATTTATCTATTAAATCATTTAAGTAATCTTTTTGATTTCCCCTACCAAATATTAATAGTTTTGCATCACTTTTTTCTTTAACTACAATACTCATTGATTTAATAATATGTTCATGTCCTTTATGTTCAACAAGTCTTGCCATATCAATTATCATATTATTGCTGATATATTTTTTTTCGTTTTCTTCTATTTTTTCTTTAATACATTTATTTATTAATGCATCATCACAAAAGTTTTCAATGACAACTGTTTTCTTCTTTTTAGAATGATATTTTTTTATTTGATCATCATAAACACTTTTTGAACAACATATAACTTTATCACAAAAAAGTAATGATATCTTATGATATATATATAAAATAAATTTTTCTTTTTTAGCAGATAAATGATTTCGAACAGATATAAAAACCTTATCCTTACACTTAGACAATATATTATAATAATTATATAATGTAGTATAACTTATTGTAACATCTATATTATTTTCTTTTTTTATCTTTTTTAACTTTTTTATAGCCTTTAATCTTTTATGTTTTGAATTAAATTCCAATATTTCAATAGTTTTTACATTACAATCATAATCGAATGAACACTTATCAGCACATACTAAAATAACATTATGATATTTCATAAGTTCATTTGCTAAATTAATAATAGATCTTTCAGCACCACCATTATTTAGATTTCCAATTAATAACATAATGTTCTTTTTCATAATGTTCTCCCTCTTATATTATACATGATAAGATATTTATTTACAAAGATTATATGTATTAAAAAAGTTGATAACTAAAAAGTTATCAACAAAATTATATAAATAAAATATAGCTATAATAACATATAAATACTATTAAAAATATTAATCCTTTTTTTCTTGAAATTTTATGATTTTTTAATGAAAAGATAAATAACAATAGAGCCGCTAAAATCATTGCAATAATATCAATATGACCTATCGATATATTTGGAATATTTCCAAATATTGTAACTGGAATTCCAATAACTATTCCTATATTAAAAATATTACTACCAACAACATTTCCAATTGCTATATCATATTCACCTTTTCTAGTTGCTATTACAGATGTTACAAGTTCTGGTAATGAAGTACCAAGTGCAACAATAGTTAAAGCTATTATTCTTTCACTAACACCTAGAAGCGAAGCAATTTTAGAAGCACTATCAACAACCATATTACTACCAAATATAATAGCTAATATACCAAAAGCAGTAAACAATAAAGCTTTTGCTATCGGCATTGATTTTTCATTATCATCATCATCACTAACCTTATTCCTAGCCATTGATATTAAATAATAAATAAATACACTAAAAAATAATAATACAACTATTCCATCACTTCTTGTAAACATATTAATAGAGTTTTTATCAAAAACATTATCAAGTAATAATACAGAGAATAATAAAGTAATTAATAATGTAATAGGCAATTCTTTTTTTACAGTATTATTTTTAACATTTAATGGATGAACTAATGATGCAATACCCAGTATTAATAATATATTTAAAATATTACTACCAATAACATTACCTAAAACTATATCACCACTTCGAACAATCATCGATTTAATACTAACTGCAAATTCTGGAGCAGAAGTACCAAAAGCTACAATAGTAAGACCAATTAACATCTTTGATACCTTAAAATATTTTGCAACTCCACTAGCACCATCAACAAAAATATCAGCACCCTTAATTAATACAACAAAACCAATGATTAATAAAACAATTTGTAATAACATAATTTCCTCCATAATCTACTATAATAATATTATCATAACAAAAAAACTATATCAAATTTTACTTGATATTTAATTTTATTTTTGATATATTATTAACACATGCAGGTGTGGTTCAACGGTAGAATATAACCTTGCCAAGGTTGAGACGAGGGTTCGACTCCCTTCACTTGCTCCATTTAAAAAAATAGCTAATCCAATAGGGATTAGTTTTTTTATGATTCAAAATAAAAAAAGAATATTAAGATTCTTTTTTACATAATTTATCATATGTTTGTTTAATAGTTTTCTTATCAATATTTTTTACTTGATACCATCCACATTTTGTCATTTCATTATATACTCTTTCTTGATGTTTTAATGTTTCATCTAATCCACAAAATAATAATTCTTTTATTTCCTTATTAGAACTTTCAAGCGTTCCATGAACATATACTTCTACTGTGCTTTTTAAAACTAATAAATAATTTTCCATTAACAATTGATCTGTCATTAGCATTCTGCCTCCATTTTATTTAATAATTTTTCTTCCATAGTATAATGTTTTTTTATCTCCTTTTCTATAAACGAAACTAAGTTTTCATCTTCTAAAGCATTTACAATATTATTTAATATATCAATAATATTTTTTTCATGGTTTATAGCATCTTCTAAATATAATAATTCTTTTTGTGTCATATTATTTCCTCCTGATACTATTATTTACAAAAATAAAAAAAGAATACAATGTATTCTATTTTAGTTTAACAGCTGTACCATATGCAATTATTTCTGCAGCACCTTGCATAACTGCAGATGATCCATATCTAACACCAATTATTGCATCAGCATCAACTTTTTTTGCTTCTTCGATCATTCTTTCAGTTGCAATTTGTCTAGCTTCTTTTATCATTTGTGTATAACCTTTAATTTCTCCACCAACTAATGTTTTAAAACCAGCCATTATATCTCTACCAGCATTTTTTGATTGAACTATTTCTCCTTTTACTAATCCCAATGTTTCCTTAATAGTTTCTCCAGCAATAGTATCAGTACTAACTATTTTCATATCTTACACCTCCTTTATAAATATATATCTTTTAATTAGATTATCAAATAATTACAATAAATTCAATATTTTAATTAAAGGCTAATTCAACGTCTAAATCATTATCATTAAATGCTATATATAAAAAAATACAACCGCTAATAAAAATCAATAAAGACGAAATAAACGATAATAAATTTAACTTATATTTTTTATCATTAACATAAATTTTTTTTAAACTATCATACGAATCTTTTAAAAAATATAAATAAACTATTATTAATATTGAAAAAATTAAAATCATAATCTTTTGATATTTATCTTTACTTTTAATATCATTATTTATAAAATATTTTCTTTCTAAATTGTTTGAATAAAAACTTAATATTATTATACCAATATATGTAATCCATATTATTTCTTCAATTTTTAGTTCTTTTAATTTATTATTTAATTGAGAATAATCCATAATAGATTATATTTTTAAAAAAAATAAATAGAATTATTATCTATTTATTTTTTTGGAAATATACTTACTAATTGGCTAGCAAATTCATAATAATTCTGTGTTTGAAGTACTACTTTTCCTGGACCAGTTATTTTAGTTAAAAATAAACCTTCTCCACCAAATAACACATTCTTTACTCCTTGAACTGGAACAACTTCATACTTACATGTTTTATCAAAATAAACAACATTACCTGTATCAATTAATATAGATTCACCAGGCATTAATTGTTTTTCTTTAATATTTCCATCAACTTCTAAAAATACTAGACCATTGCCATGAATATCTTGAAGAACAAAACCTTCTCCACCAAATAATCCTGCTCCAAATTTTTTTGTAAATGTAACATCAAAAATTACTCCTTCTTGAGCACATAAAAACGCACCTTTTTGAGCTATTATTCCAGGATGATCTGTTGATAAATTAATAGCAACTATCTCTCCAGGAACAGTTGAAGCAAACGCTATTGTTTCTCCATCTCTTAAAGAAGTGTAAGTATTCATAAAAATACTCTCACCAGAAAATAATCTTCCTATAGCTTTAGAAAGCCCTCCATGTGTATTTGTTTTCATCTCAATATTTTCTGATCTCCATATCATTCCACCTTTTTGTGTATATAAACAATCACCTTTATTTAGTTTAAATTCTACAGCTGGAACAGTATCACCTATTATTTCATATTTCATATTACCCTCCTATAATAATTATATCAAATACAAAATATTAATTATATAAAAAAAATAAAAGTAGACATTTTTAGTCTACATTTTTTCTGGTATTTCCATTCCAAGTATATTTACTAATTTAGTCATTGTATTACTCAACAATTTAGTAATAAATATCCAAGATTCTCTTAATTCATTATCATCTTGAATTAATATTTTATTGTTATCATAAAAAGAATTATAAGTTCTAGCTAATTGATACAAATAATCAGTTATAAAACTTAATGATCTATCTTCAAAAGATTTATTTAAAATTGAATCAACTTGTAATAATTTAACAATTATATCTCTATCATATTTATCATTTAATTTAAATAATTTATTAAAAGAAATACCCTCATCTTGAGCTTTTTTAACTAATGAATTCATCCTAACAATTGAATATAATAAATAGACTCCAGTCTTTCCATTTAGATCACAAAACTTTTCAATATCAAATATATAATCAGTTGATCTTACAGGAAGTAAATCAGCATATTTTAAAGCAGCTACTGATACAATATCTGCAATCTTATTTCTGTCTTGATCACTAAAACTAGAATTAACTTTTTTTAATGTTTCATCTTTTACTGATTTCATTAAATTATCAAGTGTCATTACTCCACCATCTCTAGTTTTAAAAGGTTTACCATCAATTCCATTCATTGTTCCAAAACCAAGATGTTCTAATTTAATATTTTCAGAAACTATCTTTGTTTTATAACAAGCTCTAAATACTTGTTCAAAGTGAAGAGATTGTCTATTATCTACTACATACCATATCTCATTAGGATTTAAATTATTAACTCTATCCCAAATTGTTGCTATATCAGTAGTTTCGTAAGAAACTGACTTATTAGATTTAACTAATAATAATGGAGGTATTTCCAATTTATCATCTACGCGAGATACATCAACAATTTCTGCTCCTTCACTTATTCTAGTATAATTATTACTTTCCAAATAATTTATTACATCATTAACAAATATATCTGCATCACTTTCACCATTCCAAAGATCAAATGAAACATTTAATTTATCATATAGAACTTTTATACTATCCACTGATACTTTAACAATCTTTTTCCATAAATCATAATAACCTTTTTCTTTATTTTGTAATTTTGTAGTGATAATTCTTGCTTCCTCTAAATACTCTTCATCTTCTTTTGCTTTATTACTTGCAATTGGATATAATTCCTCTAATTCTTTATTAGTTATAATATCATCATTTGGATAATCTCCATCATAATTTTCATCAAAATAAACCCAATCAGGATGTCTTTTCTTTAATTCTAAAATAACTAATCCAAGTGGACGACCCCAATCTCCTAAATGAACATCAGCAATAACATTATATCCCAAAAATTTAGCAAGACGCTTTAGAGCTTCTCCAATATTAGCGGATCTTAAATGACCAACATGCAATACTTTTGCAACATTAGGTCCTCCATAATCCATTATAATATTTATATTATTTTTTTCATATTCACTTAATACAAATTCGTTAAAATATTTAATTAAAGATTCATTATTAAAAGTAATGTTAATAAATCCAGGACCATCAACAGTTGCTTTTTCAATATCACTTTTATCTAACTTATCAACTATTTCATTAGCAATATCAATAGGATTTTTATGATATTCTTTTGCTAGTGGCATTACTCCATTAAATTGATAATCACCAAAATTTTCATTTTGTGCAGGAAGTAATTTGACTCTATCAACACTATATCCTAATAGTTTAATAGTATTAAATATTTTTTCTTCTTGTATTTTAATAAAATCTTTCATTATATCGCCCCTATTTTCTGTATATATTTTATCAATTAATTTAAAAACAATCTACTTTTTTCTTACTTTTTTATAAACATTTGAAATACTATAAATATCATTAAACTCTCTACTAGAGTTATTTAATAATTCGACTAATTCAACCGGAATTTTATTATAAAAACTAGTTTTTTCAGGAAATAATTCCCAAATTCTATATTTAATGTTGCTATTTATAATTAAATTATTTTTAAAAACTTTTATAAATGGAGAATAAGAATTATGATCAGATAAAATATATTGACTAATTTTGTTATTTACTTTCTTTTTTATAATATCAGGATGACTATTATATATATAACTTAAATGATTTTGCAATTTAGATCCTGAAAATTTAGTTAAATCAAATTCATAATCTAAAAATTGATTTTCAACTATATTTTGTTGACTGTAATATAAATGAGGTTCATTATTGTAATTTTCTAATTGTAATTTATTAATTCTATCATTTAATAAATTAATCTGAACTACAAATGATAAAGGATCATCTAAATTAACTATATATCTATCACTATTTTTTAAATATTGTTTATATTCATCTTCTTCAATATATACACCATATATATTTTTATCATTAACTAAAACATTTAACTCATGATTTCCAGTAACAAAAAATTTTTCATTGTTACATGTAATAAAATATGGATCTTCTATTTTAGAAATATAATCTAGTGCTTTATTAATATATTTTTCTAAAGATTCATATGATTCATTATTTATCTTTTTAAAACTAAAATTACTATCCATTTAAAAGCCCCCAAACATAAATATTATTTTACAAACATATATGTAAAAAGTCAATTAAAAAGAAGCTTATGCTTCTTTAAAATAAACATCATACCATACTAAGAAAGTATATATTGTCCATACCTTTTTATAACAATCTTTTTTACCACTTTTATGAAGTTCTAATAATTTCAATATTTTCTTTTGATTAAACAAATATGCTGCTTCTTCACTTTCAAATTTTACCTTTATTGTATTATATAAGTCATCTTCTTTTATCCATTCTCTTAAAGGAACTGGAAAGCCTAATTTTTTCTTTTTATATGATTCATTAGGAATAACGCTTTTAGCCGCTAATCTTAATGCTGGTTTAGTTGTTTCACTACTTATTTTTGCACTTAATGGCAAATTTTTAGCAACATCATAAACTTTATCATCTAAAAATGGAGTTCTTGCTTCTAAAGAAAACATCATTGTATTTCTATCAACTGCATGTAAAAAATCCTTGACTAACCAATAATAATAATCCACTATTTGTCTTTTAGTTGTATTATCCTTTCCTTTATTATTTTCATATAATTTTCTTACTATACTAGTTGGTTTAATCTGATTATTAAAATTTACTATATTAATGGCATCTTTATCTCTAAATACCCTTCCTAATCCAATATTTTGATCTTCTAACTTTTGGCCACGACGATATATAAAATTAAATCCTCTAATATCAGGAAATATAGATGCAATACTTGAAGCAATATGTCTTAAGAAAAAAGGTATTTTCATATACCAACTTTGTGATATATCTTCTAAATATGTTTGATATCCTCCAAAAAATTCATCAGCACCTTCTCCAGACATTACAACCTTTACATCACGTGATGCAATTTCTGCTACAAAATAAAGAGCAATCGCAGATGGATCTGCTAATGGTTCATCCATATAATACATAATTCTTTTAAAATTACTAATATATTCATCTTTAGTTATCTTTTTAGAAGTATTAGATATTCCTAATTTATCAGTTAAATCCTTAGCATAAGAAATCTCATCATATTTTAAATTATCATATCCAACAGTATAGGTTTTATCTGGTCTTGCAAGTGAAACAAGATAAGATGAATCTATACCACTAGATAAAAATGATCCTACCTCTACATCACTAATCTTATGATATTCAACACTATTTTCCATAGCATTTCTTATATCTTTAACAATAGTTTCCATATCTTGTTCTTTTGGATTAATATCAAGTTCAAAGTACTTTTGAATATCTATATTATCATCTTTATATAATAATGTATGTCCAGGTTCTAAACGATATACACCTTTAAAGAAAGTTTCTTCAGTTGGAGTTGAATTAAAACAAAGATAAGATGCTAAAATTTCCTTATTTAATTCTTTATTAAATTTAGGATGATCTAAAAAGCATTTAATTTCTGATGCAAACATAAATGTATCATCAAACTTAGCATAATAAAGTGGTTTAATTCCCCATTTATCTCTTGCCATAAATAATTCTTTATTTTTTATATCATATATAGCAAATGCAAACATACCTCGCAAATGATTTACTACATCTTTACCCCACTCTTTATAACCATAAATTATAGTTTCTGTATCAGATTTATTTTGAAACTTATATCCTTTATTTTTTAATTCATCTTTTAATTCTAAAAAATTATATATTTCACCATTAAAAACAATAACTAAAGACTTATCATCACTAAACATTGGTTGTGCACCAGTATTTAAATCTATTATTGCAAGACGCCTATGAGCTAAAGCAATATTATCGTCAATATAATATCCTTCTCCATCTGGTCCACGATGAGCTATCCTATTAGCCATTTTTATTATAGTTTCCTTTTTATCCTTTTCTTTATTTATAAATCCTGTTATTCCACACATTTATATCACATCCTAAATTTATTTTAAAACTTTTTTATAATAATTATATTGCATAATAAGTTTTGACATATTGATACGATTAGCAACTACTTTATTCATCTTACTTACATAATCTTCTGGTATATCTTTTCCATCTAATGCAATAAATTTTCCAGTCGCAGCATTATACCTACCCAAATCACTTATCCAACTACGATCTGTAAAAAACGCAAGTCCATTTTCAGTAGAAAATATATCTTTTCCAATAATTAATCTAGAATCATATTTTACGTTAAACATATTTAGTACAGTTGGAAGTACATCAAGTTGTGTTGTAATTTTATCAATAACTTTATGTTCAGAATTATTATTCCATATAATTAATGAAGAATGATTAACTTCAAATCTTTCATCTCTTTTATAATCAGATAATTCATTAATTGTATTAATATTCATAGAATATGGATAATGATCTGGTACAATAACTATTACCGTATCATCTAATTTATTTTCTTCAGTTAATTTATTAATTATTTGTTCAACTGCCTTATCAAGTTCAATATTAGCTGCAACATAAGCTTTAGCTTCCTCTGACATTTTTAAATCAGATACTTTATCTTTATTTCTTCTAGACATATTATTTCCAGAAAATGACCATGGCATATGACCAGATACACTTACATAATAAGTCATAAATTTATCTTCTTTAATAAAATCATCTAATGTAACATTAACCATATCATAATCAGATTGTGGCCATAAATTACAATTCATTTTCTTTTCAAGACCATTTCCTCTTGCTAAAAATTTATCAAATCCCATACTCTTTAAATATTTATTACGATCTTGAAATCCTCCATAATTTGGATGATATGCATTAACTTCATAACCTAAATTATTAAAAACATTACCAAGTCCATATGGAAAGTAATTTGTACCACCTCTAAAATATGTACTTAGCATTCCAAGATTAGCAAATAAACCAGTCAAATCTTGAAATTCACCACCTAATGTACTTAAATTTACTGGTGTATAAAAATTAGTAAATTCAAATCCTTCATGAGATAATTTATATAAAGTTGGTGTATATTTTTCAGATATTGCAATATTATTTAAACTTTCACCCATTATAAATATTAAATTCTTTCCTTCATATATTCCTGTATATTCATTTTTATAAGTTGGATTTTGTTTGCTAAAGTATTCATGCATACTTTTAATAGTAGAATTACTTTCTCCTGCAATTAAACCATCAAAATCTATATCTTCCTTATTTGGTTCAAAAGTAATTTCCTCTTCGTTATTATTTTCTATAACTTCAGGTATTTCATCTAATACTACTTTTTCTTCAATTGGATTAATAATTCTTTTAATATCTAAGTATGTAGATACATTAATTCCCATTTTTTCTACATTCATTGCATTACTATCAATATTATAAAATAACTCTTTAATTTCATTATTACTATTTATAGAAATAATAAACAATACAATGCTTACTGCTAAAAATAATAAGTTTAATGTAAATTGTTTTATATTATTTTTTTTATAATTAATTTTTTTATTAAATAAAATTATAACTATAAAAGGTATAATAAATAATAATAAGAATGAAAAGTTTTTTAATACTTCAGAAATAGTAGTATCCATAAATGCAACAGCTTGATCACTTATACCTAATAAATGAAATGAAAAGAAAGTATTAAATATTCTTTTAAAAACAAACAATCCAAAATAACAACCACTTAATAAGAAAACTATAATAAATGATACTATCTTATTAAATTTATCACTAAACAATCTTGTTATTATATTTAATATAACAGACATAATTAAAGCAAATAATCCAAAGTATATTATTTTAGTTGGAAACATAGAATTAAAATCAAATATAGTAATTTGATATATTAATTCTATAAATAATATACTTATAAAATATACTAATCCTAAATTAATTTTTCTTTTTTCTTTTTCTTCTTTAGTTGGTTTTATATTATTTATTTCAACTTTTAAATCTTTATTTTCAATAATAGCTTCTTCATTTTTTACTTCAGTTAATATAGGTTCACTTTTAACTGTAGTTCTTTTTTTAACAGTTGTACTTTTTTTAACTGTACTAATCTTTTTCTTTGGTGTAACATTTTTCTTTTTAGGTGTTGTTTTAGTAGTATTTTTTTTGACAGTATTTTTCTTAGTAGTAGTACTTGTTTTTTTCTTAGGCATAAAAATCACTCCTTAATTAATGATAATTGCACTTTTTCTCGAGATTTATCTATATTATCTACATAACATTTTATTATATCTCCAACATGAAGATAATCATTTATATCTTTAACAAAAGATTTAGAAACTTTAGATATATGAATTAATCCATCATCATGAAGACCAATATCAACAAATGCACCAAATGTTGTAACGTTTCTTACTACACCCTCAAGTTCCATACCAATATTTAAATCATCTATAGTTAAAATATCACTCTTTAAAATTGGAGCAGGAAGTTCATCTCTAGGATCTAAACCTGGAGACAATAATTCCTTAATTATATCTTCGATTGTATATATATTTGAATTATACTTTTTAGCTAATTCATTCTTATCTAAATTTTTAATTTTTTCCTTAAATGAACTATCATTAATATTATTAACATTTAATCCTAAATCATTTAATATATTCATAGTTAATTCATAACTTTCTGGATGTATTCCTGTATTATCTAAAGGATTATTACTTTTAGGTATTCTTAAAAAGCCTATAGCTTGTTCATATACTTTATCTGATATACCTTTTACCTTTTTTATATCTTCTCTAGTAGAAAAAGGTTTATTTGATAATAATGCTTTAATTGAAGGTTTAGTTAAACCAGAAATATATTTTAATATTGATGGAGAAGCTGTATTAACATTAACCCCTACTTCATTAACTACTTTAGAAACAGTAAAATCTAAATTTTCACTTAGTTCTTTTTGATTAACATCATGTTGATATTCACCAACACCAATTGATTTAGGATCTATTTTAACAAGCTCAGATAATGGATCTTGTACTCTTCTTCCAATTGATATTGCACTTCTTTTTTCAACAGTTAAATCTGGAAATTCTTCCTTAGCTAAATCAGATGCTGAATAAACACTTGCACCAGCTTCACTTGTTATTATATACTTACAATCCATCCCCTTTATAGTATTTGCAATAAAAGCTTCACTCTCACGAGATGCTGTACCATTACCAATAGATATTAAATTAATATGATATTTATTAATTAATTCTCTAACAACTTTTTCAGAGTTTTCAATATCATTATGTGGTTCAGTTGGATAAATAACTTTAATATCTAATACATTACCATTTTCATCTAATACTGCCAATTTACAACCTGTTCTAAAAGCTGGATCAAATCCAAGAACTACACTATTTTTAATAGGTCTAGTTAATAATAATCCTTCAAGATTATGTCCAAAAGTTTCAATTGCTTTTTTTGATGATCTATCAGTTAATTCTGATCTAATTTCTCTTTCTATTGATGGTAGAATTAATCTCTTTAAAGCATCTTTTATAAAATCCTTAACATAATCACATACAAAAGAATCTTTATTTTTAATTATTTTACTTTCTAAGAATTCAATAATTTTATCTTTATCATAATCTAAATCAACTTTTAATATTTTCTTATCTTCACCACGATTAATTGCTAATACATGAAAATGTTTTGACCATTTTATTGGTTCAGAAAACTCATAATACATAGAGTAAGTTTTATTTTCATCTAATTTTTCATCTTTTAGTTTTGAAATTATGCTTCCATTATTAAAAATAAAGTTTCTAATATATTTTCTATAATATGCATTATCTGAAATCCATTCAGCAATAATATACCCAGCATTCTCAATGGCTTTATCAACTTCCATATTATAATTACTTGCAAGAGTATTCATATCACCATTTATAGGAAAAGACATTATCTTTTTAGCTAAAGGTTCCAAACCTAATTTAATAGCTTCAGTAGCTTTAGTTTTTTTCTTTTCTTTAAATGGTCTATATATATCCTCAATTTCCGTTAACTTTGATGCATTCATAACTTGATTTTTAATATCGTCTGTTAACATTCCTTTTTCGTCTATTAATCTAATAACATCTTCTTTTCTTTTAAACAAATTTAATTGATAATTATATTCATCTGAAATAGTTCTAATTTGATCTTCATTTAAGTTTCCAGTAGCTTCTTTTCTATATCTTGCAATAAAAGGTATAGTAGCTTCTTCACTTAATAACTGAAGTACAGCTTTTATTTGTTTATCACTTAATTCTAATTCATCACAAAGCTTATTAATTATTGTTTCATTCATTTATTACCACCATTTATATTATACAATATTTATATAATATTAAAAAGACAATTATTAATTATTACAATTGAAAAATCTTTACTATTAAAGTAAAGATTTCTACATTGTAAACATTAATTGTTTACATTTTTATTATTTACTTTCTTACTAGAAATATTCTTTCCTTTTTTTGGTAAATCATTATTAGATATTTCTTTTAACTCATCTTTTCTATAATTTAAAGCTAAACCAATAACAAATATATTAGCTAACAAATAAACCCAAAGCATCAATACTATTATATTAGCAAGTCCTCCATAAAAAATAGAATAATGATTATAATGATTTATATAAAATGAATATATTCCAGTAGCTAATATCCAACCAAATGAAGTAAATAATGCTCCATAAGTTGTTTGTTCAGACGGAATATTTTTATCTGGTGCCATCGTAAATAATAATTTAATAAAGAAAAATATTATTAACCATGATAATGGACCATTTAATATATTAATAATATTTTTTAAAGCATTACTAACACCAGAATTAATATTAATATTACTTAAAAGTTCAATAATTTTTTGACCAAATAATGGTACTATTAAAATAAAAATAAATAGTAAAATCAAAAATATTGTCATAACCATTGATTTAATTCTACGTCTTAAAAATCCTTGATCTTTAATACCATAGATAGTATTTGAAGTTACAATTATTGAAGAACATCCATTTGAGGCAAAGAAAAAACCTATTAATAAAATAACAATAAAACCAAAAGAAATATTAACGTTATTTATTTCAGGGATTATTAATTTAGCCAATTCAGCTCCAAAAGCCCCTTCAATAAAATGTTCAAATACATCAAATGATAAATTTAAATAACTAGCTGCGTAACTAACTAATGTCAAAGTAGGAACAATAGACAAAATAAAAAAGAAAGCAAGTTGTCCAGGTAAAACTAACATCTCAGGTTTTTTTATTACAGTTTTAAAATTATTAACAAATTTTTTTACTCTCTTTTTCATGAATATCACCTAAATTTCTTGCTTCTTTTCTTTCATATCATCTACAGCTTCATTAATTGCATCTTCAATTGTTTTAATATCATCTTCTATCATTGAATATGAAATGATAGCACTATAATCATATGGAAGTTTTTTAAACTCTCTAACTAACTTTCTAATATAACTTTCTACACTTCTTCTTTCATATCCAACTAAATATATTAAGAATTCATTACCATCAGTTCTCATAATATCACTATTATCAAGTTGTGTTCTAATTAAAATATTAGATGCAGCCTTAATTTGTTTATCTCCTTCATCATAACCAAAAGTATCATTTATTTCTTGAATCTTATTTAAATCTATTATAACTGTTGCTTGAGGATATATACTATTTTTATTCCAAACAGAAATATTTTCATTTAAATAATTTCTATTTTTTAATGATGTTAACTGGTCAATAAATTTAATCTTATCTTCTTTTCTAATCTTTTTAGAAATCTTAATTTTCTTAGTAGACTTATAAAAAATATAAATTAATAATATAATAGCTACTAAAATAATTAAAATATATTTTGCCATTTGGCCAAAAAATGATCCTTTTTTAATTGTACTAGAATAATCTTCTAAACCAGATATTTTTAAATACTCTGGATTTTGTGAAGTTATATAACCATTAAATAATTTTATAAATGAATCATCAGCATTTAATTTAAAATTATATGTTTTATCAATAGTATTACTATATCTTATAGTATAATTCTTTAATTCATTATTATTCATATAATTATAAGTAGCTTCATCAAGCATTATTATAATATCTTTTTTAGATAATTTTTTTAATTCATCTATACTTTTATAAGTTTTAACATTAATATTTGTAACACTAGATAATTGATTAAATAAAATACTATTTTCTAATACATAAACATCTTTATTTTTCAAACTATTTAATGAATTAACAACTAAATTATTATTATTTTTAGCTATAACAACATAAGAATTATAAATATTAGTATTTACAGTTTTAAAATCATTAATATCATTATAATAATTAAAGTAAATATCTACTTCACCTTTATTTAAAGCATTAACAAAATTATTATAGTTTTTATACCTAATGTATTTGAACTCTACACCAGATAAATCACTAAATCTCTTCAAATATTGAGATACAATACCACCATAATTTCCACCTATTAATACTTCATAAGGACTATTATTAATTAAACCATATCTATATACTTTACTCTTAATATTAGCTAAATCAATTTCAGTTAAATTCAAATTATACATTAAAGTATTTAATAAATTAGAATCTATATATCTATTTAAATTATCTTTTTTCCATGAATTAAAATATTTTTTTATGATGTTAGAAAATACATCATTATCTTTCATTTCATAAACATAATAATTTTTAATATCACCTAGATAATATACAATCTTATAATTATTTTTAACAATAGATCCAATATATAAACTTCTAGGGACAACCATATAATTTATATCACTAGATTCATTAAATGCCTTTTCTAAATCACTATAACTGTCATATAAAGTAAAATTAACATTATTTAAATATGATTTAATATAATCACTATCATTTTTTAATATTCCTATTTTCTTATCAGATAAATCACTATTATTTCTAATTATTAAATCAGATTTAGAAATCATAACATAATAATCTTCGTATAATACTACTGATTTTTCATCCAAAACATTAGTCATTTTAAATCCATCATTAACATTAATTTCATTCAAATTATATGTAATTGGATTAATTTTTAATTGATATTCTTTAGAAAAATCTTGAATAAAATCAAAAAATACACCATATCCATTATTACCAAATATATCAACATTATTTAATACATTAACATTTTGAACTGTTGATAAATTAGAATTAATCCACTTTTTTTCATCAACAGTTAATTTACTCTCATCATGAAGTAAATTAATTGTAACAATAGCTCCTACAGCTATAATTACTAATATAATAATTGTAATAATAGATCTTTTTAACCATTTTTTCATATTTTTTATTCCTTATCATTCTTTTCTTTTATTGGGTTATTATTATTCCAAACTAAATTAGAACCTTTTACATTTTTTGCACCCATAATTTTAAATCCTTCAGTATTTTCAGTTGCTTCTTGATATAATGTAAATTCAAAATCATAAAAGCCTTTCTCTTGATCACTAAAATTTTCTAATGATTTAACTGCAATTGCCTGAGCATCAGTTAATTTTGCACTATCTTTAAACACAAGTTTTATATATATAATTTTACCAGTTATATTTAATTTAGCAGTTTGTACACTATCTTCGCTTTCTAAATTAGATACAATAGAATTAATTTTATCATTATTTATTTGGACATTTTCAATGCCTTCCAATCTATTTCCATATTTAGAACCACCATTTCCAAAATAGAAATATTTAAATAATAAAATAACACTTAAAATTATACAAAAACCTGCAATAACAAGTAAAACAAATAAAGTTTTATTATTCTTTATAAAATTTTTCATAAAATCACTCTTTTCAGTAAAATAATTATACAATAAATTTTAAATACTTGCAATTGAATTACTAAAAAAATAGGATTTCTCCTATTTTATTCAATTGTTATATTATTATTACCAATACTTTGATCAACAGTGTCATTAGTTTCATTACTATTAATTATATTCTCATCTAATTTGATAGTTTCTAAAACTTCATTCTTTTTACTCTTTTTACTTCTTTTACTATCAATTAGATAACCTATTAAAGCAAATATAAGTACGATTACAACAACTACAAACCAAATATAATTGTTTGCTAAAAATACGCTTATATCATGCATTATATTTCCTCCCTTTTATTCACTTACAGTTGAAGTATTTTCTTGTTCACCAACAATATTAATACTTTGTCCAGATGGTTGAATTTGAATGAATGTATTTCCATCACTTACATCAATAGTTTTACCATCTAAATAAGTATATTTTGTTTGTTCTTCTCTAGATGACTTAGACCACTTAATCTTAGTAGCATAACCATTAGTTATATAATATCCTTCACCACTACCAATATTATTGAAATCTTGTCTTCCTTTATCATCACCAGCAATAGATGAATTACTTACTTGATAAGTAATTATATTTTTAAAATGATATTGATTACCAGTTACATAATCTTTATGTTCTTTTCCATTTACAAATCTTAAATAATATTTATTTTCTTTATCATAAACATATTTATCAGTAACTGAATTAGAATATCTAATACTTACTTCATCAGCTTTTTGTGAATTTTCATTATCACTTAAATTTACTTCATTAGTAGTATAATTTAATAATAATCCTTTATTTGTTTCACTTCTATATTTTAATTTTTCACTTGCTTTATTTAACATTTCCATAGTTGTAAATCCAGTATGTTCCATAGAAATATTTAGATTTTCTCT
This sequence comes from uncultured Mycoplasmatota bacterium, assembly GCA_947165285.1. Taxonomy (GTDB): domain Bacteria; phylum Bacillota_I; class Bacilli_A; order RF39; family UBA660; genus RUG12834. Next base: position 72,491 of record CAMUZS010000002.1, read on the forward strand.
ATAAAAATATGTACCAGAATAAATCAATCCATTTATATTATTAATACCCATGGTTTTTATATCACTTTCAGCTTGTGGAGACCAACCCCAGTGAACATAATATGCATCATTTTCCATAGCGTAATCTAAAAAATAATGTCTTGAACTTCTTACAGAACCTATTTTAGCAGTATTTTGATCTTTAAATAATGCCATATATCTAGTCATTCCACCCTCAACAATAAGTTCATATATAATATATGCATCTTGTAATCCAGAGTGATAAAGTCTTGCAGTTGGGTGGTTATTAATCATTACTGCATATGGTCTACTTTTTGAATTAACATCCACTATTGAAATCTTAGGTTCTTCCTTTTTAACTTCTTCTTTAACCTCATTATTAGATTGAACATCTTCTTTTTTATTATTTAAACATAATACTAACACAACTATAAGTGCTACAATTAACAATAACATAATACTTAGAATAATAACTTTTTTCTTAGTCCATTTAATATTCTTAAACTTTTTTAATAACTTCCCCATATATATTCCTCTACTTTCTAAAATATTATATCACATATTATAAATTTCTTCTAGCTTCTCTTTCTAAATCTCTTTTTTTAATCGTTTCTCTTTTATCATATATTTTTTTACCCTTACATATTCCTAATTTAACTTTAGCAATATTTTTTTTGAAATATACTTCTAAAGGAACAATTGTAATACCATCTTTTTCCTTTAACTCTCTAATTTTTTTTATTTCTTTTTTATGTAGTAATAATTTTCTAGTTCTTCTTTCATCATGATTAAATCTATTTCCCTTATCATATTTTGATATATACATATTAATTAAAAATATTTCATTATCTTTAACAATTCCATAAGAATCCCTAATATCACATTTTCCTATTCTTATAGACTTTACTTCAGTACCTTTTAATTCAATTCCACATTCAAATGTATCCAAAATATAATATAAAAAATTAGCTTTCCTGTTCTTTATCTCCATTATTATCATCTCTTTCTTCCACAATTTCAAAATCAATTGTAGACGTTAATTTACTAGCAGCCACACATTTTACTTTAACTTTATTACCTACACGGTATGATTTTTTTGTGTTTTTACCAATCATCGATAAAAGTTCAGGAATATAATTATAGTAATCACCTTTTAAACTACTTATATGTACTAAACCTTCAATTAAATTAGGTAGTTCTACAAAGAAACCAAAATTAGTAACCCCACTAATTATTCCAATAAATTCTTCTCCAACATGACTTTCCATGAATTCAGCCATTTTTAAAGAATCAACTTCTCTTTCAGCATCAACTGCAGCTATTTCTCTTTCAGTAGAATGAGCAGCAACTTCAACTAACGACGTATTTAAAGTATCAATCGTAGTCATAGACATATCATGTTCGATTAAATATTTTTTTAATAATCTGTGAACACAAAGATCTGGAAATCTTCTTATAGGAGAAGTAAAGTGAGTATATGCTTTTGATGCCAAACCAAAATGTCCTAAATTATCTTTAGAATACTCTGCCTTTCTCATACTTCTTAAAAGTAATGTTGATAGTATAGTATATTCTTTTTTATCTTGCAACTCTTTTAAAATTCCTTGCATTGCAAGTGGAGTAAAGTTTTTATAATTTCCTTTTAATCTATATCCAAGTATTTTAACCAAATTTAAAAATTCTTCAACCTTTTCTGGTTTTGGATCTTCATGAATACGATAAATAAATGGCAAATCCATATTATATATTGTTTCAGCAACACATTCATTTGCAGCAATCATAAAATCTTCAATTAATTTTTCTCCATCTTCTCTAACTCTTTTAACTACATCAATTGCATGACCTTCTTCATCTTGAATAATTTTAGCTTCATCTAATTCAAAATCTATGTATCCCCTTTTAATTTTTTCTTTTCTTAAAATATGAGCTAATTCATTCATTTTTATTAATATATCTTTATATGGTTCATATCCTTCATCAACTTGATTTCTCATTAATATATTATTTACATGCTTATAAGTCATTTTTTTATTACTTTTTATAAAACTAGGAAATATTTCATAATTAATTCTTTTTCCAGTTTTATCAAATTCCATAACACATGACATAGTTAAACGAATAACATTTTCATTTAAAGAACATATTCCATTTGATAATTGATGTGGAATCATTGGAATTACAGTATCAGCAAGATATGAAGACGTACCACGCTCATATGCAGCATCACCAAGAGCACTATGTTCTTTTACATAATTAGAAACATCGGCTATATGGACACCTAATATATAAGAATCATCTTTAATATTTAAAGAAATAGCATCATCAATATCTTTAGTATCATCACCATCAATAGTAAAAATAATTTCATTAGTTAAATCTCTACGATTACTTAATTCACTATTATCTACAATATCTGGTATATCTTTTAATTCTTCTTCAACTTCATTACCAAATTCAGGATATATTCCATATTTATAAGCAATAGATAATATATCAACACCTGGATCATCTTTGTGACCAATAATAGTTAATATATCAGCTCTATATTTATTTTTAGTTAATTCCTTAGTAACTTTAACTAATACTTTATGACCTTCGACAACATTATGAGCACTATCTGGATTAATCTCAATATCTAATTTTTTCTTTTTATCATCTAAATCAAGATAGATTTTATTATTTTTAAAATAAATTGTTCCAACAAGAGTTTGTAAATCTCTTTTAATAATTCTTAAAATTCTACCTTCTCTTTTAATCTTTTTATCAACAATTTCACACAATACATCATCACAATCAATTGCACCATTAATATTTTTTTCATCAATATATATATCTTCTTCTTTAGGAACACTAACAAATCCAAATCCTTTTTTATTAATAGATAGTTTTCCAATTTTTAAGTTAGTACAATTTTTTAATAATATATATTTTTCTTTCTTAGTATAATAAATAATATATTCATTAACCAATTCATTAACTACATCTCTTAAATCACTTAGTTCCTCAGGTGATGTATATCCCATTAAATCATTTATCTCAATTAATGACTTTGCTTCATATACATTATCTAATTTTTTTATAACATCTTCTTTCATGTAATATCACCTTTATATTCTATATTCATTATCATTATCACCAGGTTTTAAAACAGTTGAACTCTTTAATTTAACAATTGGAAGAACCCTAAATCTATTAAAAAATCCATCATATCCTTGATTACATCTATTATAATAAGAGTAACCAGATAATCCTATATTATTATTAAAATCCTTATTTAAAATATGTATATTATAATTACAACCATATTCATAGACACTAGTAATAATAAATTTATAATCAAAATCTATATTAAATTTTGATATAACATTATCATTATTAAGAAGAGTTTCATAGTCTTCTTCATAAACAGAAAAACTAGTAAAATATGTATTATTATAACTACTATAATAATTATTTAATAATTCATCTAATTTATCAATATTTCTAATAACAGAATTAGATACAACATATTCATTAGATAAAGAAGTAGCAGCTAAAATTGGAGTTTTACCTTTAATAATAACGACCCATTTATTTATTTTTCCATAAGTATCATTTCCAGCATTATAAGTAACAACATCCCCAACATTTAAATCACTTGGTGAATATTGAAATTCTTGCCAACTAGCATATAAAACCAATCCTCTTGAAAAATACTCTTTACCTTTTAATATTTTACCAGATGAATCAATTACTAAATCTCCATTTCCATTTTCTTGAGAATAATAACCTTTAAATGTACCCCTAGTCTTAGAAGGAACTTCTATTTTATCTACAGCACGAGTACAACTTTCATCAAAATAAATACCAGTTTTTGTATTAATATAAATTTCAGGAGTACCAACATTTGTTTGAGTACCTGAACTTAATGTTACCTTAAAAGTATTACTTCTTGAAAAGTCATTATTATAAGATTCAACTTCATTTACAGAAACTACTTTAGCTTTTTTTTCTAATTTAGAACCTTCACCTTGCCAATAAATCCATACATAATCATTTTCTAATTTCATTTCTTCATTACTAATTAAATCTGATTCATATAAATTCTGTAAAAGAATAGCACAATATATAGGTCCAGAATTTTCTCTACAATTTGCAAATAATTCCTCTCTTGAATGATTACCAGAAATAATGCTATTTCTTGTTTCTTCATTAGAATCAACAGCAACTAAAGCCGCTTCCATTACTTTATTTTTATACTTTTCTTCTTTTTCTTTTTCAGTTTTAGTATTTATATTAGTCATATTAATAAGTATTACAGTTGAAGCTAATGCTATTAAAGCAATCGTAGCAATTAATTCAACTAAAGTAAATCCATTTTTTTTCATGACTCTCACCTATTATTAAGTATACAATAAAAATGGCAAAAAAAAAAGTCATAAGACTTATTTAGTAATAAATAATATAAATGATATAACAAAAAATACTATACCAAAAAAAGCAGTTAATCTTGTTATAAGAAGTTCTAAACCTCTTTCTTTTTGCTTTTGAAACAAAGCTTCATTTCCACCACTAATTATTTGCCCAGAATCACTAGCCTTATTGCTTTGTAGTAAAACTAGAACAATTATTAATACAGATATTACTAAAAGTGCGATTTCCATTACTCTCACTTCCTTTTCACAATAAATAATTTACCATAAATATAGAAAATTTGCAAGAAAAAAGCAATTATAGATGTTCTATAATTGCCATATTCTTATCAATTTTATCAATTAAGTCATTTATATCATATTTACTAAAAATTTCTTGAAAATTAGAACTGTCCATTAAAAACATAGGATAATATGTTTTAAAAATATCTTTATAGTTTGAAATACCCAATTCTTTTAAATATTCAATATTTGATTTAACTACATCTTGATTATTTTCTAAATCATTTTTTAATTCACTAGGAATACTAATATTTTCTAAATTTTCATCAATAAAACTCATTTTTATCACCTATTTAACCTTTAAATTTAATATATCTAAAACTAAATTCATGTTATCTTCAGATAATCTCGAATCATGTAATAAACTAGCTAATAAAACCAATTCCTTACTAGCATCACCAAATATTGATAATAAATAATTTATACTTCTATTAACTTTATTTTTAGAAAAAGATATTCCAGAAATAACATAACTATTTTCAGTTTCTTTATATTTACCTTTTATAGTTTTTAAAACACTTACATAATCATCTAAATAATTGTTACTAGCTAATTCAAAATTATCATTTATCTTATCAAGTTCATCAATTAATTCTTCATTATTAAGTAATTTCTTAGCAACACTATTAGTTTTATCCCTATCTAATATCTCATTTAATTCAACTTTTTTCTCTAAAACTTTATCTAGAACCTCTTGTCTTAATACAAATGATTGATAAACACACTTATTATGACTTACAGTTTTATATGGAATTTCACTTCTTTTTAAAAATAACAATCTGTTAACTAATTCAACAATATTGGAAACTAATACTTCAGGATAATATTTTAATAAGTCTTCCTCACCAACGTTTATTATCATATCCATTCTATTTGCTAACTCTACTGGAGATAAAGTTAAATCCATTAATGCAATTTTACCATCACTTTTTTTAAGATTAACATGATAATCTAATAATATTTGTAATGATTTTTTAAAATCAACAGGATTTAATGATAATACTGGAGCAAATTTAGATATTTGATCATCATCTAAAACAATGTTATTTTCTTTTAACTCAATATAATTTCTTAATAATGGTTGTAATCCTTTTAGATACATTGATAATGGAATTAATTTAGGATTAATATCATTTTTATTTAAAACATCAATTAACTTCTCAATATCATCACTAGAATAACTTACCAATATTTCAGGACTTAATTTAATATCATCATCAGTTTTTCCTAATTTATCTATAATAAGTGAATATTTATTCTTAAGTGAATTATCACCTAAAATACTAGGATAATCATATACAAAATCAATATTTAAATCCTTAGATTTTAGAAATTCAACATTTTCTTTTAATAATTCTTCATTTACATCTAAATCTTCTTCATTAAACTTAGAACAATCAAATCCATTATCAGTTAAAATTGATTTTATTTTATCAAAATCTCTCATTGGGGCAACATCTACTGGAGATAGTTTAACATCTTCATCATTATCTTCCAATACAATTTCAGAATTATCATTAGTATCTGAGTCATCATCAATTTTTGCATCTTCTATAACTGGTTCAACAAAACTTTCTTCTTCGTTTTCTTGAACTTCATCTATTTCATTATTTTCTTCTTCTTGCTCTTCAACTATCTCTTCATTTTGAACAGTAGTTTCAACTGCATTATCTTTATTTTCAAAATAAGGAATTAAGTCATCCTCTGGGAATAAAATGATTTTTGCAGCAGCCATTGCATCACTATCTTCAAAACCAACGTGTGCTAAAGTTTCTATTACTTCGTCTCTTGTTTTATTAATATTACCTGTTTTAGCTAATTCAATCAATTCAATTAAATTTTCTTGATATCTCTTAGCATCAGATAATTGCATATCTAATTTTGAAAGTTCATCTTCAGCATTCTTAATAACATTAGTAGAATCATTTACTTTATCAGTTAATTCCTTTATATTACTTTCTAACTCTTCAATTCTTTCAGGAATCTTTTTTAACTCACTTTTTAAATTTTCTAATAAATTAACCGAGTTTCCCAATTTTTCAAGTCCTGGCATAAATGTATCAATATTAGCAAATCTTTCATTTAATTCAGAGGCTTTACTAATATCATCTATATCTTTTTGAATATCTTTTATATTTTTTTCAAAAGATTTCTTTTCTTCCTCTGCATTATTTTTACTATCTTGGGCTCTATCGATTCTCTTATTAAATGATTCTAAAATTAAACTTTCATCACTAGTTAGATTGTTAATTTTATCTAAAATATCACTAGTACCATTCATAATAGCACACTCCTTTATTATTCTTTTTAATTATAGCAAATATAATAATAGTTGTAAATCAAAATCTATAAAAAATAAAAACAATTTATACATTTATATAAATTGTCTTTATTTTTTATATTTATATTATTTTTACTTATCTCTTAATATTGCATTAAATTTTGATGTAACATTGCTTATTATTTTATTAAATACTTCCATTACTTCATCATCACTTAATGTCCTTGTTGGATCTGAAAAGATTAAATTAAATGCTATTGATTTTTCATCATTTCCAACATTATCTCCAGTATAAACATCAAATATATCAATACTTGTTAATAATCTTCCACCACTTTTTTTAATAGTATCAATTATTTCTCCAGCTGTTATTTCTTTTTTTACAATAAATGCCATATCTTTAGCTATTTCAGGATATTTTGATGCTTCCTTAAATTTAAGTGATTTTACAATAAATTGATTTAATAATGTCATAGAAAATTCACAAACATATACTTCATCTTTTAATAACGCTGGATGAACTCTACCTATAATTCCAATTTGTTGTTTATCAATTAATATAGATGCACATACGCCAGGATGTAACTCTTTTACTTCTGCTTTTTCAAATGAATATCTATTTTTAAAACCTAAATATTTAAATAGATTTTCTAATATTCCTTTAAGAACATAAAAATCATCCTTAACAATTACTTTATTTACTAGATTACTAATATAATTACCTTTTAACAAAATAGCTACTTTTTGATCCTCTTGATATTTACTATCATAAGTTTTTGCTATTTCGTATATATTAATATCATTAACTTTTCTAGCTTTATTATATTCATATGTTTGAATTAATGAAGGTATTAAAGATAATCTTAAAGCTTCTTTATCACTGGACATTGGATTAGGTAATAATAACACATCTTTATTGTCATAATTAAACATATTTGCTTGTTTAGAAGTAACTAATGTATAATTTCTATCTTCATTTAATCCTAAATTTCTTAATCTTCTTGAAATAGATTTTCTGATTGCTACATCACCAACATAAACTCCCCTTTTAGTAGGAACTACAGGTAATGTATCTTTTAAATTATTATAACCATATAATCTTCCAATTTCTTCAGCTATATCTGCTTTATTAGGTTCAACATCTAATCTTCTTCTAGGAATAATTATATGAAAAATTCCATCATTTAATTCATATTCAAAATCTAATTTTTCAAGTTGCTCTTTAACATCATCATCATTCATTTCCATACCTAAAACATTATTTAAATCCATAGTTGTAACATCTACTGTTTTTAAAGTTTTATCAATTTTATCATGCAATACTTGACCTGATAAAACTTCTCCACTTGCATATTCCTCTAAAAGTGAACAACATCTATTCATTGCCTCAATAGTATATTCATAGTTCAATCCTTTTCCATATCTTTTTGAAGCCTCTGATTTTAAATTTAATCTAGCTGAAGTTTTAGTTATTGAAAATGCATCAAATATAGCAGCTTCTATAAAAATATTCTTAGTATTATCATCAACTTCAGTATTAAGCCCACCCATAACACCTGCAATACATGTAGGATTAGTTCCATCAGTAATAACAATATCATTAGGTGTAAGTATTCTTTCAACTTCATCAAGCGTAACTAATTTTTCATTTTCTTTAGCATCCCTTACAGTAACAACTTTTCCAAGCTTATCTGCATCAAAGAAATGTGTTGGTTGACCATATTCAAGCATTACAAAGTTAGAAATATCAACAACATTATTTATAGGTCTCATTCCAGCTGCAACTAATCTCTTCTTTATCCATTCTGGAGATTCACCAATTTTAACATTTCTAACCATTTTTCCTAAGTAATAAGGACATCTTATAGTTTCAACACTTAAACTAATATAATTATTAACATCATCATTAACTTCTTTAAATTCTATTTTTGGATAATTAACTCTTTTCCCTAAAACAGTACCTATTTCATGAGCAAATCCAATATGATAATAACAATCATTATTTCTATGTTTATGAACATCCAAATCATATAATGTATCTTCTAATCCTAAATATTCTAATGGATCCTCACCAACTGGAGCATCACTTGGTAATTCTTCAATTCCTTTATTATAATTTTCTTCATTTTTTTCTTCTAAACCAAGTTCAAACAAAGCACATATCATACCATTAGATTCTTCACCACGAATTTTACCACTCTTTATTTCAAAATTTCCAGGTAAAATAGCACCAGGCAAAGCAACAATTACTTTAATACCTTTTCTTACATTAGCTGCACCGCAAACTATTTGAATAATCTCTTTTCCAACATTAACCTTACACACATGTAAATGATCAGAATCTGGATGATCAACACATTCAAGGACTTCTCCAATAACTAAATTATCAATATGATTTGAAATAACAGCTTCAACATTAATTCCAGCTTTAGTTACTTTTTGAGCTAATTGTTTTAAATCTTCTCCTTCAAGATCTATATAATCTTTTACCCAATTAATTGATATCATATTAGTTGTCCTCCCTTCTATCAAAAGGTTTAGTCTCTCTTAAATCAGTATTATAAAAAGTTCTAATATCATTAATTCCATATTTTAACATTGCACATCTTTCTGCACCAAAACCAAAAGCAAAACCAGACCATATTTTAGGATCATAACCACAACCCTTTAAAACATTGTAATGAACTACTCCAGCTCCACCAATAGTAATCCATCCAGTATTTTTACAAATATTACAACCTTTTCCCTTACAATTAAAACATGAAATGTCCATTTCAACAGATGGTTCAGTAAATTGATAATATGATGGTCTAAATCTTGTTACTGTATCATCACCAAATAATTTTTTACATATTATTGAAACAGTACCCTTTAAATCAGATAATTTAATATTTTTATCAACAATTAAACCTTCAATTTGAGTAAATTGATGAGAGTGAGTCGCATCATCATCATCTCTACGATAAGCTTTACCAGGACAAATAATTCTTACTGGCTCTTTACCCTCTTTAGATAACATTGTTCTAGCTTGTACTGGAGATGTATGAGATCTAAGCAATAATTCATCATCTTTAACATAAAAAGTATCTTGAGCATCCCTAGCTGGATGACCTTTAGGAAGACCTAATAATTCAAAATTAAACCTATCTTCTTCAAGTTCTGGTCCATCAACAACATCATATCCCATTGACATAAAAACACTTTCAAAATCTTCAATAACACGTTCTAATATATTAGGAGATCCAACAACAATTTCAGTAGCAGGTAATGAAATATCAATAGATTCCTTTTCTAATTTTTCATTTAATAAATTATTGTTAATAACTTCTTCTTTATTAACAATTAAATCAGTTACTTCATTTTTTAAATTATTAACTAATTGTCCAATACTTTTTCTTTCTTCTTGAGAATAATCTTTCATATTCTTCATCAATTCAGTAATACATCCTGATTTACCAATGTACTTTGCTTTTAAATCAACAATGTCTTGTAACTTATTAACATTATCTAAATCACTCTTTAGATTTAACTTAATTTGATTTATTTTTTCTTCCATAACAATCTTCCTTTCAAAAAAATAAAAAACCCAGAATATGGGACGACAAAATGCCGCGGTACCACCCAAATTCTAGATTTACTAGCACTTTAATAGAATAACGCCCTATTAGCGATTATAAACTCCATTTATTGAAAATTCATTATTAAATTATATTATATTGTCTCACCAAATCAATATATCTCTGTAAAAATAAATATAATAACTACTTTATAAATATCAACATTTATTTATATGGATATTATAACACATTTTATTATAAAATAAAGAAAAAAACTGAAAATACTAATAATTTTCAGCCTTAATTTCAAAATAACTTTGAGGATGAGCACATACAGGACAAACATTAGGTGCTTTTTTACCAATTACAACATGTCCACAGTTTCTACAAATCCAAATCTTATCTTCATCTTTAGAAAATACTACTTCATCATCAATATTTTGAAGTAATTTTCTATATCTTTCTTCATGATGCTTTTCTATTTCTCCAACCATTCTAAATTTTGCAGCAATATCTGTAAATCCTTCTTCTTCAGCAGTTTTAGCAAAACCATCATACATATCTGTCCATTCATAATTTTCACCATCAGCTGCAGCTTTTAAATTTTCAGTAGTAGTTGGAATAACACCACCATTTAATTCCTTAAACCACATTTTAGCATGTTCTTTTTCATTATTTGCAGTTTCTTCAAATATAGCAGCTATTTGCTCATATCCATCTTTTTTAGCTTTAGAAGCAAAATAAGTATATTTATTTCTAGCTTGAGATTCTCCAGCAAAAGCAGCCATTAAATTCTTTTCAGTTTGACTTCCCTTTAGTTCCATTATTATTACCTCCTAATAAAATTATAACACATTATTATTGCATTTTTTTATAATTTTTCTCATTCTTTTTTTATCTCTTTTATCAAATAAATACTTTTTATAACAGCATTTAATATTTTTAATATCAAAAAGTTTTTTTGGAAAATATATAATAGAATCCATTAACTCATTATCAATATATTCAATTCTAATATCTAAATAGGATAATAAAATATTATTAGAAAAAATCCCTTTTTCTACAAACATAATATAATCTCCACATTTATTATTTAATAAAGTATTACACATATTTGTATAATATGCTCTTTCATATAAATATTTAATATCATATTTATCATCTTCATTTATATTTAATTCATCTATAAAATCTAGTACATCACCAAAATTATCCATATACTAATCCTTTCAAAATATTAAATACTATATTATCATTACAATTTTTATGTGTCAATACAACAAAAAAACTAGGAATACCTAGTTACATTTGTGATTTTAATATTCTAGTAAGGATAATAATCATTTCAGGATCAGTAACTGCTTTAACATAAACATCAGTTCCTTTAATCATTTCCTCTAAAATTTTAACCTTATTAGGAATAATGTCTTTATTATCATCAACACCCATTGCTAAGAAATATTTAATACCACCATACATAGTTTCATTTAATAATACATATTTCTCATTACTAGCAAGGCTTATAATTGTATTAATATTTAATCCCATTTTTATTCTCCTTTATACTTAAGCAGCTTTTTTTCTGCCTTTACCTTTTTTCTCTTCTACTTCATTTTCTTCTTCTTTTGTGAAATCTTCAACATTATCTACATGAACAAAACCTTCATCAACATTTTGTGCGGATTCAATTTCGTCAACAGAATCTTCTTTTATATCTTCACTAGGAAATTCATTAGATTCTTGAATAGGAGTAATATCTTCAGAATATTCACTAACACTATCATCTAGATTAGTTTCTTCAACAGGAGGTAATACAGCTTCTTCTACTGGAGCATATTCTTCCTTTGCTTCCTCTAATTCAGCTTTAGTTTCTTTAGCATTATTTAACTCATCTTCTAAACCTTTAGCTAAATCTTCTAAACTATCTGTAACAATTTGAGTTGGTGCTTCTTCAATATCAACAACTTTATCTTCACTATAATTATTTTCTTCAGAATTTTTAAATACTTCGAAATCATGATTAAGAATTGCTTGTGCTCTATCTAAAGTTTGTCCTCCAAGATTTAAATCATTATCAATAATTTTAACTAAATCATTAGATAATTCATCATATGAATCAACACCTAGTGGATCTGTTAAATCTTTTTTAATACTTTCTAAATCTTCCATTTCAACTCTTAAATTATCAATTGCATTATTTAATTCATCAGTATCCTTTTGAACTTCAATTTGATTAGCAACACTTGAATATGCATGAGCATTTTTTAAATTACCAATACGATATTCGCATATTTTTACTAAATGATCAACATCCTTTGCATAATATTCTTTAAAGCAATTGTTTAAAATATCAAGTTTCTTTTCTTGATCATTTAAAAGCATAATTTGTTTTTCTAAAGTATTTTTAATTTCTTCTATTCCCATATCTAACACCTATCCTATTATATACTATTAACATTTTATCATAGGAATTTTTAATTTGCAATAAAAAATAAATAAAAAAGATTAGAATTTAAACTAATTCTAATCTTACTTCTAAAGCGTCGTCTCCAACTCTTTCTTTTAATTTAATGATTCTTGTATAGCCACCATTTCTAGTTTCATATTTTTTAGCAAGTTCATCAAATATTTTTGATACAACTTTTTTATCATTATGTAAGAAAGCAAGTGCTTTTCTTCTTGAAACTAAAGTGCCCTTCTTACCATATGTAATCATTTTTTCTACATATTTTCTTGCTTCTTTAGCACGAGCATTTGTAGTAACTACATATCCGTTTTCTATAACAGTTTTAGTAAGACCTGCAAGAATACTTCTTCTAATTCTTGATTCTCTATTTAATTTTCTATAAATTGCCATAATCTTACCTCCTTACTAATCGTTAAATTTAAGACCCATCTCTTTAACTTTATCAATTACTTCTTTAAGAGATTTTTTACCTAAATTTCTAATCTTAGTTACTTCTACTTCTTTCTTATTAATTAAATCTTGAACTGTATTTACTCCAGCTCTTTTTAAACAATTATATGCTCTTACAGAGAACTCAATTTCTTCAATAGGAGTTTCTAATGTTCTAGTAATAGTATCTACTTTCTTTTCAGCCATCATACCAGAGATGTTAGAAATATTATTTAAATCAGATACAATATTTAAATGTTCAATTAAAATTTTTGCTGATAATGCCATAGCTTCTTCAGGAGTCATAGCACCATTAGTATAAACATCCATTATTAATTTATCAAAATTTTCATTTTGTCCAACACGAGTTGGTTGTGGATCAAATGCAACTCTTTCAATTGGAGAATAAATAGAATCAATTGCAATTACACCTGCTTGATCTCCAAATAATTTTTGATTTTGTTTAGAGTCAACATATCCTCTACCATTACTTACAGTCATTTCCATTTCAATAGATCCACCTTTTACAAGGTTACAAATTACTAAATCAGGATTAATAATTTCTAAATCTGAATCACATTTAATGTCTCCTGCTAAAACTGCTCCTTCTTTAGATGCAGTTAAAGTAACTTTTTTAACTTCATCTCTATCACTTGCATGATTTAAAATTACAACACTTTTTAGATTAAGAATAATTCCTGTTACATCTTCAACTATTCCATCTATTTTTTGAAATTCATGCATAACACCTGTAATTTTAACTGATGTTATTGCACTACCTGGAAGAGAAGAAAGCATAACTCTTCTTAATGCTGTACCTAAAGTTTGAGCATATCCTCTTTCTAAAGGTGCAAGTTCAAATCTTCCATAGTGATTATTTTCAATGTATTCTGTTATTTTGTATTCTGGTTTTTCAAATTTTATCATATCTCTACCCCATCTCTTTCTAAATTCTTGGTCTCTTTGGTGGACGACAACCATTATGTGGAATTGGTGTTACATCAGTTATTGATGTAATTTCAAGTCCTGCAGTTGAAAGTGCACGAATAGCATTTTCTCTACCTTGACCCATACCTGTAATAATAACTTCAACTTTTTTAACACCAGCTATATCCATAGCATTTTTAGCAGCAGCTTCTGCAGCCATACCAGCAGCATATGCTGTCTTTTTCTTAGAACCTTTATATCCAATAGTTCCAGATGATGCCCATGCAATAGCATTACCATCTTTATCACTTATAGTAACTAAAGTATTATTAAAACTTGTAGTAATATGTGCTTGAGCTTCTGGAATATTTTTCTTAACTTTTCTTTTTCTTCTATTATAAGCCATATTCTAACCTCCTATTTACCTGCTTTTTTCTTATTAGCAACAACTTTTCCTTTACCTTTTCTAGTTTTTGCATTTCTTGATGTTCTTTGTCCACGAACTGGTAAACCTTTTTTATGTCTAACACCTTGATAAGAATTGATTTCCATCTTATTTTTAATGCTTAATTGTACATCACGTCTAAGATCTCCTTCAACTACATATTTATCAACTTGACTTCTTAATGCTGCAACTTCTGCATCAGTTAATTCACTACATTTTTTAGTTCTTTCGACTTTTGCATCATCACATATAGTTTCTGCTAAATTTCTACCAATACCATATATTGCTGTTAAACCAATAACAATATGTTTATTATTTGGTAATTCAATATTTTTAATACGTGCCATATTCTAACCTCCTATTACCCTTGTACTTGTTTGTGTTTAGGGTTTTCACAAATAACCATTACTTTTCCTTTTCTTTTAATAACCTTGCATTTATCGCAAATTGGTTTTACTGATGGTCTTACTTTCATAAATATCCCTCCTATTTATTATTCCATATAATACGCCCATGTGTTATATCGTAAGGCGATAATTCAAGTGTAACTGTATCACCTGGTAAAATACGAATCATGTTCATACGCATTTTACCAGAAACATAGGCCTCTACAGTATGCTTATTTGGAAGTTCAACAATATAACTTCCACCTTTCAAAACGTCTAATACTTTTCCTTCAACTTCAATTTTATCTTCTCTTTTATTATCTTTCGCCATTTTTATTCTCCCGTCAATATTTCATAACCTGTTTCCGTAACTAGTACTGTATGTTCAAAGTGAGCAGATGGCTTTCCATCTTCTGTAACAATTGTCCAATCATCATCTAATAAACATACATGTTTTGTACCAAGATTAAGCATTGGTTCTATAGCAAATGTCATTCCAGCTTTCATAGTTAATCCAACACCTTCATCTCCAAAGTTTGGAATATCAGGATCTTCATGTAATTTTGTACCTATACCATGTCCACATAACTCTTCAACAACACCTAATTTATGTCTATGAGCACATTTTTCAATAGCATGAGATACATTTCCTAATTTTGCACCAGCTTTAACTTCTTTTAATCCTTCCATTAAAGCTTCCTTTGTATATTTTAACAAATCTTCTTTATCTTTTGTAATTGTTCCAACAGGATAGGTAGCAGCACTATCAGAATGATAACCTTTATAACTCATAGAAATATCTAAAGTTACAATATCACCATTTTTTAATTTTCTATTACTACCTATACCGTGAACAACTTCATCATTAACAGATATACATATATAACCTGGATATCCTTGATAATTTAAACTAGAGGAAATACAATCATGTTCTTTCATAAATTTTCCAGCTAATTCATCAATTTCTTTTGTAGTAATTCCAGGTCTTAATTGACTTTCTAAATACTTGTGACATAAATAGTTAATATGTCCTGAATGTCTCATTAATTCTATTTCTCTATCACTTTTAATACTAACCATTTATATTACTCCTTCAACACTATTATAAATATTATTAATATCTTGTTTAGCACTTATAGTAACTAATTTATATTTATCTTTATAATAGTCTAGAACTGGTTTTGTTTCATTCATATAATTATCAAATCTAATTTTAAATGTTTCTTCACTATCATCAGATCTAGTAATTAAAGAACAACCACAATTATCACAAATACCATCAATTTTAGGCTTTAATTCAGTTGAATACTTATTGTATCCTTTTTTACAATTAGGACAAGTTATTCTTCCTAATGTACGTTTTAACGCCTCATCAAAATCGATATCTAAATATATCACAGCATAATCAGTAATATTTAATTCATTAAATAAATCATCTAAAGTATTAGCTTGTGCTATATTTCTTGGAAAACCATCTAAAATAAATTTTTTTGATTTATCCATATTATCGATACATCTTTTTAAAAGTTCTAAAACTATTTCATCACTTACCAGCTTACCAGAATCCATCAACTCTGTAATAGTTTTAGCAATTTCATCATTATTATTTCTTGCATCTCTAAGTAAATCACCTGTTGAAATATGAATATATCCATATTTTTCAGTTAAGAAATTACTAACTGTTCCCTTGCCAGCAGCAGGGGGAGCTACAAAAATAATATTTTTCATCTTCTTCTATATCCCTTCTTATAACTTCTACTAATTAATGAGCTTTCAAATTGCTTATTAGTTTCAATAGCAACTCCAACTACAATTAATAAACCAGTACCTCCAATAGTTACAGAACTAGAAAGTCCTGAGAACTTAGAAAATAATATTGGAAGTATAGCTATAATAACTAATAGAATTGATCCGACAAAAGTAACCCTTCCAAGTGTAGAAGAAATATACTTTTGAGTATCAGCACCAGGTCTTATACCAGGTATATATCCACCAGCCTTATTTAAGTTTTTACTCATTTCTTCAGGATTCATTTGTAACATTGTATAAAAATATCCAAAAAACATTATTAAAGCAATATACAAGATCATTCCTGTCCAAGAAGTATAATTAATATAGTTATTTACAAAATTAATTGCATCTTGATTATTAATTAAATTTACAACAGTTACTGGAATAGTAATTAATGTTGAAGCAAAAATTACTGGAATAACATTTGCTGCATTTAATTTAATTGGTAAGAAAGATTGTTCTTTACCATATGCAACATTTGTTCTATTAGAATATTGAATAGGTATTCTTCGTTCAGCAATTTGAGTATATACAACCCCAACAATAATTAATAAATAAATTAATATAAATAATATAAATAATATAATACCAACTGAATTTGTACTGTTTGCTACCAATTCAGTATATGCAGATGTAAATGTTGTAGGCATTGATCTAACAATACCAGCCATTATTAATAATGATGTACCATTACCAATTCCTTTTTGAGTGATTTGATCACCAATCCAAATAAGGAAACAAGTACCAGCAGTCATTACTAATGTTGTTTTTAATATTTCCGCTGATGTCATATTTTTCATATAAGCAATTGTTAATACATATGCTTGAACAAATGCAAATATAATACCTAACCATCTAGTAATCTTATTTATTTTTTGTCTTCCAGTATATCCCTCTTCTTTTAATTCTTTAAAGTAAGGAATAATATCCATTTGTAAAAGTTGAGTAATAATCGATGCTGTAATATATGGTGATACACCTAATGCAAATATTGAAAATGATTTAAGTCCACCACCAGACATTAGGTTAAATATTTCTAAAAAACCTAATTCTTGAGTCATATAATCTAAATACTTATTAGCCCAAGGAATAGTTACATTAGAACCAAGTCCAAATATAGCTAAACAAGCTAAAGTAAATAGTATTCTTTTTCTTAAGTCTTTATTTTCTGGACTTAATAGTTGCTTAATTTTAGCAAACATATTAAATCACCTCTGTTTTACCGCCAGCATTTTCAATTTTTGTAACAGCAGTACTAGAAAATCTATTAGCTTTAATAGTTAATTTCTTTTCTAATTCACCATTAGCAAGAACCTTAACACCAGCAAGTTGTTTTTTAATAATCCCCTTTTCTTTTAATATTTCAGGAGTTACAACATCACCATCATTAAAGAATTTATTTAAATCACTTAAATTGATAGTTGCATATCTTGTTGTAAATCTTGCATTGTTAAATCCTCTTTTAGGGATTCTTCTATAAAGTGGAGATTGTCCACCTTGAAACCAAGGTTTAATAGATACACCACTTCTTGATTTTTGACCCTTTTGACCATGGCCAGAAGTTTTACCCCAATTTGATCCAGGTCCACGACCAACTCTTTTATTTTCTTTTGCTTCAGGTAGAGCATTTAATTCATGTAACTTCATATTATAATTCCTCTACTTTCTTTCCACGAAGAGCTGCTACTCTTTCTGCAGTTCTTTGCATTTTTAATGCTTCAAGTGTAGCTTTAGCAACATTGATTTTTGTATTAGATCCTAGTGATTTTGCAACTATATCTTTAACACCAGCAAGTTCTAAAACTGCACGAGCAGAACCACCTGCAACTACTCCTGTACCTTTTTTAGCTGGCTTAAGCATAACTACAGCTCTACCAACTTTAGCAGTAGCATCATGTGGAATTGTTCTATTATCAGAAATAGATACTTTAAATACATTTTTATTTGCTGCTTGAAGTGCTTTTTTAATAGCTTCAGAAACTTCATTTGCCTTACCATTACCAAGACCAACTAATCCTTTTCTATTACCAACAACAACTGTTGCTGAAAATCTAAAATGACGTCCACCTTTTGTAACTTTAGTTACACGGCCTATTGATATAACTTGATCTTCAAGTAAGTTTTTCTTATTATCAAATTTTTCTCTTGCCATAATATCTCTCCTTAAAATTCCAATCCATTTTCTCTAGCAGCTTCAGCTAATGCTTCAACTCTTCCGTGATATAAATATCCACCTCTATCAAAAACGACCTTTGTTATTTTATTTTTCTTAGCTTTTTGAGCAATATCTTTTCCTACTAATTTAGCACCTTCAACATTTCCCCCATTTTTTAATTTTAGTTCTACAGAAGACGAGCTAACTAAGGTATTACCTTTTTCATCATCGATAATTTGAGCAAAGATATTTCCATTAGATCTGAATACGTTTAATCTTGGAACTTCACTTGTTCCAGAAATTTTATTACGAACTCTTGCATGTCTTCTTAAACGTGCAACATTATTTGATACTTTCTTTATCATAATCTCACTCCTTTATCCTTATTTAGCTGCCTTTTTTCCAACTTTACGTCTTACATATTCGCCTTTATATCTAATACCTTTACCTTTATATGGTTCTGGTGGTCTTATATCACGAATTTTAGCTGCAAAATCAGAAACGTTTTTCTTATTTATTCCAGAAATACTTATTTCAGTATTTCCATCTTGTTTAACAGTTAAACCTTCAGGAATAGCTATTTCTACAGGATGAGAGAAACCTGCAGTAATTCCTACTTTATTTCCTGAAACGTTAAATCTATAACCTACACCAACAGCTTCTAAAGCTTTAGTATATCCTTCACTTACTCCAATAATCATATTTTCAATAAGTGAATTCATTGTACCATGAAGTTGTTTAGTATGTTTTTCATCATTAGGTCTTAAAGTTGATACAACTCCATCTTTTATTTCAACAGTAATTGGATTAACAATTTGTAATTCTAATTCTCCTTTAGGTCCTTTAACTTTAATAGTATTTTCAACTAATTCAACATTTACGCCTTCAGGAATACTTAATTTTCTATTACCTATTCTACTCATAATTTAGTTTCCTTACCAAACATAGGCAAGTACTTCACCTCCTAAATTATTTTTTCTAGCTTCCTTATCAGTCATTAATCCTTTTGAAGTTGAAATAATTGCAATTCCAAGTCCATTAAGAACACGAGGAACTTCATCAGCTTTAACATAAACTCTTAATCCAGATTTAGAAATTCTTTTTAAACCAGTAATAACTCTTTCTTTTTTATCACCATATTTTAAAGTAATATTTAATTTATCACCATTATTATTTTTTTGATATTCAAAGTCTTCAATAAAACCTTCTGCTTTAAGAATTTCAGCAATTCCTAAAGTCATTTTAGTTCCATTAACACTTACATGATCATATTTCATAACTAGAGCATTTCTCATTCTAGTTAACATATCTGCTATATTATCATTTACCATACTATTTGTTCCTCCTTTCCTACCAACTTGATTTCTTTACACCAGGAATTTGTCCCTTATTTGCTAATTCTCTAAAACAAATACGACAAAGTCCATATTTTCTAAGCACTCCATGTGGTCTTCCACATCTATTACATCTTGTATATGCACGAGTAGAAAACTTAGGAGTTCTTTGATTTTTTACAACCATACTTTTCTTAGCCATAATAATTTTCCTCCTTCATTCTACTTTCTAAATGGAAGTCCAAATGCACTTAATAGTGCTAGACCTTCTTCATTTGTTTTTGCAGTTGTTACAAGTACGATATCCATACCGAACACTTTTAAAATATTATCATAATCAATTTCAGGGAATATCAATTGTTCTTTAATACCTAAAGTATAATTACCTTTACCATCAAATGCAGATTTAGATATTCCTCTAAAATCTCTAACACGTGGAAGAGCAATTCTAACTAACTTTTCTAAAAAGTTATACATATTTTCTCCTCTTAATGTTACTTTGCAACCAATTGATTGACCTTCTCTAATTTTAAAGCCAGCAATTGATTTACGAGCTTTAGTAATAACAGCTTTTTGTCCTGTTATAGCTTCTAAATCTTTAACAGCAGCTTCGATGAATTTATCATCATGAGCAGCTTCTCCTACACCCATGTTAACTACAATTTTTTCTATTTTAGGTACTTGCATAACACTAGTATATTTGAATTCATCCATTAAAGATTTAACTATTTCTTTATTATATTTTTCTTTTAAAGTACTCATAGTAATCTCCTAACTAGCTTTCTTCTTAGAAGTAGTAGCTTTTTTAGTAGTTTTTTCTACTTTAGCTTCCTTAACTTCTTTAGCAACTTTCTTTGTTTCTTTTTTATCTTCTACTTTTTTAACATTAGAAGCATGAATTGGTGCTTCACTTTCAAATATTCCACCATTTTGATTCATTTGACTTGGTTTAATATGTTTTTTGTGAATATTAACACCTTCAACGATAACTTTGTTTTCTTTTTTTAATGTTTTTAATACTTTACCAACACTATCTTTATATTGACCAGCTATAACTCTTACTTGATCTCCAACTTTAACTTTCATATCTTATAACCTCCTATAATACTTCAGGTGCTAATGAGATAATCTTATTAAAGTCTCTATCTCTTAATTCTCTAGCAACTGGTCCTAAAACTCTTGTTCCAACAGGAGTTTTATCATCTTTAATTAAAACACATGCATTATCGTCAAATTTAATATAAGAGCCATCTTTTCTTCTAACGCCTTGTCTAGTTCTTACAATAACTGCCTTACATACTTTTCCTTCAGGAATATTACCATTAGGAATAGCTTTTTTAACAGTTACAGTAACAACATCACCAATATTTCCATATTTTACTTTTGAACCACCAGTAACTCTAATAACTAATACTTCTCTAGCACCAGAGTTATCAGCAACCTTAAGTCTACTTTCTTGCATTACCATAAAAGTTACCTCCTATAATATTACAGCTTTTTCAACTACTTCAACTAATGTATATCTCTTTGTTTTAGATAGTGGTCTTGAAGCAGAGATTCTAACTGTATCCCCTTCTTTTGCAACATTCTTTTCATCATGTGCAGTATATTTTTTTGAATATTTAACTCTTTTCTTATAAAGTGGGTGATTTTTATAAGTTTCAACTAAAACAGTAATAGTTTTATCATTTTTAGCAGAAACTACTTTACCAACTAATTCATGTTTTTTATCTTCAACTTTAGCCATTATTTAATCTCCTCACTTTCACTTAATTCTCTTTCTCTTAAAATTGTCATAGCTCTTGCTATTCCTTTTCTAAGTTCATTTATTCTTGAAGGTTTTTCTAATGTTCCAGTAGATTTTTTAACTCTTAAATCTAGTAATTCTTTTTTAGCTTCTGTAATTTTAGTTTTTAATTCTTCATTACTTAGAGCTCTTAAATCATTAATTTTCATTAGATTTTTCCTCCTTTTTTACAAATTTACATTTAATTGGTAATTTATGAGCAGCTAATCTAAAAGCTTCTCTTGCTTGTTCTTCAGTTACATCAGCAAGTTCAAACATAATCTTACCAGTTTTAACTACAGCAACCCATTCTTCAACATTACCTTTACCTTTACCTTGACGAGTTTCAAGAGGTTTTTTAGTTAATGCTAAATGTGGGAAGATATTAATCCAAAGTTTTCCACCTCTTTTTAATTTTCTTGAAATAGCAACACGAGCTGCCTCGATTTGTCTAGCAGTAATCCATGCTCCTTCTTTAGCCATAAGACCATATTCTCCAAAATTAACTCTAGTGTTACCTTTTGCATGACCATCATATGTTAATCTATGAGGTTTTCTATATTTAGTTCTTTTTGGCATTAACATTTTGGCCATCTCCCTTCTTTACTTTATTAGCAGGAAGAATTTCACCTTTGTAAATCCAAACCTTAACACCAATAATTCCATATGTTGTTAGCGCTTCAGCTGTACCATAATCGATGTCAGCTCTAACTGTATGTAAAGGAACAGTTCCTTCTGAATATCCTTCACCTCTAGCCATTTCAGCTCCACCAACACGTCCTGAAACTAATGTTTTAATACCCTTAGCTCCAGCTTTCATAGCATTTCTAATAGCTCTTTTTTGAACATTTCTAAAATGAGCTCTAGCTTCAATTTGAAGCGCAATAGATTCAGCTACAATTTGTGCATTTAAGTCAGGATTTTTAACTTCAACGATAGATACATAAATATCTTCATCTACTAATTTCTTTAAAGCATTTCTTAATTTTTCGATGTCTTCTCCACCTTTACCAATGATAACTCCTGGTTTAGCAGTATTAATAGTTACATCGCATCTTCCTTCATTATTTCTTTCGATAATAATTGAGGCAACAGCAGCTTCTCTTAATTTTTTATTAAGAAATTTTCTAATTTTAATATCATGATCTAGATATTTGCCAAAATCTTTATTACTTGCCATCCATCTAGAATCCCAATCTTTATTAACTCCAATTCTATAACCTATTGGATTAACTTTTTGTCCCATTATTTAGCCTCCTTATTATCAGATACTTTTATAATTATATGACTTGTTCTATGATCTGATCTACCAACTCTTGAGTGACTTGCAAATCTAATTTTCTTTCTAATTGGACCTGGATTGATAAAACATTCAGAGATAACTAAGTCAGTTTCTTTAGCACCGTTATTATTAACAGCATTACTTGCAGCTGAATTTAAAACTTTTAAAATCATTTTACTAGCTTTAGTATTTGTGTTAAGTAAAATACCTCTAGCAGCATCAACGCTTTTTCCTCTAACTAAATCTAATGTAAGTCTAGCTTGACGAGGTTTTAAATCAGCATTTTTATGAATAGCATATGTTTCCATTTCTTACCTCCTACTTTTTCTTTTTATCGCTTCCACTGTGTCCATTGAACTTACGAGTCAAAACGAATTCTCCTAATTTATGTCCAACCATGTCTTCTGTTATATATACAGGAACATGTTCTTTACCATTATGAACAGCAATTGTGTGTCCTACAAAAGCAGGATAAATTGTTGAACGACGTGACCAAGTCTTAATAACTTCTTTTTTACCAGACTCATTTAAGTTTTCAATTTTTTTCAATAATCTATCGAACACATAAGGTCCTTTTTTTAAACTTCTAGCCATTTTTTAATTCCTCCTACTTTCTTCTACTAACAATTAGCTTGTTAGAAGCTTTCTTTCTTTTTCTAGTTTTTAAACCAAGTGCAGGTTTACCCCATGGAGTCATTGGTGATTTTCTACCAACTGGAGCTCTACCTTCACCACCACCATGTGGATGGTCATTAGGGTTCATAACAGAACCACGGTTAGTTGGTTTAATTCCCATATGACGTTTTCTACCAGCTTTGCCGATATTAACAAGTTCATAATCTTCATTTCCAACTTCACCAATAGTAGCAATACATACTCCTAAAACTTTTCTAGTTTCACCAGATTGAAGTCTTAATAATACATATTTTTCTTCTCTACCTAAAATTTGTGCACTAGTTCCTGCAGATCTAGCAAGTGCTGCTCCTTTTCCAGGAACAAGTTCTACACAGTGTACAACAGTACCAACTGGAATATTTTGAAGTGGCATTGCATTACCAACTTTAATGTCAGCACCTGCACCATTTTCAATTATTGAACCAACTTCTAAATTTTTTGGAGCGATAATATATCTTTTTTCTCCATCTTTATAAGAAATTAGAGCAATATTAGCATTTCTGTTTGGATCGTATTCAATAGAAACTACTTTTCCAGTTACACCAGTTTTATTTCTTTTAAAATCAATTATTCTATATTTTTGTTTAGCTCCACCACCAATGTGTTGAACAGTCATTTTACCAGAATTATTTCTACCACCTGTTTTAGTTTTTTTAACAAGTAATGATTTTTCTGGAGCTTTTTTAGATAGTCCTTCATTAGTAAGTGCAGTCATACCTCTACGACCATTTGTCGTAGGTTTAAATTTTCTAATTGGCATAATATTCACTCACCTTCCTATAAATTTATTGTTTCGCCACTCTTAAGAGTAACGATTGCTTTCTTATATGTTTTAGTTGTACCAGTATATCTTCCAACTCTTTTTTTCTTACTTTTTGTATTTAAAGTATTAACATTTGCTACTTTAACACCAAAAGCTTTTTCAATTGCTTCTTTAATTTGAATTTTGTTAGCACTTTTTGCAACTTTAAAAGTGTAAATTCCTTTTTCACCTTGAGCTGCACTCTTTTCAGTAACAACAATTTCTTCAATTACATCAGTATAATCTTTCATTATTTAAGTGCCTCCTCTATTTCTTTAATAGCAGCTTCTTCAATAACAACAGTATCAGCATTAATTAAATCATAAACATTTATTTCATCAGATAATATTGTATAAGTGTATCCTAAATTTCTTGTTGCCATATATAGGTTTTCCATATCACTTTCAATTGATCCGATAAATAAAACTTTACCTTCTAATTTCATAGCTTCAATAATTGCTTTGATATCTTTAGTCTTCATTGATTTAACAACAAGTGAATCAACTACTACTAATTCTTTATCTTGAACTTTATGAGTTAAAGCTGATTTAACTGCTAAAACTCTTTCTTTTTTATTCATTTTAAATGTGTAATCACGTGGTTGAACTCCACCAGCGATTCCACCACCTACCCATTGAGTAGCACGTGTTGAACCTTGTCTAGCACGACCAGTACCTTTTTGTCTCCAAGGTTTTCTACCACCACCAGATACTTCAGATCTAGTTTTAGTTTTTGCAGTTCCTTGACGAGAAGCTGCAAGTTGTAAATCTATAGCTTTTTTAAGAACTATATCATTTACTTCTACACCAAATACATCAGCATTTAATGTTAAATCTTTAGTTTTTTCATTTTTTAAATTTTTAACTTCTACTTTTGCCATAATTTAGATCACCTTTCTAAGAAAATTAATTTTCTTGGTTTTCTTCCTCTTTTGTAGTTTCTTCAGTTACTTCTTCAGCTGTTTCTTCTTTAACTTCTTCTGAAGTAGTTTCTTCTTCAACAGGAGTTTCTACTACTTCTTCAACAGGAGTTTCTTCTGCTGGAGTCTCTTCTAAAGTTTCTACTACTTCTTCTTGAGCAGTTTCAACTTCAGGAGTTTCAACAGTTTCAGTAGTAACTTCTTCTACATTATCAGCAACACTTTCTTCTTTAACTTCTTCATAATTAATTAATTCGATAGTGTCTGCTTTCTTATTATTTTTAACAGCTGATTTAATTAAAACTAAAGATTTTTTTGGACCTGGAACATTACCACTTACTAAAATATAGTTATCAACTAAATTAACATCAACAATTTCTAAATTTTGAATAGTAACTGTTTCAGCACCCATATGACCTGGTAATTTCTTACCTGGAATAACTCTCATTGGTCTCATTGTACCTAAAGATCCAACTCTTCTATGATATCTAGATCCATGAGTGTCTGGACCACTATGTTGTCCATATCTTTTAATAACACCTTGAGTACCTTTTCCTTTTGAAGTTCCTGTTACATCAACAATTTCTCCAACAGTAAAGATATCTGCTTTAATAGTGTCTCCTAAACCATAAGTTCCTTCAAAGTTTCTAATTTCTTTTAAGAAGCGCTTAGGAGTAGTGTTAGCTTTCTTAGCATGACCAACACTAGCTTTAGTAGCGTTTTTTTCTTTTTTGTCACAAACGCTTAATTGAATTGCATTATAACCATCAGTTTCTACTGTTTTAACTTGAGTAACAACATTAGGCTCAACTTCAATTACAGTGACAGGAATAACTTTACCTTCTTTAGTAAATACTTCAGTCATTCCAACTTTTCTTCCTAAGATTCCTTTCATAATTTTTTCCTCCAATTAATTTTAATTATTTAACATTGATACTTACGCCACTTGGTAAATCCAAATGTGCTAAAGCTTCAATAGTCTCCTTACTAGGATTTTTAATATCTATTAGTCTTTTGTGAGTACGTTTTTCAAATTGCTCTCTAGCATCTTTGTACTTATGTACTGCTCTAAGTACTGTAATTTTTTCAATTTCAGTAGGTAGAGGAATTGGACCAGATATTTCTCCCCCAGTTCTTTTAACAGTTTCGCAAATTTTTGCAGCAGCTAAATCAATTAATCTATGATCATAGCTTCTTAAATTTACACGAACTTTGTTACTTGACATATTTCATGTCCTCCTTTCGCCTATATCTAGTATAGACTTGCTCCGTAATGAATTACCTGATTTTATAGCAAATTTACTGTTTAAATTATTTTTTATTTAAACAACTTTGCCTAGTGTATCAGCAACCTCACACATCAATGCAGTCATACAATTAACAGTTTATCATAAATATATGCAGAAAATCAAGCTTTTTTTATATTTTTTTTAAATAAAAAAAGTGATTAATCATCAATTAATAAATCACTTTCTTTCATCTCATCCGGAATTCTTATATCCATATATTTTAATATAGTTGGAGCAATACTTGTGATATTGCCATTTAATAGTTTAAGTTTTTTATCAGTTGTTATAAATGGAACAGGATTTGTTGAATGAGTAGTAACCATTTTATTATTATCATCAATCATATAATCAGCATTACCATGATCTCCAGTAATAAACATTGTATATAAATTTTCTTCAACACTTTCCATTATTTCACCCAAACAATTATCAACTGCTTCGATTGCTTTTATAGTTGCATCATAGTTTCCAGTATGACCAACCATATCTGGACAAGCAAAATTAACTAAAATAAAATCATAATCATTATTTAAACACTTAATTACTTGTTTAGTTATTTCATTTGATGACATCTCAGGTTTTAAATCATAAGTTGCTACTTTAGGGCTAGGAATTAAAAAGCGATCACAATTTTCCAAATCTAATTCTCTACCACCATCAAAAAAGTAAGTTACATGAGCATATTTTTCAGTTTCAGCAATTCTTGCTTGTGATAAACCCAATGTTGATATATATTCTCCAAATGGATTAATAACATCAATATGATCTAACAAATGTTTACTATTAATTGCTTCATCTATTTTATATATAGTATAAACTTTTAAATTTGGTAATTTAACACTATTATATTCTTTAAAATCAACATCAGTTAAAACATTTAATATTTGTTTAGCTCTATCTGGTCTATAATTAAACCAAAGAAGTGCATCTTCATCTTTAATAGTCATTTTCTTATTAATCATTATTGGCGGTAAAAATTCATCAGTTACACCTTTTTTATAACATAAATTAATTGCATATTCTAAATTATCAGCTTGAACTGCAATACCCCTAGTAACCATATCTGAATAATATTTAGTTCTTTCCCATTTTTTATCTCTATCCATTGCATAATATCTACCACATATAGAAACAACATGACCAATATTATAATCACACAGTTTATCTTCAACTTGTTTAATATACTTGTAAGCTACATGAGTATCTGTATCTCTTCCATCAGTTATTGCATGAACATATATTTCTTTTACACCATCATTATATAAATTATCTATCATTTTTAAAACAAACTTAATATGAGAATGAATTCCACCATCAGAAATTAAAGCCATAATATGAAGAATCTTATCATTAGAAGTAACATAATCAATTAAATCATTATATGCACTATTATTTTTTAAACTTTTATCATTAAACATATCATTAATTTGTGCAACATTTTGTTTAATTAATCTTCCAGCTCCAATTGATAAATGACCTATTTCAGAATTACCCATTTGACCCTTTTCTAAACCAACATATTCTCCAGATGCATTTAATAAAGAATGTGGATAATTTTTCCATAACTTATCAAAATTAGGAGTATCAGCATTTAAAATAGCATTTCCACTTTTTTCATCTCTTATACCAAACCCATCTAATACAGCCAATAACACTTTCTTCATAATATCAAATCCTTACTTACTCTAAATAAATTTTAGCATTAGCTAATATATTTTTCAATTGATAATTAAAAAAATAGCATATGCTATTTAATTTATATTATGAACTCTAATATTAGATTCATCTAAAGTTATTTTATCAGCAAGAGTAGCTAAAAATTCAGAATTAGTAGGCTTTGCTCTATCAAAATCAACAGAATGTCCAAAAATCTCATCCATTAAATCATAATCACCTCTAGACCAACTAACTTCAATAGCATGTCTAATAGCTCTTTCAACACGTGAAGCAGTAGTATTATATTTTTTTGCTATTAAAGGATATAATTTTTTAGTTATACCACCAATATATTTAGGTTCCTCATACATAGTAATAATTGCATCTCTAATATATTGATACCCTTTAATATGCGAAGGCATTCCAAGATCATGAAGTAACTTACTTACCTTATGAGTAACAAAAGTATCCTTATATTCATACTCTTGATATTTCAAATTAGTAGAATCTATTATTCTTTCACTAAGTATATCCATATTAACACTTTTTAATAAATAAAATGATATATTATACCTAAATAAATATTTAACCATATTTTCACTATTATAATCTGAATATATAATAGTTTTAATATTGATATTATGTTCTTCAATTTTACTTAAAATTCCTATTCCATCAATTGAAGAAATAATTGGATTTAAAAGCATTACATCATAATCCTTGCTATTACTTAATAATTCATTTAACGCCTCTAAACCATCACTAAAAGATTTCTTAATATTAATACTGCTTTGATTACTGAAATACTTCTTAACTTCCTTAATGCTAGATTCATTACTATCTACCATAATTACATTAATCATTTCAATTCTCCTCGCAAATTATATTATTTACAGCACAAGTATATTATATTATTTAATAATACAAATTACTAGAAATAATTATGTAATATGATGTCGAATAATGTAAAGTTTTAATAGATTATAAGAATTAAAAAATAGAAAATATATAAATATTTTCTATAATTAAATATAATTTATTATTATATAATTTCTATTCCATCTTTAACTTGATTTGGAATAATATCAAGCGCTACTAAATTTTCATTTACTATATAATCTAATGTTGCTCCTCCTCCAGTAGAAACATAAGCAAACTTATCAGCATAATTAAACTTTCTACAAGCACCAGCAGCATCTCCTCCACCAACAATTACATTAGCCATAGATGTTGCTAAAGAATTAAATATTTCTTTTGTACCATTAGCATATCTATTATCTTCATAAACTCCAACAGTACCATTTACAAAAATACTTTTACAAGTATTAAATACTTTCTTATACTCTTCAATTGTCTTTGGTCCAATATCTTTTATTTCATCATTTAAATTAACTTCATTAATAGATTTTACTTCAATATATGAATCATCATATGAAGAACCAACAATAACATCATATGGAAGCATTATCTTATCTTTATTATTTAATAACATATTTTTAACATCATCTAATACTTGTTGATTATTACTACTTAAAGACTTACCAATATCAAAATTTAAAACACTTAAACAAGTATTAGCAAGACCACCAGTTAATAAAACTTTATCACACTTAGGAAGTAACTTGTTAATAAGTTCTAACTTATCATCAATCTTAGCTCCTCCTAATAACATACAAAAAGGATGTTCAGCATTAATAACATATTTATCAATATTTTCTAATTCTTCCTGTACTAAAAATCCAATACAACTAGGAATATATTTAGCAATACCATAAGTTGATGCATGCTTTCTATGGCATGATCCAAAAGCATCCATTACAAAAATATCACCAAGACCTGCCCAATAAGATGAAAGTTGTGCATCACATCCACTCTCTAAATTATCAGGAAAATCCTCAAATCTAGTATTTTCTAATAATAATACATCCTTACTCTTTAAATTTAAAACTAATTCCTCTAAACCAAGATTTCTAGTTTGTTTAGAAAATATAACATTTGTATTAATTAACTCCTTTAACCTTCTA
The DNA here is from genome assembly GCA_947165285.1 of uncultured Mycoplasmatota bacterium. Classification (GTDB taxonomy): domain Bacteria; phylum Bacillota_I; class Bacilli_A; order RF39; family UBA660; genus RUG12834. The sequence goes on from CAMUZS010000002.1 coordinate 103,390, forward strand.
GCTACAACTTCTAAACTATTATTTAATTTATCCTCTTCACTTTTTATTTTACCTAAATGAGATAATAATATAATTTTACAATTATGTTCGATTAAATAATTTATAGTTTTTAATGACTTAACAATCTTAAAATCATCTATTATATTTCCATCTTTAATAGATACATTAAAATCACATCTTACAATAACCTTTTTATTATCAACATCCATATCTTGTAATAATTGTTTCATAGATATCACCACTATTATTATACAACAATAATAATAGATAATTAAAAAAAGTAAGTATGACTATACACTTACTTGATATTAGTTTAATACCACATTTCCATAACTATTTCCTTCTTCTATAGTTGGAACATTAACAATAACTACTTTACCATTATATATAGTATTTGCAACATCTTTTATAGTAGCACTATACTTAATCCACATTCTAAATCTAAACATTTTAGATTCATTAGAATTTAATCTACCAGTATATAACCTTCTAGATTCAATACCATTAATTAAGGGATCACTACTCTCAAAATCAGTTAAATTATAACTATTATTATTTAATTCTAATCTTAAATAATCAGATGATATATCAACTCCTCCAGATTCTAATTGTTCTAAATAAACATCATAATTACTATCTACATCACATACATTTTTAATAACAATAGTATAAGGAACACTCATAAAAGAAATACCTTTTTCATCACTAACAGGATACGTATTTAATAAATTTATATCTCTACTTCTAATAGCATCATTTTCATCAAATCTATCTTTAAATGTTACATTAAAACATCCAACAACAACATTATTACTTTCTCCTTGAGTACTACCATAATACCAAAAGGCATAAGAAGACCCTAAAGATACAGTAATAGTAATTAATATAGCTATAATTAGTAAAATAATACTATATCTAAGTCTCATACAAATACCTTCCTTATTATAAGATTATATCATAAATAAAAAGATATTGAATAATATCAACATCTTTTTTATGAACTATACGTTAATTTAAACGGATTAGAAGATGAACCAGCATTAGCACTATCACAATTTGCACACTCAACTCCATTATTTAAATATAATGTAGGAAGGACCCCGATACTGTAGTACGAGTTGCTGCTGTATGCAGTACCATTAGAGTTACTCCTAATGACATAGAACACGTTGCTAGAGCTACCACTTTGAGGCACCAAAGACCATGCAGAAGATACACTTTGATTTCTTACTCTTTCTATTAACCAAGAGTTTGTTGCACAGTTATTATTGGCACTTGAATCTGTTCTCCAATTTGTATTATTTGATACATATATTGTTGCTCCAAGACATGTACTTCTTCCTATACTTCCTCCACTTGTTGCATAAAAATAATCACTCATGTATGGTAGTCCTACTTTTCCATTATTCCAAATTACAGTCGAACCACTTGCACCTGCCGCTGTAGATCCTCTTTCACTTGTATAAAAAACGCTTGGTTTTAAATTTGATGAATCCCATGCTTGTGCTCCTGTCTTCCAGTTTACTGTTGCTATCATATTTCTTTGAGTATTTTTTATTGAGTAACTACTTATATCTAGTGTTGTTGCTGTTGTTGATTGATTATAATAACTATATGATGATGCTCCTCCATAATATCCATCATTAGAATTTAAAAATATTTGAAGCTCAGCTGTATTCCAATTATTTGTATAAGTACCAGATGAATTATAATCCCATGATAAATTTCCAATATATTCATTTCTTACAATCTTAACTAATTGATCTTCTGTTCCAGAATATGATCCACTATTAAATACTCCAATAACTCTCCACTTTTCACATGTAGAATCATTCATATTTTCTGGATTAGTGGTACTACAATTAAAATATACATAATTACTTGGAGTTGATCCTATATATCTCATATTATGATCTGCTGTTCCATCATCTTGTATAACAGTTTCAGGTGATGTTATATTTTTTAAATATGTATTAAGTGCAACATTTCCTGCTATTCCACCACTTGATGATCCTTGACTTTCTTCTGGTACACTAATTACTACAACTTTACCATTATATGATTTACCACCAGCTTGTTCTTTAGTAGCGCTATATTTAATCCACATTCTTAAAGTAAATGTTTGTGAATCATTTGCATTTAATCTACCCACATATATTTTTCTAGATTCTGCTCCACCTATTTTAGTTTGAGTAGTACTAAAATCAGTTAAATTATAATTACTATTATTAAATTGTATTCTTAAATAATCAGATGATAAATCACTACCATTTGTTGCAAGTTGTTCTAAATTTACTTGATAAGTAGAATCTATATCACATGTATTTGTTATTCTAAATGTATAAGGAACTTGCATTAAAGAAATACCTTTTTCATCAGTTACTGCATAAGCATTTGTTAAATTAACATCAGCACTACTTGTACCATCATTAAATCTATCTAAAAATTCTATATTAAAACAATCTACTACTACGACATTACTAGTAGTTTGACTTTGTCTTTGTACATATTGAGCATATGATACTCCAAAAATAATAGATGCTATTATTATTATTACTATACTTACTATTAAGATTATTTTATATTTCTTACTAATATTTTTCATAATAATAACCTACCTTATACCAACAATTATATCATAATAAAAAAATATTTCTACTATTTTAGAAACATTTTTTTAGCTGTTCTCATCATTTGAGATGTATATCCCATTTCATTATCATACCAAGCAATAACCTTAATTAATTGTTTTCCTTTACTTTCAACAATACTAGTTGATAATAAATCTACTAAAGCTCCACACTTTTTAGATATAACATCACTTGATACTATAGGATCATTACTTACTTTTAATGCAACACTTTGATTATCAGTAAATACTTTATTAATTTCTTCAACTGATACATTCTTAGTAAGTTCAAGTACTAAATCTATCATTGAACCATCTGGAACTGGAACTCTCATAGCAACTCCATCTAGTTTACCTTTTAATTCAGGTATTACTTTATCAATAGCTTTAGCTGCACCAGTAGAAGTTGGAATAATATTTTGTGCACATGCTCTTCCACGACGTTCAAGTATTCCTTTTTTATGAGAAATATCAAGTGTTGCTTGATCATTAGTATAAGCATGTATTGTAGTCATAAATCCTTTTTCAATACCAAAATTATCTAATAATACTTTTAATACAGGAGCTAAACAATTAGTAGTACATGATGCTGCAGAAACTATTTTATCTTCAGAATCTAATATATTTTCATTTACCCCATATACTATAGTTTTACATTTACCTTTAGCAGGAGCAGATATTAATACCTTTTTAGCACCAGCTTCAATATGCTTATAAGCATCTTCGACATTAGTAAAATGACCACTACATTCAAGTACCAAATCTACATTATATTCTTTCCATGGTAAATTAGAAGGATCTGCTTCAGTAAACACTTTAATTTTTTTCTTACCAGCAACTACTATATAATCATCTTCAAAAGATATCTGATCTTCATAAAATGATCTATGATTAGTATCGTATTTTAATAAATAAGCTAATTCTTCAGCATTACCTAAATCATTAATAGCAACTATATCAAAATCAGTATTTGTTATTATTTCTCTAAAAGCTAATCTTCCAATTCGACCAAATCCATTAATTGCAACTTTAATCATTATATATCTCCCTCTCTTTTAAATGTACTTCCTCCAATAAATTCTCTTAATATTGAACTACCGCTTACATAATCTGGTGGTATTGAATATATACCTTTTAAAAATGAAATTAATCTTCTAGCTTCTTCTAAATATTTTGAATCATTAGTTATTGAATATAATAAAGGTTCTGCATAAACTTTTAAAACACCAAGTTCATATGGTAGTGAAGTATTAATAATATCATCTGCTCTATTAAGATAAGGGAATATATTTTCTTCTTCTCCTTTTCTAACATCATACCATAAATCAAATGTTCTAGTTATATCACAACCTCTATTATTATTATCTCTAATAATTCTTCTTAAGAGTCTTAAATCTGTTGTAGAAATATAATTATGTCTATCTATTTTATTAGCCATAAACGGACTTAGATATATTCTATAAACCAAACTACTATCTAAATCACCAGCAAATCTATCATTTAGACAATGAATTCCCTCTATTACAACAATCGAATTATCCTTAAATTTAATTGGTTGATTATAATATTCTCTTTTACCTGTTTTAAAATTATATTTTGGAAGAATAACTTCCCTACCATTTAATAAATCTTTTAAATCCCTATTTAATCTATTTATATCTATACATTCAATAGATTCAAAATCATAAGTTCCATCACTTTTTTTAGGACTTTTTTCTTTATCAACAAAATAATCATCAGTTGATATTAAATATGGATGATAACCTAATGTTTGCATATGTAAACATATCTTTTTAGCAGTTGTAGTCTTACCACTAGATGATGGTCCTGATATTAATAAGAATTTAGTATTTTTACTAATTATTTTTTTAGTTATTTCATATATTTGTAAATTAAATGCATTTTCAAATAATTGAATTACGTCATTAACATGACCATTAGATACATAAGCATTTATATTTGATAAATAAGGCATTTCATATTTATTTAAATAATCTAATGTTACTTTAAAACATTTAGCTATCTTATCATACATTTTATATTCTATAACATTAAAAGTATTATTAAATGGTAGTACTAATAAAATCTCATTTTTATTTATATATACTAATTCATAATCACTTAAATACTCTGTAGAATAAGGCATTTCACTATAATAATAATTAATTCTATTTCCTAATTTATAAAATAAAACTATATTATTAGTTATATTATGAATATTACTTGCCTTTTCTATGTAATTAAATTTAGTTAAATAATTAATAGCTTCTTTAGATGTTACATTAATCTTTTCAAATAATAAGTGTTGAGCAATTAATTTATCCATTTCTTCTCTTAGTACTTTTAAATTATCTTCATTAAAATTATCATAATTTAATATTGTTGCATGTACTCCATTTCCCATTGAGTGATCATAAGTAACTTCTATACCTTTATATTTATTTTTTAATGCAACTTCTAAAACAAACTTAAGTCCAGCTTGATTCATTTTATAACCATCTATATCATTAACATCTATAAAATCAATATTTACTGGTTTTGTTATTACACGATTAAAATCAACGATTTCATTATTAATTTTAGCACCTACTATTTTATCTTGGCATAAATCAGAATTATTAAGTGCTAATTCCATAATCGTTGTATTATTATTAACTTGGATAGTTTTCTTATTATTTAATGTTACTTCTATAGTATCATTCATCACATATCCCCTTATTCTAAATTATATTATAACAAATATCTTAAAATATGTCATTTTATTTTCGTATATATTTATAAATATTTTATAAAATATTATTAGGTGATTTTTATGAACATTATTCCAACAATAATTGAAAAGACAAGTAATAAAGAATATGCCTATGATTTATACTCTAGATTACTAAAAGATAGAATAATATTTATAACAGGTGAAATAAATTCTTATATGTCAAATATTATTGTTAGTGAGTTATTATATTTAGATAGTTTAAATCATGAAGATATATCTATATATATAAATTCTCCAGGTGGAGAAATAACTTCAGGATTAGCAATATATGATACAATGAATTTTATTAAAAGTGATGTTAAAACAATATGTGTAGGTATGGCTGCATCAATGGGAGCATTTATTTTATCATCTGGTACAAAAGGAAAAAGATATTCTTTACCAAATGGGGAAATTATGATTCATCAACCACTAGGTGGTGCTGAAGGTAAAGCATCCGATATAAAAATAGCTGCTGAACATATATTAAAAATAAAAAGCAAGATGAATAAAATTCTTGCTAAAAATACTAATCAATCATTAAGTAAAATTACAAAAGATACAGAATGTGATCATTTTCTAGATGCAAATGATGCTTTAAAATATGGAATAATTGATAAAATTATTTAGTTAATTTTCTCTTATAAGAATCTAATATACTATTTAATTCATCAAAATTTAAATAGGAATCATAAAATTTATCAATTAAATCATATGAAATATTATCACTATGAATTAATTCTTTTATATATTCAAGTTCTTCAATGGAATAATCTTGTTTAAAATCAATACTAGTTATAATTTCCATAATTAAATAATTTAATGATATCATTGATAATTTTTCATAATTATTAGAATAGTATTCTAAATAAGCAGTGCTCTTACCATCTAAATCAATAAGTTTAGGTTTCATATCTAAACCAAGTAAAATATTTGCATTATTCTTTGAAATAAAATTTACTTTATCTCTTTGAGAAACATCAATAGGATATATATAATTATCAATTAATTCTTTAATCTTAATTATTAAATTATTACATATTTTTTTTCTAATTGGTAAAGGAAAATAATTACTTAAATAAATACCACCAAAAGATTTAATATATTTTAATTCACAACCCATTACTCTGTTATCAACATAAATTAAATTAGTAGGTAATACAGATAAAGAAATATCTTTTTGTCTTTCTATAGCTCTAATCAAAGCCATTTCTCTAGATAATTTAACCCCATCTTTATCATAGTATAGTGTAATATTATATAATTTTTTATATTTTAAATCCTTATAATTTCTAATGTTAACACCATCATTATCAAGTATTGGTTCAGTAATAGAAACAGTCCTTTCTTCACTATGATGATAAAATTTATAGCATTTATTATTTCCTATATAATAAACTATACCATCGCTTCCTTCACCAATTTTTTTCTTATTATTTTTTATATATTCATAGTCATTACTAGTTAAATAAATTGCATTATCCATAGTTGCCCTTCTTTCCAAGTAGATATTATATTAAAAAAAAAATTAAAAACAAATAAAAAAAGTTAATTTATACATTAACTTTACATTATACATAAAATAAAACCAGTTATTACAAAAATAAAAGCAAATATTAAAAGTAAACCATATTCTTTATATTTATTCTTTTCTTCAAATAAATTTGCTTTTTCCAACCCCTCTGTAAAAGCACAAAAACAAAGCATAAATATTAATACCATAAATATAAAATTTCCATCCTTAGAACTCATATTATATTTAAATAATATTACTTCAATAAAACATAAACAAAGACATACAAATATTGCAGCAAATACATTAAAAATATTTTTATATTTATAATTCTTTTTTAACAAATATTTTAAATCTTCTTCACTTTGTTTTTTATTATCTTTAGTTATTTTATAACCTAAAATAAACTCGTCAAATGACAAATTTAATTCTTTAGATAATAATAATATTGAACTAAAAGAAGGTCTACTTATATTTTTTTCCCATTTAGTAATAGTTAATTTAGTAACACCTAATTTTTGTGCTAATTCTTCTTTAGATAATTTATTATCTATTCTACATTTTTTAATTAATTCTCCTAAGTTCTCTTTCATTTATATCTCCATCCTTTTGATATTATATCATATATAATTAATTATTACTTCTATTTTTATTTTTATTTACTAACTCTTTAACTTTTCTAAAATAATGATTAATACCAGATTTAGTAATGTTTTTATTAGTTTCTAAAGAAACAATTGATGCTAATTCTTGTAAAGATACTTCTGGATATTTTAGTCTATAACTTAATACTTCTTGAATTCTTTCATCTAATAAATCTAATAAGTCATTTTCTTTTAAATAATTAATATCATCTATTTGTTTCAAACCAGTTCTAATAACCTTTTCTTGATTAGCTAAATCAACATTATTAAGACGATTAACCATATTCTTATGATCTCTATATATTCTTATGTCTTCAAAATAAAATAATGCATTTATAGTATTAAACATTTTTAAAATATCACTTATCATTTCTGCTTGTTTAATATAAATCATATATTTATTATTTCTTTTTAATACTTTAGCTTCCAATTTAAAATTCTTTAATAATTTGCTTATATATATAGCATCTTTTTTATATGAAACTACAAATTCTAAATGATAACCACCCTTTTTTGGATCACTAATACTACCACATGCTAAAAATAATCCCTTCAAAAAAGATATCTTATCTTCATCAGAATCTAAAAAGTAATCTTCTGGCATAGTTAATTTATTATCTTTAATAATATTTAGTTTTTCCAAAATTTCATTTACTTTTTCATTTATAATTAAAATATATATTTGCTTAATTCTAAATCTTTTTTGAATACGTATTTGAATTTGAGGTTTTATCATAAATAATGACTTAAACATTTTATATATACATCTAGCAACATGAGCATTTTCCATTACTATAGTTATTTTATTATCTTTAATTTTACCAGCATATCTAATAAATGATGATAATTCCACTAAAGTCGTAATGTAATCTTCATTAAGTCTTGATAACTCTTCTTTGACTTGCATAGTAAAAGTCATAATAATCACCAACAAAATAATAACATAAAAAATATTAAAATTAAAATAAAAATAATCTATATTAAAATATAGACTATTTTTATTATCTTTTATACCAATAAACTCCTTTTGAAGGGAATCCAGTTTTCATTGGATCTATCATATGAGAAATAAATGATGACCATGTATGATAATCTACATGATACCATCCAGTAGAAATACCATAATGTAAATGAGCACCATAAGCACATCTATCATATCCAGATTTTGAATAATGAGTTGATGTTGAATATCCACCAACTGTTCCTAAAACTGTATCAGTAGTTACTATTTGATTCAATTTAACTTTTATTTCTAACATATGTGCATATACTAAAGTATATTTTTGACCATTAACTGTTACATGTAAATAAACCATATTTCCACCACAATTAGATCTATGAGTTATAGCTGCAACTCTACCTGCAGCTGAAGCATATTCTGGAGTTCCTTCAGCATTACCAGAAATATCAATACCTGGATGGAAAGCATTATCAAACGTTCTATATCCAAATAATGATGAAACCCTTCCCTTAACAGTAGGTTTTCTCCATCCAAAACTTTGTGGATCATTTGTACATGTTGATAAAGCTTGAGTTTCACTCTCACATATTGACTTATAATATTTAATAGTTTCTTCTTGAGCTCTAATTTGTGAATCAATATCTTCAGCTATTTCATCTATAGCTTCCATTTGATCATTTAATTCATCCAATGCATTAGAATAAGTAGTTATAGCACTAGATAATTGATTATCTTTTTCATTTAATTCTACTTGTAAATTTTGTTTTTCAACAATTAAATTCTTTAAAGTAGTAATTTTATTTTTATAATAATCTGTTACTCTTTCAACAGCTTTTATTCTCATAATTAATTCAGTAGTTGAAGAAGCATCAGTTACATATTCTAAATAATTATTATTTTTTGAAGATACTTGATAATACTTTAATACATTATCAAAATCAACTTTAGCTTTACTAATTGATTCTTCAGATTCACTAATTTTATTTTTAGCATCTTCTACTTCACCTTTAATATTTTCTTTTTCTTGGTATGCTTTATATATACTATTTTTCTTTGCATTAATTTCACTTTGTGTTTGAGCTTTTGCACTAGCTTGCTTTTGTTTTTGTGCTTGAAGTTCCGCTAATTGTTCTTTTAATTCCACAATATTATTAGCTTTCTTTGCTTGAACCATATCAGGATATATAAAATATCCAAATATAAATAACAAAGATAATAAAACTCTACTAATAATACTAATTGCTCTTTTCATCATATCTTCAAATACTTTCTAACTGCATGCCAGCTACCAACCATACCAACAGCACCACCAATGGCTACTAATATTAAAGATACATATACTAATAATTCATTAGGTTTAACAAGTTCAATCATATGTGAAAATAAATATCCATCAAAATGATCATATACAATTATATATGAATATATTGCAATTAACACTGGAATAATAGATCCTATTAATCCTAAAAATAATCCTTCAAATTCAAATGGCAATTTAATTGCTGTATTTGATGTACCTACAAGTCTCATTATTTCAATTTCATTTCTTCTTGAATAAATAGTTAATTTTATAGTATTGCTTATTAAAAATGCTGTTACTAATATTAAGGCAACTACAATAACTAACATAGCCTTTTCAATAACCTTAAATATAATTAATAACTGATCAACACTATCTTTTCCATAATTAGCAGATTCTACACCTTCTAATTCAGATATAGCATTAGTAGTAGCATTTAAATCAGAAGAATTTTTTACCTTAACCAAAATTGAATCATAAAGTGGATTACTATCCATTTCCTTTATAACATCTTCTAAACCAGTTAAAGATTGTTCCATTTCTTTTTTCCAATCATCCTTAGATTTAAACTCTAAAGAATCAAAACTAGCCATATGTTTAATTTCTTTTTCTATTTCATTTTTTCTATTTTCATCAACATCTTGTTTTAAATAAACTACAATTGATAATTCTTTTTCTATATTTTGGGTAAAATGATTAACATTTGATGATAAAGCAAGTGAGATAGCTACTAATATTAAAGTAATAGCAATACAAGCAATAGATGCTATTGATAAACTAAAGTTTCTAAAAACACTTTTAAAAGCATCACGAATACTTCTTACTAAAATTCTAATTGCTCTCATGAACCTTATAACTTCCTTTCATTTTATCACTTACTTTAATACCATTTTCTATTGTTATTACTCTTTTTTTCATTCTATTTACAATATCTTTATCATGTGTAGCCATAACCACTGTAGTTTTTAATTCCTTATTGATTTTTTCTATTACATCCATTATTTCTTTAGAAGTATCAGGATCTAAATTACCAGTAGGTTCATCACAAATTAACAATTTAGGATTATTTACAATAGCTCTAGCAATACAAACTCTTTGTTGTTCTCCACCTGATAATTGATTTGGAAATGATCTTGTCTTATCCTTTAACCCAACGTGTTCTAATGCCTCCATTACCTTAGGTTTAATTTCAGATCCTTTTAAACCTAATGTATTTAATCCATAAGCTACATTTTCATATACTGTTAATTTTGGTAATAATTTAAAATCTTGAAAAACTACTCCTAGTTTTCTTCTTAATTTATAAACTTTTGAATTACGTAATTTTGCAACATTTATTCCACCAACTATAACCATACCTTTAGTAGGTTTTTCTTCTCTATATAATAATTTAATTAATGTTGATTTACCTGATGCAGTTGTACCTATAATAAATACAAATTCTCCTCTATCAATTTCTAAATCTAAATCAGCAATACCTGTAACTCCATTTTTATAAACTTTTGAACATTTTTTTATATCAATAAATTTCATTGATTACCTTCACCTCATATCATAAAAATTATAACAAATAATATATATTAAATAAATGGCAAATTTTTCCTCTTAACTCCACCACTTACTTCATAACAATCACATACAGCAAAAAAAGCATTTTCATCTATATTTAATATAGCTTCTTTAATTCTATAATAATCTCTTGTCGATACTACTACCATAAGCATTTCTCTTTGTTCATTATTATATCCACCTTCAGTATCAAGTATAGTAATACCTGTTTTCAATTCATTTATAATATATTTTTGAATATCTTTATATTTTTTTGAATATATGAAAAACATTTTACTGTCAGATATTCCAATAACAATTCTATCAACTATTTCTGAACTAACAAGTAATATAATAATAGAATAAATAACAGTTTTTATTCCAAATATTAGACCACCACATAATACAACGATTCCATTACATAACAATGCAGATGATCCACTACTTAAATAAAAATACTTATTTACTATTTTAATTAATATATCTCCACCACCAGTATTAAAACCAACCTTATAAATTAAACCAGTACCAAGTCCATATAATAATCCACTTAATAAAGCAATTAATAAAATATTATCTATTTGAATATATGGAATGATTTTATCACATATAGAACCAGTTAAAGATATAAAAAATGGAAATAGTATTGATCCAATAACAGCTCTTCTTGTATCAGATTTTTCTAAAAATATTAAACTTATAAGTATTAAAAAGACATTAATAAATAAAACTAACATAACAGGTGATATATTAAATATTTTATTTAAAATAATAGATAAACCTGTAGAACCACCTAAAACAAAACTATTAGGAACAATAAATATATTATAATTAATAGCTAAAATAAATATACCTATTAAAAATATAATAAATCTCATTACTAATTTTTCTTTTTTAATCTTTTGGATAATATTCATACACTTACCACCTATTATATTGATTATACAATATTTTTTTAATTTTGCATATTATTAATTGAGGTGTAAAAAATGAATGGTACATTTTATTCTAATCCAACATTTCCAGGTGAACTAAATAATGAAGAATTAAGAGATAATAAAGACTCAATCAAAATAAATAATTTAGGAAAAATAATAACAGTATTTACAAAATTTGAAAAAGAATTTACTGGAACAATTGAAGGAATTACAAATAATTATATTTTAATATCAAATGCAGAAAATAAAGAATACTATCTTATAATGATTAATAATATAAACTATATATCTAGCAAAGAAAAAATAGATATTTAATAATAAATATCTATTTCATTTTTTAATGTTGACTTATCACCATGACCTGGATATATTATTGTATCCAAAGGATATTTAAAGATCTTTTCTAAAGATTTTTTCATATCACCTACACTACCAGTTGGTAAATCCATTCTACCTATACTATTATGAAATAAAAAATCTCCAGTAAACATAATATTATAATCTTTAAAATAATATGTTTTAGAATCACTAGTATGACCAGGTGTTGAAATAACTTCAAAATTAAAACCATCAATGTTATAATCATTTTCATTTAATTTATACATTTTTTTAAAATCTTCTAATGCACCTATATGATCATCATGATAATGTGTTATTAATATACCAACAACATCACATTCAATATTAGATTTTATTTTTTCAAATTCAGCACCAGGATCAATAATAATACATTTATTATTATCCTCTAAAATATAACAATTTTCTTCCAACAATCCAACAACAACAGTTTTTAATTTCATATTAAATCACCAATATTATATTACAATTATTTCTCTATATTGTAAATTATATGTTATAATCAAAATAGGTGATAGTATGGATTTAATATATGCATTATTAATTATATTAATAATAGGATGTTTATTAACAATTATTTATATTTTTTATTACAATAAATTACAAGATGTTAAATTAAAAATTGATGAAGCTGAATCAATTATAGATGAAAATTTAAGAAAAAAATATGATATTATTGTTGATATAAAAAATATAATAGAAAATGAATTAAAAGACGAAAAAATATCATTCAAAGAAATTGAAGAATTAAAAAATGAAAATATATCTAACTTTAATATGGATAGAAAACTAGATGAATTTCTTAATTTAATTGACAAAATTAAAAATGATTACGAAGTAATTAAAACAAATAAAGATATGATTGCATTTTTAAAAGATATTAAAAAAACTAATGAAAAATTAGATTCTGCTAAATCATTTTATAATACAAATATAACAGAATCAAATTCATTAGTAAGAAAATTTCCATCTAATATAATAGCTAAATTTCATAATATAAAGATAAAACCATTTTTTGATAATAAAAATATGAATGATGATGATATTAATGATTTTAAATTATAAATAATTGCTTAAAAAGCAATTATTTTTTTTCTAAAGTAAGTCTTTTTGAATCATCATTTTTATTATCAATTTTTTCTTCTAATTCATGTAATTTTTGAAGCAATAATAAAATTCTATCTTCTACATTTTCTATTCTTTCATTTAATTCATCCATTATAAATTCCTCCGACTTATTAAATATAAATCATTAAATTTGAAATGTCAATTTTATAATTTCCAATCAATTGGATCTATATTATTTTTCATTAAAAAATTATTTGTTTTAGAAAATGGCTTACTACCAAAAAATCCATAATTAGCACTAAATGGCGATGGATGTGCACTTTCGATTACTAGGTGTTTAGAATTAGTAATAAGAGATTTTTTTATTCTTGCATTATTTCCCCATAGAATAAAAACTATTGGATTTTTTTTAACATTTAATTTTTTAATTATATAATCAGTTAAAGGTTCCCAACCAATATTTTTATGAGAATTAGGACAATCTTTTTTTACAGTCAATACTGAGTTTAATAAAAGAACACCTTCTTTAGCCCATTTAGTTAAATCTCCACATTCAGGTGGCTTAATATTTAAATCATTATATAATTCTTTATATATATTTTTCAAAGAAGGTGGAATCTTAATATTTTTTTGAACTGAAAAAGATAAGCCATGTGCTTCTCCAACACCATGATATGGATCTTGTCCAACTATAACAACTTTAACATCTTTATATGGTGTTAATTTTAAAGCATTAAATATATTATCTTTTGAAGGATAAATAGTTTCTTTATCATATAGCTTAATTATATTATTATAAAATTTTTTAAAATTTAAAGAATTAAAAACAACACTTAATTCCTCGTCCCAATCATTTCCTATCATAAATATACACCTATTAATTATTATATAAAAAAAGATAGAAAAGTCTATCTTTATTTATTACATAAATGACATAATTGTAAATATTAATAATAATACAATTAATAATGCTATTAAGAATTTCCAAATTGCTTTTAACCAACTCTTATAAGATAAATTAGTCATTGAAAGTCCTGTTAACATTAATACACTAGTAGGTACAAAAAGTGATGCAAATCCATTCATTGAAGATGCAATTGCAACAATTTGATTTGAACTTGAAGCATACTTAGCAGCATATAAACCACCTAGTAAGAAACCTGAATATTCAAAATCAACATGTAAGAAAGCACCAATAAATCCTGTTAATGCATTTAAATATGGACTAAATTTTTCACCTTGATTTAATGCATTAATAATATTACTTGTTAATGGCGAATTATTGTTATATGTTATTACAAATAATGCGTAAGCAAAAGTAACTAAAATCATTGGTTTAGCCATTACTTTTAATCCATCTAAAGCATTATCAAATAATTCACTGAATTTAATTTTAGCAATAAATTTAACAAATATTAATATTATAAATAATACATAAGATAAATTATATAAATCCCATGAACCAAAAGGTGCAGCAGCAGAACCAAGTAATGCACCAAATACAGCGACTTCATTTTCTCCTTCTCCAACTACAACTTTAGTAGTTAACCATTCATGAAAATCATTAAATACTGAAATATCAAATACAGTTTTATATGCAATAAATCCTAATATTACTAAAACAAATAATCCTGCAAATAATGTTATCATTGGCCAAGCTTTAGCTTTAGTTTCTTTTACTTCAGTAAAATTATCTTCAACCAATTCACTATTCTTATTCTTTTTATTAAATAATAATACAAATCCGTTTATTAAGAAATATCCAATTAATAATATTATAAAACGATAAATAACACCATCTTTAATTGTAATATTAAGATTTTGAGTTAAATAATCAATTCCAAATCCACCAAAAGTAGATCCCATTATACCAACACATAAAGCACCAAATGTTATTAACATTGAAGAAACTTTATTTAATTTTAATTCTTTTGCAATAGAATAAATCATTGGTACAAATAAAACTAAAACTAATGGTTGTGTTAAAAATGAAGCAAGTAAAGTGATTAATGCAGATACAATTAACATAAATGCATTTTTCTTATTTACAAATGATTTTGCAAATTTAGAAATCATTGCTTTATAACTATCTGTTTTAGAAACAATACCATAAAATATACCAACCATAGCTAAAAATATTACTTGAGATTGATAAACCCCATTCATACCAGCTAAAATCGATTCAAAGAAATTTGAAATACCGATTCTTACAGGCTTAGTACCTCCGGTAAACTCAGCACCATTAAATACACCAGAAGTTATAAACCAACTAATAACTGATACTATAACTAAAGTTAAAAATAATGGTAAAAATAAACCTAATCCTTTTTTTTCTTTTTTACTATTAGAACTTTCTACAATTCTATCTTCTTTTACTACTTTTTCTTCTTTCACAACATCAACTTTACTAACATTTTTTGTTGTTTTTTTAGCTGTTGTTGATTTTGATTTACTAGTAGTTTTTTTAGAACTTTTCTTTTCCATTCTCCATTACCTCCATATAAATTATATCACTAAAAAAGCAAAATGAATACTTTTTTGTCATTTTGCTATTTATTATTTTCTATTTAATCTAAATCTTTCATTAGCATCTAATACTTTTTTACGTAGTCTAATAGCATCCGGAGTAATCTCTACATATTCATCATCTTCAATAAATTCTAAAGATTCTTCTAAAGTAAATGTACGTGGTGGAACAAGAGCAATTGCATCATCAGATGCTTTACTTCTTGTATTAGACATTTCCTTATTTTTGCATGGATTAACATTTAAATCATTATCACGATTATGAATTCCAACAATTTCACCTGCATATACATCTACTGCAGGACCAACAATCATTGTTCCCCTATCTTGTAAATTAAATAATGAATATCCAAGTGTCTTACCATTTTCCATTGAAACAAGAACTCCATTTTTTCTTCCATGAATCTCACCTACATATGGTTTATAAGATTCAAAAGATCTTACCATAATACCTTCTCCCTTAGTATTAGTTATAAATGCTGATCTATATCCTATTAATCCACGAGTAGGTGCACTAAATTCTAAATGAGTATAATTTTGATCTGTTTCAGAATTAGTCATAATATTAAGCGTAGCTTTTCTTTCTTGTAAATCAGATATAATAGTTGATGCATATTCAGATGGTGTATTAACAATTACTGTTTCAAATGGCTCACATTTTTTACCGTCTATTTCTTCAAATAATACTTCTGGTTTAGAAACACAAAGTTCAAAACCTTCTCTTCTCATTTGTTCTAAAAGAACTGATAAATGTAGTTCACCACGACCTGAAACTTTAAATCCATCACTACCAGGTAATTCTTCAACTTCTAAACCAACGTTAGTTTCTAATTCTTTTTCTAATCTATCTTTTATATGACGAGAAGTTAAAAACTTACCAGATTGTCCTGCAAAAGGAGAAGAATTAACCATAAAATTCATGGACATTGTAGGTCTTTCAATAATTATTTGTGGAAGAGCTTCAACTTTATCTTTATCACAAACAGTATCTCCTATTGAAATATCAGAACATCCTGCAATAGTTACAATATCTCCATAATATGCTTCACTAACTTCTTTTCTTTCAATACCTTCTTGAACAAATAATTTTGTAATTCTAAAGTTTTCTATTTTTTCACTACCATTTTTAGATAAAGCAACAGTTTGTCCATTTTTAATCATACCCTTAGTAATTCTACCTATACCAAGTCTACCTATAAATGAATCATAATCTAATTGACAAATTTGCATTTGTAATGGATCATCTTTACTTCCATTATATGGATCTACTTGTTTTAAAATCACTTCAAGTAATGGTGATACATCTACCATTTCACCATTTGGATCAAGTCCAGCTTTTCCATCCCTAGCTACACCATAAATAATTGGAAAATCAAGTTGTTCATCACTAGCATTTAATTCCATAAATAAATCAAATGTCATATTTACTACATCTTCAGCTCTTGCATCTTTTTTATCAATTTTATTAATAAATAAAATAGGTTTTAAATTTTGTTCTAATGCCTTTTTTAATACAAATCTTGTTTGAGGCATAGGTCCTTCTTTAGCATCTACTATTAAAACAACTGTATCAACAGTTCTCATAATACGTTCTACTTCAGAAGAAAAATCAGCATGTCCTGGAGTATCAACAATATTAATTTTATAATCCTTATAATGAATAGAACAAGGTTTAGAATATATAGTAATTCCTCTTTCTCTTTCTAAATCATTATTATCCATTACTTGAGCATTAACTACTTCATTTTCTCTAAATGCACCATTTTGAGAAAGTAATGCATCAACTAGAGTAGATTTACCAGCATCAACATGAGCCACAACAGCAATATTTATTATTTTGTCCATAATAATCCCCACTTCTTTCAATACTCATAAGATATTACTACAAAATTAATATTTTTACAAGAAAAAAAGATATTTTTAAATATCTTATTTTTTTTCTACTAAATTATAATATCTCTTTGTAACAAGATAAAAGAACAATATTAAAGCAATCACTATATAAATAATATCCCAAACAGATCTATAAATATCTAAAAATCTATCAGTAGAATTAATACCAAATGATATTAATAAATCAAATCCTAAATCCCTAAATAATTCAAAAGGTAATCTTAATACTATAATAAATACCACTATTAATAATAACCTTAAAACTAATTGAAAAATTTCATTAGAATTTTTAGTAGTTATATATTTAAACATATCCTTAAATGTTGTAATAATATTATGTTTTTCATTGCTTGTTTTTACTTCATCTTCTTTTTTCAAAGCAGGCATATTTAAAGTGTTTTCTAAACTATTTAATGCTTGCATACTTATTTCATTTAATAACTTATTATTTTTCTTATTATTATCGCTATTCATTTTCCAACCTCTTTTCTATAATAACTTTGTTAATACTTATTTTATAATCAACATCAAAACTATTTACATATGAATACTTTTTAGAATTAATTATATTCTTTTTAAATCTAGAATATAAAACAACATTATTTTCTTTATTAAATGAAATATCTCTTGTATCAATATATATTTCTGTGTTTTCAATATCTAAAAGTTCTATACTATTTTTTGATAATGTTAGCTTAATAGGACAATATAAAACATAAACTCCTTTTTTTACGTGTGCATTTATAACTCTATAATTCTTATTATTACTATTATACATATAAGGTGCAATAAAAGAAGAAGTTTTAATAAAATTAAATGTCCCTAAATTATCAAAATCAGTTGTAGAAAAATAAAGTTTAATATTATCATTTAGTTTTATCTTATCATTGATATTAATTATTATATCTAATTGATTTTTAATAGATTCTATAAAACTTATTTTATTTGTAAAATCTATATTTTTAAAAATATCATTTTTAATTTTTTTATTAACATCTAATTCAATAAGATATTTAATATTGTCATAACAATCTCTAAATACTTTTTCGAATTCTTTATTATTATTTAAAATATTTAATAATTTATTAGTAGAAATACTATTATAATTTTTAAAATTTTGAATCATAATAAATAATTTTTCATAAAATGAAGTAAATAATATTAAAGCATTTTTTTCTTTATTAGTTAAATTATCAAATTGCTTCTTTAAATGTTTATTAACTTCATCAATACTTATATAATTATCTTTTTTATTAACTTCATTACTACATCTAATAATGTTTTTCTCAATATCATAGGCTTTTTGAGTTTTAAAATTATTTAAATATTCACATAATCTAAACTCATTAATTTTATCTAATACATCATATTTTTTTTCAATAAAATCTAAATATTTTTCATCAAAATTATCATCATATATACTTTCATAAGTACTTTGTTTATCAATACTATCAAATTTTTTTGATAAATTTATTAATTTAATTTTTCTTTTAGATAATAATTCTTTCATAAAATCAATTTTAGTAACAGCTAATCTCATTTCTTCATCTATATCATCATTAGTTTTCAATGCAAACATATAATCTTTATTACTATCTAATTCTTTATTTAATATCCATACTTTAACAATTAATTCATTTAATCTATCTTCACTAGGCATCTTTTTCTTATATTCACTAATTAAGGAATTAATTAAACTTTCTAACTTTAAATCTGTTTTAAATGATCTATTATCATTATCAATAATTAGATCTCTTTTAACTCTATTATATTTATCAACTAACTTTTGCAACTCTAAATAATATCTTGTCAATTCTCTTTCTTTATTAAATAAATTATTTGTATATTTTTCTAAATAATCTTTTTCTAAATAATATCTATCCATTAGTCTTTGTATTTCAACAAATAATCTTTTAGAATGAGATAATTTTTTATTTTTATTTTCTTTTTTTTCAAAACTTTTTATATCAAATAATTCCTCATCAGTCATAACATGATTATTTCTTATATATAAAACTTGAGGATTACTTATTTCATAATTATTAAGTCTCATAGAAACATTTTCTTTTTTACCATTTAATTTATACCATTGAAATCTTTTTAAAAATTTATCTAACTCTAAATCACTATAAAAAGAAGCTACTCTTTCAGTAATACCATATTTATCATCTATATAAGAATAATTAATCCCAATTTCATTATTCTTTTTATATAAATATGGGTGAACAGTCATAGAATTATAGCCATATTTTTTTAGTATTTTTAAAGCTGATTCCAATGTTATCACACAAACACTCTCCCTATTATTAATATTATAACATACTTGCTAATAAAGATAAATTATTTTATAATTTATATAGGAAAGAAGGTAAAAAATGAAAATAGAATTTAAAATTAAAAACAACAAAAGAAATTTATTTACATCAATTTTATTTTTAATATTTGGAGCACTAATGTTTGCATATCCTAATTCATTTATTTCTTTAGTATCAAAAATTATTGGAATTATATTAGTAGTATATGGAATATTATTAATAATCAAAAATTATTATGAAACAAAACAAAATAGTGACACACCATCATCTACATTAATATTGGCAATTGTTTTATTAGTAATAGGAATTTTATTTATAACACTTTCAAATAGTATTGCACAAATTGTTCAATATATAATAGGTGCATGGATATTATTTAATGCACTTGAAAGATTAATTATGGCTCTAAGTTTAGGATATAAAAATAATAAATTTATTACTCAATTAGTAATATCAATACTATTATTATTAGCAGGATTATATACAATATTAAAAGCAAATTTACCACTACAAATTATAGGAATTGTCTTAATGTGTTATGCAATATTAGATATAATCGGATATATTACAACATATGATAATATTGAAAAAGAAGACATAAAAGAAGAAACTTATAAAAAAATTGAAACAAAAGAAAACATTAAAGATGCTACAATAGTTGAAGAAAATAAAAAATCTAAAAAGAAGAAAAAATAATTTCTTCTTTTATTTTTTTTATTTTAATGCTATAATCTTTATTGATTTGGAGGTTATTAGATGAGAACTTATAAAGTAAATCTTCCTGAAGGAGTAAAAAAGAAATTTTCTGCCAGAAGAGGAGTTAAAGTTAAATTAATTAATAAAAATGCAAAAAAAACAAAGTAGTCAATTATGACTACTTTTGTTATTTGTTTCTATTTAAGAATAGATTAATAATTAAACCAAATCCATATAAGAATCCAATAAAGTATATTAATCCACCAAATGCTGGAATTAATGAAACTAATTTAAAGAATAAACATCCTACAATAATATCTAAATATAAATTATCATTTTGCTTAAACAATTTAGTTAATAATACTTTACCAACAGCATATGATGACATTACAAGTGATATCAATAATGCTATTATATAAGCTAAAATAACTATAATTCCAAAAGTTAAACCAACAATACTACCCATTAGTAAAATAGTTAAAATAGGAACAGCAATTAAAGCAATAAATCCAAATATCATATATTTACATACATTACTAACATTAAATTCACTATCAATATTTTTGAATAATTTAGGGAATATTACAGATAATAGTACTCCAGTAAAAATTAATGTAAGTACACTAAGTACAATATCAATAACAGTATTTTTTAATTCAATTTTAGTACCTGTTTCATAAGTTTCCTTTTTTCCATATGTTAATTTTTCTTCGTTTTCAATTTTAACATCTTGATTAACATTTAAAGTACCTGTAATTTTAACATTATCTTTAATTTTAATGTTTTCTGCAGCAACATTAACATTACCATTAATTTCAACATTATCTAATACTATAGTACTACCTGCTAAATAAGCATCTCCATTTATATTAGATAAGATATTAATTTCACTACCGGCTAAATAAACATCACGTCCAACTTTTGCTTCCTTAGATATAGTAATAATATTTCCCGCTGCAAATAAATCTTTTTCAATTTTGTTATTAACAACAACATTCTCACCTGCTAAGGCACCATATGTTGTAACACCATCAAATTTAACAATATTACCAGCAATAAAAGATATGCCATCAACATATTTTTTTACATTCAAATCATTTCCTGCTTCAAAATATGAATGATTTACCTTTTCAACTTCTTCATTAGTAGCAATTACAATTGGTTCTTCTTCTGCATTAACAATTTTAAATGGAATAACTAAAAACATTAATGCTAAAATAAATATTAACTTTTTCTTCATAACAATCTCCTTTTCTATTAAAATATTACCACCATATATTATTTATTACAACTATACAACTTTTTTAATAGCATCTTTTATCACATCTATAGAATGCTGAAGTTTAACAGTTTCTTCTTTATTTAAATTAAAATATACTTTTTCTAATATTCCAGCTCTTCCTAAAACTACAGGAAGTCCTACATAGACATCATTTTGATAATCATAATTAGATACAACCATTACCGTTTTTTCATCTCCAAGAATAGCATTAGTAATTTGAACTAAACATACTCCTATTCCATATGAAGTATTACCTTTTTTATCTATTATTTCATACGCAGCATTTCTAACATCATTTTCTATTGATACTTTATCATTAAAGCTTAAAAAATCATTTATATTTTGAAGACCAATATTTACATTACTCCATGGAATAAATTCAGTATCACCATGTTCTCCAATAACATAACCATGAATATTTTTAGGATTGATATCAAGCTTTTTTCCTATTAAATATCTCATTCTTGAAGTATCTAAAAAAGTACCTGAACCTATAACTCTATTAGCAGACATATGTGAATATTTATAAGTAATATAAGTCATAACATCTAATGGATTTGTTGCAATCAAAAAAATACCCTTAAACTCATTTGCCATAATATTTTCTATAATATTTTTAAATATCTTTGCATTTTTATAAATAAGATCCATTCTGGTTTCTCCAGGATTTTGATTAGCACCTGCAGCAATAACAATTAAATTTGCATCTTTGCAATCCTCGTAAGAACCAACTTTAATATCAATTTTATTTGGGGAATAAGGAAGACAATGATTAAGATCCATAACTTCTCCAAGAATTTTTTTGTCATCTAAATCTATTAAACATAACTCATTAACATATGTTTTTTGATTAACTAAAGCATATGCATAAGCCATACCAACATTACCACAACCTATTATAATAACTTTATTTTTCATATAAAATTCCTCTATTCTATATATATTATAATAAAAAAAATGAAAATACTAAATAGTAAATTTTCATTTTGTAACCTTATATATATCAGATTCAACTTTAATAGTATTATCAAACTTATTAAATAATGCAGTAATTGCATAATTTAATAACTTATAAATATAGAATGAATCTATTGCAAGAACTAAAACTATTAAGAAACTTACCTTATCCATAGGAAGTAAATTAAAGAATGTTGGTTGGAAGAATAAACAATATATAAATCCTATAAACATAACTCCAAATAATGTACCTCTAAAATAATTTAATGGACAACATAATTTATATAAATATAATAATCCAGTAATTGTAGTTAATATAACACTTATACTACTTTGAAGTTCATAAGAAAGTCCAAATACGCTTGAAAAAGCACTAACAATAACAATATTAAATAATACAGTTAAAGCTGTTGGTAAACTCTTTGCTAATATTTTTAACAAGAATTTACCTTCAACTAAAGCATGATTAGGTTCCAGTGCTAATATAAACGATGGAGCACCTATAGTAAAAGTTGTAATAAATGTTAATTGAATTGGTATAAAGAAATACTTTTGAAATGATAATATACTAAATATAATTAACATTATTGTATATAAAGTTTTAACAAGTAATAGTGAGGCACTTCTTTGTACATTATT
Source organism: uncultured Mycoplasmatota bacterium (assembly GCA_947165285.1). Lineage (GTDB taxonomy): Bacteria > Bacillota_I > Bacilli_A > RF39 > UBA660 > RUG12834. The sequence continues at coordinate 127,408 of CAMUZS010000002.1, forward strand.
TATAGTTTGTCTACCTTCAGCAACTACTTTTGGAAGTGAATTAAAATCATCATCTAATAATATTAATTGAGAAACATTTCTAGCAGCGTCAGTTCCAGATTTTACAGATATTGCACAATCACTTTCTTTTAAAGCTAATACATCATTAACTCCATCCCCAGTCATTGCAACAGTATGACCTTGTGATTTTAAATGTTGAATTATTAATTTCTTTTGTTCTGGTTTTACTCTACCAAAAACTTGATAATCATCTATTTTTTCTTTTAATTCATCATTTGTAAGTTCTCCAATATCAATACCTTTAATATCTTCAAGACCTACTTTTTTTGCTATAGACATAACTGTTTTAACATTATCTCCTGATATTATTTTAACTAACACATCATTTTTTTTGAAATAATCTAATGTTTCTTTAGCAGAAGGTCTAATAACATCTTCGATCAAAACATATCCAATTGCTTCTATTCCAGATAATTTTGAATCAATTTTTCCTTTTTTAATACCTAAAGCAAGAACTCTGTATTCTTCAGTATATGGATCTATTTTTTTATTATCTACTTTAGATTTTAATAATACATCTGGAGCACCTAAATAAAGAGAATAATCTTCAAATTGTAATGCAGAGTATTTTCTATCAGATGAAAAGGCAATACTATCTAAAGCTTCTATTTTTTCACCTTCAAAATGAGATTTTAATGCCATCATAGTAGCATTATTATCTTTGCTAGCTAATGTATATTCTTTTAAATATGCCTCAATTTTAGCCTTATTATATTTTTTAGTTTCTAATACATCATAATATGCCATTCTTCCTTCAGTTAATGTTCCTGTTTTATCAAGACATATAGCATCTACTCTAGCAAGTATTTCAATTGAATATAATTGTTGTACCAATACATGAACACGATAAAGTTTTATTACCCCTACTGCCATAACTGAGGATGTTAAAAGAACTAATCCTTCTGGAATCATGCCAATTAATGATGCAACAGTAGTAAATATACTTTCAGGTACATTTTGTGTAACAGCATATTGATTTATAAACATAACAATTCCTATAGGAATAATTAAAATAGATAATACTTTCAACATTTTTGTAAAAGATTCCATTACAACAGAATTAACTTCTTTTTTATACTTAGCTTCTCTAGAAATTTTAGAAACATAATTATCTTTTCCAACATTAATAACTTGTGCTGTAGCACTTCCAGATACTATAAAAGATCCTGAAAGCAATGAATCACCTTTTTTCTTTTTAATAGCATCACTTTCTCCAGTAATTAAAGATTCATTAACTTCAAGTTCTCCATCAATTACAATAGCATCTGCTACAATTTGATGTCCCAATGATAATTTAACTACATCATCTATTACAATATCTTCTAAAGATAATTCAACTTCATTTCCATCTCTTAAAGCAATTACCTTTGTTTCAGATACAACAGATAATTTATCAATAATTCTTTTAGAAATAATTTCTTCAACTATACTAATTATGGAATTAACAATAATAACACCCATAAATAAACAATTTTTTAAACCATACCATATATTACCATTAATTATACTTGCTATAAAAACAGCAGCCCCAAGAGCTAAATTTAAATAATTAAAATAAGTAAAAAAGTTATCCCTAACAATTTGCCCTATACTTTTAGTTTTAGGTGTATCATTATAATTATATAATCCTTTTTTCATCCTTTGTTCTACTTCTTTAGATGTTAATCCAGTACTAAAATCTATTTGATCCATAATATCACCTGCATTCAACAATATAATAACATAAATAAGCAATATTTAAACATTGATAGACACTATTTTACATCTTTAAAGTAAAGCAATTTACAATATTTTTTTAATTATGATAAAATTAATATAATAAAGGCGGGATAAGATGGAATATATTTTACCAAGTAAAGATTTACTTGAAACAAGAAGCGAAGAATTAGGAAATAATAAAAAATATTATAATTTAAGTAAAATTTTTTTAAAAAAAGATGTTAATGATAAATTAAATATACCAGCTGGTGTTGATAATGAAAATAATAAGTATTATATAGATTTAAAAGATAAATCAGGTATATTAATTACTGGAGAAACAGGTTCAGGTAAAACAATCTTTATTAATTCAATGATTATTAGTTTATTATTAAAAAATACTATAGATGAAGCCAAGTTTATATTTATTGATCAAAGAAATGTAGAGTTTAACGAGTACAAAAAATTACCTCAAAGCATTAATATAAATACAAACCAATATGAAAATATTAATAATTTAAATTATATTGTTGATATTATTGAAGAAAGAAAAAAAATAAGCTTTGAAAAACTACCACATATATTTGTATTTATTGATGAAGCTAGTGATATATTAAATATTAAAAATATTAATGAGACATTATATAAAATTTTAAGTGAAGGTCATAAATATAATATTCATCTTATAATGTCAACATCTTCATATTTTAAAGATAATCTTGATAAAGAAATATTAAAACTATTTAATGTAGTTTTAACATTTGATTTAGCAAGTAAAGAACAAGCAAGCTATATAAAAATTGATGGATCAAATTTATTAACTGTATATGGAGAAGCATACGTTAAAGCAAATTCTAAAATATATGATATTCAAACTCCATATGTATCTCAAAAAGATATCAATAATGTTGTAAATTTTATAATTAATCAAGTAAAATAAAAAGTACATAATATGTACTTTTTTTATCTTATTAAATGAACTGGTAAACCATCTTTAAAAATTGGTTGTAATTCTCCAATTATAAGTGGTTTAGCATATTTAATAAATTCTTCTTTCATTTGATGATTTTCATTATCTATCCATTCAAGAGGAACTTTCTTTTCAACATTTGCAATATTATGAATATCATAAACACTAGTAGTACAATTATATCCATTATCATCACTTCTATTTAAGGTAACCATCATAGAAGTATTTCCATTACTAGCTTCTTCAACAGCTTTTTCACCAACTAATTCTGCTTCATTTATATCTGTTAAAGATGCAATATGAGATGCTGCTCTTTGAAGAGTTGAAAACTCTATTGCTCTTGTTTTAAAACCAGTTTCTTTAGCAACAATATTAGCTAATGTTGATGCAGTACCAGATAATTGTTTATGACCAAAAGCATCAACTGCACGATCTTCTGATCCAAGTTCACAAACAAATTTAGAATCACTAGTTTGAATTCCTTCAGAAACTGCAATAACAATACTAGATTTTGTTTCAGATAATGTTTTTATATTTTCAATAAATTTATCTACATCAAACACAACTTCTGGTAAATAAATAGCATCAACTCCTTCACAAGTATCATCTTTTGCAAGAGCTGCTGCTGCTGTAAGCCATCCAGCATGTCTTCCCATAATTTCAACTATACAAACAGTTAATCTATTTTTACTAAAAGATGCATTATCTCTTATTATTTCTTTTAAGCTAGTAGCTATATACTTTGCACAACTTCCATATCCTGGACAATGATCCGTAATAGGTAAATCATTATCTATAGTTTTAGGAACACCCATAAATAATTGTTTTTTGTTATGACTTGAAGCATAATCTGATAACATTTTTATTGTATCCATTGAATCATTTCCACCAATATAAAAGAATGCATCTATTTCATACTTATCTAAAATAGAAAATATTTTCTCATAAACATCTTCATTACCATCAATTTTTGGTAATTTATATCTACAAGATCCCAAGAAAGCAGAAGGTGTTCTTTTAAGTAATTCATAATTATCATTATTACTTAAATAATCATCAAGATCTATAAAGTTTTCTTCTAAAAAACCTTCAATTCCATAAACCATACCATATACTTTTTCTACACCTAATTCTTTTGCTTTTTTATAAACTCCAGCAACACTAGAATTAATAACAGATGTTGGTCCACCTGATTGTCCAACTACTATTTTTTTCATAAAAACCTCACTCTCTAAGTAAATATTATAACATTAGATAAAATAAAAAAATAGTATAAATACTATTTAAATATCCTTTTAATATAAGTATCACTTAATGATTCATCATAAGTTGCATTATATTTTTTTAAATACTCTTCTAAATATAAGCTACCGTTCAATACATTTTGTATATTAATTAATAATTCTTTTTTATCATTATAATTAATATATTTATCAAATAAATTAAAAGCAATTAAAGTAGAAACAATATATTTTGCGTCACTATAATAATTATATTCATTATATTTCTTAGACATATTATTTTTATATCTATACATATTATTGTAACAAGATATAATATAATTAATTCTATTTAATAAAATCACATTATAAATGTTTTTATTATATTCAAATGTATATAGTAATTCAAAAAATATAGATAATACTTCTGTATTAATATAATTTTTAATTATACCCTTATGTGATTCTAATTGACTATGAATTATTTCATGCACATAACAAGCAGGTGTAATTTCAGTAACATAATATGATAAATCAATATCAGTAAAATAAATATTTAATAACGGAAATAATTCTTTAAAATATTTTTCATCCTCTGTAACAAGTGTTTGGACATTTAATGTTCCATCTAAAACATTTTTATGTACATAATTAATAGGAATTTTATATGGATCTAAACTAACTGCAGATTCATTGTATACATAAGCTAATTCATAAATACTACTAACATTTAATTTATTAACCATATTTTGTAATTTTTTATTGCTTAAAAAACCAACATTATGTAATGAAATATAATTATCTAAAAATTTTTTTGTTAGTTTTTTCATCTTAAATTTAGAAATATATTTTATATAGCTATCTTTAATATTATTAATTTCAACATGTGATATATTAGTAATAGTATTAGTTAATTTTTCATCAATAACAAAATTTGATATTTTTTTATGTCCATGAAGTAAATTATAATTATTTAAATCTTTTATAGTAGGAATATCCATAATAACCCCCCTCTTTAAAAATTAGGTATATATTAAAACAAAAGATAATTAATGTCAAATAAAAAAAATAACTATAAATAGTTATTTTATATCAACTCCACCAAAAGCACAGCTAGAATTTATATATACGGTTGGTAGTTTTTTATCATCATTATTTTTCTTTTTATTATCAACCCCACCAAAAAATGAATTTGTCTTAATTATTACTTTTACTTCATCTGGAAGAAATATATCAACTCCACCAAATACAGCAGTTACATTAATAATAACATCTTCTTTAATCTCAGCTTTTCTTAAATCTAACTTTATACCACCAAAAATTGCAGTTAAATTTGTACCTTCAAATACTTGATCATCTAATTTAACATCTTGTCCAGAAAAAACAGCAGTTAATCCTTCTTTACTAATTTTATTACTCATTTTCTTAAACTTTTCTTCATCTTTTTTAAAAAATACATTTGAAAAAATTATAGAAATACCAACAATAATAATTATAATTGGTACTAATAATTTCCACATATAAGAATAATCAATTACTTTTTGAGCACTTAATAATAACAATACACCTATTACCAAACCAATAATACTTCCTGTTTTATTATCATCAGTTACTAATCCTATAAGACATGGAATAATAATAAATAAAGTCCACCATCCATCAAAAAATATATCAAAATCAAATAGATTTAATGCTTTACATCCTAATAAAACTCCAATTACAACTAAAACTAAACCCCAAATAACACTACTTTTATTTTTCATTTTCCTCACTTCTTCCATAAATTATTTTATCAAATAAAGGTTTTAAACCTTCTTTATTTTCATTTAAATGAACTTTAGATTGATATAAATCATATCCAGGTAGTTCATTACCTTCAATTATTATTGGTCCTGAAGGCGTAATTGCAACATCAAAACCAACATAACTAACTTCCTTAATTACTTTACTGGCTTTTTTTACTAATTCAATAGCTTCTTTATAATAAGGAATTTTAAATCCTTCTATATTTACTTTAGTATAAGGATGAATTTTATGAACATTACCTTCTCTATCAACTGCTGGTTTAGTAACAATCCCTTCATCATTAAATATTGAATACATACCACCAGAATGAAAATTATCAACTGCATTAACTCCATTACCCATCCTAATAACTTTTAACATTATATTAGTTTTATTATTTCTAGTAATTGTAACAATTCTTAACGTATTAACAGAACTAGAACACAATTTTGACATATTTTTATGTTGTTTAACACATTCTTCTACTAAAGTTCTATTTGAATCAAGCAATTCTTTATATAATTCTTTAACATTAGTTTTCTTATCTATTACTACTTTAGATACACCATATCCACCAGATCCTTCGACTTCTTTTACCATTATTTCTTTATGTACTTTAATAAACTTTTCAAAATCAGTAATAGATGTCTTAGTTAAATCTAAATAATCTCTTCCTATATAATCTTTAAAAGTTTTATTAAATAATACTTTATCACTAAAATATTTATAATAATCTCTATTATTTAATAATCTAATATAATTATTATTAATACCCCTTGTTATATAAGTTGATCTTTGCTTTTTATTTAGATCTTCAAAATAAAATAAGAAATAATCAGTATAACCAGCTTGATACTTAAATGATGAATACATAATATCAAAGAATAGAAATAATCTAGATTTTTTACTTCTTTTATGAATTTTATTAATAGTTTTAAACATATTTTTATAATCCATAGAAAAAAGTCTTTTAAATACAAAAATTATCTTTTTCATGTCTTATCCTCCTTGCCTAATAATTTTTTATATATTTTTATAGCTTTATTAATTACTGTATCAGCACTATACCTATTAGCACTTTCTCTTAAATATTTAATATCATACTTATCATAATTATTATAAATATCCAAAATTGCATCAGCTATTTCATTTGGATTAGCAATACTAATTAATTTTCCATTTTTTTTATCAACGAACTCTTCAGGCCCAAGACACTTTGTTGCAACAACCGGAATTCCACTAGCAAATGCTTCAATAGCGGGTATTCCAAATGTTTCTATTTCAGATGACATAACATAGATATTATGCTTATTTAATAATTTTGCTATTTCTTCTTTATTCTTTTTGCCAACAAAAGTAACATATTTATCCATATTTAATTCACTACATCTATTTTTAAAATAAGAAGCATCTAGTCCATCTCCAACTACAGTAAGCGTAGCATTTTTTATTTTCTTTTCCTCAATTAATATTTTTAATGCAGAAATAATATCATCAACTCTTTTAACTTTACGAAGTCCAACAACTGTAATTAATTTTATACCTTCAATTTTCTTTCTAGGTAATACAAAATTTTTAGTATCTACTAAATTAGGTAAAACATCACACTGATTATGAGTTTTTAAAATATAATCTGCCATATATTTACTAACAGTAGTATAGTAACTATTTTTTAGTACAAAGTCACTATATTTTTTATTTTCATCATTAAAAAATCTTTGATAATAAGTTGCGTGTTCACTTACAACTACAGGTATATTATATTTCTTACCCAGTTTACAAACTGCATAACCTGCAGGTATAGTAACTTCTGCATGTAATATATCAGGTTTACCATTAATCTTAATATAATCTACAAATTCTTTTTCTAAAGTCTTACAATAACTATCTATAGACAACTTATAACTAAATCTTCTTATATCAAAATTTTTTCTCATATATATATCATAATTTTTTTCTTTTATATGTTCTTTTTTTGACATAAATAAATATCTTAATGGATGACTTACTTTTTGTCTATCAACATAAAGCATATTTACTTTAATACCATGATTAGCCAAAGCTTCACAATATTCTTTATGATAAATACCAATTAATTTATCGGCACCATTTGGATACCATGTAGGAATTACAAGTACATGCATATATTACCTCCAAAATACTAATCATATTATAACACTTTTTTCTTATTAAAAATATAACTAATTAACCATATCAATAAACAAATAATTAACGAACATAAAGATATAATATACGAAATTTTTGAAATGGTAGTTCTTTCATATTTTAATTCATACTTACCTTTTTTTAAGTTGGAACATATTAAACCATTATCACACATAAAAATGTTTTCTAATTCATTATTACTATTATATAAGTTATAACCTAAATAATAAGTTCTTGGAATTTCAACATAAGAATCTTCTAATAATTCAAATTTAATATTTGGAAAATTATCTTCAAGTATATTTACATCTTCATTAGATATTATTTTATATTCCCTGTTTTTTATTTCATCATATTTATCATACATTTTATTTGGTAAATATTCTTTTTGCCATCCTATACCCATACTATAATTAACATTATTTAAATCAATATATCCTTTATATTTAATAATAGATACACTAAATAATGCAAATATAACCATGCCTATTATTAAATATTTTTCATTTATTTTAATAAACGGTAGTGCAAGAGGAACTAATAAACTAACACTAACTGTAAAAAATAAACTCATCCTAAATGGAAATTGAATCATCTTTAAAAATGATGGCATCATATTCCACGGAAATATAATCAATGACATTATAAAACTAATTATTCCAAAAATAATAAAATATTTATATTTCTTTAAATCAATTTTTTTATAATTCTTAATTAATAATACTAATAAAAATAAAACAATAAAATCTAAAAAGAATCTTACTCTTGTATCACTAGTATGTTGATAATCAAATAATGATAAGTAATTAACATATTCATATGATAACCCTTTATATTTATTTTTTTCAACCATAATGTTAGAGTCAAAAACTCTATAATTATTTGATATCTTATTTTGAATTAAATTAACAGTTGAAAAACTAGTTATACTTAATATTATAATAGATGCAATAATTAAAATTTTTATAATATCCTTTTTAAATATTTTCTTTCTATTTATAATAAAAAATGGTATTAAAAGTAAAGTAAAATATATCATTAATGTTAAATGAGATAACATCCCAAGAATATAACCAGTACAAAATAAAAGTAAAAATTTTTTCTTATCATTAAATAAATATAATAAGCCATTAATAATCATTGGAATAAAAATAAAAAGTAATGATTCCCCTAAAGCATCTCTTATATATATATCTGATAAATGATAAGGAAATAACATATAAACAATACTTGAAAACAAAGCAATATTTTTCTTACCAGATAAATTAAGAGAAAGATAATACATAGAAATACCTGATAAAAACAATATTAATAAAGATGTAATTTTTAAACTAACAAATACATTTAATCCAAATATTATAGATATTATAGCCCCTATACTATGACCAAGTACCGGATAAAATTGTCTTATAGCAATTCCATAATTTTCAAATAAATTTGGCATTACATCATTTGGATAAAACTTGTGTGAATTTATTAAAGCTAAAATATTTGCTACATGATATTCACTATCATCTCCCATATGATAATTACCTTGTACAAAAAGTGGTATCATTATTATTAATGCAACTATAAAAATTATAAAAATTTGCTTAATATTTTTTTTCATATACTATTTTTCTTCCTTTATTTTATTAATTTCAATATCTATATCTTTAATATTACTGTCTATATCACCATATATATTTTTTGATTTAATAGAATTTATAATAACTACTATCATACTTATAACAACATATATATAAAATGAGATACCTCTTGATAAAAGCATAGCACCATTTAGTAATTTTACACCAAATGCAATACCAAATATTTTTAAGAATATCGTTTCACTAACTCCAATAGATCCTGGTAGTGGAAGACCAGATACTGTCGTATAAAGTACAGCTTGCATTGCAAACACTTCTAATAAACTAAATGTATTTAAACCAAATGCTTTATATACACAAAATGGTATAGAATAATATATAATTATTTGTATAAAAACTCTACATACTGCTTTAATAAATTCAAATATATGTTCTTTTATAAATTTAGAACTATCATCATATTGTTCAATAGCGTTTTGAATTTTCAATTTTTTAACATCCAAATCTTTAACCTTTAATTTTTTTAATAATTTCAACAACAAGTTAGTTATTTTTTTAGAAAGTTTTTTTGAAAAAACACATATTAACATAACAGCTAAAGCTATACTATTTATTGTAAATCCTAATACAAAAAACCATATTAATCCATTTTGTAATAAGGATGGATTTAATATTGCACATATTAACCCTAAAAAAAGCGTACTAATTTGAAATCCACATAATTGAATAAGTAAGGCCATCGTAGCATTTGCACCTTTTATTTTATCCTTTGTCATATAGTAAACTTCAATAGGTTGACCACCAGTTGCAGCTGGAGTTATAGCACTAAAGAAAAAACCAATTAGTGTATATTTTAAACCACTAAATATAGATATTTTTTTATCACCTAAAGCAATTAATAAACATCTTATATTATATGATTCTATAAAATAATAAAAAAGCATTAAAAATATTCCTAAGAATACATATATTATATTAACAGATTTTAATATATTAAATAATTCATTAATATCTTGATCTTTAAAAATAAACCAAAAAGTGAATACAATTAATCCAAAAAATAAAATTAAATTTCTAAACATTTTTAAATTTATTCTTTTACGGATAAGCTTTTCAAACATATACTTCACCAAAAATATTATATCATTATAAAAAATTTAAGTAAATAAAGATATATTTTTATATACTATTAAAAAAATCATGTTATAATAACTTTGTAATATATTTTTATAGGAGGGTTGTTTATGAACAAAAAATTATTACTAGGATTATTTGTATCTACTGCTGCATTAGGACTAGCTGGATGCAACAAAGAAGAAAAGAAGGAGGAACCAAAACAAGAACAAAAACAAGAACAAAAAGTAGAAGACAAAAAATTAACTTGTTCTTTAGTTGATAATACTGATACTATGAAATATTCATTTACTTTTAGTGATGAAAATTCAGCATTTTCAAAAGCTACACTAACAGTAACTACTAAATATGATAGTGACAAAACAACTAGCAAAAAATATGAAGAAGCTAAAAAAGAAATAGCAGAATACAATAAAGCTAAAGGAATTACTGCAAATACTCAAAGTTCTGGAACTACAGTTACTAACACTGTAACATTCACAGTTAAAGATTTAGATGATAAAGCTAAAAAATACTATGAAGAAGCTGGACTTAAAGAATTAGATGGTAAAAATTATAATGATATTAAATCATCTTTAGAAAAAAATACTTGGACTTGTAAATAATTAAAAAAACTAATTGAAAATTCAATTAGTTTTTATTTTTTTGTATATAATTTAAGCCTAATATCATGTAATATTTGCACAATTTCTGAAAGAACAAAAAACATAAATCCGCCTGCACAATATCCTAATAAAGTACTAATAAAAACTGGAACATTTAATTCACTATTTACTTTATTATAAGATAAAAAAAATGAAACTATAAATCCTAAAATAATAGATATAAATGTTAAACCTTTAAGAACAAACACAACAAAATTTCTTGTACCATATTCAATAATTCTATTATTATTTTCTATTAAATCCTCATTATCCAAATATAATTTTTTATCACTAGATGTATTTAAAATATCCTCATTAAAAACAAGATCACAATTTGGACATTTACCTTTAACTGGAACTACGTCTTTATCACAAACATTACAATATACTTTATTCATAAATTATCACCTCTTATATTGATTATATTATATATTATAAATATAAACAATTATGTATTTTTATAAAATGTTATTATATAATTAATATAATAAGGAGCTGATAAAAATGTATTTTATGGTAAGTAGCATAATATTAATATCACTTATTGGTACCCTTTCACATTTTTTATATGATATGACAAATCATAATAAGGTTATTGGATTATTTTGTGCTGTAAATGAAAGCACATGGGAGCATATTAAAATAGCACTAACTCCAACACTTCTTTGGTGTTTTATAGATGGATATATATATGGTACAAACCCAAACTATTTTCTAGCAAAATTTTCATCACTTGTTGTAATTATTGTTTTAATGCCTGCATTATTTTACGGATATAATTTTATTTTTAAAAAAAATAATTTTATAATAAATATAATAATTTTTTATATAGTTATTATTTCTAGTCAATTCACATTTTATTATTTATTAAGAATTCAACCAATAATATTCTTATGTAAATATGTTTCTTGTATAGGATTATTTTTTGTATTTGGTGGATACATGATACATACATTAATGCCTGCTAAAAATTTTATATTTAAAGATCCAATTACTAAAAAATATGGTTTTAATGCACATAAATAATAAATATTATATTTGTTTATAATATGGTATAATACCTTTGAAGGTGTTAACTATGAATAATCAATTTGAAAAAGCATGTAAATTTGCTATAGAATGTCATTCTAATCAAAAAAGAAAAGATGGATCAATTTATATTCTTCATCCATTTGAAGTTGTCACTATTGCATCAACTATGACTAAAGATGAAGATGTATTAATAGCAGCAATACTACATGATACAGTTGAAGATGCAAATATAAAAATAGAAGAAATAATTAACTTATTTGGTAAAAGAGTAGGCTACCTTGTTGATTATGAAACAGAACCTAAATATCCTAACCTATCTAAAGAAGAAAGTTGGATGTTACGCAAACAAGGAGCTCTAAAAAAATTAGAACTATCTAATGATATTAGTTTTAAAATACTATATCTAAGTGATAAATTAGCAAATATCAGATCTCTTTATAGAGACTATAAATTAAATGGAATATCATCATTTGACAAATTTAATATAAAAGATATCGATATTCAATCATGGTATTATTATTCTATATTAGAAAGATTAAAAGAATTACAATCATTTGAAGCTTATAAAGAATTTGAAGATAAACTTAATTATATTTTTAAAGAAACGAAGGTTAGAAATAATGAAAAAAACAATAATCATATATAGAAGAATAGACTCATCAAATATTAATCTTGTTGAAGAAAGAATACAAAAAGAATTAAAAGACTATAATGGTGATGTAATAATAGATGCTAATGAATTAGAATACATATCAAGTGCAGGATTAAGAGTAATACTAAAAATAAAAAAAGAATATCCTAATACTAAAATTATTAATTGTAATCAAAGTGTATATGAAATATTTGAAGTAACTGGATTTACTGAAATGATGGATATTGAAAAAAGTTACAGAAAAATATCGGTAGATGGATGTGAAGTTATTGGTGAAGGAGCATATGGAATTGTATATCGTATTGATCCAGAAACAATAGTAAAAGTATATAAAAATTCAGATTCAATTGATGAAATATTAAAAGAAAGAGAAAGAGCTAGAAAAGCATTTATCCTTGGAATTCCAACAGCAATATCATATGATATTGTTCAAGTAGGTAATTTATATGGTTCAGTATTTGAAATGTTAGATGCTAAATCTTTTGCAGAACTATTAAATAGTGGTGAATCAATTAATAAATTAGTAAAACAAAGTGTTGCTATTTTAAAACAAATACATAGTATTAAAAATTTTAGTAATGATTTACCAAATAAAAAAGAAGAAGCCATTAAATGGGCTGAGGATTGTAAAAAATATTTACCAAAAGATATTGGTAATAAGTTAATAGATATGATGAAAAATATTCCAGATAAAAATACCATTATTCATGGAGATTATCATATAAAAAATATAATGCATACTGAAAAAGAAAATTTACTTATAGATATGGAAACATTATCAATAGGACATCCAATTTTAGAACTTGCATGTTCATATTCAATATATGAAGGTTTTGAATGTTTAGATCCTAAAAATCCAGAAAAATTTTTAGGTATTCCCCAAGATTTATGTCGTAAATTTATAAAATTAACATTTGATTATTATTTTGATGAATTAGAAGAAAGTAAAGTTGAAGAAATAAAAAATAAAGTTAAAATTATCTGCTATACAAGATTACTACGTAGACAAATTAAGCATTTTAAAATAGATAATGAAGAAGCTAAATCATCAATAGAATTTTGTAAAAATTATTTAATAGAAAATGTTCCAAAGATTGATAATTTATACTTTTAATTAGAAGGGGTTGAAAAAATGGAGTTTTTAAAACAACATCAAGCAAATATTATGTTAGCACTAGCATCTATTTGTTTTGTAATATTAATATTTATATTAATAACTAATTACTTATCAAAAGAAAAAAAGAAAACTTTATTGTTTTTTGTATTTTCAACTGCACTTTTATTATTTGTAGGTAGATATACTTATACGTATCAAGATAATTCAACATCATTTAGTATTTTTATGACACGTTTATGTAAGTATTTAGTTTTCTTTAATATATTAAACGTAGTATATGGGTTTGGTGAATTTATAAAATGTATATATAAAGAAAATCATAAAGATGCAAAAATACCTAGTACTTTTACAATAGTTAAAATAATAATCCTTATAGGGCATGTATTTTTATTAATTTCTCAATTTACTAATTTATATTATTCATATGATAGTTTAAATATATATCATAGAGAAAAATATTACTTTATATGTTATTTATTTCCTTTAATAGCAACTATTCTTCAATATATAGTAATTATAAAAGAATTTAAAAATACAAAAAGAATTATATTAATACCTTTAGTATTATATTTTACTTTACCACTAATAGGATCTATAATCCAATTATTTATTCCAGGGCTAGCTTTAGTAAATATTATAATAGGTGGTGTAGTCATCATTTTGTATTCTGCAACAATATATGATGCCAACATAATGTTAGAGGAAAAGAAAAAAACTGAAGCTGATTTAAAATTAGCAAATGAAATTCAACAAAATGAAATTCCAAATATTTTTCCTGCTTTTCCAAATCGTAAAGAATTTGATTTATATGCTATGATGTTACCTGCAAAAGATGTTGGTGGAGATTTTTATGATTACTTCTTAATTGATGATAATCACTTGGGTTTAGTAATAGCTGATGTATCTGGTAAAGGAATACCTGCAGCATTAAATATGATAAAAGCTAAAACAATGCTTAAAGGTATAAGTTCAAATATAACTGATCCAGGAAAAGTATTAACATCATTAAATACAACTTTTATTGATAATAATAAATTAGATATGTTTGTTACAATTTGGTTTGGAATAGTTGAAATATCTACAGGTAAATTAACATATGCTAATGCTGGACATGAAGATTTAATAATTTATAAAAAAAATACTGGTTATGACATATTAAAAACTAAGCACAATCTTCCAATTGGAGCATTAAATAATAGTACTTATGAAAATAATTCTATTACACTTGATAAAGGAGATAAAATATTTATTTATACAGATGGTGTAACCGAAGCAATAAATATTAATGAAAAAGCATTTGGTATAAATAACTTATTAAAATCTCTTAACGAACATAAAAATGAAGATGTGAAAAATACTATTAATATGGTTAAAAAAGATATTAATTTATTTACGGATACAAAAATGCAGTTTGATGATATTACAATGCTATGTTTTGAATTAAAGGAAAGTGAAAATATGATGCATTATAAAAAGAAATTTGAAGCTAAACAAGATGAAATAAATTCTGTATATGAATTTTTTAAAGAGAGTTTATCTAATGTTTTTTCAGAAGAAAAAACTAAAAAATATTATGTAGTATTAGATGAAATATTTTCAAATATTGTTAAATATGGATATAAAGATATAAAAGAAAATAGGTTTATTAATATATATATAGATTTAAATCAAAAAGAAAATAAATTAACTGTAATTTTTGAAGATAATGGAATAAAATTTAATCCATTAGAAAAAGAAGATCCAAATACAAATCTTTCTGCAAAAGATAGAAACGAAGGTGGTCTTGGAATTTATATCGTAAAACAAATGATGGATAAAGTAACATATGAATATAAAGATAATAAAAATATATTAACATTAGAAAAACACTATTAATTAGTGTTTTTTCTTTTTAATTTTTTTTATCTTTAAAATAATTAATATTAAAGTAATAAAAATAATTATAAATATATAGTAATAATTTTTTAAAATCTTTATAAAACTTAATTCAATTTTAGAATCTAATATAATAATATCTTCCTTAATAAATTCATTATCATAATAATAAGTAATGGTACCTATTTGTTCTCCAACCTTATTAATAAATGACAATTCATCTAATCCATTATAGTCAATTCTAATTTTATTTACATCATAATCAGATGGTAAAAATTTAACAATATCATCTAAAGTTCTAATATCATAATGATCTGTTTTACTTAATTTAATAGGTATAGTTTTAATTATTTCATCTTTTTGTATTAATAATTGATTTTTATAATTGCTATTTAAAAAATTTATTAAACTTATAGTATCAATAATATTATAATACTTATTATTTTTATAATCTGCATTCATTACAATAATTATAAATTCATGTGAATTAATATCACTAAGTGATGATAAACAATATCCTGCATCAGAGGTAAATCCAGTCTTACTACCTATTATTTTACTTGTATCTAAAGCTACATTACTATATTTATTTATTGTTGAATTAACCTTTAATCCATTACTTAGAATATATTCTTTAGTAGTATATATTTCTTTAAATAATTTATTTTCTAAAGCATAAGATAATATTTTTCTTACATCATCAGCTGTTGAATAATGTCCTTCAGCATCAAGACCAGTAACATTAACAAAATGAGTATTATTAAGTCCTAATTTATTAACTAAATTATTCATTTTATCAACAAAATTACTTATACTTCCACTACTAAGTATAGCTATAGAATTAGTTGCATCAGCACCACTTGGAAGCATTGAAGCATATAATAAATCTCTATATGTTACTTTATCCCCTACTTTTAAACCAGCAACAGATGCATCCCATCTAACAGTACTTAATATATCACTTGAAATAGTAACCTTCTCATCCAAATTATCAATATTTTCAATTGCAGTTATAGTAGTAACTATTTTAGTAAGTGATGCAATAGATGTCTTTTTATTTGAATTAGATTCGTATATAGTTTTTTCCTCAGTTAAATCATATATTTCAACTATTTGAGAATCCAATTTAGGATAATCTAATGCACTAACAACCAATGGAAATATAATTAATAGTGCAAAAAATAATAAGTATTTATTCACATATTTTATCATAATAACACCTTAATAATTATAACATAAAAAAATCAAACTAAATAAATAGTTTGATTAAAAATCTTAATGGCAGGGGCACAAGGATTCGAACCCAGACGAACGGTTTTGGAGACCGTCATACTACCATTATATTATGCCCCTAAAAATAATAACAAAATTATTATAATATAGATTATATTAAATTACAATAAAAAAGATAGGATTTACCTATCTTAAAACTATGTTATCATCAACAATATCTACAGTAACACTTTGTCCATATTTCATTTGTCCGTCTATAATTTTAGTTGCTAGTTTTGTTTCTAATTCTTTAGTAACTAGTCGTTTTAATGGTCGTGCTCCAAAAGCTTCATCGTATCCATTATCAACAAAATAATTTTTTGCATTTTCACTTAGATTAATTTTAATATTATTATCTTTTAATCTATCTTCAATATTACAAATAATTTTTTGCAATATTTCATATAATACTTCTTTATTAAGTTTTTTAAATAAAATAATTTCATCAATTCTATTTAAAAACTCTGGTTTAAAATAATTATGAAGTTCATTTAATACTAATGAATCATTTCCATCTAAAATATGCTCACTTCCAACATTTGATGTCATAATAATAATTGTATTTTTAAAATCAACTAATCTACCATTAGAATCAGTAACTCTTCCATCATCAAGTATTTGAAGTAATAAATTTAATACGTCTGGATGAGCTTTTTCTATTTCATCAAATAAAACAATACTATATGGATTTCTTCGTACTGCTTCAGTTAATTGTCCACCTTCTTCATACCCAACATAACCTGGGGCAGCACCTATTAATCTAGAAACACTATATTTTTCCATATACTCAGACATATCAATTCTAATCATATGACGTTCATCATCAAATAACTCATACGCAAGAGATCTCGCTACTTCAGTTTTCCCTACTCCAGTAGGTCCTAAGAATATAAATGAACCAATAGGTTTATTAGGATCTTTTATACCACTTCTAGATCTAATAATAGCATCACTTACTAACTGTAATGCTTCATCTTGACCTTTTACTCTTTTAGTTAAATTATCTTTAAGATTTAACAACTTGTCTTTTTCACTACTTACAAGTTTAGCTATAGGAATATTAGTCCATTTACTAATAACACTTGCTATATCATCACTAGTAACATTATCCGATAATATTCTATCAGCATCGATACTTTTTAAATCCTCTAATTCTTTTTCTAAATTCGGTATTATTCCATGTCGTAGTTTAGCAGCTTCTTCCAAATCATAATTTTTTTCTGCTTCATCCAAATCATATTTTGCCTTTTCAATCTCACTCTTTTTCTTTTTAATATCTTGATTTAAATTTTTTTCTTTTTGCCATATTTCATTTAATTCTTTTTCTTGATTTTTATATGTATTTAAATTATTTATTATTTCTTCTTTTCGTCTTAACGATAATTCATCTTTTTCTTTTTTTATTGCTTCTTTTTCAATTTCAAGAGTCATTATCTTTCTTTGTAAATCATCAAGTTCTGTTGGTACACTATCCATTTGAACTCTAATTGTTGCACATGCCTCATCTACTAAATCAATAGCTTTATCAGGTAAAAATCTATCAGTAATGTATCTATTAGATAATGTTGCAGCACTAATTAATGCTTTATCTTGAATAGTTACACCATGATGAATTTCAAATCTTTCTTTTAAACCTCTTAGTATTGTAATAGTATCCTCAACAGTTGGTTCACTAACTAATATTTTTTGAAAACGTCTTTCAAGAGCACCATCTTTTTCAATATATTCCCTATACTCTTTTAAAGTAGTTGCACCAATTACATGTATTTCACCACGAGCAAGCATTGGTTTTAAAATATTACCTGCATCCATAGCACCTTGTATTGCACCTGTTCCTACAATCATATGAATTTCATCAATAAACATAATAATATTGCCTTCACTTTTTTTAACTTCATCTAAAACACGTTCAAGTCTTTCTTCAAATTCACCACGATATTTTGCTCCAGCAACAAGTGAAGCCATATTTAATTCCCAAACTACTTTATCTTTTAAAGATGTTGGAACATCACCTTTAACTATTCTTTGAGCTAAGCCTTCAACTATTGCAGTTTTACCCACTCCTGGTTCACCAATTAAAACAGGATTATTCTTTGTTTTACGAGATAATATTTTTGTAATACTTCTTATCTCTTCATCTCTACCAATAACAGGATCAACTTTTCTTGACTTAACAGCTTCATTTATATTACGTCCGTATGCTTCTAAAACATTTTCAGGTATGTTATTTTCTTGATACATAATTATCACCTCGATATATAATTATACACTAATTTTAGCACTTGTCAACATAGAGTGCTAATAATTAATATTATAAAAAGTATTAATTACTTAATACTTTCTAAATATCCATTATTAAACACATAACTCACAGTAGTAAGCTTCTTTTTATATTGTGACATTTTATCACCATCTTTATATTCACTTACTTCTTTATTAGTTTTAACATTATATAATTTTTTATCCTTAAAATATCCTTCAACAGTAGAAATAATTATTTTACCATCTTCTTCGTTAATAGAAGTTATTTCTTTTTCTATATTAGTACTATCTGTTGATAATTCATTACTTATAAACATCTTTTTACTATCCAAGTATTTATAGGTAATACCATTATATTTAAAAGTCTTATAAACTAATTTATCATTAAATAGTTTTGAATAAGAATTGCCTAAATCATCTACATCAAAATAACTTGATGTATCATCATTTATAATACTTTCCTTATTTAAGGCTTTATATGCAATATATTCTTTTAATTCAATAGATAAATTACCTGAATAAAAATCATTAATATAATTACATTTAACATCTATATTAATATTATCTAATAGATAAGAATATTTATCTTTAAGTTCTTGAAATCTATTTTCTTTTTCAATTTCTTCTTTTTTTTCTTCTACTTGATTTATATTATTTTCAGGCTTTTTAATTTCCTCTTTATTTTCAATTTTATTCTTATCAAAATATCCATCATTATATAAATAATATACTCCATACACTATTCCGCTTAATGAAATAAGTAATAATATAAATAATATAAATACTATAATATTTTTATCTCTTAATTGTTTTTTATAAAATCTAACACGATCAGATGCAGCTTCTTTTTCTACTCTTTCTCTTGCATATTTTTCTATTTCTGATTTATATTCATTTATATTAATACCTTTATTAATCTTTTCTTTTATGTACTCGTCTATTTCTTTTTTGTAATCATTAATATTAGTATTTACTTCTTTATCGTTTTTTACTGCCATAGTATATTCCTCCTTATTACTATGCCAATCCCTTCTTACTATTTAATTATATCATAATTTAAATATTTATAAAACAATAAATATATGATATATTTTATATAATAAAGGGTGATAAAATGAATAATGAAATTAATAATTCTAATAAACTTAGTGATGAAGAAAAACAAAATGTTCTAAATAACTTTAAAGCAAATGAAGTTGATAATACATATAAACCAAAAGATGAATCAACTAAAGCGGTATTTCTTGCAATTATTATAATTATATTAATAATCGGAGGTGTAATTTTAGCTTTTAAATTTGGATTTAATTCTAAAAAAGACTATAATGGCGAAGTATTAGACTCAGTTGCAGAAAATGCTTTAAGTTATAATAAGGTAATTATTAACTACTTAAATAAATATGATTATAAAGAAAAGGAAAACAATAAAGATAAATATTATGTAAAAGACAGATATTATGATTTTGTAAAAACTCCAGAATATGGAAGATGTTTTTTACAAGAAAATACTATCGAAGATGGTACATCTAATTCAATGGATTGTACAAATTTTATTAAAGATATAGAAAACAATTATTGTAGAGTAGCAAAATGTTCTATACCAGTTAAATATGATATTAAATTTAAATATATAGAAAATAAATCTTCAATCGAAGATGGAACTTTATTAATATATGATGATATTGAATGTACTTTCAAAAACCAAAAATATACTTGTGCATATAAAAAATAGGAATTATTCCTATTTTTTATTTTGCCATAATATCCGCAATTAAATTAGATATTTCTGTTGGATTTTCAATAGATAATCCCTCAATTAATAAACTTTGAGCATATAATACTTTTGCATAATTTTTTAAAGCATCTTTATCTTTTTTATATAATGATTCTAATTTTTTAACAATACCATGATTTTCATTAATTTCAAGAATTTTTTCTGCTTTAATATTTTGATCATTTGGTATTGCATTCATTGCTTTTTCCATTTCAACACTTACTGGTCCAATTGTTGATAAACAAACAGGATGATTTTTCAATTTATTTGTAAATCTAATTTCCTTAACTTCAGGAATAGCTTCTTTCATTAAATCAAACATTTTCTTACTGTCATCATTTTTCTTCTTTAATTCTTCTTTTTCTTCTTCACTATCTAAATCTATATCTTGATCACAAACATTTTTAAGTTCTAAATCATTATATTTATTTAACATTTTAATAGCAAATTCATCAACATAATCAGTACAATATAGTACTTCATATCCTTTATTTTTAACAGCATCTACTTGTGGAATTAAATCAACTTTATCAACACTTTCTCCACATGCATAATAAATAACTTTTTGATCTTTTTTAACTCGATCGGAATATTCCTTTAAAGTAATTAATTTTTTATCATTTGAAGAATAAAACATAATTAAATCTTTTAGTTTATCTTTATTCATTCCATAATCAGCATATACTCCAAATTTAATTTGCATACCAAATGCAGTAAAGAATTTAATATAATCTTCTCTTTTATTATCTCTTAAATCTTCAAGTTCTTTTAGTATTTTATTTTCAATTGATTTAGCAATAGTTGCAAGAATTCTATTTTGTTGAATAGTTTCTCTTGAAATATTTAAAGGAAGATCTGGTGAGTCTACAACACCTTTTATAAAACTTAAATAATCAGGTATTAAATCTGGACATTTTTCCATTATTAATACTCCATTAGAATATAATTGTAATCCTTTTTCATATTCCTTTGTATAATAATCATATGACGCGTGTGATGGAATAAATAGTAGAGAATTATATTCAATAGTTCCTTCAGCACTTGTATGAATTCTACTTATAGGTGTTTCGTAATCAAAAAACTTATCAGAATAAAAAGTATTATATTCTTCATCTTTAATATCTTTTTTATTTCTCTTCCATAAAGGAATTAAATCATTTATAACTTCTTCATGAGTTACAGTTTCATATTCATCTTTTGATCCTTCTTTTAAATGAGAATGTGTTACATCCATCTTAATTGGATAAGTAATATAATTACTATATTTTTTAATTAATGATTGTATCTCATAATCTTCAAGATATTTTTCATAATCTTCGCCATCTTTAATAGTTAAAATTATATCAGTACCATAATCATCTCTAGATGATTTTTCAATACTATATCCATCAATTCCCTCACTTACCCATGAATATGCATCATCACTTCCATAAGATTTTGATATAACTTCAACTTTAGATGCCACCATAAATGCAGAATAAAAACCTACACCAAATTGACCAATTATATCTATATCTTTTTTATGTTCATTATTTTCTTTAAAATCAAGTGAACCTGATTTAGCAATAGTACCTAAATTATTCTCTAGTTCATCTTTAGACATACCAATTCCATTATCAGATATAATTAATTTTTTATTATCTTTATCAACCTTAACTAGAATTTCTAATTTTTTAGGATCTATCTTTAACTTCTTATTTGTTAAAGATTCATAATGTAGTTTATCTAAAGCATCACTTGCATTAGAAATAATCTCTCTTAAAAATATTTCTTTATTAGTATAAATTGAATTAATCATTAAATCCATTAACTTTTTAGATTCAGCCTTAAATTCTTTTTTCTTCATAAAAATATATCTCCTTTTAGCACAATAATTTTTAATGCTAAAAATAATATAATACTAAAAATAGCACTTGTCAAGTTTAAGTGCTAATAATAATATAGACAATTTAACTAATCAAAATATAATAAAGATCATAGTATATATCAAGATAAGGAACATGTATATGAATAATATTAATTTAACATTTTTATTTGGAAAAATGGATATACTTTTCAAAATTTTTTTAATATTTATTATTATAGATTATGCAACCGGTGTATGTAAATCAATATACCAAAAGAAACTAAATAGTCAAATAGGTGCTAAAGGTATTGTTAAAAAAATAGGATATTTACTATTAATAGTAGTAGCACAACTAATTGATACATTATATGGAACAGAATTAAATATTAGAAACATGCTCTTATATATGTTTATAACAAATGAAGTTATATCTATTTTAGAAAATACTACATCTATTGGAATATCCATTCCAATAAACATTAAAGAAAAAATAATAAATGGAGGTGATAAATATAAGTAAAATTAGTGACCTAACTTTTCATAATGCTAGTCATTACATAACACAAAAATTTTCAAAAAAACATGATGGAGTAGATTATGGAACTAATCTAAAAAAAATACCTATATATCCAATCGAAGATGGTATAGTTACTAAAGTATTTAAAGATTCATATGGAGCTAAAATAGTAAAAGTATATTATCCAAGGATAGATATGACATTTACATATGGTCATCTAGATAAAATATATGTAAAAAAAGATGAAAAAGTAAATAATAATACAAAATTAGGATTAACAGGTAAAACTGGACTTGCTACAGGAATACATTTACATCTATCTATATATGATAATAAATTAAAAAAATATATAGATCCAGAAGAGTATTCATTAATATATAATAAAGAACCAATAATATACATAGTTAAAAAAGGTGATAACCTAACTAAAATTGCAAAAAAATATAATACTACCTGGCAAAATATTTATAATAAAAATAAAGATATTATAGGACCTAATCCAAATCTAATATATCCAGGTCAAAAGCTTTATATATAAATATCCTTATCAAACATATTAATTCATCCTTTATACTTTAAAAACCACTTATAAAAGTGGTTTATTTATTTCTTTTAAATAAAGTTTTTGTTTTAACTAATCTTTCTCTATTAATATCTTTTTCTGATAAATTAGGATTAACTATATCATATTCTTTAAACATCATGTCCCACATAATACCAATTGCTGGATCATTAAAAGGTATTCCTCCTTCCAAAGATGGAGCAAAATCATTATCTACAAAATATTGAAAAATAGTATCATCTTCTAAAGATAAAAATCCATGGGCAAATCCACGAGGCACAAATAATTGTTTATTATTATTTGGAGTTAATAATATAGAAGTCCACTCACAATAAGTTGGTGAATCAGATCTTAAATCAACTACAACATCTAATGCACTTCCACGAATTACTTCAACAATCTTTGCTTGGCACTTAGGATCATATTGATAATGAAGTCCCCTTAATACACCTTTAGCACTTTTACTACGACTAATTTGAACTATACCTTCAAAACCTAATTCATCTAAATTTTCCTTCAAAAATACTGGTGAAAAATATCCTCTTTCATCACCATATCTATCTGGTTCTAATACATAACAATCTAATAAATTAGTATTAGATTTTTTTACCTGTTTCATAAAATTATCACTCCCTATAATTAAAGTATAACAATAAATTTATGATTTTACAAATCATTTATTGACATTTATTAATAAAACTACTAGAATAAACAATTGTGATAAAAATGAGAAAAAATAAGATTTTGAATATTATTTTAATTTGTATAGCATTATTATTAATATCTATATTAATATTCCATCAAAAAGATAATAAATTGTATAATTATTCAAATCAAATTATAGAAGATGAAATAACAGAAGAAGATTATTTTAAATCAATAAAAGAACTAGAAGATAAGATTTTAAATAATGAATCAGATAAAAAAATAGCATACCTTACATTTGATGATGGACCATATTATAATACATATAAAGTACTTGATATATTGGATAAATATAATGTTAAAGCAACATTTTTTACAACTAGTATTAACGGAGAAAAATGTTATGACAAAAGAAGTCAAAATTGTCTTTTACTTTATCAAGAATATTATAAAAGAGGTCATACAATAGCAAATCATACATATACTCATTCTATTTGGAGGGGACTATATAAAAGTTCAAATTCGTTTATTGATGCAGTTTTAAAACAAGAAGAACATGTTAAAAATTATGCTGATGGATATAAAACAAATATTGTAAGATTTCCTGGAGGATCAAATAGTGCTGGAAAATTAAAAAATGAAATAATTCAAAAATTAAGACAAAATGGATATGGATGGATTGATTGGACTGCATATGATGGAGATGGTGGAAAACTAAAAAATAAGAAACAAGCATGGAAAAACTTTACATCAACAATAGATCAAAATATAGAAGTAATACTCTTACATGATTATAATTCTATTACTACAAATTTATTACCCGATATTATAGAGTATTTAAAAAATAATGGTTATGAATTATATCCACTCTTTTATGAAAGTAATATGGTAAATAAATAAGAGCTACGATGTAACTCTTTTTTTATGGTATTAGTAATTTTTGTCCTACAAAAAGAAGTGATGAACTTAAATTATTTAGATCTGCCAATGTAGAAACAGTAGTATCAAATCTCCTTGCTATAGAATATAAACTATCTCCTTTTTTTACAGTATATACTTTATTTTCGATTTTATTATCTTTAATTATTAATTTTTGTCCTATAGATAATGTATCATTACCTAAATTATTAATAGATTTTAATTCATCTACTGACAAATTATATTTTTTTGCAATAGAATATAAAGTATCACCTTTTTTTACAATATAAGTATTTGATTCACTTAAAGAATTCTCACTTACAATTAATCGCTGTCCTACAGAAAGTAAATTACTATTTAAGTTGTTAATAGATTTAAGTTTATCAACACTTAAATTGAACTTTCTTGCAATAGACCAAAGTGTATCTCCTTTTAAAACAGTGTAATAATAACTAGGTTCAACATTATATGGAATACCTATATATTCAGCAATAGATTTAACAACAGACTCGGCTAATTGTTCATAATTATTTTTAAGTAAATTAACATCATCACCCTTACTATCTAAAAAACCATATTCAATAATTAAACTTTCAGTATTAGGGGTATTTCTTAAAATATAATAATAATCCTTAGATGGATCTGAAGGTAATCTTTTTTGATAATTAGTTCTTATATTTTGACCTGCATTATTTAAATTCATTAATATTTTTTTAGATAATACATCATTATTTCTTAATGCATAAATTACTTCAGCACCGTCACCTCCACCTGCATTTATATGATTAGATATAACAATAATATCACTATCATTTCCATAAATATCTAAAACTTTATTAACTCTATCAGTTGGATTTAAAGTAATATCACTATCTCTTGTTAAAGTAGATTCAATTCCTAAATCATCCAATCTATTTTTTATATACTTTGATATTTTTAAAGTTAAATCTTTTTCGATTATACCATTAGCAACAGCTCCATAATCATTTCCTCCATGACCAGCATCAATTACAACTCTTTTACTCATAATTAAATCACCTATTTTATTGTATGAAACCAAGAAAAAAACGTACCCATTATTTGGTACGAGTTAATCTCATAATATTACCCTTATCAATCAATTTATTAGTAATAGTATTACCATCAGTAATACGAACATTTATATCTTGAGGCTTATTAACATCATTTACTCTATAAAAATTATTATTTTCATAATCATACTTAAATATATATAAATCATAATATAATTTAGAATTGACTATAGGAATATAATAAAAATACACAAAATAATCTCCTTTATATTTTTCCATATTTTTTAATACATTAAATTCATTCGCAGTAAAATTAAAACTTAAACTTGCTGATGTTTTTACTTCAATTATTTTTTCAAAATTAGTATTTTTATCCATACTATAAACATCAAATCCAAAACCATCACCATATATATTTGCTACCCAAAAGGGATTATTAAACTCATTAACTTCAATATCAAATGCATTTTTTTCAGCAGCTATACTTATCAAATCATTATCTGCTTCATACATAGATGTCATATTTTTATTATATTCAATATATTTTTTATCATTATAGCCTACTAAATGTCGAGGTAAAATAACATCACTATTACTATTAGTATTATTATCTATCATACTAAAATCAAAATATGGATCAAATATATTATATATTTTATCAATACTCATTGAACCAAACTCATCATTTTTATAAAATCTAGATAATGTTTGAAAAAATAGTGGAAAATTATCTTTTACTTTAGAATTTCCAATATAATTACCAAACATAAGTGAAAAAGCTCTAAATATTGAAATAAAATCATGCATTAGTAAAAAAACTCTACCATATCCAAGATATTTATTATCCATTGTATATTTAAGTTTTAGTATAAAATCATTATATAAAAAACGAAGAGAATAATAATGATTTGCCTCATCATATTTAGCCAACTCTTTATTTATTTCTTTTATATTCTCTACATTAGAAGTAAGATTTTCATTTGAATAACCACCATGTCTATTGGCAATATCCCTCATAAAAAAATAGCTATCCATAATTTTTCCCCCTTTTTTTTGCATATTATTATACACAAATAATTAAAAAATTCAACTAAAAAACACTAATATTATTAGTGTTTATAAAATCTTCTAGTATTATAATAATCTATTTTTTTATTAGCATTTTCTTCTTTTCTTGTTCAATTACTTTATCAAAAGTTGTTGTTGATACATTAGGACCTGAAATAACATCATCTAACTTATTTAAAAATGAATAATTAGGAGTATGATTAAATTTCTTAATTCTAGTATCTTTTTCCTTTTCTTTAATAATAAGTTGCTTTGATCCTTTTAATATATTAAATCTATCTGAAGGGAGAGCAAATATTGCCTCTGCATGTGTTAATATTCATTACTTTCTAGTTCTAATCTTTTAAATAATTTATACTTAATATTATATTTAAAATATACACACTATATTATTTTAAAGATAAATCATTTTTAATATCATCTTCAAAAGCTTTTATTAATTCATCAATAACAAATAGTTCTTTTTCAGATTCCTTTTCAAATAAATTTTTAATCCAATTTATATCTTCCCTATTTCTTGCTTTAAAATAGTCTTCCCTAATTGATTCAGGCATAAGTATTGGAGCATGACCTTGCCTTAACATATTATAATTTAAAATTAATCTTGATGTTCTACCATTACCATCTTCAAATGGATGTATTCTTAAAAATTCAATATTAAATCTTGCTTCTCTTTCAAATAAATCCAATTTATCCCATTCATTATAATATTTATTTAATAGATCATTCATTGCATTTTCAATATTTTCTACTTTTTCAATAGAAAATTGATTTTCAAATTTTACATTATTATCAAGAGTTCTATAACCATCTTTAATATATTGAGAATGCTTATTAATTGTATTGGCTATTTGCTTTATTAACTCTACAGTTAATTCTTTTTTAGAAAATTCTAAATTTTTAACTAATATGGCAAATGCTTTAAAATTATCATTTAATACAAGTATATTATTATTATCATATAATTTACTAATAGGACCATTATCACTCTCAATTAAATTATTAGAATAAACTAATCTTGTATTTAATAATTGTAAATAACCAGTAACAAAGTCTTTATTTTGAAAATAATCTAATTCCATTTTTTTTAATTTAGCCATATAATCAACTCCATACCATTAAATATATTATACTAAATTTTTATTAAAATTTTAAGAAAAAAAAGGAAATATTAATAATATCTTATATATAACTTATGAAGGAATAAAAATCCTTCTAGAAAGGAGAATGTTATGGTTTTAAATAAACAAGAATTAATCAATATTAATGGTGGATGTCTTAGATATATATTTACTATAGGTCTTAAAAAAATTGTTATGAAACTAAATAAAGCAATAATGGCATTTTTTAGCTAACAAAAAGAAACCAATAAAGGTTTCTTTTTTTTAATCTAATTTTTTATGAAGTAATTCTTTAGTAATAATTGGATTAGCTTTTCCTCTTGTTTCCTTCATTACTTGTCCAACAAAGAAATCAAAAAGATTTGTTTTACCACTCTTATATTGTTCAATTTGATTTGGATTATTTAATAAAATTGTATCTATAATATTTTCTAATTCATTTTCATCTGAAATTTGAGCATTTTCTTTACTAATATAATTAGATGGTTCTTTTTTTTCTTCAAGTACTTTAAAAAATACTTCTTTAGCTTGTTTTGAAGAAATAGTACCATTATTAATATTATCTAGAATAAACTTTAACATATTAGGTGTTAAAAATATTTCAGATAGACTTAAATCATTTTTATTCATATATCCTACAATATTAACAGTAATCCAATTTGTCGCTTCTTTAGCATCTATTCCCAATTTTAAACATTCTTCAAAATAATCAGATATTGATTTATCTTTAATCAAAATAGTAGCATCATATGATGATAATCCTAGTTCATTTAAATATTTTTCTTTTCTTTCATAAGGAAGTTCTGGAATATTATTTTGAATATCTTCAATCCATTTAGGATCTATTTTATATTTTGGAATATTAGGTTCAACAAAATATTTGTAATCAAGTGCATCAGCCTTACTTCTCATAGTAATAGTTGTACCCGATTCTTCATCCCATCTTCTA
Organism: uncultured Mycoplasmatota bacterium; assembly: GCA_947165285.1. Classification (GTDB taxonomy): domain Bacteria; phylum Bacillota_I; class Bacilli_A; order RF39; family UBA660; genus RUG12834. The sequence goes on from CAMUZS010000002.1 coordinate 157,315, forward strand.
GTTTCTTGAACTACTTCTTCATATCTTCCTTGATCTTTTAAACTAGATTGTCTTTTAATTTCATAATTAATTGCATCTCTTACACCAGAAAATGAATTAACATTTTTTATTTCAACTTTAGTACCTAATTTTTTATCATCTTCACTTATTGAAATATTAACATCACATCTTACTTGACCTTTTTTAGAATCAGCTTCAGATATATTGCAATACTGATAAATTGCTCTTACGTATTCTAAAAAAGCTACAGCATCATCAGCACTGTGAAGACATGGAGTAGTAACTAGCTCAAATAAAGGAACTCCTGCTCTATTATAATTAATAATTGATGTATCATATAAATGTTCCATTTGAGCAGCATCCTCTTCTAAATGAAGATTATCAATATCAACTCTAAATGTAGTTCCATCTTCCCTTTCAATATCTATATATCCGCCATTTCCAACACATTCTTCAGGAGGATTTTGAGTTAATTGATATCCCTTTGGTAAATCTGGATAATAATAGTTCTTTCTTTCAAAATACATATATTCTGGAATTCTTGCATGTAAAACTGAAGCCATCATAATTGCTTGTCTCACTGCTTCTTTGTTAACAACTGGAAGAATACCTGGAAAACCCATATCTATTGCAACAACATTTGAATTAGCTAAATCACTATAACCATTAATAGCAGGCGAAAAAACTTTAGAATTAGTTTGTGAACCTTCACAATGCATTTCTAAACCAATAGTTACATAATACTTAGACATATTATTTAACCTCCTTTGCTATTTGATTTTTATAATCCATAAGGGATTCAATTTTATATGCAATATTTAATACATTTGCATCATCATAGCAATTACCAGTAATATTAAGTGCAACAGGTAAACCATCAATAAACCCATCAGGAATAGTAATTGAAGGAAAACCTCCAAAATTTCCAACTTGTAGATGTTCTTCTAAAGCAGTAGTTCCTTCAGATAACATATCAGCATCACCATCAAGTTTTTTAGCTACTCCAGTTCCAACAGGTAATATTACTGCATCATATTTTTCAAATAATTTTTTCCACTCATCTACAAGTAATCTTCTTACTCTTTGAGCATTTTTGAAATATCTCTCTTGATTTTCTTTTTGAAGAACGTAAGATCCTATTACAAATCTTCTTTTAATTAATGGAGAAAAACCTTTAGTTCTGTGATCTTTTATAACATCAATATAGTTATTTCCTTCTCCTCTTGGTCCAAAACTTAAACCAGTTAGATTAGACATATTTGATGTAGCTTCAGCACAAGAAATAATAACATAAGTAGATGCAATAGCATTAAGTAATGTTTGATCTACAGATACTTCTTCTACTAAAATACCATTATCTTTTATCAATTTGATTTTATCCATAAAGTTACAAAGATGTTTTTTTAATTCATCACTTGCATTAGGATAATTATTTATATTACATAATTCTTTAATATAACAAAGTTTTTTACCATTAGTATTACCAGTTAAACTATTAGTTAAATTTATATTTGATGAATCCCAAGATGTCATATCCCTCTTGTCAATACCTTTCATGTTATCAACAACAATTGCAGCATCCTTAACAGATCTTGTTAAAACTCCTAGGTGATCTAAACTTGATGCAAATGCAAATAAACCATATCTAGAAATCATTCCATATGTTGGCTTATAACCAACTATTCCACAATAAGCTGCAGGTTTTCTAATAGAATCTCCTGTATCAGATCCAGTAGCATATGGATAAACACCAGCAGCTACAGCACAAGCCGATCCAGCAGATGATCCAGCACACATTCTTGTAGGATCCCAAGGATTTCTTACAATACCTGTATGACAAGTAGTACCAGTACCACCCATACCAAATTCATCCATAGCCGTTTTATTAACCATTATTGCTCCTGCATTAACTAAGTTTTCATAGGCAGTAGCATCAAAAAAAGGAATATAATCTTTTAAAGTGTTTGAAGATCCTGTAGATAAAACACCTTTAGTAGAATAATTATCTTTTACACCAAAAGGAATACCAGATAATAGATTATCAGTAACTTCAACTTCTTTAGCATTATCTAAAATTGTAACAAATGCATTATATTTATCTTGCACTTCATGAGATAATTTCAAAGATTCATCTATTAATTCTTTGGAAGTGATTTTTTTATTTTTAAGTAACTCATGTAATTCTTCAATAGATTTATTCATCATATTATCCCACCACCTTTGGAAGTTCAACTTCTCTATCATTTACTTGATCAGAGTTTTTAAGTAATTCTTCAATAGGAACTGATTCCTCAGCAACATCTTCTCTTAAAACTACATCAAAATTATCAAGTGCATGGGTCATTGGTTCAACTTCACTAATACCTTCAATTTCATTTACCAAATCACAGTTCTTATCAATAATTTCAAATTCATCAAGAACCATTTTATTTTCCTCTTCAGTTAATCCAATTAGCAATTTATCAGCATAATTATTAACCATATCTTTTGTAAATTTACTCATTATCATCTTCTCCTTTAATAATTATTCCCAATTCTTCTAATTGTTTATCAGTTAAATAACTTGGAGAACCCATCATTAAATCTTGACCAGAAGCACTAGTTGGAAATGCTTGAACTTCTCTAAGGTTAGGTTCATCTTGAATCAACATTATTAATCTATCAATACCTGGAGCCATTCCACCATGTGGAGGACATCCATATTTAAATGCTGTAAATATAGATCTAAATCTTTGCTCTACTTCACTTCTATCATATCCAACTATTTCAAATCCTTTAGCCATTGAATCTAAATCATGATTTCTAATAGCCCCAGATGCCATTTCATTTCCATTACATACAAAATCAAATTGATATGCAAGTATTTCATCAGGATTTTTTTCCTCATAATCTTTTATTCCACCATGAGGTAAACTAAATGGATTATGGCAGAATTTATATTTCTTTTCAACATCATCATATTCAAACATAGGAAAATCATTAATAATACAAAGTTCTAATTTATTTGGATCTATTAATTCACATTTTCTACCAAGTTCATCTCTTATTTGTCCAGCAAACTTTTGAGCAATTTTTTTATTTTTATTAGCTATAAAAAACATTACAGAATCTGTTTTCATATCAAATTCTTTAATTAAATTAGATCTTTCGTCATCACTTAAGAATTTATCTATTGGTCCTTTTAAAGATCCATCTTCCATTAAAGTTACATATCCAATACCAGGCATACCAATAGAAGATGCATAATCAACAACTTCATTAAACCAAGAGTTAGAATTCTTTCCTATTCCATCAACAACAATAACTTTAATAGTTGATCCTTTAAATGGTCCAAATGTAGTATCTTTTAATATATAACTAGCATCTTTAATTATTAAAGGATTTCTAAGATCCGGTTTATCAGTTCCATATGATTCCATAGCATCATTAAATGCTATTCTTCTAAAAGGACGTGGAGAAACTTCCTTATTTGAAAACTTAGTAAAGGTATCATAAAATATTTCTTCACCAATTTCTAATACTTCATCTTCTTCAACAAAAGACATTTCCATATCAAGTTGATAAAATTCTAAAGTTCTATCTGCCCTAGCATCTTCATCTCTAAAACATGGAGCTATTTGAAAATACTTTTCAAAACCACCTACCATTAATAATTCCTTATATATTTGTGGTGCTTGAGGAAGTGCATAAAATTGACCTTTAAATAATCTAGATGGAACAACAAAATCTCTTGCACCTTCTGGAGAAGAAGCAGTTAATATTGGAGTTTGAACTTCAGTAAATCCTAAATTATACATTTTATCTCTTAAAAAATGTAATATTTCAGCACGAAGTAAAAGATTATCTTTAATCTTTTTATTTCTCATATCTAAATAACGATATTTAAGTCTAACATCCTCTTTAGTGTTTTTAGAATGCATTATTTCAAATGGTAATTCATTTTTTGATTTACCTAAAATATCTAATTTATCAACAAGTAATTCAATTTCACCAGTTTTTATCTTATCATTAAAGGTTTCTTCATCTCTTTTTCTAATAGTACCTTCTACTCTAATTACACTTTCTCTTGCTAATCCTTTAAAAATACTATCATCATTACTAACTACTTGAATTATGTCAGTATTATCACGTAAATCTAAAAACAATACACCTCCATGATCTCTAATGTTTTCAATCCATCCTGAAATTACAACTTTTTCTCCTACACTATCAATATTTAAATCTTCACAATGATGACTACGATAAATATTCTTTTTCATAATTATATTCCTTTCTATATAAAAATACCCGTATCATCCCATCAATAAGGACGAATACGGGTATTCGTGGTGCCACCTTAATTTATTATAAAAGTATATCTACTTTAATAATCTCATTATTAGCTCTTTATAAGCCTAGCAATAAGGTAACGGATTGCAACCGAACTAGTCTACTCAAATAAAAATTCTTTCGGTAGTTAGCTCCAGGGTGTTCTTTCACTATAAACTTATAGCTAGTTCACACTATACCTAGCTCACTTTTATAAGTATTTATACCTACTTTTCCCTTTCAAAGCAATAATATTGTAACATCTTTTATTGTTATTGTCAAAACACTTTATAATATTATATAATTTAACTATAAGGGTTGCGATAATATGAAAAGATTAATTAAATTATTATTATTAATTACTATTCTTTCAGGATTAATATATATATCATATAAATTAATTAATAAAAATATAGAAAACAAAGAAAAAAATATCATTTTTGAAAAAGATATAACACAAGACATAATTCCAGAGAAAAAAATAAATGAAATAACAATATCCGCAATTGGAGATTGTACTATAGGTCAAGATGATAGATTTGCATACCATAAAAGTTTTAATGAAACGTTTGATAAAAATAATAAAGATTATGGATATTTTTTTGAAAAAACTAAAAATATATTTGAAAATGATGATTTAACTTTAGCAAATTTGGAAACTACTTTTACTACATATAACGAAAAACAGCCAAAAGGATATAATTTTAAAGCAAATCCAGAATTTATAAATGTATTTTTAAAAGGTGGAGTTGATGCAGTAGATGTTGCAAATAATCATACATTTGATTACAAAGAGCAAGGATTTAATGATACAATTGATACTTTAAATAAAAACAAACTTCCATATTATGGATACGATCACTATGAAATACTAACAATAAAAGATATAAGAATTGGATTAGCTGGATTAACATATATAGATAATGATAAAGAAAAGGATGTAAAAGAAAATATTGATAAAGCAATTAAATATTTTAAAGATAATAATACAGATTTAATTATTATTTCATTTCATTGGGGAATTGAATACGAAATAAGACAAAATAATACACAAGAAAATATTGGAAAATATGCAATTGATAATGGTGCTGATTTAATACTAGGACATTCACCTCACATATTACAAGGAATAGAAAAATATAAAGATAAATATATAGTATATTCACTTGGAAATTTTGTATTTGGAGGAAACCAAAATCCAAAAGATAAAGACACTATGATTTTTCAACAAACCTTTAGATTTGAAAACAATAGTATAAAAGAAAGTTCAATAAAAATAATACCATCATCAGTATCCGGAAAAACAGATGTAAATAATTATCAACCTATAATATTAGAAGGAACAGAAAAAGAAAGAGTACTTAAAAAAATATTAGATATGAGTATAAATATAGATTATTAAATCTATATTTTTTAAATAAAAAAAGTTCATAAATGAACTTATTTTTCTAAATGTTCTAATATTTTCTTATTAGAATCAATTAATTCACCAAATCCATAAAGTAAAAATGTTTCTAACCAAGAAATTACAATTCCGAAAGGTATAATCAATATTCCACCAATAATATAACCAATTCCTTGTGAAGTAGAATAAGAACTTTCTTTTAAACCAAAGTAAACAAAAATAATAGCTATTGCTACAGAAAAAATTACACCTATCCAAAATATGAACTTTGCAAATGACTTAATCTTAGAACCGATATTATTAAACATAGATATCCTCCTTTACTATTGAAATTATATCATAAAATTATATAATTTGCATTTTTAATTAAATTATAATATAATAGAAAAGTGTTCGCTAAAATGATGATAGAAGGAGATTGAAAATTTTGAAAAAAATTAAAATAGCATTAGTAATAATGCTAACAGCAATTTTAGGGGAATTAGTGGTAAATAATTATGACACAAACAATAATTATATAAATAATTCTAATACAGTTAATGCATTAGAAAAATATAGTGTTAAGAAAGGAACTAAAAAGGCAACTAAGAAATCATCTAAGAAGGCAACTAAAAAATCATCTAAGAAGGCAAGCAAAAAAACAAAAAAGAAAAAAGTTGTTAAAAAAGTAACTAAAAAATATATAAAAGCAACTAGAAGAAATATCAGTGACGCTCAAAGAGCTGAACTTCAAGCATTTGCTAAAGATTTAGTAATTAATCAATATGGTTGGAGTGAAGGCGATTTTAATTCTTTACTTGAACTTTGGTATAGAGAATCTGGATGGAATCCATATTCATCATATAATGGATGCTATGGAATACCTCAAGCAAAACCAGGAAATAAGATGAAGAGTTTTGGAAGCGACTGGAAAACAAACGGAAGAACACAAATAAAATGGGGATTAAACTATATTTATTATAGATATGGTAATCCTACAAATGCTTGGAAACATTTTAAGAAAAAACATTGGTATTAATAAATACTATTTAGCGACATATTTAAAATGGACAAGCAAAAAGAACATGCTATCATGTTCTTTTTATTATGCAAAAAAGCCCATAAATAAGGGCTTTTAAGTATTTCCTATCTCTTACTAAATTGTGGTGCTCTACGAGCTTTTTTAAGACCATATTTTTTACGTTCTTTAACTCTAGGATCTCTTTTAACAAAACCTTGAGCTTTTAATATTTTTCTATAAGAATCATCTCTTGATTGATCTGTATTTTTATCATATTCTAATAATGCTCTAGTGATTGCAAGTCTAATAGCTCCTGCTTGACCAGAAAAACCTCCACCTTTTGCAGTAATTTCAATATCAAATTTATTTTCGTTACCAGTAATTACAAGTGGTTGTTTAATATCTTGTACTAAAGTAGCATAAGGCATATATTCATTAACATCTTTACCATTAACAATAATATTTCCTTTTCCAGCAATCATTCTAGCATTTGCAACTGATTGTTTTCTTCTACCAGTAGCGGACCATACTAATTTTTCTGCCATAAATATATTCCTCCTTAATTAACTTTCATTTCGATTGGTTGTTGAGCTTGATGTTCATGTTCACCTTCAGCATAAACAAACAATTTTTTATACATTTGTCTACCAAGTCTTCCTTTTGGAAGCATTCCTTTAACAGCTCTTTCAACCATTTCTACAGGATATTTTTCAATCATTTCTCCAGCAGTTCTTTCTCTTAAACCACCAGCATATCTACTATGATTATAATACATTTTGTCTTTTAATTTATTACCAGTTAAATTTACTTTTTTAGCATTAACGATAATAACATAGTCTCCACAATCAACATGAGGTGTAAATGTTACTTTATGTTTACCTCTAAGTACTGTAGCAACTTTAGTAGCAAGTCTACCTAAGTTAACACCAGAAGCATCAATAACATACCATTTACGATCAACATTTTCTTTTTTTTGCATAAATGTGTTCATAATTAATTTCCTTTCATATAAGCTAAATAATATCGATTTCCCAGGTCAATAAAATTTATAACTTAAATAAAATGTACCAGTTAAAAGTATATTAGATAAAATAAAAAAAGTCAATTAAAATCGACCTTTTTACACTATTTTTTACTTAAAACAGGAGTTACATCTAATATTTCAACATCATCTTTACTTTTTTTAGAAGAATTTAGTACTATTTCTTTCATTTGATCTAAGCTTAAACTAGGATCAAATATATCATCAATATTACGACCAGTTAAAAATACAGCAAATATATATCCTACTTGATCTAATTTAAATTTTTCTATGCCAGGTCTTAATAATTCATCTATATTATAAAATTGACTTTGAGATTTTAAAAAAAATTTAACATCATCATTTAATGTTTCTAAAACTCCTTTATTTTTTAAATTATTAGTATTATCAATAGTTAAGTTAGTATAACTTTTAATAAAATCTGGATTTGAAATATAACCCCTAATTATATTTATTAAAATATTTTCTGGATAACCTTTTGTGTGCCATTTATTATTAATAAAGGGTTCAACATCTATACCTTCATCCATTAATTTAATATACATAAACATGTAATCTTCTGGAATAGATGGATCCATTAATAATTCTTCATTAACGCCTTCCTTATGAAGTGCATACTTTATAGTTTCAATTTGACCTTCATTATATAATCCACTATTAATTAATGACTGAATTTTTTCATTCATAAAGCACACCTCACTATTCTTTTTATATTATAACACTAATATTCTATTTCAAGCAAATATAAACCGCATGCAGGAGCACAACTTAAACATTTTTTGACATTAAATTTATCTAACATTGTTTTAATATCACTTAAATTGGCTCTATTAAAGCATACATCCAACATAGCTCCAACTATGTTTCTTATCATATATCTATAAAAGCTTTTTCCATAAAACTCAATAATTATATAGTCACCATCTTTTTTTATATCAATATCATAAATTATTGCATCATAATTTTTTCTTTCACCTGAAACAAAATTTTTAAAATTATGAACACCTAAAAATATATCTGAACATTTTTTTAAAACTTCTAACTTAATATCTTTATTAATCTGATAGTAATAATTATTAATTAAAGGATCATATTCACCAATATTAATCTTATATGCATATCTTTTAGTTTTAACATTAAATCTAGCATGAAATGAATCATCTACTTCCATAATATCCTTAATATAAACATCATCAGGTAATAAATTATTTATAGCTTTTTTTAAATTTTCTTTTGGAATTATAATATCTAAATCAAAATGAGCACGCTGACCATAAGCATGAACTCCACGATCAGTTCTACCAGCTCCCTTTATTTCTACTTTCTTTTTATTAATAATAGTTAATACTTTTTCTAATTCTTCTTGAACATTTCTTTTATTTTTTAATCTTTGAAAACCATAAAAATTAGATCCATCATATGAAATTGTTACTAAATATCTCACTTATTTTCCACATCCCTATATATCGCCTTTAATAATTCCTTTAAATCAATATAATTATCAAATTTATGTCCTTTTAATTCTAAATAATTAACAAATTGAATTATATCAGGCTTATCTATATATTTATATAAATTATTATCATATAAATTTGATTTATCACCACGATATACAATTTTACCATTTTTAAATATAATTATATTATCTATAATATTCATAAATAATTCAATATTATTACTAAATATAATTACACTTTTATTATACGACTTATTTAATTTATAGAGTAACTTTTTTATATACTCTACATTCTTATATGTAAAATTTTTTTCAAAATTATCCAAAATAAATATTTTAGCATTTAAAAATAAACTAATAACTAATTGTGATAATTTTAATTCAACATTAGACATTATATTAAAACTTTTATATAACATTTTACTATTTAAATTTACCATTTTCACAGCCTTAATTGCCTTTTCTTTTATATTGATAGTATTTAACGAATATAAGTTACTTAAATATATTAATTCATCTAATAAATTATCTTTATTAAATTCACATTGTTTATTAGATAAATAAGCTATATCACTTCTATAACCTTTTTTATCTAAATATATATACCCATTAGATGTTTCTTTTTCTAAAAAAAGCAATTCTTTAATAATACTACCTCTTAACCCAGAACAAAAAGTAATTCCATTATTAAAAGTATAACTAACATTATTTAATGATTCATTTTGGATAGATGAAGTATATTTAACATTATCAATAATTATTTCCATATACTTTTCTCCATTTCTTTTCTATCTAAATAAACACTATCAATTAAATCATAATAATTAAGTTGAATTGATAAATCAACCATAAACGGTAAATTATAACCTAGTCTTTTTAATAATTTTTCTTCTTCTAAACAAGAAATAGTATTACCTTCCATTGCAATAGTTTTATTATAAATACATATTAAATAATCACTAAATAATACATTATCTAAAGTAGATGAAATATCAACAATAGATATATTATTATTCTTAGCATAACCATATATTTTTTCTATATCTTTATGCCTTAAATAACATAATAAATCATCAATTATTACAAATTTAGGGTTATTAATAAGTTTTAATATAATTAATATATAATACTTCTTTTCATCTTCCAATTCACTTATTTTATATCTTAATAATAAATTTATTTTAAAATAATTAATAATATTATTAACTTCTCTTTCAAGTTCATCATTTTGATAATATTTAGATAAAGAATCAAATATATAATCTATTACTAAACCATCATTAAATAACATATCTTTATCAGCAAAAGAAATATACTTATTAATTAAATCTACATTATTATTAACAATTTTATTATTAATTAAATAATTTCCATCAATATCTAATTTTCCAGATAATATTTTATAAAGAGTAGTCTTACCACAACCATTTCCAGCAATTATAGTTGTATTACTACCAATTTTAAGTGATAAATGATCTAAAATAATATCATCATTATAAGCATATTTAATATCTTTTAATTCTACTATGTTCATCATTATCACCTTGACTCTTTATTATAAATGAAATTATAAAAAAAGTGAATAATAATATTCACTTTTTTACATATTTTAATTATCTCCTTGGATTTTTATAATGATTTCTCCATCTTTAGTATACATATATCTTTCTCTTGCATACCTTGCCATGTAATCAGGATCTCTTAGTTTATTAACATCTGATTCTAATTGTTTTTCTTCTTCCAATAAATTATTATATTTCATAGTTAATTCAGATATAGTGTGATTGTTATTAAATATTTGAATCCATACCTTAAAAACTGTTGATCCCATAAAGCATAAACCTATAAAAAATACTACTATTAAGAGCAACAATCTTCTTTTAGCTTTTTTCATACCTTTCTTATTTTTTTTCATACAATCACCTATTATTCAGTAATAGTATACCTCTATTTTCTTTTAGATATAAACCCTAATATTAAATTATTTATAAATTTTACATGTTTTTGCGTAAACATATAACCAAGTATTATAAAAATTAAAAAGTAGATATGAAAAATACCTTTATTTATTTTATATATAATTATTATATAAAATACAACAACAATATATATATAAATTATATTAATTAAATAATATAAAAATTTATTCTTTATATTAATATACTTATTATTTAATTTATTAAACATGCAAACAATTATTCCATATAAAAAAGAAACTAACATTGAATATAATTGTATTTTAACATTCATTATTTAAATAACCTCGAAATAAAACTTGTATCTCCTTTTTTCGTAGCATCCATATAATTAATATTATCAAATTTCCCTTTTATAGATAAATTACCAACCTGTGTATCAAGTTTTATTATTTCAAGTTGACTACCCTTAAGTAATAATACTCCTAAAGTAGTTTCTATTAAAAACTCCTCAGGATTAAAACTAACAATTTTTTTTACTCCACTTATACTAATTCTTTTTCTATCAGTTATTTTAATTTCACTATATTGATTATTTACACCACTATCTTTATCCATTAATATCACCATTAAATAATATGAATAAAAGCAAAAATTTATTACAAAAAAAAGACTTCTATAAGAAGCCTTAAATTAAACTATTCTTCTGATGGTTCTTCAGTTTCTTCAACACTTTCAACGCTTTCAACACTATCATCAGTATTATTATACTCTTCAATAATAGCATCTTCTAGCATTTTACGAACATCAGCGTTAATTGGATGAGCTATATCTCTATATCCACCAGTAGCAGTTTTTCTACTAGGCATAGCAATAAATAAGCCCTTATCTCCTTGTATAATTCTAATATCATGTACAGCGAATGAATCATCTAATAAAATAGATGCAATTCCCTTCATACGTGATCCTTCTTTTTCAATTTTGCGTACGCTAACTGATGTAACTTGCATAGTACTCTCCTTCTAAAGTCTTTCAACTTAATTATAGTGTATAGCAAAATATACCAAAAATCAATATTTTTTAATCATACTTTACCAATTAATGTATACTAAACATGGTATATTTTTACATCACCAATAGCAACATCAGAATAGGTAAAACTTTTATTAATTCCTTCAATTAAAACAGTAAAAATATTAGAATAAACATTATTAATTATACCTCTATACATTTGTTTCTTATTTCTTGAACCACTAACATTAATCATAACTTCTTTGTTAATTAAACTAGCAATTTCTTGCTTTATATCACTTAAATTCATCTAGGATACCCCACAAACATAGTTCCATTACTAACAAGACCACCTATTCCATCTTTTCCATTTCTAGTTTTAGATAATAAATCAATTAGATCTACTTCTTTATTTCTTTGTGTTTTTGATAGTATTGTAGCAATTATTGCAGGATCTAGGGCATGAATATTTATTCTTTTTGGACTTGAAGCAAAATTAGCTCCAGCTTTAATTAAATCTTCATAATCACTTTGACAAGCACCAGCTATAATAATTAACTTATCATGAGATTTTTCATATTTTCTTGCCTTTTTTATTGCTTTAACAAAATTTTCAGAATTTTTATAATTTTTTATATCTGTTTTAACACCTTTTTTTCTATAATAAGCATCATGACCAGTAATTATAACAATATCAGGTTTTACTTCTTCAAGTAATTCACCAATTTCATTTGGTATAGTTTTTTCATCTATTTTTTTTCCAATTGCATATACATTGTTTTTTTTATAAAAATCCATACATCTTTTTAAATATTCACTATCCCCATCTAAATGAAGAATTTTTCCTGGCAAATAAAAATATTCGGATCTTTGCATATCATCGTCAATATCATTTGGAATAAATTCTTTAATCTTTTTTTTATCTATTAAAATGCAATCACTTACTTTAGCATCTGCCAATAATCTAAATTCAACACCTTTTAAATATAATATATCGTTTTTACGATTAATAACCTTAAATACTGTATCATTATTATAACTATTTCTAGTTACAAAATCTCCAATTTGAATCAAAAAAAATCACCTATTAATAATATGCATTAATAGATAATTTTATTATTTATTTAAAATTCTTTTTCTTACTTGAATTTCATTTTCAATTATTTGATTAGAACTAAGTGATTTTTCGTATGTTACTAAATTATTTTCTTTATAAAATTCATCATTAGTAAACGAATAAGAAATCATAGAATAAAGTATAATAACTCCAATAATCTTTTTTAATTCATTATTTATAACAATCACCTCTAAACAATTAAAAAATACTATAATATAATTCTATAAAAATGTCTATACTTAACTGTTCAGCTCTATTAGTTAAATCCATATTATGCTTTTTTAATACTTCATTAATCTTATTCAAATTATAATTACACAAATTATTTCTTAAATTTTTTCTTTTCATTTTAAATGCATCACTTACAAAGTTAAAGAATTGTTCTTCATTATCTATTTTATATTTATTATGTCTAACTAATTGAATAACAGCACTATCAACATTAGGAATAGGATTAAAACACTTTCTTGGAACATCTATTATTTTCTTAAGATCATAATAATAGTTCAAATATACACTAATATATCCATATTCTTTATTACAAGGACTAGCAGTTAATCTATTTGCAACTTCTTTTTGAACCATTAAAGTCATATCTAATATATTTAAATTTGAATTAATAACATGTTCAATAATAGGAGTGGTAATATAATAAGGAATATTAGCTATAACATGAATATTATCTGTACTATTAAAATAATCATTTAGATTTATCTTTAAAAAATCTTCATATATTATTTTAGTTTTATCATCTTCTAATTTTGATAAGTATTCTTTTGTATCTAAATCTATTTCAAAAGCAGTTAAATCTACATTAAATTTTTTTAATTCTTTAGTTAAATAACCAATACCAGGACCAATTTCTAAAATTTTATCATCACTATTAACATTAACACTATTAACTATCTTATCAATAATAGTAATATCCTTTAAAAAATTTTGACCTAAACTATGTTTTGTTTTAAAATCCATATTATCACCTAAAAAGGTAAGTTATAACTTACCATCCCCTTCTTAATACATCATAAGTGATTACTGATCTTCCAACATATAATCTAGCATTTTGAGAATTTTCTTCAAGTAAGTCAATATCAGTTCCTAGAACACCTCTATCTAAAACTATAGCAATTATTGGATCATCAGATTGTCTTGCAAAATCAAATCTTATAACACTACCACAAGGTAAATTAGATGATGAAGCAACTATCCTTACATTTCCATATGTTGAATCATCAAAATGATAATTTCCATGTAAAACATCAAGTGAAGGCATACATGCAAGTCTACCACTACATAAAGGACAATCAGCACCATATCCAGTTAAATCACCTGTATATTGCTCTTTTGCACTATAATTATCATTAATAAAAGCTAAATACTCTTCATATTTTCTATCTCTTTTAGAAGACATCTTATTAATATCTAATGATAAGTTTAAATAATTATTTTTTACTTTAGAATTATTATTTTCACTAGTAGCTCCAACTAGCATAAATACAAAAATAGTAATAATTATTGTTTTAACAAAAATATTAATTTTACTCATTACTTTCATATTATCTAAACTCCCACATATATTTAAAATATTTTAGCATGTAGGATATTAAATGTCAAAAATCTCCTTAATATTTTTATTGGTAATATTTGCTAATTCTTCCATACTAATACCATATAAATTAGAAACAAATAAAGCAATTTCATATATATGACTTGGATCATTTTGATGACCTCTAAAAGGCTCAGGAGTTAAATATGGACTATCAGTTTCTAAAACTAAATCATTAGGTGATAATTTTATTAATACATCTTTTAAATTGCAATTTTTAAAAGTTACAACACCATTAATACCTAACTTATATCCCATTTTTAAAAATATATTAGCAGTTTCCAAACTTCCACTAAAAGAATGAATTATACCTTTTAAATTATAATTTTTTAAAATATTAATCATATCTTCAGTAGCATCTCTTGAATGAATAACTACAGGTTTATTAAGTCTTTTTGCAATATCTAATTGTCTTTTAAATATTTCTATTTGTTTTTCTTTATTGTCTTTTCCGTAATGATAATCAAGACCAATTTCTCCTATAGCAATGATTTTATCTGATAAATTATTAAAAATATCAAAGTTAAATTCTTCTAAAACATTCTCAGGATGCAATCCAATACAACCAAAAACATTATCATAATTATTAATTAATTCTAATACCTCATTTGAGGATTTATAATTATCAGCAGCTACAATAATACGATTAATACCTTTTTCTAATGAATTATTAATTACACTATCTATATCTTCATAATATTCTTTAAATACATGACAATGACTATCACAAAACATCTAATTCTTCCTCCAAACATTTATTATTATTCATTATTTTTTTTGCAAATTCAATATCACCAACATATCTTAAATGCCATGGTTCGTAATTATATTTTGTAATATTTTCTTTATTTTTAGGATACCTTAATATAAATCCATAATCAGACATTATTTTATGAAGTGTTTGATACATTAAATCTAGTTCTTTATCAAATTCATTGTGCCATATACCATCTACCAAAGCACAAACATCAATTGCTAATCCACTTTCATGTTCACTATGAAATTGAGTTGCTACATATTTTTTTGCATGATCTAATCCTTTTTCATTAGCTATATTATCAAATAATTGTTTTTGAAATTCATGACTTCTATAACCACTTTCTAAATCAATTATAAAACCAAGTTCTTTCATCTTTTCTTTTAAAGCTAAAAATGAATAATATGTTTGTTCTTCTAAATTTGATTCTTCCAATGAACACTTAGGATAAGCACTATTATATTTAATTATCTTAAATTTATTATCTTCTATTTTATTATCTTTATTAATCAATATCTTATATTTATTATATGCATTTTTTATAAGCCATTTAAACGGTTCATAATCTTTAATTAATTCCGGATGATATTGCAAACCTAATATATATGAGTTATTTTTATGATATTCTACCGCCTCAATAACATCATCATCACTTTTAGCAGATACAATAACATCACTTGATAATCTAGGAATTTCAAAACTATGTAAAGATACTACATCTATTGAATCTCTTTTATATATATCATACAAAAAAGTATCTTTAGTAATATTTATTTTATGTTTTGCAGCAAGTATAGTATCTTCTTCAGTGGTAACTATATGATTATGATTTTTAAGTTTTAAATCTTCTAATTTCTTTAAATACATATTATCTAATTTATTAGAACAATATGTTTCATATAAATTCTTACTAGTATCAGCTTTTTGATCACTTAATATATTAAAATATGTAGCAATTGATTGAGAGCCTAAACAAATTCCAAGAATTGGTTTATTATTTTTTATTGCATCATCTATTAAAGGAAAAAATTCCATTTTCATTATATTTCCACCTGGCCAAACAAAAGCATCACATAGTTGTAAATATAAATCAATATTATCATCTAATATTCCAATAGGTATTCCACCACAGTCTATTATAGCTTTTTGATACATTTTAACAAAAGTATCCCTATTAGCATAAGGATTTGTATCAGAACTAACAAAGGTAGGTAAAATTCCAACAACTATCTTATTTTTTATCATATTATTCACCTAATAATATTTTATTAAAAAAGATATTCTTTGTCTACATTCATAAAAATAGTTTTGACACATATAAAATAATATGATATTATTTTTAAGCGTACTTGAAGGAAGGACAATATTATGGAATATAACGAATTATTTAATAGATTTAGAAATATAACAAATGAAATTGCATTACAAAACATTAATAATCCAAATATATTAAAAAAATATGAAACATTAAAAAATGCTTTTTATAGCAAAAATCCTATTTTAAGAATATCAATTAATTCAAAATTAGATGAATTAGAAAATTTATTAGGATTAAATAATCAAAATGCAAAAATATTAAAAAAGTGATAAACATCACTTTTTTTATCTTAATTTTTTCTTAGTTATTTTTAAAAATTTTGTCTTAGATAAAATTTCATTTTCCAATAAATTATAAAACTCAATTTCTTTTTTCTTTTTTTCAATTAATAATAATAAATTTTGATTAGGATCAATATTAGATGTAATACTTCCTGCTAAATCAATTAAATTGTTATTCAAACCTATAGCACATTTTTTAGCTTCATCATAATTATTATATATATTATTAGTTCTAACCATATTAATACATTCACCATATTCATTATACATAGGCTGTGCTAATACAAGCTCATTATTGTTAATACTAAATGAATAAACAACATTATAATAATGCTTTTCTTCATTAAAAGAATAATCAATAATATCACTTATAACATAACACTTAACTACAACGTAAGCAGCTATATCATTAATATTATTATTATTTTTACTTACTCTTAATATTGCATATTTAATAGGATATATATATCCATTATCCATATTATTTTCCCCCCTTATCTCTTGGGCTTTCCAGTCCAAGAAGTTCTTTCATTACTTACTTTTTCTCCACAAGTTAAATACTTAGTGAAAATACCTTGACAATATCTATCACCTTTTTTAATAGAATATGTCTCATTTCCTTCATTTTGTAAAGCAATCCATATATGACCTTCATTATCTATATTATTATAATAATCACTATCTATAACACCTATTTGATTACACATCCTAACGTTATACTTAAAACCCATACTAGACCTAACAACTAAGAATAATACTTCATCATCTAAAAATTTTGCTTTTATACCAGTTGGTATTTTTTTTATTTCTCCTGGTTTAATATCAATATCATTTATAGCATGAAAATCATAACCAGCAGCGCTTACAGTACTTCTAGATGGTAGTTCATATTCTTCATATAAAATACTATCATCAAGTATATCTTTTTTAAATTGTTCAAAACTTATTTTTTCAAAATATCTATCCATATTTACTCCCCATATAAACTTCTAAACATGAGTATGGTAGCATATACAAAAAAAATTAGCAAGATAATATCTTGCTAACAGGTAATATCAAGTTCATTAGTGATAAGACAATTAAACAATTCACCAACAATTTCATTACATATACTTTCTTGAATAATTACTATTCCTTCGGGATTTGAATCAATAATAATTGGTCTAATATCACAATTACTACAAATACTATTTTTTAAACTATTTAATTCATATAAAGAAAGATTAATCATATTTTTTACATCTATATTATTTATATTAGTATTATTATAGATAATATCTTCTCTATTAGTAACAAGTATTTTAATACTACATTTACTAAATACATCAGCATACTTTTTTACCAAATCAATATAATTTTTAACACAAACATTCTTACAAATATTAATAGAATTATCCTTAATAGATATTTCTAAACTATCATTTGTTTTAATAGATAAGCTTTTCCTAATATCTCTTGGTATAACTATTCTACCTAATTCATCAATTTTTTTTATGGATCCTTGACTCATATAATACCTCTCTATATATAGTTTGTACTATATAAAATAATATATACCAACTACTTATTTACTTCATCATTTATTAAATTAAGTAATGGAACTAAATAATATAAAAAATGTTTTTCTAAATTATTAATGTTTAAGTGAATAATTACATTGTTATTAACTGTTTTAAAAGAAAATTTAGAACATATATCATAAGCCTTAATAAATAATTTATCAAATTTAACCTTTTCAACAATTGATGAATTTAATAAAATTTCAACAATAAGATTAGTTTGTTTAACAGATTTTATTCCTAAATTACTTGCAATTTTTTCAAACCATTCTTCATACATATATATTTCAATATCATTATTTATTTTTCCAAATCTATCTTCTATTTCAGCTTTTACTTTATTTAATTTATCATAACTATCAATCTCATTAATTTTTTGATGAATTTCAATCTTTATTTTTTCATCAGTTACATAAGAATCGTCAATATGAGTATTAACATCGATCAACGAATTATCTGATTCATCTTCAATGTCTTCAACTTTTTCACCTTTTAATAATTTTATTTCTTCATCAATCAACTTCATATATAAATCTAATCCAACATCTGAAACAAATCCAGACTGTTCGCCACCTAATATATCTCCAGCACCACGAAGTGCTAAATCTCTCATAGCAATACGATATCCTGATCCTAGTTCAGTAAATTCTTTTATAGCATCTAGTCTTTTTACTGCTATATCATTTAAAACTTTATTTTTAGCATACATTAAATATGCATATGCAATTCTATTTGACCTACCAACTCTTCCTCTTAGCTGATACAACTGTGATAAACCATAATTATTTGCATCATAAATAATTAATGTATTAACATTAGGCATATCAATTCCAGTTTCAATGATAGTTGTACATACCAAAATATCATAATTGTAATCTAAGAAATCTTGAATTACATCTTCTAATTCATTTTTATTCATTTGTCCATGTGCAAAACAAATTCTTGCTTCAGGTATAAGTTTAGATAATTGTATTACTTTACTCTCTATTGATTCAACTCTATTATATAAAATAAATATTTGACCATGTCTTGCCATTTCCTTATAAACAGCATCTTTTATAACAACATCTTGTTCTTCTAATACATACGTTTGAACAGGATATCTATTTACAGGTGGAGTATCTATAATTGATAAATCTCTAAGTCCTGATAATGCCATTTTTAGTGTTCTAGGAATTGGAGTAGCAGATAATGTTAAAACGTTAACATCCTTTTTTAATTCTTTAATTTTTTCTTTATGACTAACACCAAATCTTTGCTCTTCATCAACAATTAATAATCCTAAATTCTTAATACTAATATCATTACTCAATAATCTATGAGTACCAAATATTATATCTATTGCTCCATTTCGAAGTCCATCTAATATTTCTTTTACTTTTTTTGTTGAAGTAAATCTATTTAATAATTCAATATTTATTGGAAAACTTCTAAATCTTTGAATAGCTAATTTATATTGTTGGTTTGATAATATTGTAGTTGGACATAAATAAGCAACTTGTTTTTTATTAAGTATAGTTCTACATATTGCTCTAAAAGCTACTTCTGTTTTACCAAATCCAACATCTCCACATAATAACCTATCCATAGGAATATTACTTTGTAAATCATTTAATATATCGTCAATAGACTTAACTTGATCATTAGTTAAATTATAATCAAAATCTTTAGCAAAAATATCTTCTAATTCATCTTTTACAAAACTTGGACCTTTAATATTAGCTCTTTGAGCATATAATTCAAGTAATTCTTTAGATATATCATGTACTTTCTTCTTTAAAGATAATTTTGTTTTTTCCCAACTAATTGAATTAAGTTTATTAATATGTGGTGGATTACCATCTTTTGAAACATATTTAAATATAGTATCTATTTTTTCCACCGGAACATATACTTTATCATTTCCATAATAATTAATTAATATATAATCCTTTGTAATATTATTTTTCTTTAAAGATGTAATTCCATTATATACACCTATACCATGTTTATAATGAACAACATAATCACCAATTTCTAAATCATTTGCATCTTTTAATTTTGTTCCAATTTTTAAATTAGTTTTATATTTTAACTTATGATATTCTTTCATCTCAATATCATATTCAGATATTACAACATAATTATCTATTTCAAAACCATTTAATAACTTCTTTCTAACAATATTTATTTTATCTTTTAATATTTTAGATTCATCATCAATTATATTAATATTAGTAAATAACTTAGATATTTCATTTATTTCATTCGATTTTGATAAATAAAATATTATAGTTTTACCAATATTTTTATCTATAAATTGTTTTAATAATTCAAAATTAGAATTAAAATTAGTTATACTCTTTGAATTATATCTAATAATATTGTGTTTTTTATTTTCAAAATGATTCAAATAAATTTTATATTTAGGTTTAATATCACTAATTTTAAACATATAATTACATAATTTATTATTTTCAATATTATAGTTATTAATATCATTTAAAATCTTATCATATTCATCAGATATTATTTTTTCATCTAAATAAAAAACTATTGGATCATTTAAATAATCATAAATTGAACTACTTTCACTAGATAATATTTCTTTATTAGTTAGTATGGTAATTTCTCTAATGCTTTTTATGGATAGCTGAGATGATTCATCAAAGTATCTTATTGAGTCGATCATATCACCAAAAAACTCAATTCTAATTGGATGTTCTTCTTCAACAATAAAAATATCAATAATAAATCCTCTTACAGCATAAGTACCAGTTGTTGTTACTAAATATTCTCTACTATAACCAAATTCATCTAAAATCTTTAATAAATTATCTCTATTTATATTTTCATTACATTTTAAATTAACTTTTAATTTATCTATATCATTAACATTTGTTAAATACTTTAAATATCCCATAAGATTAGTAACGATAATATTTTTTTCTTTTTTTACAGCATTTAATACTTCAAGTCTTTTTAATTTTAATTCAGGAGATTGAGCTACAGCAACTGATGTAATAAAATCATCCATAGGAAACAACAACACTTTATCACAGTAATTAACCATCTTTTCATAAAATTGATTTGCTTGGTATAAAGATCCCGCAACTACTAAAATATTATTATTACTACTATTAAACTTATTAATAACGTAAAAAACGCTTAACTCATCAGTTAAACCTATTACTTCACTATTATTTTCATATTTAAAAATATTATCTAAATATTTCATATCTTACCTACTATTATAATCAGACATACATTTATCAATACCATTTTCAATAAAACAATTTATTATTTCCTTAATCAATGGTAATTTTGAGTTTATAATTTCTAACTCTTCTTTGCTAAATCTATTTAAAACATATTCTTTGGCTCCAATTTCTTTATTATTAGAAATACCAAATTTTAAACGAGGAATCTCATCAGTTCCAAGTTCTTTTATAATAGATTTGATTCCATTATGTCCCCCTGAACTACTCTTATACTTTAATTTAATATCACCAAATTTTAAATCTAGATCATCTTGAATAATTAAAATATCTTTTACGTCAATCTTAAAGTAGTTTACAAATTTACTAATAGAAAGACCAGATAAATTCATATATGTTAGGGGTTTTACAAACAACACGTCATGTCCATTTACTATTTGTTTACAATAATAAGAATTAAACTTTTCCGTACTAAAATTATTTCCTGGGAAATAATCTAAGCACATAAAACCAACATTATGTCTTGTGTTCTCATATTCTTTTCCAGGATTTCCTAAACCTACTATTAATTTCATTATTATCACCTACGATCAAATATATTTTTATATGAATTATATTCACTTATATTAATTGGAGGATTAATTATTAATCCATCCAATCCATTTTTAGTTGCTTTAATAAGTACCATTAGTGCACTCTTTTTAAAACTAGAATAAACAAATTGCAATTTTTTTATTGAAAATTTATATTTTTTACATAATTCAAAGATCTCTGCCAATCGTTCTGGTCTATGTACCAAATATAAAACTCCTTTATTTTTCAAAATATATCTAGCTGAAATCAATATATTTTCTAAATTTGTTTCTATTTCATGTCTTGCAATAGCCTTTTCTTTTGCTAAATTAATATTAGAATCTACATCATATTTAAAATATGGTGGATTACACGTAACAATATCAACTGATTCAGGCAATATATATTCCAAAACATTACTTAAATTATCGTTAATTATCTTTATTTGTCTACTTAATTTATTTAATTTAATAGAATTATAGGCTAGTTCAAACGGATATTTTTGTATTTCAAAACCTACAATTTTTGTATTTGTTTTTGTTGATAGTATTAAAGGTACTGCAGCATTTCCAGAACAAAAATCTACTATACCAATTATATCTTTTTTTAATTCAACAAATTCTGCCAATAAAATTGAATCTAAAGAAAATTTAAATCCTGATTCACTTTGATATATTCTTAAACCATAATCAAATAAATCATTCTCCACAATTTTTATCATTTAAAATAATTTCCTTTATATCATTATTAATATTAACTTTATATTTACGATTTAATATATCTATTGAAACAACATTTCCCTTACCAAATTCTGTATCAACTTCTTGACCAACACTTGGCATACCTTTTAAACATTTCATATATAATTCATCCTCAAAATTTAAACAACAAAGTAATCTTCCACATGAGCCATTAATCTTAGATGGATTTAATGCAATATTTTGATTTTTAGCCATATTTATTGTAATAGGATCTATAGAATTTAAAAATTTATTACAACAAAGTTCTCTACCACAAACACCAAGTCCACCTACATTTTTTGCTTTATCTCTTGCACCAACCTGTCTTAATTCGATTCTAGTATGAAATTTTGATGCAATTAGTTTTGCTAATTCTCTAAAATCTACCCTTTCATCAGAAATAAAGTTAAATAACAATTGTTTTTTATCAAAAGTAAATGAGGCATCTATTATATTCATATTTAACTGCAAATCTTTAGCACATTTTTTTGCAAATTCTAAAGCAATTTTTGCTTCTTTTAAATTATTTAAATATTGATTATAATCATTTTTTGTAGAAATTCTTACAATATTTTTTAATTTTTCTTTATCAAATTTAGTAAATTCCTTTATTTCACTTACAACTTTTCCAAATTGTAATCCTTTTTCTGTTTCTACTATTACCGTAACATCAACAGGACAAACAACATCTTCAGATTTAAAATAATATATTTTTCCATCATTTTTAAAGTTTACACCATAAAATTTAGTCATTACTTCGCCTCATTTCTATCAAAAGATAATCCAATAATAAATCTATATTAACATTATTTCTATTAAAGTCAATTACATTCCTAATAATATCCAATTTCTTTAAAATATTATTATTCATATAATTATTAATAAAATCATTATGATAATTATTATATATTTTTAAAAGAAATGTTTCTAATTGGCTTCTATCAACATAATTATCTATTATTAATTGCTTAATATAATTATAATCTTTAATAAATAAATTATCTATAATTTCTCTATCTATATTTGTTAATTCATTAATTTTGTCATTATCTAAATAATCTATATGTATTTTTTCACACCTACTAGTTATTGTTTGAAGCATATTATCAATACTATTTGTAATAAAAAATCCAATAATTCCATCTTCAGGTTCTTCCAAAAACTTTAAAATTGAATTTGAAGCACTACTATTCATTTTTTCAGCATGTTTTACAATGTAAATATTGTATTTTGAATAAACTGGTTTTACACTAAACTTTGTCTCAAGAGTAAGAAGCTGACTTTTTTTTATATTTACACCATCTGGTTCAATAACAACTAAAGAAGGTAAATTTCCCATGTCAATCAATTTACAAATACTACACATATTACAGTTTTCATTATATTTACTATTACAATTAATTATTTTACAAAGTTTCTTTACATCGTTAAAACACTTATCTATATCATTTGTTTCAATCAAAAAAGCATGAGAAAGTTTATTATTCTCATTTTGTTTAATTATAAAATCTAATTTATCTGCTACAACCATACATAACTCCTAAAAAAACAATACTTTAATCAAAACTAAACTAACTAATCCTGGTATTCCTAAAATAGCAGTAACCACTAAATTAAATATATTTATAGGTATTATAATATTAAATGTTTTAATACTTATATTAATACTAAATAATATAATAAACGCAAATAAAATACGCTTAAATGCATATATAATATATTTGATAATAATCACCTATAATAATATTATGTAAAAGCAACAATATTATGATATTTTTTTTCTATCATTAAGTGCATTAATTAATGTTAATTCATCTAAATAATCAAGTTCAACACCCATAGGAATGCCATAAGATAATCTTGATATACTTACATTTTTATTTTCAAATATCTTCTTAATATAAAGAGTTGTAGTTTCCCCTTCTAGAGATGGACGCAAAGCAATGATAATTTCAGGATTAGAAAGAGAATCAACTCTTTTTATTAAACTTGATATATTAATATCATCAGGACCTACACCATCTACAGGTGATATTAAACCACCTAATACATGATAAGTACCATTATATTTCCCAGATTTTTCAAAAGCAAATACACTTTTGTAATCTTCAAGAACACATATAGTATTAACATCTCTTAATCCATCATCAGATAACTTACAAATATTACATATTTCATTATCAGTAAGAGAATTACATCTATTACACTTTCCTAAACTTTTTCTAGCATCTAATAAATACTTTGACAAGTTTTCAACATCTTCTATTGGCATATCTAACATAGACAAGGCCATTCTTTCTGCACTTTTATCGCCAATTCCCTGAAATTTTTTTAAATATTCAATTGATTTATTTAATGAATCAGGATATATCATAATAATCCATTTAATGAGTTTCCATATGGACCCATTACTCTATCTAATTCAGCATCTACTTTATCAATTGCATTATTCATTGCAATAACAATCATATCTTCTAATATTTCTAAATCATCAATATTTAATTCTTCTTTATTTTTAAATTTAACAGAAACTACCTTCTTACCACCAGACATCTCAACATCAACTAGTTCAGATGTACCAGTAAAAACTTTTGCTTCTACTTCAGCTTTTTTATTTAAAATATCCTTTTGCATTTTTTGGGCTTGAGCCATTAAGTTTTGCATATTCATAATAATCTCTCCTTATCTTATATCTACATTATCCTCAAATATTTCTGCAGCTAATTTTTCTAATTCATCATTTGATTCATCATCATCAATAATATTATTAGATTCTTCTTCTGCTTCATTTATTATACTATATTTTATGTTATTTTTAGTATTAAATATATATTTTTCTTTACATTCATTCCAATCATCTAATGATAAACATACTAATTTATATACATTTCCATAAAAGTTTTTTAAATCTTGTTCTAATAATTTAATATTTTCATTTATTAAATCTACTGTTGATTCCAACTTATTTGTTAATATTGCATAACAATCAGATGCTACAACTATTTCTGTATCTAAAATATATGACATTAGTTTCTTATTGGCATTAGATTCATATATAATAAAATCATTCCATTTTTCTTTTAAATTAACTAAATAATTTTTTTTAGCATTTGCAAATGTATTATTAATTCTAATATCAATATTAAATTTAATATTATTTTTAATATCATTATTAGTATTATCATTTTCAACTAAACTATCAGATTCATTCTTTTCAATACTAATATCATCTTTAATATCATTACTATTATTAATTATTACTTTATTATTATCAGATATATCAATATATTTTATAATTACAACTTCTAGAATAGAAAATGAATCTATTACATTATTTGAAGTAGATAAACTAGAATTTAATTCAAATATCATATTGTATATATTTTCAAATTTAAAATTATATTTACATTTATCAAGTCTTAAATCAATTAAAACCTGTTTAAATCCATCTATTAATTTACTAATTAATAACTTATAATTTACTCCATCATTTTTAAATTTACGAATAGTATTTAAAATATCATTAATATTTTTTTTATCCATTAAATCTATAAATTCTTTTATTTTTTTATCAGAAATAGTTCCAAAATTTGATATAACTTTTTTTTCATCTATTTTTTCTTCAGTTGATGAAATTTGATCTAGAATACTCAAGGCATCTCTAAGACCACCATTTGATAATATAGCTATTTCTTTTAATGCTTCATCAGTAATATTAATTTTTTCTTTCTTACATACATATTTTAGTCTATCAACAATATCATCATTAGATATCAATTTGAAATCAAATCTTTGGCATCTAGAAAGTATAGTTATGGGAACACTTTGAATATCAGTTGTTGCTAGTATAAATACTACATTTTTTGGTGGTTCTTCAAGAGTTAATAATAAAGCATTAAAAGCACTTGTTGATAACATATGAAATTCATCGATAATATATACTTTATACTTAGAAATTGATGATGATAGTCTTACATTATCAATTAATTCTCTTATATCATCTACACCATTATTTGATGCAGCATCAATTTCAATTATATCGGGATTTTCATTTATATTAATACACATATCACATTTATTACATGGATTTCCATCCTTATTATTTGTACAATTTATAGCCTTTGCAAATATTTTAGCTGTACTTGTTTTCCCTGTTCCTCGTGGTCCTGTAAAAATATATGCATGTGATATTTTATCTTCAGATATACTATTTTTTAATAATTTTACTATATGGTTTTGTCCTACAATTGAATCAAAATCATTTGGTCTATATTTTCTATATAATACTTTATAATCCATAATACCACCCTTCAATTAAATTATATCATAATTTTGCTTATAAAAACATGTTTCATGTGAAACATTTATCTTAATTTTGAAAAAAAATTATTAAATATTTCTTTATATTTTTCAATATAAAAACTACTATTATCAATTAATTTATACTTTTTATTAGAATAATTAGTATTTGGCTGATTTAATATATAATAAACTTCTTTTATTCTAGAAGCTTTAATAACTTCATTACATAAATCACATGGTTTTAATGTACTTATTAAAATACATTCATTTAATCTCCAATCTTTAATTTTTTTAGATGCATTTAGTATTGCTTTAATTTCTGCATGGCCTAGAATATTATGCTTATTTTGCCTATCATTATAACCTTTACCAATAATTTTATCCTTATAAATTATAATAGCACTAACAGGTATTTCATTATTTTTATAAGATTTTAAAGCTAATTTATATAAAATTTTAAAATATTCATCTTGTTTCACGTGAAACATAATATCACATCCTAAATAATCACAATAAAAAAAGTGCACACAAGTAGTGATTGATGTGGCTGCTGTATTCCTACTCTGACCAGGTTACAATATGCTTGTTGCACTTATAAATAATAACATTTTTATAAACAATAATCAATCTTTAAATACTAATTATTAGTATTTTCTACAGTATTATTAGCGTTATCAGAATCATCATTAATTATTAAACACATACTAGAAACAAGTTGATCATTTTTTAAATTAATTAATCTAACCCCTTGAGTTACTCTACCTAATGTAGAAATTTGATTAATCGGCATTCTCATAACAGTACCAGAATCAGTAACAATTACTGCATCAGTGCGATCTCTAACAATTTGGAAAGTACATAGTTTACCATTTTTTTCAGTTAAATTTAAAGCTTTAACTCCTTTAGATCCACGACTTGTTTCTCTATATTCACTAACCAAAGTTTGTTTACCATATCCTTTATCAGTGATTAATAAGATCTTATCATCATCTTTAGCAATATCAGCAGCGATACAAGATGCATTATCTCCTAAGTTAACACCTTTAACACCTGTTGCTGTTCTTCCCATTGTTCTTAATTTTGATTCATTAAATTTTACTAATCTTCCTTCACTAGTACCAAGTAAAACAAATTCATTATCACTAACCAATCTAACTGTTAATAATTCATCATTTTCTCTCATAGATAAAGCTATCTTACCTGTTTTTCTAATATTAGAATATTCAGATATAGGAGTCTTTTTAACTATTCCATTCTTAGTTATGAAAATTAAACATTTATTTTCTTCGTCTTTACTTACAGAAATAACACTACTTACTGTTTCTTCTTTTTCAATAGGAATTAAGTTAACAATTGGTAATCCTTTAGATTGTCTACTAAATTCTGGAATTTCATATCCTTTTAAACGATATACCTTACCCTTACTAGTGAACATCATTAAGAAATCATGAGTAGACATGTTAATAACTTGTTGAACAAAATCTTCATCATTAACATTCATACCTTTAACTCCAACGCCACCACGGTTTTGAACTTTAAATGTATCAGCAGTTGTACGTTTAATATATCCTTTACTAGTTAAAGCAATCATAACATTTTCTTCAGGAATTAAAGATTCATCTTCAATAAAATCAACTGCAGTCATATCAATTTCAGTACGTCTTTCATCACCATATTTATCTCTAATTTCAATTAATTCTTGTTTAATAATAGAATAAATTCTATCTTCACTTGCTAAAATAGATTTAAAATCTTCTATCTTAGCATGTAATTCAGCTAATTCATCTTCAATTTGATCTTTAGACATATGAGTTAATCTTCTTAACTTCATTTCAAGTACTGCATTAGCTTGAATTTCATCTAATCCAAATCTTTCACATAATGTTTTAATAGCTATTTCATCTGTATTAGAACCTTTGATTATTTTAACTACTTCATCAATATTATCGATAGCTATTTTTAATCCTTCTAATAAATGAGCTCTGTCCTCACATTTTTTTAAATCATATTGAGTACGTCTTACTATTACTTCTCTTTGGTATGAAATATATTTTGAAATTATATCTTTTAATCCTAAAGTTTTAGGAACTTTATTATCTATCATTAATAAGATAATACCAAATGAAGTTTGAAAATCCGTATGTTTATATAAATTATTTAATACAACTTGTGGATTAGCATCTCTTTTTAATGAAATAGTAATTTTTCCATTTTTTAAATCACTATGATAATCAGATATACCATCTAAAATTTTATTATGAACAAGTTCTGCTACTTTATTTTTTAAATCTAAAGTATTTACTCCATATGGAACTTCACTAACAACTATTTGATATTTTCCATGATTTTCTTCTATTTCTGCTCTAGCCCTAATAGTTATTATTCCACGACCAGTTTCATAAGCTTTTTTAATTCCTGAATTACCAAGAATAATACCTCCAGTAGGAAAATCTGGTCCTTTAATATATTGCATTAATGATAATGTATCTATTTCAGGATTATCTATATAAGCCACACATCCATTTATAACTTCTTTTAAATTATGAGGTGGTATATTAGTTGCCATTCCAACTGCAATACCAGTTGTTCCATTAACTAAAATATTTGGAAACCTTGATGGTAATACTTCAGGTTCTTTTTCAGAAGCATCAAAATTATCTACCATATTAACAGTATCTTTATTAATATCTCTAAGCATTTCATTACTTATTTTAGAAAGACGAGATTCAGTATAACGCATTGCTGCTGCACCGTCTCCATCCATGTTACCAAAGTTACCATGACCATCTACTAATGGACAGCGATAAGAAAAATCTTGTGCCATTCTTACCATTGCTTCATAAATTGATGAATCTCCATGTGGATGGTATTTTCCCATAACATCTCCAACAATTCTAGCTGATTTTACGTGAATTTTATCAGATGTATGTCCTTCTTCAAACATTCCATATAAAATACGTCTATGAACAGGTTTTAAACCATCTCTTAAATCAGGTATAGCACGCGCAGTAATAACACTTGCTGCATAATCAACAAATGATTTAGATACTTCATCTACTATATTATTATGTTGTAAATTATCCATATTAAAAAACCTCCTATATATCTAAATCTGCATATTCTGCATGTTCTTCTATAAATTTACGTCTTGGTTCTACTTCTTCACCCATTAGTGTAGTAAATATTTCATCAGCAGCCATTGCATCTTCAACTGTTATTTTTCTTAATACTCTTTTATTAATATCCATTGTAGTATCAAATAATTCATCTGCATCCATTTCTCCTAAACCTTTCATACGTCCTATAATTGGTTTAACGTTACCTGGTATTTCACCTTTTTTCTTTTCAAGTTCCGCTTCATCCAATGCATATGTTACATTTTTACCATATTTTATACTAAATAATGGTGGTTGAGCTGCATAAACATGCCCAGCTTCAACAATTGGTTTAAAAAATCTATAAAATAATGTTAATAACAATACTCTTATATGAGAACCATCAACATCTGCATCAGTCATTATAACAATCTTATCATACCTTAATTTTGATAAATCAAAATCTTCCCCTATTCCTGTTCCAAAAGCTGTAATTATGGTTCTAATTTCTTCATTAGATAAAGCTCTATCCATTCTAGCTTTTTCTACATTTAATATTTTTCCTCTAAGTGGAAGTATAGCTTGTGTCATAGAATCTCTACCTTTTTTTGCAGATCCTCCAGCACTATCTCCTTCGACTAAGAATATTTCACATTCCTTTGGATCTTTACTCTTACAATCAGATAATTTTCCATAGAAATTAGTTACATCTAAATCAGATTTTCTTCTAGTTAATTCTCTTGCTTTTTTAGCAGCTATTCTTGCATTAGATGCAAGTATTGCTTTATCAATAATTATTTTGGCTTGTGCAGGATTTTCCATTAAAAATCTTTCAAATCCCTGACCAAATACATCACTAGCTATTTTTCTTACTTCACTATTACCAAGTTTTGTTTTAGTTTGTCCTTCAAATTGTGGATCTGGATGTTTACATGAAATTATCATTGTTAAACCTTCCCTAACATCATCACCAGTTAATGAATCATCATTATCTTTTAATAATTTATTATTTTTTGCATAATTGTTTATTACTCTTGTTAAAGCTTGTTTAACTCCATCTTCATGAGTTCCACCTTCATGAGTATGAATATTATTAGTAAATGAATATATTTGTGATTGATATGATGAATTATATTGACAAGCTACTTCAATAACAACATCATTTTCTTTTCCTTCTACATACACAATATCAGGATGTAAAACATTATTATTTTTATTTAACATCTCAACATACTCAATAATTCCACCATTATATAAATATTTAACTTCTTTTTTAGGTTCTTCTCTATTATCAGTTAATGTTATTTGAATACCTTTATTTAAAAATGCAATTTCTTGTAATCTTTTTGATAGTGTAGAAAAATTATATTCTGTTGTTTCAAAAATACTAGCGTCTGGATGAAATTTAACAGTAGTACCAGTTCTATCTTTATCACATTTTCCAACTACTTTCATTGGTTCTACAGGTTTTCCACCATTTTCAAATCTTTGAAAATGAATTTCACCATCTCTATAAACGTTTACCTCTAAAAAATCAGATAATGCATTAACTACTGAAGCACCTACACCATGAAGACCACCGGATACTTTATATCCTCCACCACCAAATTTTCCTCCAGCATGTAAAACAGTAAATATTGTTTCAATTGTTGATAAACCAGTTTTCTTATTTATTCCTGTTGGCATTCCACGTCCATTATCTTTTACTATTACCACATTTCCTGGTTCAACACTTACTTCAATATGATTACAATAACCTGCTAAAGCTTCATCAACAGCATTATCTACTATTTCCCACACTAAATGATGAAGACCACTATCATGAGTATTTCCTATATACATTCCTGGTCTTTTTCTAACTGCTTCTAATCCTTCTAATACTTGTATAGCACTATCACCATAATTTAATTCTTTATCTTCCATAATTATTTAACCTCCAATACTCCATCTTCTGTTATATGAAAAATTTTACTTTTATTTCTTATACTATTACTTATCTTATCTATTTCAGTAGTTGTTATAAAAGTTTGTACATCATTATCAAGTAATTCTAATATATTATTTATTTTTTCAATATCAAGTTCACTAAATAAATCATCTAAAATAAATATTGGTATTATATTCTTTTCTTCTTTAAAATATCTTAATTCAGATAATTTATAAGCAATAATTGCATTTTTTTGTTGCCCTTCAGAACCATAATCTTTTAAATCTTTATTATTTAATTTAAAAATTAAATCATCTTTATGAATTCCAAATTTAGTAATACCAAATAACATATCTTTTTCTTGATAATCTTTATATTTCTTCTTTATTTTATCTTTATCTAAATCTTTATAATCACTTAAATATTCAATATTTATATTATTTATATTACTTATTTTAAAATAAATATCCTTTATTAATTTATTGATTGAATCTATATATTTACTTCTATAATTATATATTTCAATTCCTAAATCAATTAATTTATCAGTAATTATATCTAAATATTCTCTTGATTGATTAGCATTAATATACATTGTTTTTAAATAAGAATTTCTTTGCTTAATTAACTTATTATAGCTACTCAATTTTTTTAAGTAATTATTATCTAGTTCAGATATAGATACATTTAATAATTTTCTTCTAATACTAGGAGAATCTTTTATTATTTGTAAATCATTGGGATTAAATAAAATAACATTAATCTTTGAAATATAATCACTTATTTTTTTATATATATTATTATCTATTTTTACTCTTTTTCCTTTATTATTAATAATAATTTGATAATTTCTATTAATATCATCTTCAATAGTACCAGAAATAGTAGTAACATTATTATTTTCTTTAATTAAAACTTTATCATTATTAGACCTAAATGTTTTAGTTAAAGCAAGAACATAAATAGCCTCTACTATATTAGTTTTTCCCATACCATTTTTTCCATATATGATATTATTATCAGAAAAATGTAAATTTAATGAATCATAATTTCTAAAATTAAGTAATTTTAAATCAATGATTTTCATAATTAACCTCTTTAAACCCCAAAATTTAAAATAATAGGTATAAAACATACTCCTATACCTATTAATAATTATATCACAAAATTGTCGTTATTTTTACTATTTTTTACTTTTTTTTGTTCTTTTCTTTTATCTAACATCATTTGAAGTCTTGATGATCTTAATATTTGATTATTAATTATACTATAAGATACTGGTAAAACAACTGTTTTTCCATCTTTAAAGTATATTTTACATCCCTTATTATCCTTTTCATATTTTTCTATATTATTTAGTGAAATCCATGAACAAGTATTAAGCCTTGGTGATGATGTTGGAAAAAATATTAAATTATTTGTTTCTTCAATTATTATTGGAACTTTATGTGTTATATCAATTAATGAAGTAGATCCTATTTGTCTTCCTTTTAAAGAAGAACCATAATATCTACAACTATCTTCCATAATTTTATCTACTTCTTGATTAATTATATAATTTCTATATCTTTCATAAATAATAGTCTTATTAATATTTTTTGGAATAATAGCCAATGTATCTTCATTTATTTCATATGAATTCATATAATATTCACCCCCTTTTTTAAATACAAATAATATAACAAATAAAATTGTCAAAATTTGTAATATATTGTCAATAACTATTAATTTATTAACAAAAAAAATCCAAAATTGGATTTTAATATGTTTTTATTGGTAATATTAATTGAATTAAAGATTCATCTTCAGTAGATTTAATTACTATAGGTTTTGTGTCTCCATTTAATAATATTAATATTTGATCATCTTTAAATGTTTTTAAAGCTTCAAGCATATATCTAGCACTAAATGAAATATCAAATTCTTCATTTTTATTACTTTCAACACTAATTTCTTCCAATGAAGATCCTTGTTCAGCTGTAGATGATATTATTAAATTTCCATTTCCTAAATGCATTTTAATAATATTTTTATCTTTACTACTAGTTAGTAATGCAGCTCTAATTATTGCACTGTTATAATCATTTAAGCTAGTATTTAACATTATAGAAAATTCTGTTGGTATTAAGTTTGTAGTATTAGGATATGTACCAGATAATAAATTGCTTTGAAATATTATATTACTATATTTAAAAATAATTTTATTATTAAATATATGTATTTCTAATGGTAAATCTTCTCCTAATATCTTATCAAATTCTAATATGTTTTTACCTGGAATAACTATATTAATATCTTGATCTATTACTTTATCTAATTTTATTGTTTTTTTAGCTAATCTATAAGAATCTGTTGCTATACACTCAAGTATATCTCCAGTTATTTTAATATTAATACCAGTTAATATTTGTCTTAATTCTTGATTAGAAATAGCAAATACTGTTTGATTAATCATTTGTTTAAATATATTACTATTTATTTTTATAGGATTTTTATGTTCTTCAATTTTAATAGAAGGATATTCACTTGGATCATAGCAATTTAAATTATATTTACTATTACCAGATGTAATAACAATTTTAAGTCCATCCAATACTTCAAAATTAATTTCATCATTAGGCATATTTCTTACAATATCAACTATCCTATCACTTTGTACTATTATATTACCTTCATTTTCAAAACTTTTAATATTTTCTTTTTCTATTTTTGTTTTTATAGTTAAATCACTATCACTCGCAGTTAAAAATAAACCATCTTTATTTAATTCAAATTTAATACCATTAAGTATGGGTATTATATTTCTAGAAGATATAGCTCTTGTAACATTTACTAAATTTTCTAATATAATATTTTTATCTATACTAAATTTCATAATTTTTCCTTCTTTCTTTTATATTTTAATTAATAATAATTATAATAGAGTTAATATTGTTGATAATCATATATTTACCATAAAATATAGTAAAATAAGCTGTTTATAATTATAAAGTTATTAACAAATTATCCATAATTTTATATTTTAGATTTAATTTCATTAACTATTTCTTGTAATTTTTTATTATCCTTTAAGTCTTGAGTAATTTTATCACAAGCGTGAATTACCGTTGAATGATCTCTTCCTCCAAATTCTAAACCAATTCTTGGAAATGATTCATCTGTTAACATCCTAGATAAATACATAGCAATCATTCTAGGATATGCTATATTATTACTTCTTTTCTTTCCTTTTAAAACTTCTACTGTTAATTCATAGTAATTTGCAACTGCTTTTTGAATTGTTGATATAGAATTGTTAGAATATACATTTACATCGTTTCCTAATGCTTCCATAGTAAATTTTAAATCTATTTTTTCAGGTACATACATAGCAGTATATGCTTGTAATCTTGTAATAGCACCTTCAAGAGGTCTTACATCAGTTTCATAAAGATTTGCAATATATTCAATAGCTTCATCTGTTATTAAATTAGAAATTGAATATTTTTTTATTTTATCTTTTAATATTCTACATCTTAAATCAAAATCGGGTGGAAATATATCAACAGGAAGAGCATAAGTTAGTCGAGATTTTAATCTTTCTTCTAATTTTTTTAAATCATTAGGAGAAGTATCTGAACTAATAATTATTTGTTTATTTTTACTATGTAATTCTTCAAATATTTGAAAAAATTCTTGTTGAGTTTTTTCTGCTCCTACTAAAAATTGAATATCATCTATGATTAATACATCTATATCCCAATATTTACTTCTAAAATATTTAGATTTATCAATTATCTCTTCTTTAGTTCCACTACTAATATTTACATAATCATCTCTAAATGCAGCACTTGTAGTATATAAAACCCTTAAATCAGAATTATCAACTATATAATTACCTATAGCTTGCATTAAATGAGTTTTACCTACTCCACATTTTCCATATATAAATAATGGATTATATATTTTTCCAGGTTGTTGAGCAACAGCCATGGCAGTTGTTTTAGCAAAATAATTAGTTTCACCTACAACATAAGTATCAAAATTTAATTCTTTTTTTAAATTTGTATCAAATTTAGGTCTAACATCTAATACTTCAATTTTTTCTTCTTCAACTTTATTGTTTATAACATTAATATTATCCACAATATCTTGTTCTAAAATAAATTTTATTTCAAAAGTAATTCCTGTAATATCAAATAGAGTTTTTTCCATGATATCATACCAGTTATTTTCAAGTATTTTTTTATGCACCATCATAGGAACTTTAATGATGATTTTGTTATTTTCTTGATCTAAATTATATAATTCTAAAGGTTTTATCCAAGTACTATAAGACATAGGATTAGCTTTATTACTTAAAATAGACAGAAATTCCGACCATATTTTATCAGCCGCTACCAAAATCATCACCCCACTTCAATACCGTCTACAACTTAATTTTATAACACCATTTCACATTTTTAAAGTGTAATTTATCAAAAATCAAATTATAAACAACTTATAAACACAATAATTAACAATTTGAGTATTATAATATCTTAATATTTATTATTTATCAACATTATCCACAAATTTTTATAAACAATTATAAAAAATTGTCAATAAACTTATTAACATTATCCACAATTTTATATAAAAATTATGAATAATAATGGATTAATATTGTTAATAAGCTGTGAATAAATTGTTAATTAAAATAAAATAGCGATAATTCCTTGACTTTTTAGTAATTATAATAGTATAATAACCGTGCTAAAGTTTTAGATGTGGAGGTGCAATATATGAAAAGAACTTATCAACCAAATAATCGTAAAATGAAGAAAAAACATGGCTTTTTTGCTAGAAAAGAAACTAATATTTTAAAAAGTAGAAGAGCAAAGGGACGTAAAAGATTATGTAAGTAAACCACTTTTTTATAGTGGCTTTTTTCATAATGCAAAGGAGAATTGATTATGAAAAAATATGAAATTATTAAAAGTCATAATGAATTTAATAATATAATAAATAATGAAAGATTTATAAAAAATAATAATTTTGTTATATATATTAAGGAAAAAGAAAATTCTTTTCCAAAATTTGGTATTGCAATAAGTACGAAATTTGGAAAAGCACATATTAGAAATTACTATAAAAGAATAGTAAGAAATATGATTGATATAAATAAAAAATCATTTTCAAATAATCAAGATTATATTATAATGATTAGGAAGTCATGTATAAATTTTAAATATCAAGACTTATTAATTAGTTTCGAAAAATTATTAAAGGAGATAAAATAATGAATAAGAAAATTAAATTAGTAGTAATAGGATTATTAGTACTATTAAGTGTTGGGTGTACTAATTATGTAAAAGAAGATAAAAAAGCAGTTACATATGAAGAAACTGGTCAAATGATGGTTTCAAATATATTATGTAAGCCAGTTAGTGAAAATTTATTAAATTTTTATCAAGAACATAATAATTCTCTTGAAACAAAATTAGAAGACTTATCAACATGTAAAGATTTTAAGCCATCTGATTTAGGATATAAGGGTTTATGGGAATCAATTTTAGTTAAACCAATAGCATGGTTAATTTTAAAAATAGGAGAATTAATTGGTAATTATGGTATTGCTGTAATGATTATGTCTATTTTAATTAGAGCATTAATGATACCAATTACTAAAAAAAGCATGTCTCAAACTGAGAATATGAAAAAAGTTCAACCAGAAATTGAAAAAATTCAGAAGAAATATCAAGGAAAACAAGATAGAGCTTCACAAATGGCAATGTCTCAAGAAATGATGATGTTGTATCAAAAATATAATGTAAAACCACTAAGTGGATGTTTATCAGCATTAATTCAATTACCATTATTCTTTGCTTTCTTGGAAGCAATTAATAGAGTACCAGCAATATTTGAAGGATCATTATTTGGTATGAATTTAGGTATGACTCCATCTGTTGGAATAGCAAAAGGAAATTATATTTATATTATATTAATAATTTTAATAATAGCTTCAACTTACATGTCATTTAAAAATGCAATGAATTCTCAAGGAAATGGATCTCAAGCTGGACAAATGAAATTTATGATGATTTTTATGTTAATAATGATTTCTATTGCATCACTTTCACTTCCAACTGCTATAGCATTATATTGGATAGTAAATAACTTATTTGCAATTGTACAAAATAAAATTATACAAACAAACAGTAAAAAAGATAATAATAAAACATCTAAAATTAAATCAAAAAAAGAAACACCAAAGAAAAAAGAAACTACAAAAAAAGTAAAAGATGCTAAAATAGTAAGTGAAAGGAAGAAGTAATTATGAAGTATGAAGAATATAATGGAAAGAATTTAGAGGAGTTAAAAGAACAAGCATTTAATGAACTTAATATTACAGAAAAAGATTGTTTAATCAATGTTGAAAAAACTACATCAGGACTTTTAAAGAAAAAAGAAGAATATACTATTAAAGTATATAAATTAAGCGATGTAGCTGATGAGATTAAAAGATTTTTAAATGAATTATTAATAAATATGAATATTGAAGCTAATTTTGAAACAAAAATAAGAGAAGAACAAATTAGTATAAAAATGTATTCTGATAAAAACAATATTCTAATTGGTAAAGATGGAAAAACTCTAAAAGCACTACAAACAATAATAAGACAATATATATTTAAAGAAATAGGTGCATATCCATATATTCTTTTAGATGTTGAAAACTATAAAGAAAAGAAAATTAAAAATTTAGAGTTTTTAACTAAAAAACTTGCAAAAGAAGTACTTAGAACAAAACAGCCAATTATAATGGATGATATGAATTCTTATGAAAGAAGAATAGCACATAATGTATTATCTAAATTTGATAAATTATCTTCTGCATCTGAAGGTGTAGAACCAAATAGACATATAGTTATTAAAATTAAAGAAGATTAATTCTTCTTTTTTTATTGTAAAATGACTAAAAAATTAATATATGCTATAATTCCACTAATTCTTATTAAGTATTAGAGAAATTTTATATGAATGGAAAATTATTTATAATTAGTAAAATGGACTATAAGAATAAAGCCTTTGATATTAATATAACATCAAATTATTTTTCATTAGTAATGTATGTTGATGAAGATAAAACATTTGATTATCAATTAAAAAATAAAGATGAATTTATAACATGTATGGATGAAATAAAAAATAATTATAAAAAATTGAATGAAAATGTATATAAAAATGATAAAAAATATCTAATTCTTTTAGTAATCTTACAAATATTAATGAATATATTTTCTTTAATATCTTCAGTTGCTTGGTCCAAAGTAATAGAAACAGTAAAGACTATATTTTAAAAGATTTATCAATCTAATTAGTACCAAATAAAAAAATAGCTATAGTAGGAAAATCAGGTCAAGGAAAAACAACATTATTTAATTTACTTATGAGATATTTTGATGTTAATAAAGGAAAAATCACTTTAAATGATATAGATATAAAAGATTTAACAGAAAATTCTTTAAGAGATAATTTATCAACTATTAGACAAGATCCATATCTTTTTAATAAAAGTATAATAGATAATTTTAAAATGGTAAAAGAAGATGCTACACTTGATGAAGTTAGAGAAGTGTGTAAAAAAGCATATATTGATGATTATATTATGTCTTTACCAAGAAAATATAATACAGTTATAGGTGAAGGTGGAGTAAATCTTTCAGGTGGACAAAAACAGCGACTTGCTATTGCACGAACACTACTTAAAAATACGAAAGTAATACTCTTTGATGAAGCAACATCAGCACTTGATAATGAATCTCAAGAGTATATAAAAAGAACAATTGATGATTTAGTAAAAGATCATACAATTGTAATCGTGGCTCACAGATTATCTACTATTATGGATTCTGATGTTATATATTTAATTGATGATGTTCAAGTATTAGATCATGGTACACATAAACAATTAATGAAAAAATCTAAATTATATAAAAAATTATATAATCCAGAAGTAATTGATGAAAATGAAATATTAGATTAAAAATATTTCATTTTTTTTCTTTTTATAGTATAATACCCTTGCAAAGAAAGGGGTGCTTTTCATGGAAGATACAATATGTGCAATAGCTACAGCATTAGGAAATGGTGCCATATCAATAATTAGAGTAAGTGGACATGATTCAATATCAATAGTTAATACAATTTTTAAAGGTAAAGATTTAACTAAAGTAGAATCACATACTATTAATTATGGACACATTATTGATAATGATAAAGTAATTGATGAAGTGTTAGTAAGTATTATGAAAGCACCTAAATCTTTTACATGTGAAGATGTAGTTGAAATAAATACTCATGGAGGAATTGCACCAACTAACGAAGTATTAGAACTACTCTTAAAAAATGGCTGTCGTTTAGCTGAAGCTGGAGAATTTAGTAAAAGAGCATTTTTAAATGGAAGAATAGCTTTAATCGAAGCAGATGCAATAATGGATAAAATAAATGCTAAAACACGTATTCAAAATGATTTAGCAACAAGTACATTAAGTGGA
Organism: uncultured Mycoplasmatota bacterium; assembly: GCA_947165285.1. Taxonomy (GTDB): domain Bacteria; phylum Bacillota_I; class Bacilli_A; order RF39; family UBA660; genus RUG12834. Next base: position 198,444 of record CAMUZS010000002.1, read on the forward strand.
AAAGTATCTAATTTAATTAATGAATTAAGAGATGATATGGTAGAAATTATATCAAATATAAATGTTAATATAGATTATCCTGAATATGATGATGTTGAAGAAATTACAAATGATATATTAATTCCAAAAATAACAAATTTAAAAAATAGAATAGAGAATATATTAAAAGAAAGTAAAAACGGAAAAATAATTAAAGATGGAATAAAAACTTGTATTATAGGAAGACCTAATGTAGGTAAATCATCACTATTAAATGCTTTACTTGAAGAAGAAAAAGCAATTGTTACAGATATTGCTGGAACAACAAGAGATATAGTAGAAGGACAAATTCAAATAAATGGAATACTACTAAATATAATAGATACTGCAGGAATAAGAAAAACTAATGATTTAGTTGAATCCATTGGTGTTGAAAAATCTTTAAAAATGATGGAAGAGGCAGATCTTATATTATTTATGTTAAATAATAATGAAGAATTAACTGATGATATTAAAGAATTACTAGATAAATTAGATAATAAAAACTACATTTTAATAATTAATAAAATAGATTTAGAAAATAAGATAGATTTATCAAATTATAATTTAAGTAATGTTGTTAATATGAGCATTAAAGATAACATAGGAATAGATGAATTAAAGCAAAAAATAATTGATATATTTAATATTAATGCTATTGAATCTAAAGATCCTACATATCTATCTAATGCAAGATCTATAAGTATTTTAGAAAGTTGTTTAAAATCTGTTAAAGATATTGAAGAAGGACTTAATAATAATCAAACTATTGATATGCTAGAACTAGATATAAAAGCAATTTGGGAAAAACTTGGAACAATAAATGGAACAACATATGAAGAAGAATTATTAGATGAAATGTTTAAAAGATTTTGTTTAGGTAAATAAGAAAAGAAGTGAATAAGATGAAATATGAAGTAATAGTAGTTGGAGGAGGACACGCTGGATGTGAAGCAGCTTACTCTTGTGCTAAAAAAGGACACAAGACTCTTTTAATGACTTCAAATTTAAAAAATATTGCAGATATGCCATGTAATCCACATATTGGAGGTTCTGCTAAGGGTATTGTTGTTAGAGAAATAGATGCTTTAGGTGGAATTATGGGTAAAATTGCAGATAAAACTCATGTTCAAATAAAAATGTTAAATTCAGCAAAAGGACCAGCAGTACAATCTCTTAGAGCACAAGGAGACAAAATAACATATCCTAAAGAAATGTTAAAAACATTAAGTGAATTAGAAAACTTAACTATTCAAGAAGGTATGGTTGAAGATTTAATAATTGAAAATAATACTGTTAAAGGAATAGTTTTAGAAGATTCTACTAAAATAGAATCTAAAATGGTTATTTTAACAACTGGTACATATTTAAAAGCTGATATATTAGTTAGTTCAACAAGAACTCCTGAAGGACCACATGGAGAAAGAAGATCTAATTATTTAAGTGATAATTTAAAAAAATATGGATTTAATATAATAAGACTTAAAACAGGAACTCCTCAAAGAATAGATCGTAGTACAATAGATTTTTCTAAAACAAAACTAGAACCTGGAGACAATAAATATCTAACCTTCTCTTTTGATTTAGAACCTCAATATAAAATTGAAGATCAACTTCCTTGCTATCTAACCTATACTACTGAAGAAACTCATAAAATTATTAGAGAAAATATTAATAAATCAAGTATGTATGGTGCATTAGATGATATAAAAGGTATTGGTCCAAGATATTGTCCATCTATTGAAGATAAGGTAACACGCTTTGCTGATAAGGAGCGTCATCAATTATTTTTAGAACCTGAGAGTAGATATTATGATGATATTTATGTACAAGGTTTTTCTACATCTATGCCTCCAGAAGTACAAGAATTAATGGTTCACTCTCTACCGGGTTTAGAAAAAGCTAAAATATTAAAATATGGATATGCAATCGAATATGATGCTATCTACCCTACTCAACTTCATGCATCACTTGAAACAAAAATTATTAATAACTTATTTACAGCAGGTCAAATTAATGGAACATCAGGATATGAAGAAGCTGCATGTCAAGGTTTAATGGCTGGAATTAATGCATCTTTAAAATTAGAAGGAAAAGATCCATTAATATTAAAAAGAAATGATGCATATATTGGTGTTTTAATAGATGATTTAATAACTAAAGGAATTAGAGATCCTTATCGTTTGCTTACAAGTCGTGCTGAATTTAGATTACTATTAAGATCTGATAATGCAGATCTTAGATTAAGACAATATGGATATAATGTTGGTTTAATTAGTGATGAACAATTAAATAAATTAAATAATAAAAAGGATAATATTAATAAATTACAAGAATATTTAAAAAATAACAAATTAAAAATAACAGATGAAATAGAAGAAATATTTAATAAAAATAACTACTCTATTCCAACATCATCTTTAACTTTAGAACAATTAATTAAAAGACCTGAAATTACAATGGAATTTCTATCAAGTATTATAGATATACCATTTGATGATGAAATAAAAGAACAAGTAAGTATTAATTTAAAATATGAAGGATATATTAATAAGGCTATTAAAGAGGCTGATAAAATGTTAAAACTAGAAAAAAAGAACATTCCTCAAGATATAGATTATGATAAAATAAAAAATATTGCTAGTGAAGCAAGACAAAAACTAAAAGAAGTTAGACCTACAACTATTGCTCAGGCAATAAGAATTAGTGGCGTAAATCCATCAGATATATCAATTTTATCTATATATCTTAGAAAGGAATATCCAAATAATGAATAAAGAACAGTTTATTAATGAATTAAAAAAAATCAATATAGTTTTAAACAATGAACAACTTAATCAAATAAAAATATATAAAGAATTTCTTAAGGAATATAATAAACATACTAATTTAACAAGAATTGTTGATGATGAAGATATATATTTAAAACATTTTTATGATTCATTAACTGTTTGTAAATATATTGATTTTAGTAGCTATAAAAATTTACTTGATATTGGAACCGGAGCAGGCTTTCCTGGAATGGTACTAAAAATAGTATTTCCTAAATTAAATGTTACTCTACTCGATTCAAATAATAAAAAAATAACATTCTTAAAAGAATTATCAACGAAATTAAATATTGAAGTTGATTTAATTCAAGAAAGATCTGAAAAATATATAATTAATCATAGAGAATTTTTTGATATTGTTATATCAAGAGCAGTAGCTTCCCTTCCTACTCTACTTGAATTATCTATACCTTTTGTAAAAAAAAATGGATATTTTATAGCAATGAAAGGAAATGCTAAAGAAGAATTATTATTGTCTAAAAATACTCATGAAATACTAGGTGCTAAAATAGAATCTATCAATGAACTTACATTAAACGGTGCATTAAGAAATATAATATTATATAAAAAGATTGCTTGTACAAAAACAATTTATCCTAGAGAGTATAATAAAATTATAAAAAAACCATTATAAGGTTTTTTTTATTGCAAAAAATTAAATATTAAGGTATTATAATAATAGGATAAAATAAGAAGGGGCTGTGTAGTTATGCAAACAGATAATCAAGTATTACAAATAAATATTGATGATATTATACCTAATAGATTTCAACCAAGAATAGCTTTTGATGATAATGGATTAGCAGAACTTGCTGCATCTATTAAAGAACATGGGATAATTCAACCATTGGTATTAAGAAAACTAGGAAAAAAATATGAAATTATTGCTGGTGAAAGAAGATATAAAGCATCACAACTAGCAGGATTAACTACAGTTCCTGCAATAATATCAAATATTGATGATAATAAAAGTGCTGAAGTAGCACTAGTAGAAAATATTCAAAGAAGAGATTTAACAGCTATCGAAGAAGCTAGAAGTTATAAAAACTTATTAGATAAAGGATATTTAACACAAGAACAATTAGCTAAAAAAATGGGTTTATCTCAATCTGCTATATCAAATAAATTAAGATTGTTAAATTTAGATGATAGTGTTCAACAAGCTCTTCTTGATAATAAAATATCTGAAAGACATGCAAGATCATTATTAACATTACCTAATAAGGAAGATCAAAAAAAATGGTTAGATAAAATTATTAATGAAAGATTAACTGTTAGGCAATTAGATAAAGCATTAAAAGATAATAATGTTGAAACATCTGATGGTAGTGATGTTCCATTGGTAGAATTAACTCCAAATATAGAAGAAATACAAAGTAATGCAGAAGATATAAATAAGGAAGGAATTAATAGTCCTAAAGTATCGGAGGAGATTATGATAGAAGAAAATCAACCAAATACATTAGATAATCAAGGTATAGAAATAAGTGAAGATGTTCAAGATACTACACAACCAATGGTAAGTCCAGTTGAAAATACAAATACATTAGATAATAATACTCCTGAACAACATGATATAAATGAGAATAACAATTTTGAAGTTAATAATAACGTAGGTACTGATTCATTTGAACCACTAAATCCATTTGCAGGAAGTGATATTGTACCTAATACTACACAAAGTCAAGTTATGCCTACACAGCCTAATGTAAACAATAATGCTAGTAGATTTTTTAATCAATTGGAAGAACAACCTGTTGATATGAACAGTTTAAATGCATTTGATGGTCAAAATCAATTCACTATAGATAATAATCCAAATCAAATTCCAAATAATGATATAGAAATATTTGATATGTCTAAGAATCAAGCTCCACAGCAAGATTTTAATAATGATAGTATAAATAATCAGTTTAATACAATGGAATCTAATGCTATAAATGAATTAAATCCTAATAATAGATTCTTTCAACCAATTCAAGATTCATCTGTAGATAATATTAATCCAATTAATATACCTACTCAACAATATATTAATCCAATGGATTCAATTTCATTATTACAAGGAAATAATTTTGAATCAAACAATGTAATGGATGCTATAGCTGAAATAAAAAGCAAAGTAAATGAATTAACAAGTAAAGGATATAATATAAACATGGATGAAGCAGATATGAATAATACGTATCATATAAATATAATAATAAATAAATAAAAATAATCTTAATATAAGATTATTTTTTTATTCACTAATTTCTTCATTTAATACAAAACTATCTTTACTATCTTCTGAACCTTTCACATAATAAAATATAAAAACATGATCTTTATCTTTTGTTTCTTCTCCTGTTATAGCATTTAATGGAACTCCAACAACATTATTAGGAGTTTCATACCAATTTGATTCTTTATCTTTCAAAATAGTTTCTACAGTATCAACCCAAATATTTTTAGAAATAGTATTATCTTTTATTTGAACTTCCGTATTATCATCATATCCATTCCAAACTAACATTAAAATATCAGGATTATATCCAATCATCCAGTAATCAGTGCTAGTTGAACCCGTTTTCATTGCATATTTTCTACTTATTTTAGATGCCAAACTATAAATTGTAGGATTTGCATAATCTTTGAATGCACTATTATATGTAGAAGTTAATAATTCATTTAATATATAAACGTAGTTTCCATTTAGTACTTGTTCGTTTTTATCCTTTTTTTCATATAATATATTTCCATTTAAATCTTCAACTTTATTTATAAAGGATAAGTCTTTTTTAAAGCCACCATTAGCAAGCGTTGTATATGCATTTGCAAAATCTATCATGGATAGTTCATTTGTGCCAAGAGGAAGTGATGGTATTGGGTCTAAATCTTCAGTAATTCCCATTCTATGAGCTGTATCTACAAGAGTATCCTCTCCTAAAAAGAGATGGGTTTTAACTGCATATATGTTATCTGAATAAGATATAGCGGCTGCCATTGTTATATTTTTATTACCATAGTTTTGATTATAATTTTGTGGAGAATATGTTTGATTATTAGAAAAAACAAATGTTGTTGCCTCACTTAAAAAAGTTGAAGAACCAGTCATACCATTTTCTAAAGCAGCATAATATAATAGTGGTTTCATAGTAGAACCTACTTGTCTTTTCGAAGAAATAGCTCTATTAAACTGACTTTTTGCATAATTTTTTCCTCCGATAAGAGCTTTTACATTTCCACTTTGTGGATCGATAATTACACTAGCAACTTGCAATTCATCATCATCACTAGGCATATTATTTTTTATACTATTCTCTAAAATTTCTTGATATTTTGAATTTAATGACGTATATATTTTAAGTCCACCTGTATCAATTAATGTTTTAGGAATACTTGGAATTTTTTCTAGCTCATTTTTTACTGCATCTTGATAGTACATAATATTGTTAATTTTTTGTTCATTGCTTTCTCCATAAATATTTATATTTTCACTAAATAATTTATTATTTTCTTCATCTGTTAATAATTTGTTATTAACCATAGTTTCAGCAACTATTTTGGCTCTTTTTATGCAAGCATCATAATTAGAAATAGGATTATAATTATTTGGGTTCTTTGGTATACCTGCAAGCATCATAGCTTCTTCCTTAGTTAAATCTTTTGAACTTTTATTAAAATAATATAGTGATGCATTTTCTACTCCATAGTTTCCTTGACCAAAATTTATGGTATTTAAATAACCTTCTAATATTTCATCTTTTGAAAAATGCATTTCTAGTTTTAAAGTCAGCCAAGCTTCTTGTAATTTTCTATCTAGCGTTTTATCAAAATTTAAATATAAATTCTTTACATATTGCTGGGAAATAGTTGATGCTCCCCCTATTATTTCTTTATTTTCAATATTTTGAAACAAAGTTTTTGCTATTCTTAAATAGTCAAATCCTTTATGTTGATAAAAGTTTTTATCCTCAACACTTAAAATTGCATCAATTAAATATGGGGAAATGTCATTTAAACTAACCCATTTATTTGTTCCTGAACCGGTATAGATAAGATTATTTTCATCGTCATATATGAAATATTTTCCTGTATTTTTAATATCTAATACAGGACTAAAATATGCCGCAGTATATAATGCAATAATACAAATAATTGATATAATAAAGAATATAAAATTTGTTTTAAGAATTTTTTTAAAAAATCTCATTTATTACCACCATTACTAATATGAATAAAAATTTTTATTTTATGTAGCTATTTAAAATATTATATGCTATAATGATTCAGTAAAAAAATGTGGGTGATAAAAATAAGGAATAAATTGGATTTTACATTAATTAGAAATGGAAATGAAAAAATAAGACAAAATAATATTGATTATTCTAAAATCTTTGATAAAATAGTATTCGAAATAAATGCAAATAAGTATTTTTTCAAAGAGAATAAAGATGAATTAGAATTTCAAAAAGAAGATTTAGATACTGTTTTTAATTTAAATAATAATAAATTAGCAACAATATTCTTAAAAGAATATAATGTAAGTATGCCAATTAAGGTTAAATACTTTCAGTATAAAAATATCAATGGAAATTTTGAAATTAATTATATATTAGAAACTGATGATGAATTGGTAACAATTAAAATCGATTTTCATTAGTTTTGCATATAATGTTTTAGAAAATTATGATGGAGGAATATATATGAAATTAAAAGATATTACAAAAGAAGAATTAGAATCAATGAGTTATGATGATATAGCTTATATTATATTAAAAGAGGGAAATAAAAAATTAAAATTACCTGATTTATTTAAAAAAATATGCAAACTTCTTGATTTAGATGAAGCAGAATATGAAGCAAAAATTAGTGATTTCTTTCAATTGATTTCAAGAGATCAAAGATTTAAAATGTTAGATAAAGGTTATTGGGATTTAAAAGAAAAATATCAAACACAAGTAATTATTACATCAGAAGATGAAGACATTGAAGAAATTGAAGCTTCTGAAGAAGATGATGAACTTGATACTGAAGAAGAAAATGATAATTATTTTGTTGAAGAAAATGAAGATGACGATCCTGAAGAAGATGACCTAAAAGATTTAATAATTATTACGGACGAAGAAGAAGATGAAGCAAACCTTAGTTAGGATAGTTTGCTTTTCTTTTTAATGATAGGATGATAAATATGAATGAAAGATTAGAAAATATTAAAAATAAATATGAAGAATTAAGTGTTGAATTAACAAAACCAGAAGTATTAAATGATTTTAATAAATTAAAAAAATTATCAAAAGAGCAAAAAGATCTTGAAGAAATAGTAAATAAGTATAATGAATATAAAAAATGTGAACAAGATATTAAAGATGCTAAAGAATTAATTAATGATCCAGAAATGCATGATTTTGCATTGGAAGAGTTAAATTTAAAAGAAGAAGAATTACCAAAAATAAAAAAACAATTAGAAGTTTTACTATTACCTAAAGATCCAAATGATGATAAAAATATAATCATGGAGATAAGAGGTGCTGCTGGTGGAGATGAAGCAAATATATTTGCAGGTGATTTATTTAGAATGTATTCTAAATATGCAGAAAAACAAGGATGGACAATTGAAATTTTAAATGAGTTAGAAGGAACAGCAGGAGGTTTTTCTCAAATAGAATATACAGTAAAAGGCGATTCAGTTTATTCAAAATTGAAATTTGAAACAGGATCTCATAGAGTTCAAAGAGTACCTGAAACAGAATCTCAAGGAAGAGTACATACTTCAACAGCAACAGTACTTGTTATGCCAGAAGTAGATATAGAAGATATAGAAATTAGAGAATCTGATTTAAAAATTGATGTTTATCATTCATCAGGTGCAGGGGGACAATCAGTTAATACTTCAAATTCAGCAGTTAGAATTACACATTTACCAACTAATACTGTTGTAACTTGTCAAATAGAAAGAAGTCAACTTAAAAATAAGGAAAGAGCAATGCAAATGCTTGCAACAAAATTACATGATGCAGCTCAAAATAAATTAGATAATCAAGTAGGAGAACAAAGAAAAAAAATTGGTACAGGTGATAGATCAGAAAAAATAAGAACATACAATTATCCTCAAAATAGGGTAACTGATCATCGTATAAATTATTCAATAATGGAATTAGATAGAGTAATGGATGGTAATATTGATCCAATTATAGAAGCATTAATTACTGAAGATCAAAGATTAAAACTAGAGGGTAATGATTAGTAATGAATAAAATTACTGATAAAGATTTAGAATTATTAAAACAAATATATCCAAATGATTTTCAAAAGAAAATAGAAGAATTAAATAATAATTATCCAATACAATATTTAATAGGATATGTAGATTTCTATGGTTATAAGATTAATGTTAATAATAATGTACTTATCCCCAGGTTTGAAACAGAATATCTTGTAAAAGATGTAATTGATTTAATTAAGATATATAATATTAATCAAAATATTATTGATATATGTACAGGATCAGGGTGTATAGCAATAGCTTTATCAAAAGAATTAAATATTGAAATTGATGCAATTGATATTTCAAAAGATGCAATTGAAGTAGCAAAAGATAATGCTAGTATTAACAAAGCGAGTGTTAATTATATTAATCAAGATATTAAGTTATTCGAAAGTAATAAAAAATATAATGTATTAGTTTCAAATCCACCATATGTTAAAAAAAATGAAGAAGTATCACCAGAAACTAAATATGAACCATCTATAGCTTTATATGCTGATAATAATGGATTAGAGTTTTACGATATAATATTAAAGAAAAGCAAAGATATATTGTATAAAAATAATCTTATAGCTTTTGAAATAGGTAGTACTTTAAAAGATGAAATAATAAATTTAATAAAAAAATATTATCCAAAAGCAAAAATAATAACGAAAAAAGATTTAAATAATTACGATAGATATATTTATATAATAAATAATGAATAAAAAATCTTGTTATAAATCATAAATATAATAGGTGAAAAAAATGAAAAAAATAATTATTATATTATTCATAATATCTATTATATTTATAGTTTCAAATAAAAATGAAATCATGATTCCAAAAGATTCAATAAGATTTAGAATATTAGCAAATTCAAATTCAATAGAAGATCAAGCATTAAAAAACAAAGTAAAAGATGAGATTATAAATGATGTTATAAGTAAGTATGAATTTAATGAAAATAGTAATTCAAAAGAAATAATAGAAAAATCAATACCTGATATAGAATCTATAGTAAAAAAATATGATGTTAATTATACAATAAACTTTGGGAAAAACTATTTTCCAGAAAAAGAATATAATGGAATTAAATATCCTGAAGGAGATTATGAATCATTAGTAATAACAATTGATAAAGGTAAAGGAGATAACTTTTGGTGTGTTTTATATCCTCCTTTATGTTTAGTTGAAGATAATAAAGATTATTCTAATATTGAATATAAATCAATAATAAAACATATTATTAATAAGTATATAAAACATATATAATAATATGTTTTTTTTATGTAAAGAATAAATATAATTAATAGACATTAATAGTTAAAAATTATATAATAAATATACATGAAAGGACTAGGCAAGATATGACTAAATTAATTATTGAAGGACAAAGAGAGTTATCAGGGACAATAAAAATTAGTGGTGCAAAAAATAGTGCAGTTGCACTAATTCCAGCTAGTTTATTATCAGATGGCAAAGTTATAATTGATAATGTTCCAAATATTTCTGATATAGATGCCTTAGATGAAATTCTTGTATATTTAGGAGCTACTGTAAAAAGAGATGAGACATCTATAAATATAGATTCATCAACTATTATTAACAAGGAGATACCAGAAAATATTTCAACTAAATTAAGGGCTTCATATTATTTTATGTCAGCATTGCTTGGAAAATATAAAAAAGTAGAGATGTATTTTCCTGGTGGATGTAAAATTGGTGCTAGACCAATAGATCAAACATTAAAAGCATTTAAATCATTAGGAGCACGTGTTACTGAAAGTAATAATAAATATTTAATTGAGGCAGATGAATTAATAGGAACTACTATTTATTTAGATATGCCTTCAGTTGGTGCAACTATTAATACAATATTAGCTTCATGTAAAGCAAAGGGAACAACTATAATTAGAAATGCTGCAAAAGAACCAGAAGTAGTTAATGTAGCAATATTTTTAAATCAAATGGGAGCAAGAATTACTGGAGCAGGTACAAGTGATATATGTATAACAGGAGTTGAAAAATTAGGACCATGTTATACTGAAGTTATTCCAGATCGTATTGAAGCAGGAACATATTTAATTGCAGGAGCATTACTTGGTAATAATTTAAAAATTGATAATATAATTCCAGATCATTTAAAATCTTTAACATCAAAATTAAAAGAAATAGGATTTCATTTAGATATATCAAATAATTCTATTACAATATCAAAAACTGATAATTTAAAAAGTGTTAATATTCAAACATTAGGATATCCAGGATTTCCTACTGATTTACAGCAACCAATAACAGTATTACTTACACAATGTAATGGACTTTCAAAAGTAACTGAAACTATTTATGAAAATAGATTTCAAAATGTTAAGTATTTAAATCAAATGGGAGCTAATATAGAAATTAATGATAGAACATTAAGTATTATGGGACCTACAAGTTTAAAAGGTGAGGAAGTATATGCTACTGATTTAAGAGCTGGAGCATGTTTGGTTTTGGCAGGATTGATAGCAGAAGGTAAAACAATTATTAATGATGTAGATTATATTTTAAGAGGTTATGAAAAAATAGTTTTAAAATTGCAAGGAGTAGGTGCTAAAATAGAACTTCAATAAATAAAATAGTATTATAATACTATTTTTTTTTGAAAGGAAAATTAATGAAAATCAAATTATTACTATTAATAATTGGAGTATTTTTTATTACATATAAGATATATAATTATAATTATACAAAAAAAATTAATATTACTTCTATAAATAGTTTATTAAAAGAAAACAATTATAATTTTGAATTAGCAAAATTATTAGAAAAAGATCAAAATATATATAATTATAATATAGATTTTTCAAATGAATATATGGAAATAGAAAATTTAATTGGCAAAATAAATAATAACTATAATAATCTTTTACAAATATTACATAATAGTGATATTTCTATAATATCTGTAGGTGATATAGATTATAAAACTGAAAAATTGAGTATTATATTAGAAGAGTTAAAAGAACTATTTAGTATAATTAGAAAGATTAATACAAAAGAAATAATATATATTAGTCCATATAATATAAAAAATACACTCCATATAAAAGAATTATGTAAAAAGTATAATATAATATTTATTAATGGTAACTCATTTAATAATAAAATACTATTATCTAAGCAAATATATCTTAATATAAAAACGTATTGGAATAAAGAAAAAGATTGATTTATTAAAAACTTATGGTATAATACTTTAGGTAAATAAATTACTATGTTTATGAGTTAAACATGGCGAAAGGAGAAATGGCAAGTGAAAGCAAATATTCATCCAGAAATGAAAGATACAACTGTAGAATGTGCTTGTGGTGCTAAATTTACAGTTAAATCTACTAAAGATCAAATTCATTGTGAAGTATGTTCAGAATGTCATCCATTCTATACTGGAGCACAAGGAAGAGCAAAAAAAGCTGGAACAATTGAAAAATTTAACAAAAAATATGGAATTAAAGATACTAAATAGTATCTTTTTTCATTTATTTGACAAGTAATAGACCTATTGATAAAATTAATAAAGGAAAGAGGGTTAATATATGAGTATATATATAGCATCAGATCATAGAGGAATTAAATTAAAAGAATTTTTAATTAATAAATTAAAAGAAAATCATAATATAATTGTTTCTCAAATTCCAAATCAAGAAGAAGATGATTATCCAGATTTTGCATTTGATGTATGTTTAAATATGTCTAAGGAAAATGATTTTGCAATTTTAATTTGTGGAAATGGAATAGGAATTTCTATAGCTGCAAATAAAGTTAAAGGAATTAGATGTGCTAGAGTTGTATCTAAAGATGATGCAATAGCTTCTAGAGCGCATAATCATGCAAATTCTATATCAATTCCTGCTACTATTGATGAAGAAGAAGCATATGAAATATGTATGGCGTTTATAAATACAATACCATCTAATGAAGATAGGCATGTAAGAAGAGTTAATAAAATTAAATTATTTGAAAATGGTGAATATAATGAATTATAAATTATATTTATATGTAATAATGACTCTTTTAAGCACATATACTTTATCAGGTATTAATTTTGATAAATTTATGAAGAAAAATAAAATTATTGAAGCAAGAATATTAGTTATAATTATTAGTTTTATCTTTGGGTATATATTAACAAATTTTATTAGTGATTTTATAAATATTGCTAGAATTAACTAGGAGGACTATGAAAAACAAAATATTATTAATAGTAGTAATATTGTTGTTACCTTTGGCATTGTTTTTAAATAACAATAAAGAAAATGATAATAACTTAACAACTGAAGATAATTATAAAAAAGAAAAATTAGATATTGAGGTATATCTAAATTACAATAATAAAGAATTAAAGTTAGATATAAATGATTATTTAATAGGAGTAGTTGGTATGGAAATGCCAGCTTCTTTTAATGATGAGGCATTAAAAGCTCAAGCAATAGCATCAAGATCATTTGCGTTATCAAATATGACTGATAATAAAATTGTTACTAACACGGTTTCACAAAGTTATGCTGATAATGAAATATTAAAAGAAAAATGGGGTGTTAATTATGATACTTATTATAAAAAGATCAAAGATGCTGTAATGTCTACAGATGGTTTAGTTATGAAATATAATAATAACATCATTAAATCTTATTATTTTTCAATGAGTAACGGAAAAACAGAAGATGTAAAAGAAGTATTTAATGAGGATTTACCATATTTAAAAAGTGTAGATTCTTCTTTTGAAGAAAACACTAAAAATTTTGAGGTTGAAACATCTTTTAACTATAAAAATTTTTGTGATTTATTATCTATTATTGATTGTTCATATATAAAAATCGATAATATAGAAAAAGATGATAGTGGAAGAATATCAAAAATAACAATAAATAATAAAGAATATTCTGGTATTAATATTAGAAAATTGTTATCACTAAGGTCAACAGATTTTGAAATTAATATTAGTGATCAAAGTATAATTATAAAAACAAAGGGTTATGGACATGGCGTTGGAATGAGCCAATATGGTGCAAATTATTTAGCAAATATAGGAAAAAATTACGAAGAAATATTAAAATATTATTATAATGGAATTGATATTGAAAATTATTAGTATAAAAAAACAAAATATGTTCACACTTTTAATAAGGAAGGTGGAACATGAAAATTAAAAGAATAAGATTAAGAGGTTATGTAATTCCAGCAATATGTATAATATTAGTAGGTGCAATTTTTTATAGCAGCTATAAAGTATGGGAATTAGTCGAAGATGAAAAAAACAATGTAATTCCAACACATTATGTTAATAAATCATCAAGTGATATAATATTACCAACTATTTCTGAATCAATTGAGATTATTAAGCCTTATACTGATGAAAGTGTAGAAAAAACAATTAATTATTATGATAAAGATTCGAATGAAAATGATCAACAATCAGCCTTAATATATTATGAAAATATATACATGCAGAACACTGGAATTATGTATACAAGTTCAAATCAATTTGATGTAGTATCAGTATTAGATGGAACAGTTAAAAATGTTAAAGAAGATCCTATTATGGGAAAAATAATAGAGATAGAGCATTCTCAAAATACTACTACTATTTATCAAAGTTTAAGCGAAACTAATGTAAGTGCAGGCCAAAAAATAAATCAAGGAGAAATAATAGGAAAAGCTGGTAATAATCAAATAGTTGAAAATAATAAATACGCATTACATTTTGAAGTATATAGAAATGGTGAATTAATAAATCCAGAAGATTTTTATAAGTTATCATATGAAGAAATAGTAAATGAATAATATAAAATGTTATATTAATGATAATTATATAGATATAAAAACAAATTTAAATAAATATCATATTAAATCTTCAAGTATAAAAAATGGAAATATTAATAATTGTAAATTATTTATAAAAGATATAAAAAAACAAAAGATATTTAATACAATAATATCTTGTAAAGTAATAATATATTTAAATAAAATAATTGAAGAAAAAGACTATATCTACTATACATATATATTTGAACAATTAAATTGCAATAAAGTATTATTAGAAGATACTACAAATCATTTTGAAGGACCAACTCTAATAGTAAATGATGAATACATATTGTTTTATAATGATAAGTATTATATGTTTGATCCAATGTATTTAAATGAATATATAAATGTTTTTAATATACCTAATTTAAGAATATTATCTAATAAGAAAATAAAACATAATAATAAATGCAAATATTATTATTATAATTCACAAAATATTGTATTTTAAACTATCATTATGATAGTTTTTTTTTTAATAATTTGATATAATATATGTTACAGATCGGAGGTTATAAATTATGAAAGTTATTTTACTCCAAGATGTAAAAAAACAAGGAAAAAAAGATGATATAATTGAAGTATCTGATGGATATGCAAATAATTTTTTAATAAAAAATAAATTAGCTGTTCCAGCATCAACAAAAGCAAAAGAAATATTAAAAAATGAACAAGATAAAAGAAATTTAGAAGAAGAGTTATTAATAGAAAAATGTAATAAAATAAAGAAAAATCTTTTAAATGAGAAAATAGAATTTATTGTAAAAACTGGAAAAGATGATAAAGTATTTGGAAATATTTCTATTAAGCAAATTAATACAAAATTACAAGAACTAGGATATAAAATAGATAAAAAATGTATTCATATTAAAAATCCAATAGATACTATTGGTACAACAGAAATAGAAATAGAATTACATAAGAAGGTAATATTTAATATAAAAGTAACATTAAAAAAATAGGAGGAAATTATGCCAGCAAGAAAAATGCCACAAAATATAGAAGCAGAAATGTCTGCTTTAGGAGTAGCTTTTTTAGATAAAAATGCATTGAGTAAAATATGTGAAGAATTATCATCTGATATGTTTTATTCAGATCAAAACAAAAAGATATATGAAGCATTAAAATCATTATATGAAACTAAAACTCCAGTAGATATTACTACAGTAACTGAAGAATTAGATAAGAAAAAGAATTTATCTGCAATTGGTGGATTAGAATATTTAAGTGATATTATAGATTCTGTGGCTACTGCAGCAAATTTAGATTATTATATTAATATTATTAAAGAAAAAGCTATAGTAAGGCATTTAATTCAAACTGCTGAAGAAATTGCAACTTCTGGATATGACGATTCTGATAATGTTACAGGTCTTTTAGATAATGCAGAAAGAGAAATTCTTAATGTTGTTAGATCAAGAAGTACTTCTGAATTTATACCAATTACTGAAGTATTAAAAAGAGCAAGAGAACAATTAGATTTTCTAGCTCAAAATAAATCAGCATTATCTGGTATTACTACTGGATTTAAAATATTAGATAAAGTAACATCTGGTTTTCATGAGGGTGAATTAATAATTATAGCTGCTCGTCCTGGTATGGGTAAAACAGCATTTTCATTAAACATGGCAACTCGTGCTGCTAAAAGTACTTCTAAAGCAGTTGCAATATTTAATTTAGAAATGACTTCTGAACAAGTTGTTAATAGAATGATTAGTGCACAGGGTGCAATTGAAGGAAGAAAATTACAAACTGGACAATTAATGCCAAATGATTGGAATAGATATAATGAAGCAGTATCATCATTATCTGAAACAAATATATATATTGAAGATAATGCTTCAATAACAGCATCTGATATAAGAGCAAAATGTAGAAGATTAGCACAATCTCCTCAAGGTTTAGGACTAGTATTAATAGATTATCTCCAATTAGTAACAATGGGAGGTAAAAGACCTGATTCTAGACAACAAGAAGTACAAGAAATATCTAGATCACTAAAATTAATGGCATTAGAATTAAAAGTTCCTGTTATTGCAATGGCGCAACTTTCACGTAATGCCGAAAAAAGAGATAAAAACGAACCAATGCTTGCTGATCTTAGAGAATCTGGTTCTATTGAACAAGATGCAGATATTGTAATGTTTATAAATAGAGAAGACTATTACAAATCAAAATCAGAAATTGGTGAAAACAACTCTTCTATAACAGATATAATAATAGCAAAACACAGAAAGGGTGGAGTTGGTAAATTTCAATTAATGTTTCAACCAAATATAATGAATTTTACTGAAATATCAAGAGAAAAGGAAAGTGAATAAGAATGAAAAGAAAAAAAATTACTGCTTTTATTATTACATTAATATCAGCAATATTTGTTTTTCTAGTGGGGTTTGCAAATAAAAATGATGAATTATTAAATACAAGATATAAAGTTTATTTAGATGGTAATGTAATAGGCATGATATCTGATACTAGCGACTTATACAAATTAATAAATGAAGAACAATCTAGTATAAAAAATGAATATAACGTTGATCAAGTATATCCACCTAAGGGTTTTGAAATAGAAAAGTATTTATCTTATAACAAGGATATTACATCAGCAAGTGATATTTATGATAAAATAAAAAATTCTAAATCATTTACAGTAAAAGGATACGTAATAACAGTTTCTTCAAAATCAACAGAAAATGAAGAAGGAAAAGTTATATTTAGAGTAAATGTATTAAATAAATCAACATTTGAACAATCAATTCAAGATATAATTAAAACGTTTATTCCAGAAGATAAATATAAAGCATATATGAATGATGAACAACAAGAAATTAAAGAAACAGGTTCTATAATAGAAAATATTTATTTTAAAGAAAATATTACTATAAAAGAAGCCTATATTAGTACAGAGGAAAAAATATTTGTTAATAGTGATGATTTAACTAGATACTTAATATTTGGTGATGAAAATGCAAATAAAGATTATACAGTAAAAAAAGGTGACACTATAGAAAGCATATCTGATGAAAATAAACTTAATACTAGTGAATTTTTAATAGCAAATCCAAAATTTACAAGCGCAAATAATATGTTAGCAATTGGTGAAAAAGTAAATGTTGCATTAATTAATCCAAAATTAACGCTTATATATGATACATATATTGTTGAAGATACAGAAGTAAAATATGAAACTGAAACAAAATATGATAATTCTAAATCATCAAGTTATAAAAAAGTTGAACAACAAGGAAAAAACGGTATTCAAAGAGTTGCTAAAAGAACACAAGTTGTAAATGGTGCAGCTTCAGAAGGTGCTGTTATTGATAAAGAAAATACTTATATGATTAGAGATGTAGTTAATGAAATTGTTATAAAAGGAAATAAATCATATAATTATGGTTCTGCAAATATTGGTACATATTATGATGATGGTTCTAACTGGGCATGGCCAACAAATGTTCCATATACTCTTTCATCACCATTTGGATGGCGTTGGGGTTCTATGCATGTTGGACAAGATATAACTGGTACAGGATACGGATCTCCAATTTATTCTATAGGTGCAGGAACTGTTGTTTCTGCAGGATGGGGTGGAATGGTAGGAAATTCTGCTGGTAATAATGTAGTAATTGAACATCCTAATGGATATTGGTCTGTATATGCTCATTTATCTGATGTATATGTAAGACCTGGTCAAACAGTAAGTAGAAAACAAAAAATAGGTGCTATGGGTAGAACTGGTGCTGCTACTGGAGTACACTTGCATTTAAGTGTATCAATAGGTAAACCATATGATGGAGGAAAATGGATAGATCCTATGAAATTATTGAAATAACATACTTTAGTATGTTTTTTCTATTTATATATGATAAAATATTAATGGAAGTGAAATAATGAAAATATGTGTATTAGCAAGTGGTTCAGAAGGCAACTCAACTTATATTGAAACAAAAGATCATAAAATATTAATTGATCTTGGAATGAATACAAAATATATAAAAAATAAATTAGAGGAATTAAATCAATCTCCAAATGTTATAGATTCAGTTTTAATTTCCCATGTTCATAATGATCATATTAACGCATTGGAAAAATTTATATCTAAATATGATCCTGATGTATATATGAGTAGAATAATGTATGAAGAATTACCAAGTGATTCTTCTATAAGAAAATATGATAATATAAAGTTTTATGATAAAGACTTTTATATAGATAATATAAAAGTGGAATTAATTAAAACAAGTCACGATACAATGGATTCTAGAGGTTTTATAATAACAGATGATGATAAATCAGTAGTATATATTACAGATACAGGTTATTTAAATCAGAAATTTTTTAATAAGCTAAAAAATAAAAATGTATATTTATTTGAATCTAATCATGATATAGAGTTATTAATTAATGGTAAGTATCCTAAATGGTTAAAGGATAGAGTAGTTGGACCATATGGTCATCTTTCAAATAAGGACTCATCTATTTACTTAACTAAATTAATAGGTGATAATACACAAAAAATAGTTTTAATGCATTTAAGTCAACATAATAATACAGAAAGTATTGCATTAAATACTATAAATGAAATATTTAATGAATATAATATAAAATTTAATAATATAACATGTGCAAAACAAAAAGAAAAGTCAGAGGAAATAATAATATGATAAATATAATATGTATGGGAAAAATAAAAGAAAAATATTTACAAGAACTAATTAATGATTATAAAACTAGAATATCTAAATATCATAAAATTAACATAATTGAATTAAATGATTCATCCGATATTGAAAAAGAATCTAATGAAATAATGAAATATATAAAACCAAATGATTATGTTATTTCATTAGCAATTGAGGGAAAAGAGCTTTCATCTGAAGAATTTGCAACACATATTAATAATATTTTTAATCATCATTCAACAATAGATTTTATAATAGGACAATCTTTAGGTTTATCAGAAAGTATAAAAGAAAAGTCTAACTTATTATTATCTTTTTCTAAATTTACATTTCCTCATGGATTATTTAGGGGAGTGCTATTAGAACAAATCTATAGATCTTTTAAAATAAATAATAATGAAACATATCATAAATAATGTTATTTACATATCTCTGTTAAGAGATATTTTTTTTGTATAAATTGACAAATTATTTCTCAATATAAACATAGAATTTATTGTGGAGGGAATAATATGGAAGAATTAGAAAAAATACTAAAAAGATCAGAATACGAAAGGGATTTATTAAAACATCCTTATGTTGGAACAGAACATTTAATGCTTTCAATTCTATCACAAGATAATGATCTTACTAATAGATTAAAAAATAATAAATTAACTTACAATAAATTTAGAAAGAAATTAAAAGAAATAATTGGTATGGGTAGTAATAAATCTCCTTACATTCTTTATACTCCTATGCTTAGGAAAGTATTAAATAATGCAGAAATAAAATCTAATAATAAAATTGATTCTAATTGTTTATTCTCATCATTATTAGAAGCAAAAGAAGGAATAGCATATAGGATACTTGAAGAAATGAATATAGATATAGATAAATTAAAAGTAAACACATCATTATTTATGGAAGTAGATGAGGATAATATTATTTCAAATAGAGAAAAAGAAATTCAACAAATTTTTCAAATATTAATGAGAAAAAATAAGTGTAATCCTTTATTAATAGGAGAAGCAGGTGTTGGTAAAACAGCAATTGTTGAAGAAATACAAAAAAGATTAAATAAAAATGATGTTCCAAAAGAATTACTTAATTATAATATATTAAATATTGATTTAAGTTCTATAGTTGCAGGAACTAAATATCGAGGAGATTTTGAAGAAAAAATTAATAATTTGTTAAAAAGTGTAGAAAGTGAAAAAATAATTTTATTTATCGATGAAATTCATACTTTAGTTCATGCTGGAGGTGCAGAAGGAGCTATTTCTGCTGGAGATATTATTAAACCATATTTATCGCGTGGTAATATTAAATGTATAGGTGCAACAACTTTATATGAATATCATAAATATTTTGAGATAGATTCTGCACTTAATAGAAGATTTCAAAAAGTTATAATATCAGAACCTGATTATTATAAAACTGTAGATATTTTAAATAAATTAAAAAAATCCTATGAAAAATACCATAATGTAAGTATAAATGATAATTTAATTAATGAAATTGTTAGTATTGCAAACAAATATATTACAAATAAAAATAATCCAGATAAATCAATAGAATTATTAGATTCATGTTGTACTAATGCAAGATATAATGAATGTAATATTGTAGATATAAATAATCTTTATAATGTATTTGAATATAAATTTAATATAAATATAAAAAATAAAAAAATAAAAGATATATTAGATAATAAATTAGTTATTTTATCAAGTTATGACAATATATTAAGAATAAATAATATAAATAACAATATTATATCTATAAATGGAGAAAACTATAATAATAGTGATGACTTAAATGAGTTATTAGGTAATCCATTATTTATAAATAGCGATTATATACTAAAAAATGTTTTTGATAACCCTGTAGGAATACTTACTATAATTAATTATGAAAATAATAGTTATATAAAAGATATTATTAATAATATAATTTCTAAAAGAAAAATTATAAATAATTATGGTCAAATTATAGATTTATCTAATTATATTATAATTATGGAAGAATCAAATGATAATTGTTTAGGATTTATTTCAAGTTCAAAATATGATATTTTAAATAAACAATTTATTAAATTAGATGAAACTAAACTTTTACAGTGCATTTAAATAGAATAATATTTGATTCATAACATATCATAATAATAGGTGATAAAATGAAGGATAAATTAAAATTACTTATATCTATTACTATTCCATTATTAGTTGGTGGATTAAGTGCATTAATAAGTAATATATCAACAAACTTTGATAGTTTTAAAAAACCAGTATTTACTCCTCCTGGAATAGTATTTCCTATAGTATGGACAGTATTATATATATTGATGGGAATATCTAGTTATATTATATATAAAAATGATTCTTTAAATAAAAAAGACTCCCTAATTATATATAAAATCCAACTTTTAATTAATGGAATATGGAGTATAGTATTTTTTAAATTAAAATTATTCTTATTAGCTTTTATTTTAGTATTAGTATTATTAGTATTAACATATTTAATGATAGTAAAATTTAAAAGTTTAAATAAATTAGCAGGATACTTACAAATTCCTTACTTTATATGGTTATTATTTGCAGCAATACTAAGTGCCTCTGTTTATTTACTAAATTAATTAAAAATAAAAAATAAGATGTTTAAACATCTTATTTTTCATATTTATTAGATTCATTAGTTGAACCTGATGATCTTGTTTTACCAGTTTGTGTCCATCCTTCTAAACTAGGATCTGAACTCCATTTGTATTCATAAGTAACTGATGTATTTGTAATTTCTTCAGGTGTTGTACAATCGATAGTCTTTTTAACACATTTATCTTTATTTAATAAATATCCATCTGGACAAGAATATCCTTTTATACCACCTTTTACAGTTTTAATACATTTATTTCCTACTAATTCTTCATCAGAGTTTTCACAGTAGTAATTAGATTTAGATTCAACAGTTTTAGTACATGTTGTATTTTCACCAGTACCAGATTGTGTATAACCTTCTGGACAAGTATAATTATATGTTACTTTGTTAGTTGGTTCAGTATATTGATAACATGTAGTACCTTCTCTTACGTATCCTACAGGACAAGTATAAGTTGTAGTACTAATATTTTCCGTAGCATCTATTTCTTTTATACATGAAGATCCACTTAGATAATATCCAGAAGGACATGTGCTATAAGAAGATCCACTAGATGTATGTTTAGTAGCATTATATGTACAAGTTGATCCTGAAAGAGATCCACCATTAGGACAATAGTATTCACCACTTGTACTTGTACATTTTTTACTAGCATATTCTTTCTTAGTACATGTAGAACTATTTGTTTTAGTACCATTACATGTATAATATCCTTGAGAAGTACTTACAGGTCTATTTGTAGTTATTTTACAAGTAGTACCAGATCTTGTTCCACCATTAGGACAACTATATGAAGTTGAAGCACTATACTCATAATATGTATATGTACATCCTTTTAAAGTACATTGTTTATTTACTAATACTCTTTTAGAAGTAGCATTTGAATATACTGATAATGGAGTACTTGAAGTAACAACTTTTGGATTACTCCATGTAACAGTTGCTTTAGCAGCATATGTTTTTACACATTGACTACCACTTGCACTATATCCACTAGGACAATTACCATATGTAGTTGATCCAGGATGATATGTTGCAGCGTAAGTTATAGTTTTAACACAACTTCCATTTGATTCTGAATATCCACTAGGACACTTACATGTTGTATTTCCATTTGTTTTTGAAGCGCTATATTTACAAGTTGATCCTGAAAGAGATCCACCTTTATCACATGTATAATAAGTTGATCCAGGTGTAGTGTTTTTATTAACACTTATTGTTTGAACACATTTTCTACCATTTAAAGTATATCCACTAGGACAACTATAAGTAGTAGTTCCTGGAACTATAGTAGCACTTACATATTTATAACAAATATTACCATTTAATGTATAACCTTCAGGACAAACTTTTTCATTTGTATTAACAGTTTTATTATATGTAGTTCTTTGTGTATATCCACCAGTTGTATTTACTTTAGCATCATTTTCTACTTTTGTATCACTGAAGTATAATGGTGTAGCAGCAATAATATCTTCAGTATTATATTTATAACAAACATTATTATCTTTTACATAACCACTAGGACAAGCATAAGTAGTTGATGTTTTTGTTATAGCTCTTTTATATTGATATTCTACATTAGAATATCCTTTATCATATTTAGAATCAGCTTCTTTTAAAATTTTTTCATCAATTTCTATACCATCATCTTCGCTATCATCATCATTTTCTTTAGAACTATCATTATTATTACTCTTTGTATTCTTAGCTTCACTTGCATTTGCAATAATAGATGTAGTATTTATATTTTCTAGTATATAATCAGTTTTATCATCACATGATAATTGTACTTTTAATACATAATTATCATCTTCAGTTTTTGTTACTTGCGCAAATGAATTTGTATTACTACATTCTTTATTATTTTTATCAACAAAAGATGTTATTAATTTTTTATCTAACATATCTTGTAATTTTAATGTAACTGAATTACCAGTTTGTTCAGGTAATTTATTGCTTGTAAAATATTTTTCAGCAGCATCTTTCATTGTAGTCATGTTTTCATTATATACTTTATTATAGAAAACATCTAATTTTGGCATTGGAAATATCCAAATAATTAATAATATAACTAATACTACTAGTACTAATTTTAATATTAAATTTTTCCAATCAATATTTATTCTTACATTATTATCTTCGTACATTTTTTTACCCCCTAACAACTTTATTTAGTTTTTCCTCTCAATTTATTACTAAAAATTTCTTCAACTTGTTTAAATAATCTTTGTCCTTCTTCTTCAATTACTAATTTAGTTTCAGTAATTTCTTCTGTAGGAGACATTATATTATCTACACCCCAGTCTGGACAAGTAAATGAATTTTGTGTTTCTACATATTCTCCTTCATAATAATTTTTATATGAATAATATATATCTACACCATCAACTGGTAAAGAATCATTTTTTTGATACTTTCTAGCATTTAACATATTACCAGAATATCTATAATTTTCATATTGCCATCTTAATGTTTCAATTAAAGGTGCATTTTTACTTTCTTGATTTATATTTGTTCTTCCATCAATAACATTTTTTAACATCCAAGTATAATATTCGTTTGCGATTGTATAATCTTTATCTGTTCCATTTTTTAAATTAAATGCTAATTCTTCAGATTCATTAAGTAATGTATTTGCTTTTGAATCACTTGGATATAATATATGCATTTGACCTTTAATGTCATGTTCTACACATGATTTATAGTAATCAGAAATTATTTCATCAAATTCATCTTGAGTTTTAATTGTTGTTTCTAAATCAATATCGCTATACAATTCATTAAAACTATTTATAAAATTTACTAAATTTTTAACATCATTTTCATTTTGAAAACTTTCTGCAAAAGTTCCATATTTATTTCTATTTTCAATAATATGATTAAAGAAAGATGTTACATTTGAATAATCTACTTCATACTTTTTTACTTCATATTTGTTTTCAGAAATAGTATTATCTTTGATATTTTTATTTGAAATATTATTATTTATTTCATCATCCATAACTATTACTGGAATTTCTTGAGTATTTTTATTTTTAGATTTATTTAATTCTTTAATAGAACAACTAGAAACAACTAATATTATTCCAATGACTGTTGCCAAAGGTATTAAATTTACTTGATTTCTTGCTTTATCTGCAGTTTTTTTATCTTCTTCATAAGATGTTACTTTTAAAGAATTAATATCTTCATTTCTAATTTTCATTGCATAACTCCTTTCTTTATATTATTTTAATTTTTTTGTTATTGTTTCATCTTCTTCGATTGCTTTGTATGTTGCTTGAGTTAATAATCCATTTGGATTATTAATTGTTACCTTATCATATATTGCTTTGCATTCACTACTATTTTTTGCAGCATATTCTTTTTCTGTGTAATAAGCTTCTCCTTCTTGACCATTTTCTAAAGCTCCACCTCTAGCTAGTTCCATTGAAGGTAAATCAACATATGCATCAACAATTGCTCTAATAGCTATTATTTCAGGAT
Source organism: uncultured Mycoplasmatota bacterium (assembly GCA_947165285.1). Classification (GTDB taxonomy): domain Bacteria; phylum Bacillota_I; class Bacilli_A; order RF39; family UBA660; genus RUG12834. Next base: position 224,183 of record CAMUZS010000002.1, read on the forward strand.
AATCATTTCTTTGATTATTACCTTCATAATGCATTGTACTTACTGCTTTATTCATTGCACTATATGCTGCAAGTTCGTCTTCATAACTATTAGTTTCTTGTTTTATATTTGCACATGCTTTATATAATTGATTTATATTTTCATATGAATCTAAGTTTTCATAAAACATTGAAATATCTACACCATCTTGGGCTAGTGCAAAAAATTGTTCATATGCATATTCGTTGCTAAATTTATTATTAATATTAAAATCTGGATTTGAATGTCTTGTATAAGTAATTAAAGCTTCAACTGTATTCTTATCTAAATCAACACTTAATTTTCTTCCAGTACTACTAATATTAGCAAGTTCCGCAAATACTTTATTTGTTGTATTTTCAATTTCAGTATAATTATTTACATTAAATTTATTTTCTTCTACTTTTACTTCTTCAGTAGTTTCTTTACTTTGATTTTTTTCAACATGAGTTTCTTCTTCAACGACATCATTTTTAACAACTGAAATATTATCTTCTTCTATAACTATTTCTTTATTAGTATTATTATTAAGTTCTTCAGGTTCAGATTTAATAGTTTTAACAATATTATTACCTGCTATTAATATAGCACCACCTAATATTATAGCTGCTATTAAATTACTATAATTTGTATTTGAAACAATTTTTTTAGCATCATTTACTACCTTAGTATCATCTTCATCATAAGCTGTATCTGTATTAACAACTTCAACTATATCATCTTCATCATCTTGATATTCATCTTGATAATCCTCAGTATTATAAAAATTAAAACCAGCATCGTATACTTTTCTTGTTTCACTATTTGTTAATACTTTCATTGCTTCTAATAATTTACCTTGCATTTTAAATCTAGTATTATAGTCAAAATTATTGTCGTTTTTAATTTCATCATATAAATTAAAATAACTATTCATTATCTCCATACTAGATGCATTTTTACTAACACCTAATTCTGCATAATAATCTCGGCTAAAATCTATTTCTTTTTCATTTATATTCATAAACAAATCCCCCTTTTTTAAATGAGAATAAACCCATTTAATTTTATGAGGCTATATTCTATATCAATTTGTTTGATTTGTCAAGTAATATATGCTATAATGCTATACACATGGGGTAGTTATGGTTTCGACAGGCTAATTCTATGGTAGATGATTGCAAGTAGTCTATAAATGACTTAAAACTTTTAAATTAAATTTAAATGACAAAAATGAAAGCTCTTTAGGAGCATTTACTCCTGTATTTGCCTAATAAAGGTTATGGAGTTCTTTTACTTAATTTTACCTATAGATTAAGCTAAAAGATCATATATATAGGTTATATGTAGTTAATTGATTAGGTTAATTACATGAATAATTACTAATCTTAGTTAGAAATAGGTAAGTAAAAGCCAGTTTTTAATGAAATTTAAATATTTACTAAACTTGTAGATGTTGTCTTATCATATAGTCTGGACAGGAGTTCAATTCTCCTCTACTCCACCATTTAAGATATTAGTTGAATATTTTTCAACTTTAAATATATAAATCAATTCTTTATTTAGAATTGATTTTTTTAAAAAGTGTAATTAGATAAGGAATTGACAAATTCCTAAATAATGATAAAATACTAGGCAATCAAGGGTGATTTAAATGGAAAATCAATTAAATATATCGCCTATAAAAATGATTAGATTAGTTAAGAATTTGTCATGTGAAGAAATGGCTGATGTTTTTAATATTACTAAAGATAACTATGATTTAGTGGAAAATAGTAATTATAATATTGATACAAAAAAATTAATAAGAGGATTAAATTTATTACAAATAAATATAAGCGATTATTTATTATTAATTGAGTTTAGTCAACATTTAGATAATAGTGAATTATCTGAATTAAATAAATATAAATATATGTTAATTGAATCACTTGAAATAATGACACCTGAACGTCAATATATTTGTGAAGACCAATTAAATAGTTATTTTTATAATAAATCAAAATTAAAATAATGAATATACTTAAGTAGGTGAATTAAATGATAATAGGAAAATTAAAAAATAGATTTAATAAAGATGATATTCAAATAGTAGATGGCAATAAAGTAGTATCTTTATATGAAGATGTTAATGGTATTACAATATCATGTAATTATGTAGATTTTCATGATATAAGAAATTTTAAGTTTGAAATTAATAATGAAAATACTATTTTATATAATGCGTTTAATAATTTATATAATGTATTAAATGAAGAAATAATTATATCTTCAGATTATTATGCTAAATGTCCTAATGCATTTAAAATAAAGAAAAATGAGGATTGTATAATATTATATTTTTATAAAATTACTGATAATAATTATTATAAACCATCTGGTTCTATACAATTAAATGTATCAGAATTTTATGAATTTCATGAATTATTTAATAGTTTACAATCAATTGAATCTTCAAAAACTAAATCATTAAAAAAATAAAAGCTAGATACTTTTATTTTTTTTAATTCTTTTAATACTTTTATTATCATTTTCAAATCTTTTTTTTATTGTAATAACATTATTTTCAATAAATCTAGGTTGTAGTTCTCTTAAATAATATCCTCTTTGTACAAAATCTGATAGTAGGCAATTGCAATTTTCTTGGTAATATACATTGTTTTTATATATAACAACATAATTTTTTAAACTAACAAAGAACTCAATAATTATTTCATCATAATTATTTATTTTTAAATTTTTAAAAATTCTGTAAGCATTTTTATCTTCAATAGATCCATTTTCTATTTCATTATATAAATAATTTATTATTTCATAACCATTAATATTAATTATTTCATTGTTAGGTAAAATAATACCAGAATTAATTTGCATATAAATGTTCCTTTCACTAATAAGATATTATACATATTTTAATTTTTATTACAATATTTTTATTAATTAAACATATAATTTTATGAGGTGAAAGAATGAATCAGACATACATTGTAAAAAAAGGTGATACTTTGTATGGTATTAGTAATCAATTTGGTGTTTCAGTAATAGAATTAGCACAAATTAACAATATTAAAGGATCGAATTTAAATATTGGACAAATACTTACAATTCCTTCAAATTCTGGAACTAATCCAAATAATATGTTTATGTATACTGTTAAAAATGGAGATACATTATATGGTATTGCAAAAAAATATAATACTACAGTAGATGAATTAAAAAAGCTAAATTATTTTGAAAATAATAACTTATCTATAGGACAAGTAATAAGAATACCAGAAATGTATTTTGATATGGATAATATGTATTTACCAAATTATACTAATTATGTTGTAAAAAAAGGTGATACTCTTTATTCAATAGCAAGACAAAATAATCTTAATATTGAAACAATACAAAAAGATAATTCACTAATAAATAATGAAATAAAACCAGGGCAAATACTAAGAATTAGACTTAGTGAAGGGCAAACTTTAGAGGTTGAAGAATGTATAGGAATGGATTATGAAATACCTATAAATAAGGATATTGTATATGAAACATATATTGTAAAAAAAGGTGATAGTTTATATAAAATTGCAAATAAATATAATACTTCTGTTTCAAATCTATTAAAAATAAATAATTTAAGTAATGCTAATTTAGCAATAGGTCAAAAAATAAAAATACCAAGTTCTACATCTACTACAAATTCATATGTTGTAAAAAGTGGAGATAATTTATATTCTATTGCTAAAAAATTTAATACTAGTGTCGATTTAATTAAGAAAAAGAATAATTTAAAGTCTAATGTATTATCAATTGGACAAAAATTAATTATATAGGAGGATTAAATGAATAACGTATATTTTAATAGTCAAGAGTTTAAAAACACTAATATTTATAAAGATTATATAAATGATAATAAAGGAACAGGTTATTTAAATATAAGAGCATATGCTGCTAATCTAGCTATACCAATAAAAAATTTAAAAGTAGTAGTTAGTAAAAAAATTGATAATTTAAATATAATATTTTTTGAAGGGAATACAAATGATTCTGGAATAATAAGTCAGATTAATTTACCAACTCCAGAAATAACAACTGATAATTTAGAAATACCTCCATCACAAGAATATGATGTTATTGCAACATATAATAATGAAGAATTAATATATAAAATTAAAATGTTTTCTAATATTCAAGTTTTACAAAATATAAGTGTTGTACCAAGTATTAGATTGGATGGTAGTTATTATGGCTCTTAGATATCCAATTGTTCCAAATAATATAACTGTTCATATGGGAAAACCAGATGATAATGTCAAGGATATAACAATTTCATTTACTGATTATATAGCTAATGTTGCATCAAATGAATTATATCCTACATGGCCAACTAATGCGTTAATTGCTAATATTTATGCTATTATATCTTTTGCATTAAATAGAATATATAATGAATGGTATAGGTCAAAAGGTTATAATTTTGATATTACTTCTTCACCTATATATGACCAAGCATATGTTGAAAATAAATCGACATATGAAAATATAGATAATATAGTAACTGATATTTTCAATAATTATATAGTTAAAGGAAATCAAGTTCAGCCATATTTTACTACATATTGTGATGGTAGAAAAACCACTTGTAATGGTCTTTCACAATGGGGAAGTGTATCTCTTGCAAACCAAGGAAAAACACCACTTCAGATACTACAATATTATTATGGTTCAGATATTAAAATATTTGAAAATGCTCCAGTTGGTGATATGAAAGAAGGTTATCCAGGTCAACCTGTTGGAATTGGATATGTTGGAAATCCGGTTCTAGCTATTCAAAGAGATTTGAGAAGAATTAGACAAAATTATCCTGCAATTCCTTCAATTACATCTACACTTGGAATATATGATGATGAAACACAATTAGCAGTTAAAAAATTTCAAGAAATATTTTCATTACCTATTACTGGAGTTGTAGATAAAGCTACATGGTATAAAATAAAATATGTTTATAATAGTGTTAAAAAATTAGGAGATCTTTATTCAGAAGGATTAACAGCTGATGATGTAACATTTTTATATGCAGATGAACTAAAATATGGTAATACGGGTATTGAAGTAGAATACATTCATTATTTTTTAGATGCAATTGCATTTTTAGATAAAGATATTCCAAGACTTCCTACTAATTCAATTTATACAAATAATACCCAAACTATGGTTAAAGCTTTTCAAAACAAATATAATTTACCAGTAACAGGCATATTTACATATAGTGATTGGACAGTTTTAAAAGATGCATATAGAAAAATATTAAAATCTTTTCCAAGTGAATATCAAACATTTATTAATGAATTATATCCTGATTATTTTTTAACAAAAGGAATGGTTAGTGAAGATGTAAGGAGATTTCAAAAATTCTTACTTAAAATATGTAAATATGATAAGTCTATACCTGGAGTAAGAGTCAATGGTGTATTTGATGATCTAACTGAAAAATCTGTTTATAAATTACAAGAAGATTACGGATTTGATTTAAATGGTATAGTTGGGCCACTTTTATGGAGAAAAGTAGTGGAATTATCAAAAAGAGCATAAAATAATAAATTAATCACATAATAATATTGTGATTAATATGAATAAAAATAGCTTTAATAATGAATTATTAGATTTTATAAATAAATCTACTTGCTCATTTACTTGTATTGATGAAATTAAGAAAATACTAAACAAAAATGGTTATAAACAATTATTAGAAACTGATAAATGGCAATTAAATGCAAATAAATATTATATTATAAGAAATGATGCATCAATCATAGCTTTTGAAATTCCAAAGAATAAAGCAAAATCTTTTTCTATAATAACAACTCATTCTGATACTCCGTCTTTACTTTTAAAACCAGACGGAAATTATATAAAAGATAATTATTTAAAACATAATATAATGCCATATGGAGGTTTATTAAATTATGGTTGGTTAGATCATCCATTATCATTAGCAGGAAGAATTATTATTAAAAATAATAATAAATTGTATACCAAAATAGTTGATTATAAAAAACCATGTCTTATAGTACCTAGTGTAGCTATACATCAAAATGATTCTGCTAATTCTAACTTAGATATAAATATGCAAGTCGATTTACAACCAATTTTATCTATTACTAATAATAAAAATGTTTGGCAAAAAATATTAAAAAAATTATCAAATGAGTTTATAATTGATTATGATTTATATGCATATAACCCCGAATCTCCAAAATTAATTGGAGAGAAGAAAGAATTATTAATATCTCCTAGAATTGATAATATAACTAGTGTATTTTCTGCTCTACAAAGTTTTATTAACACTAAATCTAATAATATTAAAGTAATGTGTAGTTTTAATACAGAAGAGATAGGAAGTTTAACCATAGATGGTGCAGATAGTAATTTTTTAATAGATATCTTAAAAAAAATAGCAGCAAATTTAGACATGGATATCACTTCTACTTTAGCTAATTCTTTTATTATAAATTCTGATAATACCCACGCTGTTCATCCTAATCATAGTGAATATAGTGATGACACGGGAAAGCTATTTTTAAATAAGGGATTTGCAATAATAAAAGAGGAACAATCAACAACTAATGCATTATCATCATCGATTATAAAAACAATATGTGATTCAAATAATATAAAGTATCAAAACTCAACATCTAAAAATGATTTATCTAGTGGTTCTACTCTAAGTGCAATCAGCTTAAGACATGTTTCAGTTTTGTCATTAGATGTTGGTATAGCTCAACTTGCGATGCATTCATCTGTAGAAATTTGTTCAATTAATGATATATTTGAATTATATAAAATGATGAGTTTGTTTTATAAAACAATAATTAATAGAAAAGGAAATAATATATCATTTTGAAAAAGATTAATAAGTATTAATCTTTTTTTTTATTATGTTATAATTATTAAAAGTATTTAAATATAAGCATATACTTTATTAACATATGAGGTGAATACATGCAAGATACAATTTTATATAAATTATTAAGACCATTATTAAAAGTCTTTACTAAATTATTTATTAGACCTAAATTTATTGGATTAGAAAACATTCCTAAGAATGGTAGTTTTATTTTAGCAGGAAATCATATTAGTAATTTAGATTGTCTATTATTAATAAGTTCGACTAAAAGATGTATTCATTTTTTAGCAAAAGATTCTTTATGGCGTGGATTAAAAAAGATTATTTTTTCAAATCTTGGATTAATACCAGTTAATAGAAAAACAAAAGATCATAGTGCACTTTTCTTAGCTGAAAAGTATTTAAAAAATAAAATGGTAATTGGAATATTTCCAGAAGGAACAACCCAAAAAGGAAGAGGATTATTACCATTTAAAAAAGGTACTGTAAAAATGGCAATAGATACTAATACTAAGATTATACCGTTTGTAATTATTGGAAAATATAGGCTATTATTTAATAATTTAATTATAAAATTTGGAAAACCTTTTTCTGTAAAAACAACAGATGTTAATAAAGAAAATGAAAAATTAAGAAATCTTATTATAAAAATGATGGAGGAATAAAATGAGTCTATTTGATTTATTTAGGAGAAAGAAAAAAATAGCTGCTCCTTGGGCAAAATATTATAATAAAAGTGAGCTGTTATATAAAATTCCAGATATAAGCATGTATGATCAAGTTTATAAATCATATAAAAAATATCCAAATAATATTGCTATTTCTTATATGGGAAGAAAAACTAAATATAAAGATTTAATAAAAAAAATTGATATTATTGCTAAAGGATTTTATAATTTAGGAATAAAAAAGGGTGATATAGTTACGATATTGCTTCCTAATATTCCGGAATGTCTTATTAGTTTATATGCACTAAATAAAATAGGTGCAATTGCTAATATGACCCATCCATTATCTGCTGAAGAAGAAATAAAAGACACTTTATTATCAACAGAAAGTAAATATCTAATTATATATGATGCACAATATAAAAAAATTAAAAATTTTATAAAAGAAATAAAAATGAAAAAAGTAATATTTGTAAGTCCAAGTGATTCACTTGGAATGTTAAAATATATTGCTTATAATATTTCCCAAATTAACAAATTTGAACATCATCCATTAGATAAATTATTTATAAATTGGAATGAATTCTATATAAAATCTAAATATAAAAAAGAATTTAAAAAAATTAATTACGGAAAGAACACTCCATCAGTTATATTACATTCCGGTGGAACATCTGGAAAACCAAAAAATGTAGTGATTCAAAATAGAGCTTTTATATTTGCTTCTTATGCAGAAAAAATAGATTTAATAAGATTAACACCAGGAGATTCAGCTCTTGCTATAATGCCAAATTTTCATGGTTTTGGATTATCTGTTCTAATGCATACACCTCTAGCTCTTGGTTGTACTACTATATTAGTACCAAAATTTAATTCAAAAAGATTTGATACTCTATTTAAAAAAGAAAAACCAACATGTGTTTTAGGTGTACCAACATTATTTGAGGCACTTATAAAATCAGAAAATGAAAAAAATCTAGATTTATCATTTTTAAAATATGCAATAAGTGGCGGTGATATTTTATCAAAAAAATTAGAAAATAAAATTAATGATTATTTAACTTCTCATAACTCTACTGCTAAGATAACACAAGGTTATGGATTATCAGAAGCATTAGCTTGTGTTACTATGGCCCATGATCATGTTAATAAATCGGGTTCAGTTGGTATTCCTTTAGCAGGAAATCATATAAAGATAATAGATCCCGCTACTAGAAAATCAGTTAAATCTAATGAAACTGGAGAAATAGTAATTAATTCTAAAGCATTGATGATGGGATATTTAAACGAAGAAGGCGAAACTAATGATGCTTTACAAATTCATGATGATGGTCATATTTGGCTTCATACTGGTGATTTAGGATATATGGATAAAGACGGATTTTTATTTTATAAAGGTAGATTAAAAAGAATGATAATAACAAGTGGATATAATGTATATCCATCTCATATTGAAGAGATTATTGAATCTCATCCAGCTGTACTTCAATGTAGTGTTGTTGGAATACCTCATCCTTATAAACAACAAGTACCAAAAGCATTTGTAGTTTTAAATGATGGGTATCATACTTTATTTATAAAAAAAGAATTAAAAGAATATTGTGAAAAAAAATTAGCCAAATATATGGTACCTTCTGATATAATAATAAGAAAAAGATTACCTAAAACAAAATTAGGTAAGGTTGATTTTCAAAAATTAAAAGAAGATATCGGAGATGATGATAATGAATAAGAAAATTCCATTTCTATATAAGTTTGGAAGATTTCTTTTAGGTCCAATTTTTAAATTTTATTATAATCCTAAAATTATTAACAAAGAATTTATCCTAAAAAATGGCCCAATAATAATAGCTGGAAATCATAAACATTTATATGATCAATGTTTAACTATTATTGCCACTAAAAGAGGAATTCATTATATGGCTAAAAAAGAATATTTTGATAATAAAAAAATAGCTTGGTTTTTTAGAGGAACAGGATGCATTAGTGTTGATAGAAAAAATAAAGATCCTCAGGCAGTTAATCTTGCGTTAAAGGTATTAAAAGATAATGGAGCAATTGGAATATTTCCAGAAGGAACTAGAAATAGAACAAAAGATATTTTACTTCCATTTAAATTTGGAGCAGTATCTATGGCAAAAAAAACAGATGCATCAATTGTGCCATTTGCAATAACAGGTGATTATAAATTTAGAAGTAAAAATTTAACTATAAGATATGGAAAGCCTTTTAAAGTCAATGATATGTCTTTAGAAGAAGCTAACAATAAATTATATAAAGAAGTAGAAAAACTAATTAAACAAAACTTAAAAGAAAACAAATAAGAGGTAGAATATGAAAGTAATAATGATTGCACCAAATACAAAAACATTTATTAATTTTAGATTAGATTTGATAAAAGAAATAATAAAAAAAGGACATAAAGTAGTAGCTGTTATTCCTGAAGAAGATGAAAAAAATATATTAAAAAATGAAGGAGTAGATACTATTAGGGTTGATTTAGATAAGAATTCTAAATCTATATTTAAAAATCTTAAATATTATTTTGATCTAAAAAAAATAATTAAAAGAGAAAATCCAGATATTGTTTTTTCATATACAATAAAGCCAATAATATTTGGATCACTTGCTGCTAAAAAAGCTAAGGTTAAAAATATATATTCTATGTTATCAGGACTTGGTTATATATATACAAATAATGACTTTAAAACAAAAATTATAAGAGCTATTTGTTCTATATTATACAAAAAATCACTTAAGTATAATAAAAAAGTAATATTTCAAAATATTGATGATAAAAATGAATTTATAAAAAGAAAGTATTTAAATGCAAGCAAGTGTGAAGTAGTAGATGGTTCAGGAGTAAATTTAGATAAATATAAAAGAATAAAATTACCAAAGGAAAATACATTTTTAATGATATCAAGAGGTATTATACAAAAAGGAGTAAGAGAATATTTTTTAGCTGCAAGACTTGTTAAATCTAAATATCCAAATTCAAAATTTATATATATTCAATCAGATGATAAAACTCCAATTACACTAAAATATAAATTTATAAAAAAATTTATAGATAATGAAATCATTGAATATCATAAAGATGTTGATAATGTACTTGATTATTATAAACAAGCCAAAATATTTGTATTACCATCATATTATGGTGAAGGAATTCCAAGAGTATTACTAGAATCTTTATCATGTGGACTTCCAATTATAACTACAAACAATGTTGGTTGTAAAGAAGTAATAAACAATGAAAAAAACGGCTTTTTGGTACCAATTCAAGATTATCAAGAATTAGCAGAAAAAATTATATATATAATTGAAAATCCTAAAATAATAGAAAAAATGTCAGATGAAAGTTATAAATATTGTAAACAAAGATTTGATGTTAAAATTATAAATAAAAAAATGTTACAAATTTTAGAAATAAAATAATTAAAAATAAGTATAATTTAATATGAGAAAAATTATATTTATTTTTTTATTATGTTCAATTTTATTTATATCTTCAGTTACTGCATCTCTTCCTTTAACAGGTAAAAAAATAGTAATTGACCCAGGTCATGGTTCTAAAGATGTTGGAACATCATATAATAATATTTATGAAAAAGATATAAATTTATCAATATCAAAATTTTTAGAAAAAGAATTAATTAAAAACGGAGCTACTGTTATATTAACTAGAGAAGAAGATTATGATTTATCATCTCCAAATACTAATACTAGAAAGAAAAGTGATTTTGATAATAGAATAAAACTAATAAATGAATCTAAATCAAATTTGTATATTTCAATTCATATTAATAACTTAGATGATAAATCTTATTCTGGAGCACAAGTTTTTTATACAAATGATAATGAAAAATTAGCAAATACTTTGCAAATGGAATTAAATAAATTAACATATCCTAGAAGTATAAAAAAAATGCCTAATGTTTATATGTATGAAAAATTAAATATAAAAGGAGTATTAATAGAGTGTGGCTTTTTATCTAATACAAATGAAAGAAATAAATTAATAACAGAGAATTATCAAATTCAATTAGCAAAAACTATTACTAATGGAATCATAAATTATTACAAATAAAACATCTATCTTTTAATATTAAATTGTGTTATAATACCTTATAATAGGTGATGATATGGAAAAGACTTTTAAAACATTAGACGAACAAATCAACATCCTAAAAGAAAAGGGATTAATAATAAGTGATTATAATAAAACAAAAGATATTTTGTTACGTGAAAATTACTTTTTTTTAATGGGATATAGACATATCTTTTTTAAAAGTGCTAAAGATAGAAATTTTATTCCAAATACTACATTTGATGAATTATATTCTATATTTAATTTTGATAGACAAATAAGAAATATCTTTTTTAAAAATATATTAATAGTAGAAAATAATGCTAAAAGTATATTTTCTTATCAATTATCTAAAAATTATGGTTATAAAGAATCTGATTATTTAAATCCTAAAAATTTTAATAGAGATTCTAAAAAAAGAAAACAAGTAAATGATTTATTAAAGAAAATTCAAAGACAAATAAGAATTAATGGTGGACAACATACTGCTACAATGCATTATTTAAGTAATTATGGATTTTTGCCATTATGGATAGTAGTAAAAGTATTATCATTTGGTATTGTTTCTGAGTTATTCACAATACTAAAACAAGAAGATCAAGATTCTATAGCAAGTATTTATAATATTAGTGTAGATGATTTAATATTATATTTTCCAATACTTGCTAATTATAGAAATTTATGTGCTCATGAAGATTTATTATTTGATCATAGATCTCAAAGAACTATTCCAGATACAAAATATCATACAATCTTAAATATTCCAAAAATGGATGGAGAATTTATTTATGGAAAAGATGATTTGTTTGCTCTAGTATTAGTTCTAAAAAGAGTATTAACTGATGATAAATTTCACCTGCTTATTCAAGAAATATCATATGAAATTGATATACTACAGGGAAAATTAAAAGTAATACCCATTAATAAAGTTTTAGATACTATGGGATTTCCAAATAATTATAAAGATATATTAAGGACGGATGTATAATGAAAGAAAATAATAATTTAAATCAAAAAGTAATATTATCAGTTTTTTTAACACTATTTGCTGTAATTATAGGTGCTGTTGGAATGTATTTATTTATGATTTCTAGACCTGGTACAACAATAGTAAATAAATCTGAAAAAGAAGTAACAGTTAATGAAAATGGAATAGCTGATGCTGTAGAAAAAGTATATGATTCAGTAGTTGTGGTTGAAGTTTATAATAATAATAAATTATATGGATCTGGATCAGGCTTTATATTTAAAAAAGATAATAATAAATATTATGTAATGACTAATAATCATGTTATAAAAGATTCTACATCAGTAAAAATATTATTATCTAATGATAAAAGCTATGATACAACATTAGTTGGATCTGATAAATATTTAGATATTGGAGTATTAGCTTTTGAAAGTAATGATGATTTAATGGTTTCTGAAATTGGATCTAGTGAAGATGCAAGAGTAGGAGATACAGTATTTACAGTTGGAGCACCAATAGATAGTAATATATTTTCTTGGACTGTAACAAGAGGTATACTATCTGGAAAGAATAGACAAGTAAGTGTTAGTACTGATGATAATTCTTATATTGCTGATTATGTTAGAACAGCATTAACAACTGATGCAGTAATTAATTCGGGTAATTCAGGTGGACCTTTATGTAATTCAAATGGACAAATAATAGGAATTACAAATATGAAATTAGTTTCTACTGGAATTGAAGGAATGTCATTTGCAATTCCAATTGAAGATGCTATGCAATATGCAGAAAAATTAATAAATGGAGAAGATGTTTCTAGACCAACTCTTGGAGTTTCATTAGCAGAATTATCACAAGCTAGTTTATTATATTATAGATATAATATTAAAATACCTAATAATGTTGAAGAAGGTGTTGTCATAGTAGATGTAGTTGAAAAATCTTCAGCTGAAAAAGCTGGACTTCAACCTGGTGATGTAATATTATCTATAAACGATAATAAAGTTACTTCATTAGCAGAATTAAAATATGAATTATATAAATATAATAATGGTGATAAGATAAAGATTAAATATAATAGAGATGGCAAAGAAAAAGATGTAGAAACAATATTAAAAAAAATAAATGATTAGATCAAGATTTCTTGATCTTTTTTTATTTAAAAAGGAAATGGTAATAAAATAGATAATATATATAATAAGGGGGGATATTAATGAATATAAAAATAAATAATACATTTTTAAGCAAAGAACAAACTATACCAATAATTGAAAATCCAAAAATATCAATGATTATTGCTGGAGCAGGATCAGGAAAAACACTAACAATTATTGGTAAAATAAAATATATGCTAGATAATAAACTTATCAAGCCACAAGAAATATGTTTAATAACATACACTAATAAAGCAGTGGATAGTTTAATTAATAAAATATCTGATATTACAACTTCAAATATTAATGTCTTTACATTTCATAAATTAGCACTAACCATTTTAAGTAAAATTAATACAAACTATTATATTTATAATATTGATTACTTAGAATATATTATTGATGAATTTTTTATAACAAAGGCATTTAATAATGATTTATTATTAAAATATATATATAACTATTTTAATATATTTTTTATAAAAACTAATAAGAGATATAAAAAAATTCTTAATAGTCAGAAGTATTTTAATTTTAAAAAAAGTATTATTTCATTTATTAATTATATGAAAAGTAATGATTTATATAATAAATTTTTATCTATATTAAATAATAAAAATTATAAAAAAGAATTACTTATAATATATGCTATATATAATATATATGAAAATGAACTTATATCATCTAATTCATTAGATTTTGATAAAATGATTGAACTTGCAACTAATGCTATAAAAGATAAAAAAGTTAGATTACCATATAAATTAATAATAATCGATGAATTTCAAGATTCTTCTTTACTAAGATTTAATCTTGTTAAAGAAATTGTAAAAAAAAATAATGCTTCACTTTGTGTAGTCGGAGATGATTATCAATCTATATATAGTTTTCAAGGATGCGATTTAAATTTATTTATTAATTTTAAAAGTGTTTATAATAATGCTAAGATATATTACTTAAATGAGACATTTAGAAACTCACAAGAATTAATTGATATAGCAGGAAATTTTATTAAAAAAAATCCAAATCAAATTAAAAAAAACTTATATAGTAAAAAAAATATAGAGAATCCTATAAATATAATCTATTATAAAAAAGAAAAAGAAATTATATTTAAACTACTAAAAAGTATAGATATAAAAAAAGAAATATTAATACTTGGAAGAAATAATTTTGATATAAAATATTATTTATCTAAATATACTATTAATAATTCAAAACTAATTATTTTAAATGATAAACATAATATAAAATATTTAACTATTCATTCATCAAAAGGATTAGAAAGTGATTGTGTAATAATTTTAAATTTAAAAAATGATAAATATGGTTTACCATCAAAAATAAAAGAAAATGAAATATTATTAAATATAAAGAATAAAGAAGAATTTAAATATGCTGAAGAAAGAAGATTATTTTATGTAGCTTTAACTAGAACAAAAGGATATGTTTATCTATTAACACCATATAATAAAGAATCTATTTTTATTAAAGAAATAAAAAAAGAAAGTAATGTTTTAATAAAACATTACTAATTTTTGTTATATATAATATCTACGTCTACAACACCATTTATTCCATCTACTATTCCAGTGTCTGTTATTTGCCACATTTTAAATGGTCTATCATAATTAGCTTCAGTAAAATATTGAGCTAACCATGTATCATATTCGTCTAAATCCCAAAAAGTTTTTAAGTAATTTAAACTACCATAATTCATAGGTTTATAACCATTTTCTTTTAATTTATCCATAAATTTTCTTGCCATATCATTTAAATCATAAAAATTCATATGAGACTCTCTAAATAAATTCCAACTTTCCCAATCATATGAAACCCATAAATCAATTTCTTTATCTTTTAATTTATCTTTTATGTAATTTATTTGTACATCTACTTCATCTAAAGTAGTAGAATATGAAAATAAATATACTCCTACTCTAAGATTAGCTTCTTTAGCCCTAGTATAAAAGTCTTCAAATTTTTTATCATCATTCATAGACATATCTTCATTTGGTCCCCATCCAAGTCTTAACATAACAAATTCGATTCCTGCTTCTTTTACTTTATTAAAATCGCTAACACTATTAAATTCAGATAAATCTATACCAATACTTGTATCATCAGTTTTATAATTTTTAATAATAAAATTAATATCATCACCCTTTATTTCAGTGTTATTAATAGTACTATTTCCATAATCTACTTTTTCATAAACATGTAAAACAACATTTTTTGTTGTTGTATTTTGTGAATCATCTTTAGCAACAAATGTAACGTTATAATTACCAACTTTATTTAAATCGTAATCTCCTTCAATTGTTAATTCTACATCTCTATCATAATTATCTCCACATACACTTTTTCTAAGTACATTTTCTAAAGATGTATTTGTTGTAATATATAAATTAGAATTAACTGCTAAATATGGAGATTTGGTATCAACTACATTATAATTATATTTATATTTTAATGGTCTTCCATTACTATTTTTATATTTTATCTCTATTTCATGATTTCCTAGTTCATTAGTATCAAGCATATAATTTTGAGTAGTTATTTCACCATCTATTATTGTAATAGTATCTAACAAACTTTTTTCACTTTTATATTCATATTCTAGTACTTCATTTTGTATTATCTTAGTAGTAGGTGGCTTTATTTTATCTAATATTTCAAAATAAAAATGTCTAATTACAAAAAAAGCAATAAGAATAATAAACAAAATAATAAGTAGTATAATAAGTTTCTTTTTCTTTTTCATAATAACCACCTTTTTAGTATGTTATTTAATTATAACAAGACATAAATTATAATTCAATAGATCTAAATGTTTACTTAAAAAAATCTTATGTAAATAGATTAAAAAAATATTGATTTATATATTAATTATATTATAAAATTAAAAAGGTTTTGCAGTAGAAATAAATACATGAAAGAGGCAATTAATAATGAAGTTTATCGTTTTAGATGAAGATAAAAAAATGCTTGATAAAGAAAAGAGTATTATTTCAAAAGTATTATTTCCATACGATATTGATTTTAAAATAAATTTATATCAAAAAGTTGATAAAAAATTAGAACAAGAAATTAGTGATAATTCACTATTGAAAGTATATATATTAGATTTTAATTTAAATAGTGATATATCTGGTATGGATGTTGCGTTAAAAATTAGAGAAAAAGACTGGGATAGTATTATTATTTTTATAACTAATCACGGAGATATGTTTGAAACTGTTCATAGAAATGTAATTAACATATATGATTTTATTGAAAAATATCAATCATTTAGTAATAGGCTTACTAAAGATTTAAAGAATATTATAAAACATAGATTTGATAACAGTCTTTTTAAATATAATTGTTGTTCAAATTATCTTCAAATTTATAATAAGTCTATTAATTATATAAAAAGGGATACTAAATTAAGAAAATTAAAGATATATACTGAAACTAAAGAATTTATAGTAAATATAACTATTAAAGAATTATTAACTAAATTAGATAAAAGATTTATTCAAGTATCAAAATCAACCATAGTAAATTTAGATAATATTATAGAAATTGATTGGAATAAAGGCTATTTTATATTACAAAATAATTCTATAAAATACTATGTTTCAAAAAAATATCAAATTAAAGATTAAAAGATGTTAATATCAGTTTCAAATACTATAATTTTTAATAATTTCATTAAACAAAAAAATTATAAACATAAAAAAGTATATTATAAACAATATATAAAAAAAGAATTTAAAAATTTGGTATTATCGATATCGTGATGTAAGATAAAGTGCACTCATAATCTACAGATCAAGAAGTAAAAAATTTGCAAAAAGAAGTAGGAAGGAGTGGTATATGTGAGAAGTCGTGTTAAGTGGTTTAATAATGACAAAGGATATGGCTTTATTGAATATTCAAAGACAGCAGATGTATTTGTACATTATTCAGCAATTGAACAAGATGGATTTAAAACACTAAACGAAGGCGACGTAGTTGATTTCAAATTAATAGAAACACCTAAAGGACTACAAGCACAAGAAGTAACAACAGCACAAACTGCTACTTTATAGCAGTTTTTTGGTTTTTATGACCCCAATAGTGATTTATTATATATTAAATTATTGTTAAATTCAATAATTTACTTTCATGAATTTAATGGTATAATGTTTTTAAGGAGGTAATGTTTTATGAAAACAGTAATTCATGAAGACAAAGTTAAAGTTACACCTTCTATAAAAGAATATATAGAAGAAAAACTTTCAAGACTTGATAAGTACTTTGAAGATGCTGAGAGTATCACTGCTAATGTTAGAATTAGAGTAAGAAATCAAGATCAAATAATCGAAGTTACTATACCTACTAAAGATTTTACTCTAAGAAGAGAGGAACAAGATAATGACTTATATGCTGCAATTGATTTAGTTATAGACAAATTAGAAAGACAAATAAGAAAAAATAAAACTAGATTTGAAAGAAAATATAAAGATTCTACTGTAACTATGATCAATTATGATTTTGTAATCGCAGCAGAAGAACAATCTCAAAGTAAAATTGTTAAAAGAAAAAATATTGAGACAAAACCAATGAGTGAAGAAGAAGCAATTTTACAAGCAGAATTATTAAGTCATGATTTCTTTGCATTTAAAAATATTGATGAAGATTGTGTCTCAGTACTTTATATGAGAAAAGATGGCAATTTTGGTATTTTAAACGTTAAATAAGAAGCATTGCTTCTTTTTTATTGAAATTAAGTTAAATATGCGTAAAATGCTTTGCTTTTGTAGATTATATTTGATAAAATATACATTGTGGAGGTATACAAGATGGGATTTTTAAGAAAATTAGTTGATTCTGAATATCGTGAATTAAATCGTTTTGAAAAAATTGCAAATGAAATAGATTCGTTAGAAGAAGAATATTCTAAGTTAAGCGATAAAGAATTACAAGCAAAAACAGAAGAATTTAAAAAGGAATTAGCTAGTGGTAAAACACTAGATGATATAATTGTACCAGCATTTGCTACTGTAAGAGAAGCAGCATATCGTGTAATTGGAGAAAAGCCATTTCACGTACAACTTTTAGGTGGTTTAGCACTTCATTATGGTAATATAGCTGAAATGAAAACTGGTGAAGGTAAAACATTAACTGCAACATTGCCAGTATATTTAAATGCTTTAGAAGGAAAAGGAGTTCATATTGTAACTGTTAATGAATTCTTGGCAGATCGTGACTCTAAATGGATGGGAGAAATTTATAGATTTTTAGGATTAAGTGTTGGTTTAAACTTAAGAGAAATGTCTCCTAAAGAAAAACAAGAAGCATATAATTGTGATGTGTTATATTCTACTAATAATGAAATTGGATTTGATTATTTAAGAGATAATATGGTAGTTAGAAAAGAAGATAGAGTTCAAAGACCTCTTAATTACTGTATTGTTGATGAAGTTGACTCAATTTTAATTGATGAAGCTAGAACACCATTAATTATTTCTGGTGGTAAATTTGATTCAAAAAATTTATATAGAGAAGCAGATCGTGCAGTTAAAAAACTAGAAAAAGAAGATTATGATATAGATGTTAAGACTAAAAGTGTTTCTTTAACTGAATCTGGTAGTGAAAAAATAGAAAAAGAATTTAAATTAGATAATTTATATGATATAAATAATTCTGCATTAGTACATCATTTAGCACAAGCTTTAAAAGCAAATTATGGTTTCAAAAAAGATGTTGATTATGTTGTTGAAGATGGTGCAGTTGTAATTGTTGATCCATTTACTGGACGTTTAATGCATGGTAGACAATATTCAGAAGGTTTGCATCAAGCTATTGAAGCAAAAGAAGGTGTACAAATCAATGAAGAAACAAGAACTATGGCTACAATTACATTCCAAAATTTATTTAGAATGTATAATAAATTATCTGGTATGACAGGTACAGCAAAAACTGAAGAAGAAGAATTTGTAAATATTTATAATATGTATGTTATTCAAATTCCTACAAATAAACCCGTTGCTAGAAAAGATTTAGCAGATCTTGTATATCCAACTGAAAAAGGTAAATTTAGTGCAATAGTTAGAGTTATTAAAGAAATTCATGCAACTGGTCAACCAATTCTAGTTGGTACAATATCAGTTGAAAAAAATGAAGAATTAAGTCAATTATTAAAAAAAGAAAAATTACCTCATGAAATATTAAATGCAAAAAATCATGCTAGAGAAGCTGAAATAATTGCAAAAGCTGGTCAAAAGGGTGCTATAACTCTTGCAACAAATATGGCAGGACGTGGTACAGACATTAAATTAGGTGAAGGTGTTTTAGAACTTGGTGGATTATATGTTATTGGTACTGAACGTCATGAATCTCGTCGTATAGATAATCAGTTACGTGGTAGATCTGGTCGTCAAGGAGATCCAGGTACTTCTCAATTTTTCGTTTCATTTGAAGATGATTTAATGCGTAGATTTGGTACTGATAAAATTAAGAATATGTTAATATCTCTTGGCATGCCAGAAGATGAAGCAATTAGATCAAAAACATTTACTCGTAGTATTGAATCAGCTCAAAAGAAAGTTGAAGGAAATAACTATGATACAAGAAAGAACTTACTTGATTATGATAATGTAATGAATCAACAAAGAGAAATTATTTATAAGAGAAGAAATGAACTTATTGATTTAGAAAATATAAAAGATATTATCTATGAAGTATTTGAAAATAGAGTAGCAGATTTAATAGATGTTCATATACCACCAGAAGGATATTTAACTGAACATGATATTGAAGATATTGTTGAAGAAGTAAATAATAATTTATTAAAATATCAAAAAGTAAAAACTGATGATTTTGATGGCAAAAAGCCAGATGAAGTTATCGATATGATCTACAAAAAAGCAATTGAAGATTACGAAAAGAAAATTGATACAATTCCAGAAGTTGTAATTAGAGAATTTGAAAAAGCTATATCTTTAAGAGTAATGGATGCTGCTTGGGTAGAACATATTTCAACAATGGAACAATTAAGAGAAGGTATTGGACTTCGTGGATATGCTCAATCTAATCCACTTCAAGCCTATACAGAAGAAGGATTTGCTTTATTTGATCAAATGCAACAAAATATTGATGCACAAATTTCTGCATATATATTAAAAGCAGAAATAAATAGACAAGTAGAAAGAAAGCAAACAATGAATCCTGAAGAAACTGAAGATAAAGATGGTAAGAAAAAACCATTTAAGGCTAATAAAATAGGAAGAAATGATCCATGTCCATGTGGCTCAGGGAAAAAATACAAACAATGTTGTGGTAAGTAGTAGGAAATATAAGGGTTTGCGAGGATTTTGTCCACGTAAAAATTGACCGAAAATTGCCATTTGTCCACATTTTGTCCACGTAAATTTAAAATTGTGGACAACAGGACAAAAAATGTTGTGAAATTTAGTACACGTTTTGTGGACAATTTATAAAGATAAATGTCATCATTCGATGACATTTTTTGTTTACCAATTTTAGAAAAGGAGAGTATAAAATGGTAAGCGTAAGAAAACGTGGAAAGGTATATGAATACCGATTTGAAACAGCTTCAGTTGATGGCACAAGGAAATGGATTACTAAATCTGGATTTCCAACAAGACAAGATGCATTAAATCAAGGTGCATTAGATTATACAGAATATTATAAGATAGGAAGAGTTAGAAAAAATAAAGATATGTCATATTCAGATTATTTAGATTATTGGATTGATACTTATTGTAATTTTAATCTAAAATATTCAACTATTGTTACATATTTAAATATTATTAAACTTTATTTAAAACCTATGTTAGGAAGATATGCACTATGGCAAATTGATTCACAAATGTTGCAAGAATTTATTAATAAGATATATGTAGAGAAAAGTTTATCTAAATGGTATTTAAAAAATATAATGAAAGTAGTTAAAGGATCGTTAAGATATGCATGTTATTTAGTTAATTTTATTAATGAAAATCCAGCCGAGAAAGTACATATTCCAAGATATGAAGTAGTATGTGGAGATCCAGCACATATATTTACTCAGGAAGAAATAGAAAAGATATTAGATAGATTTAAAGATGTTCCTTATATCTATTATTCATTCTTAACAGCATATTACACAGGAATGAGAGTATCAGAAGTATATGGATTAACTTGGGATAATATTGATTTTGATAAAAAGACTATAACTGTTAATAAGAATATTATTAAAAAGAATAAATATGGATTACCTAAAAGATATTGTATAACTAAAGGCCACTCTGTAGAAGTATGGAGTTATGGAACTTGTAAGAATCCTCAAAGTCAAAGAACAATTAATATAGGAGATACATTGGTTAAAGCTTTAAAAGATTATAAGAAACTACAACAAGAAAATAGAGAATACTATGGAGAATCTT
>CAMUZS010000003.1 GCA_947165285.1 uncultured Mycoplasmatota bacterium
TATTCCTCAGTTAATTTATCAAATACTGGTGAAATAATACCATTTACTTGTAAATCTTTTATATAGTTATTATTATCATAAGCTCTTTTTACAGTAACATTATAATCTTTTGATTTATTATCAGGTGATACAACACTTATTTTTATTTCATTATCACCAACTTGTAAATAATGTAATCCTAAATTTCTAACTATAACTTTATTACTTACTGGTGTTCCAGTTAAAGTAATATTATCTACATTATTAGCAACATTAATAACATAATTTGTCTCATCTTTATCAAATGCTGGTGTAAGAGTTCCATTATCACTTACAAGTGATTCTAAATCTAAATTATGGTTACGATATATATTAATAAAGTTATTATCTATTGTTCCATCTTCTGCTGTAGATGTAATAACTACTTGATTATCTCCATAATTTAAGTATGTTAATCCATCACCTAAAACTGTAGTTCCATTATTTAATGCTGGTGCTTCAATTAACACTTTATCTATCTCATAAGGAACTTCAACATTATAAATCTTATCATTATTATTAAATGTTGGGGTTAATTCGTAAATATTATCTTCAACATCTTTTACTGTAATAGATTTTAATCTAGGATTTGAATTTTTATTCTTTTTAACAGTAATTTGGTATGTCTTAGTTTTTGTTCCTTCTGGATTTGTTACTATTACATTAACTTTATTATCACCACTAACAAAATTAGCATTACCAGTTACCATTACTTTAGCTTCTGAATTTGACTTTTGATAGTATAGAGTTAAATTATCTACATTTTCAGAAACATTCATTGTATATTTAGTTGTTGAACGATCAAATTCTGGTGATAATTCACCCTCTCGTGCCGCTAATTGAATTAAATCTACATCCTCATCAGATAATTTAATAATATTAACATTATATACGCTTACTTGTCCTGTAATTGTTGATGTTGAAGTTATAGTTACATAATTATTACCTACTCTTAAGTTATATTCTCCAGTTCCTTCAATATTAACTAAAGATGAATCATCAACTACTGCTTCTACTGTTGCTTTATCATAAATACTTGGAATATTTACCGTATAATCATAAATTGTTGGACTAAACTTAGGTGATAAATTATGGAATATTCCGGTTGATACAGTAATATTTTTTAAATCACTTATCTTATCTTCACCTTTAATAACATGAACAATATAAGTTCTTGAAGTTCTTCCTTCTGATACAACTGCTACTTCCATATCATTAACACCTTCAAGTAGATAAGTATAACCACTTATTATTACTCTTGAAGTATCAACTTCAGGTATTGCAATTATATCTTCAAGATCTAAATTATCAACAGTTAATGGAACTCTTATAGAGTATTCTTGAACTGTTTTATTGAATGTTGGAGATAGATCATATCCAGAAATACTTAATGAAGAAAGGTAAGTATTTCTATTTTTTAATCTTTCAACATTTAATATATATGTTTTTGTTTTAACATCTAAACCATCATATACTTCAACATATATTTTTGTTCTACCTTTTGGTAAATTATAATAATCAACATATTCATTATCTATTTTAATTTTTACACTTTGTTGTTCATTTTGTTTTTCATAGAATAAATCTAATGTTTGATATTCATCAGGTACTTTTATATCATATTCAATAGTATCAGTATTAAACTCTTTATCTAAAATACATTCATTAGTTAAACATTCTAAACCTTCAAGATTATTTAATCCTAAATCATTTAATCCTTCATCAAGTAAAATAATTTTATGAATTATTAATTTATAAAAATCTATTGAACCATCTTCAGCTTGAAGCATTATTTTATGTTCATAATCATCTGTTGGTAATTCAATATCACCTAAACCAGATATAATTGTTACTGTTGGATCAGATATTTCGGCATTTACATTTATCTTAGTTGCATTATCATATGTATAAACATCATATTCTCGTGTTGTTGCTACAAATGGTTTGGATAATTTTCCTTTATCAACTTCAATAAAATCTAATCCTGTATAACTAGATTTAGTTCTTGTAATAAATATTTTATAAGTATTTGTTTTAGTTTCATCACTAGATTTAACTATAACATCATATTCATTAATAGTCTTAGTTTTTAATACTAATGAATCCAGTTTTGTTACAGTTGCTGCACCATCTTCTGGTATAGCAATAACATTACTTGATAAAACTTCATTATAATCATTTGGTACTGTTATATGATATTCAAAATTATTTTTATCAAATGATTCTTCAAAACTATATCCATTAATACTTAAATTTGATAGATATGCATTATTAGAATTACATCTATTAATGTTTATTGTATATTCTTTTTGTGTTCCATCTTCAGCAGTTATTGTTATAACTCTAGTTGATGAACCATATGCAACATTTTGTTCTTCGTTACCCACTACACTTGCATTACTATTACCTACATCTACATTAAATGATAATTTTGAAATGTTGGAATTTAGTTTCAAATCATAAGTTAATTGATCATTTTCAAAATCTGGTGAAAGTTGACCACTTGATGGAACAATTGAAACAATATTTTTATCATCACTAGCTGGTCTTTTAACTTTTAATTTATATTTAATTGAACTACTAGGTGATGTTTGAACATTTATTTCAAATAAATTATCCCCTACTTGAATTGGTTTTATTCCAGTACCAGAAATTGTTACACCTGAATTTTCAGCCGTTGCAATAATATTTACATTTGGTGTTTTGGCTGGAACACTTACTTCATAATCATAAACATTCTTACTAAATTCTGGTGTTATTTGGTATTCAATATCATTTACCTTTACTTTTAAATCACTTAAATAATTATTTTCATTTTTCTTATTAACATAAACAATATAATTTCTTGATACACCACTTAAAGATACTCCAATTACAAAACGATTAGTACCAGATACTAAAGGTTTTAAACCTGTACCTGTAACTGTTGCATTTTCATCTTCTGCTTCAGCAAATAATTCTATTTCTGAAATTGATGAACCTACATCAATTGTATAAGTAAGAGTATTTTTATTAAATTCTTGATCAAATTCACCAATATTATTTGTTAAACTCTTTAAGAAATTATTAGCATAACCTTGTTTAATAACATTTAATGTATAAGTTTGATGTAAATTATTATCTCTTGAAGATACATTTATAGTTATTGTATTATTTCCAACAATTAAATTATTATTTCCAATTATTTCATATGTAGCTAAACGATCTAAAGTTGTTGGTTTAATATCTAATGAACTAACTTCATAATCAATTACTACATTATAATTAAATGTATTAGTATCAAAGTTTGGAATTAATGAATAATTAGTTATTTCTAAATTGCTTAGTAATGCTGATATTGCTTCTGCTCTTGTAACATTTAATGTAATTATTCTAGTACTTCCATTTTCAGCAGTTACTAAAACTCTTACAACATTACTTCCAACATTTAGATTTGAATTACCTTCAAAAGTATAAGTTGCATTTGCATCATCTAAAACAATATTAAAATCTAAGCTTGTTTCTTCATAAGGTATTGCAACACTATATACTAAATTATCATTAGTGTAATTTGGTGATAATGTTCCATTTAATACTTCAAATAAATTTACTTTATTATTTGAACTTCCTTTTTTAACAATATTAATTTTATATTCTTTTTCAGTATTATCATGAGCAGTTACTTTAACAATAAATTGATTATTACCAACATTTAAATTATTAATACCAGCACCATCTATTGTTGCATGACTTTCTTCAGTAGTTGCAATAATGTTAACAGAATTTATTTCATTTTCAACTTGAGTTGTCAAAGAATAATCTAATGTGTCTTTATTAAAAGTTGGAGTTAATGTATATCCTTCAACTTCCAAAGAAGAAAGATTTGCATTATCACTTTTAGTTTTTGTTACATTAAATCTATATTCTTTTGTTGTTTCTCCATTTTGAGCAGTTACTTTTATTTTTACTACATAATATCCTAATTCAGCAAATGAGTTATTAATTATTTCATATGTTGCATTACTATCCATTGGCGTAATATTAGTAAAATCAACACTATTTTTCTTAATTGTAATATTATATTCATATATATCTTTTTTGAAGTCTATAACATTGTCACTAATTGCAACATTTGATAGTCTTGCTTCATTATTTTTTAATCTATTAACTCTAATTTGATAATCTCTAGTAATGTCATCACTTCCAGTAACTCTTACTACTATTAAATTATCACCTACATCTAAGTTATAATTTCCAGTCCCACTTATACTTGCAAATTCATCTTCTTTATCTGCAGTTACTGTTATTGATGTATCAGTAAATGGTACTTCAACTTCATAATATGTCTTTGTTTTATTAAATGCTGGTGACAATTCACCTTTATCAACAGTTAGTGAAGATAAATAATTGCTAACATCTGAAGCAAGTTGTCTTACTACTTTAATTGTATATGTTTTTGTTGATTCATCTTCTGCTTTAACAGTAACCTTTACTTCATTTTCACCTTCAACTAAGTTAGTAGCTCCCTCAACTGTTACAATAGATGATTCAACTTCTTTAGTATAATGTACATGAACATTTTCAACATCATTTGGAACTTTAACGTTATAATTTATAATTCCTTTATTAAAGGCTTGATCAAATACACCTTCTTCAATAAATAGGTCTTCTAAATTAGCATTACTTGATCTATCTTTTACTACTTTAATGCTATATGTTAGTGATGAAACATTATCTTCAGCAAGTGTTGTAAGATCAATATAATTATCACCTGTATTTAATGAATAAGTTCCATTTCCACTAACTTTTGTAGTATTAACAAATGGTACACCACTTATATCAATACTATTAACAGTAGAATCAACGTTTATAACATAAGATATTGTATCTTTATCAAATATTGGAGCTAATACACCAACATTAGTAGTTATATTTTTTAAGAAAGCATTAGTATTTGGTTTTCTAACAATAGTTATAACATATACTTTATCTTCTTTACTTTCAGAAGTAACTTTTACTCTTATTTCGTTAGATCCAACAACTAGTGAATATCTACCATTACCAGATATAGTTGCTAAATTACTAAATCTTGTTCCTTCAACATTAACATAGTTAATATCATTTTCTACAGTTAATGAATATGTTAATTGATTTTCATTAAATTCAGGACTATATAATAATTCATTTTCACCATTTGTTATTTTTAGATCACTTAAATCATTGTTATTATCTGGTGGTCTTACTATTGTAATATTATAAGTTTTTGTTGATTCATCTTCAGCTTTAACAGTAATACGTTTTAAGTTATTACCTAATCTTAATTTATCATTATCAAGAAGTTGGACAGTTGATGTATTTTCTTCTGGTGTTGCACTTATTTGAACAGTATCTGCTCCAATTGGCGCATTAATTGTATAATTAAGTTCATCCTTATCAAATTCTGGTGTTAAATTATAATCAACTCCATCAATTTTTACATTTAAAGATGATAGATTTGTATTATTATCTTTTTCACGATATATAACTACTTTATAGGTTTCTGTATCTCCTCTTTGAGATGTAGTAACAACATTAAATTCATTTTGTCCTTTAGCAAGTGTTTTTAATCCATCACCAGATACAGTGGTTGTTGCACTTTCTGTTGTCACATTTATATTAACTTTATCTACATCTTTTGGAACAGTAGTTTTATATGGTCCGATATACGATTTATTAAAATCTGGTGTTAATTCATAATTAGTACTATCTGAATCATTAACAACTCTTATTGAAGACAAATATGTATTAGAATTTGCTTCACGATAAACATTTAAAGTATAAGTTTGTGTTTCACCATTTTTAGCTACTACCATTATTGGAATAACATTTTGTCCAACAGTTAAATTACCATCACCTAACATATAAGCAGTTGCTTCATCATCATCAGTCTTATAGTAAATTTGCATGATATTATCACCAAGTGATGAATCCACTCTATTATTAGAATTTATTACATATGAATCAAATGTATTTGAAACACTATAATAATACTCTGTTATATCTGGATCATAATTTATATTTATACTTGGATTTAAAATTAGTAATGTTGATAAATCATTATCTCCTGTCATATCACGAGTTACATGATAATTATAAACAGAAGCATCACTTTCATCTTCAGCAGTTATAGTTATTGTAAAATTATTAATATTTGGTTTAACTGTAACAGCACCTTCACCATTTACTTTTTGATATTTATGTCCTTTTTCTACATTAAAGAATATTTCTTTTATTTTGTATGGAATTGTAATATCGTAATCAGTTGTATTTTGATTAAATGAAGCAGGGTTTTGTTTACAATAAGAATTATCCATTTGACAATATGATGGTACTAATCCTGAAATAGTAATGTCACTTGGATATTTATAATTATTAGCAGGACGTGTAACTGTTATTGTATAAATTCTTATATCTCCTGATTCTGCAGTTACAGTAATTGGAATAATAGTTTCACCTGCTGGAATATCATATTCTCCAATTCCAGAAATTGTTGCTAAATCTGATGATGGTCTTGCTCCAACTTTTAATGATGTATCAGTATCAGTTAATTCTAAAGTATAGTTTTCTTCTAAAACATCAAATGCTGGAGATAATGTTCCTTTATCTGTAACTAGTTGTGTTAAATAATTATTTTTATTTACTTCAATAAAGGTAATAATAGCATAACCATTTCCTAAATTACCAGTCATAGTAGATGTATTATCTAGTGTTGGCATACCAACATAGTTTCCTCTTGTATTAGTCCAATTATATCCCTTACCATCAACCATTTTTGTTTCTGTAAATACTTTATTTGAATAATGATATGAACAATATGGATTATTATTTCCAGTTGTACACATAATTCTATTAAAGCTTAAAGGTGTTCTATCTGTACTAGATGAAATTGATGCTGTTCCTAAATGTCCAGAGATGTAAGAAGAACCTCCACCTCCACCATTTCCGGAAGCAGAGTTACTTCCACCGCCACCTCCGTAGAAGCCGCCGCCACCGCCGCCGCCCCAGGAATCACCGTATCCACCTTGGCCGAACGTACCATATTTTGCTGAACCCCCAACAGGGTCTTTTCCACCTTCAGTTTGGTTTGCACCAGTTGCTTTGGAATCTCCATTTCCATCGCCACCAGTAAGTCCTCCACCATAACCACCATAGTAGCCACTACTCCAGTAGTTAACGCCACCACCTCCGGCAGCTACCATAATTCTTGAATTTAGACCCAAGGCAGAATTCCATGTTAAAGTCGAACTAGATGGGGTATCGTCAAAATATCTAACATCAGTTGCACCACCACCTGATGTACAATTGCTTCCACAATATCCACCACCATTATAGGCAGCTCCAGTTCCAGCAACCATTTGTCCAATATATAGGTATACACTTTCTCCGCCTTCTAGGTAAATAATACCTTCAGTATAAGCACCACGTCCACTTAAACTTGCATTATTTCCACCTGATGCTCCCCAAAGTTGAATCTTATATTTTCCATCTTTTGGTGAAGTAAATTTTTGATATGAACCATTATATGAGAATTTATATTGTGAAGAAACATCTATTTTAACGTAATCAATTGTATAAACACTATCTTCACAATGAGGTTCAGATACTGTTATTGTTATTGTTCCATTTGCATTAGTAATCATTTGATTACCTTCAATCGTAACAGTTGCATTTTCATCATATTTTGAAGTAATTATATTTAAATATAATTCACTAGCTAATATTTCTACACCATAATGATATGTATCACTATCAAATGTTGGATCTAATGCACTAGAATATCCCTCAATTGTTAAATAATCTAATTTAGTTGTATGTTGATTTGAAGGTAATTTTTCTCTTTTAATGTTAACAGTATAAACTCTTGTTTCTCCATTTTCAGCAGTAACTGTTAAATGAGCAAGATTATCTTGTCCATAAATAACTGAATATTCACCTAAACCAAATATTAATCCATTTTCATCCCTTGTTGTTGCTGATAGTGTTGTTGATTTATCATAAGTTCCAATAGTTAAAACATAATCAGTAATAGTTGGATCAAATTCTTTATCAAATGTTCCTTTTGAACTTGTTATTGAACTTAAATAATTATCTGCAGAATATGGTTCCATTCTTGTTATTTTTACGTAACCGTTTCCTAAATTTCCGGTTACTGTTCCAGTTCCTGCAGTATTAGGCATCACTTGATTTCCTGCGATCATACTTGTATCACCAAAGACAACATTTGAATAGTGTTTTGAACAAGTTAAATCTGATGCTGCAGAAGTTGGAGTACATTTTACACCATCTCTATCATTTCTTGGAGTTGAATCGCTTGCTGATTTAACAGCTACTGATCCTAAATAACCTGAAACATATGATGATCCTCCGGCTCCAGCATTACCAAGCGAAGAATTGGCTCCAGCAGCTCCTCCGTAGAAACCACTACCGCCACCTCCACCGTAGTTTTCACCTGTTCCACCACGACCAAAACTACCGTTTTTACCACTATTTACACCTGTTCCACCAGATATTTGAGTTGCTCCAGTTGGAATAGCATCTCCGGATCCATTACCACCGATAAGGGCACCACCATAACCTCCAGGTCTTCTTCCGGCATATTCTTCCCAACCGCCACCTCCGGCAGCTACCATAACACGAGAACGAAGTGAAGTTACATTATCCCAAGACCCATTTACTAATCTAATATCTGATGATCCTCCACCATTTACAGCGTTACCAGCATTAGTTCCACCACCATTGAAACCTCCGCCACTTGAACCAACATAAACATAAAAAACATCATCTTTGTTTAATTGTAATAAACCTGAAGTATAGGCACCACGTCCACTATATGTTCCATCTGTTCCACCAGATGCTCCCCATGCTTCAAATTTATATAAACTTGTTCTTGGTGCCACAAAAGTTTGAACACCACCTGTATATGAAAAAACATATGCTTTTACTGGTTCATAAGTTTTTGCTTTTGTGTAATGTAAAGTATAAGTTGATTGAGCAACATGTGGTTCACTAACTTTGATAGTTATATCTCCACTACCATAATCAATTAATGTATTACCTTCAACAGTATAAGTTGCTTCATCATCATAAGTATCCAAATCAAGTACTACTTCAACTTCATTTGTTGGAATTACTATGTCATATTCATAAGTATTACATTCAAATAACACACCAATTTCATCACTATAATTTGCAATTTTTAATTTAGATAATTTACTATTGTGATCCACTGGATTTAAAGTTTTTCTTTTAACATGAATAGTATATACTTTTATATCACCTGCTTCAGCAGTTACTACTATCGGAACCTCTTTATCTTCACGATAATCTATTAAATATTTTCCAGCTCCAACAACTACAGCATCTTCATCAGATGATGTTACAGACAGAGTAAAATCTCTATCATAAGTATCAATTACTAATTCATATTCTGTATCAGTTGGTTTAAATGATTTGTTAAATACCCCACGATTACTTGTAATTGATGTTAAATAATTATTTCTTGAAATATCAAAAAGACGAGTTATTTTAGCATAACCATTACCTAAGTTACCTGTCATTGTTCCAGTTCCAGTTGTTGTAGGCATATTTTCTGTTCCAGATTTCATTATAGTATCAGAAAATTTCTTACCAGAATAATGATAAGAACATGTAATATCATTTGCAGCAGATGATTGAGTACATTTATTTCCATTAGAATCATTTCTTGCAGTTACACTATTAGATGCTAAAATTGCAACAGAGCCTAAATGACCTGAAATATATGATGATCCACCAGCACCTGAGTTACCTGTAGATGAATTAGCTCCAGCAGCTCCACCAAAGTAGCCGCCTCCGCCACCTCCGCCCCAGTTTTCACCAGGACCTCCGTAGCCAAATCCACCATTTTTAGCACTACTTGCACCTGTTCCACCTGAAGTTTGTGTACCACCATTAGGAGGAGTGTCTCCAACACCTTTACCACCTGTTAAATTACCACCAGCTCCACCTTTTCTACGGCCATTGTATTCTTCCCAACCGCCGCCTCCGCCGGCAACAATTATCCTAGAAGCTAAAGAAGCAGAGTTATTCCAAGCTCCACTTACTAGCCTTATATCGGTAGCACCACCACCGTTAACACCATTACTAGCTCCGGTTCCACCACCATTAAAACCACTACTATTTGACCCAACATAAACAAAATATTGACTATCTTTTGGAAATTTAATTTTTCCTGAAACATAGCCACCACGACCACTATAAGTTCCATCTGTTCCACCAGATGCACCCCATAGTTCAACTTTATAAAGTCCAGCTCTAGTGATATTTAAAGTTTGAACATCACCAGTGTAACCAAAAGTATAAGTTAAACTTGATGATGTATCTTCAATTTTTCTCCAGTTTATTAAATAAACAGTTCGACTATTATTTGTTTCAGTAAGAGTAATTTTTAAAACTCCTTCATTAGCCGTTATATATTTATCTCCTTCGATTTTTAAATCATCATTTGGATTTTGTGCAACTGCAGTTACATATAAATCTATTTCACCCGGATTAATATCTAAAGAATATTCATAAATATTCGATTGAAATGTTGGATTTAAAACTTCATCATAATTTTGAATTGATAATTGTGATAAATTACCGGCTTTTACTGATGTATTAAAGACACAAAAAGAAAGTAGTATTACTACTAATTTTACTATAAAACTTATGTTGTTTTTATTTAAACTACTTTCCTTCATAGTAACTATCCTTAACTCATTCGAAGACCTTTTCTATCTTCATTATCCTATTATAAAAATTATATCATATATACTAATTTTTTCCTATAAATTTTGACCATTTTTTTGCTATTTTTTTGCTATTTTTTTCTATTATTTTTAGGTGATTTTTTGTGCAAAATTTATAGATGTAAATCAATAAATTCTTAAATGTAAATTTCTAAAATATATGTCAATTTATTTTTATGAATTATACTTTGAAATTTATTAAATTTTATCATTTTTGATTATGTAAATATATTTAGAATTAATAATTAAAAATAGTAAATTTACGCATTAAAAAAGAAGTAAGATTTTTTCTTACTTCTAATTTACTGAAGAAATATTTTTTAAAACATAATTATTTAACTTTTTATAGTCATTTACATTTATTATTGTATCTTTATTAAGATCTGATGCTTTTTTCTCTATATAGTTAAATGTTATTGTTTTTAAAACATAATTATTTAATTTTTTATAATCATTTACGTTTATTATTCCATCTCCATTTATATCTCCTCGAACTACTATTGTTACTTCATCATATTCTTGTCCATTGATTATTAGTTTTATCTTCATTCCTGTTTTTACTGTTTCATCTTTATAGAATATTTCATTTTCTTCTTTATCATAAAAATGTAGTGTATTTTCGTTGTTTTCAAATTTTGGAATAATTTCGCTTATTTTTGTTTTTGGCTCAAATCCTATGACATAGTTTTCTTTTCCTTCAGCATCTCCTTCTAGGTCTTCTTCACTAAAGTGTACTACTTCATATTCATTACTTTGTATGGTCTTACTTGCTACATTTACTGTTATTGTTGCATATATATTTTCATCATGTTTACTTACTATTTGTACTATTGTTGATCCATATTTCTTTCCTTTTATTACTCCATTTTCTACTGTTGCTATACTTTCATCTTGTACACGCCACTCTACTTCTTGATATGTTGTATCTATTGGATGTAATACATATGTTATTTCTTTTTCTTCTTCTTTTTCGATTAATATTTCTTCTTCACTTGCTATTATACTTATCAAGTCTTTTTCTCTTGTTACTTTTATTTTTATCTCTCTTGTTGTTTCTTGATCCTCTGCTGTTAATGTTATTGTGATTTCATTTTCTCCATATTCTAGTTGTCTCATTTCATTTCCTTCTACTGTTGTATCTATATCTTCTGGCACTACTTCAAATGATATTATATTTGTTGAATCACTTACTGTTATTTCATAATCATTAACATTATTATTAAATTCTGGATCTAATTCTCCACTTGATGGTATTAGACTTATTACATTTACATTTTTACTTGCTGGTCTTATTATTTCAACTGTATATATATTTACTTCTCCACTTTGTGATGTTACTGTTATTGTTCTTGTTTGACTTCCTAAATTAACATCTGATGTTCCTAAACCATTTACACTTGAATTTATTGATACGCTTCCTTCTAGTGTTATCTTCTCTGTCTTTTCTGATACTGTTATTTGATAGCTATTTTCTTCACTATCAAATTCTTTATTCCATACTCCTACATCACTTGTTAATGTTAATAATTTATTTTCTGTTGATTTTGCTTTATTTACCACCACTTGATATGTTCTTACTGCTCCACTTGCACTTTCTACTGTTACATAGAATCTATTTTCTCCATAACTTATTGTTTTATATCCTAAGTCTGTTGAATCTATTGTTGCTGTTTGATCTTCGGCTTCTGCAAATACATTTACTGTTTCTACATTTTCTCCTACATTTACTTCATAATACATTGTCTCTTTATTAAATGTTGGTTGTAATTGATATCCTGATACATCTAATGTCTTTAAGTAATTTGATGCTTTACTTTGTCTTACTACACTTATTTCATAATCTGTTGTACTTGAGTTATCTTTTGCTGTTACAACTACATGTACTTTATTTGTTCCTACTTTAAATGATGAGTTTCCAGTTACTTGTACACTTGCTTCTTCATCTTCTTTTACATATGTCATATCTAAGCTTCTTACCTCATTTGGTACTAATATCGTATATGCTGTTATTAGTTTATGGAATCCTGGATATAATTCTCCATTTCTTACCACTAATTTTGATAGGTAAGACGATGCATTTATATGTCTTATGAATTTTATCTTATATTCTTTTGTTGTACTTGTATTTTCTGCCGTTACTTTTAATGTTACATTTGTTTCTTCATTTTCTGTTAAATCATATGTATCATTTCCTGTTATGCTTGCGTTATTATCACTTAATATTCCTGTTACACTTACTTCTTCAACACTTTCATCTACTTCTACTTCATATATGAACGTATTCTTATTAAATTCTGGATCTAATTCTCCATCACTTATTAAAATATTTGTTAGATATGCATCATCATTATATGCTCTATTTACTATCAATGTATATACTCTTGTTTCATTTGATTCTGATGTTGCGCTTACTTGGATTACATTCTTTCCTTTTGATAAGTTTACTTTTCCATCTCCACTTATTGTTGTTGTTTCTACTTCAGGTAGAGCATTTATCATTATTGATGATACGTTTGTTCCTACATTTATAGTGTATGGTCCTTGATCTGTTTTTGTAAATGTCTTATCTAATGTTTGATCTAATACACTTAATTCTTTTATATAGTTATTTCTTGATACACTCTTATTTACTGTTATTTTGTATTCTTTTGTTGTTATATTATCTGGTGCTGTAACTTTAACTTTAACTATATTTATCCCACTTACTAAATTCTTATTTCCTGATATTTCAACTTTCGCATTTTCATCACTTGGCGTTGCTATTATATTTAAGTCTTTTATTTCACTTCCTACTTCTAAGTTGTAATCTTCTACTCCTTTATTAAATATTGGATAATAGTTTTGGCCTTCCACTACTAATGATGATAATGTCGCATCGGCACTTTCAATTCGATATACTACTAATGAATAGATATTCTCTTTATTATCTTGTGATATTACTTTTATTTCTATTTCATTTCTTCCTAGACTTAAGTTTAATTCTCTACTTCCTCCCAAGATATTATTTATTTTTACTGTTGAATGTTCATTCTCTTTTATTGTATCTATTTTTATCTTATCGATTGAATTTGATACTGTTGTTGCATAATTATTTATATCTGGATTAAAGTCTGGTGTTAATTGTCCTTTATCTATTTCTAAACTTATTAATCTATTTGAAAAATATTCATCTTCCCTTAAGTTTACTTTTAATTTGTATTCTCTTACTTTTTCACTCTCTGATGTTACTTTTATTATTACTATATTTGGATTATTATTTTGACTGAAATTTTCATTTCCTATTATTTCATAGGTTGCTTTTTCACTTTCTAATTCTAAGACATTTATTTTTAATTTTGTTACTTCTTTTCTTACATCTACTTCATAATCTTTTACTTCTTTATCAAATGTTGGTGATATTACTCCCTCTACTTGTAATTCTTTGATGTAGTTATTATCATCCATCTTTTTATTTACTGTTATCTTATATGTCTTCTTTTCTCCATCTGGGGCTACTACTTCTAGTTCTATTTCATTTTCTCCTGGTTGTAAATTAAATTCTCCATTTCCATTTACCATTACTTTATTACTTTCTGCTTTTCCCACTACATTTATTTTTTCGACATCTTTTTCTACTTCGACTGTATATTCTGTTTTACTTGGACTAAATTTTGGATCTAATTCTCCTTGATCTATTTCTATACTTTCTAGATTTAAATTATAGTTTCGATGTATATTTACTCTATATGTATCTATATTTCCATTTTCTGCCGTTACTGTTATTTCTTTGATGTTATCTCCATATTCTAAATATTCTTCACCGTTTCCTATTACATTTGATTTTTCATTTTTTGCTTTTGCCTCTACTTCGACTTTTTCTACATCATTATTAACAACTACTCTATAATAATGCTCTTCTTCATCAAAGACTGGATCTAATTCATAATTTGTATTTCCTTTATATACTCTTAGACTTCCTAATTTATTATTTGATGATAATGCCTTATTTACTGTTAATTGATATGTCTT
Source organism: uncultured Mycoplasmatota bacterium (assembly GCA_947165285.1). Classification (GTDB taxonomy): domain Bacteria; phylum Bacillota_I; class Bacilli_A; order RF39; family UBA660; genus RUG12834. The sequence goes on from CAMUZS010000003.1 coordinate 14,814, forward strand.
TGACATTGTCTTATCTTTATTTTCTACGATGATATTTATTGTATTTTTTCCACTCTTTAAGTTTTGATTTCCTACTATTTTGACATTTGCTTCATTTGATGAGGCTATCGCATGGATTGTTAATTCTTCTACTTCTTCTCCTACATTTACACTATATCTTGTTGTACTTCGATCAAATGTTGGACTTATATTTCCTTCATCTACTATCAAACTTATTAAGTCTACATCTATATTTGGTTGTTTTATTACATTTACTGTATACACACTTTCTTGTCCATGATTATTTGTTCTTATTGTTACTATATTATTTCCTGTTACTAAGTCTATTTCTTGTTTTTGTTCTGTTATAACAGTATCAACATCTTGAGCAAATGCTTCTACTGTTGCTCTTGTCTCACTTCCAGGTACTATTACACTATATTCATATGTTGTACTCTTAAATTGTGGTGATAGATTATAAAATACTCCCGTTGATACTGTTATATTTTTTAATCTTGAATTATATTCACTTTCTCTAAATATATGTAATATATATGTTCTTTCACTTCCATCATTTGCAGTTACTGTTATTTCACAATCATTATTTCCTTCTTCTAAGTATGTATATCCACTTATTGTTACTCTCGATTCTTCAAATTCTGGTTCTGCTGTGAAATCAGAAAGTGATAGATCTGTTGTATCTTTATCTACAAATATTGTATATTCTTGTACTTGTTTATTAAACTCTGGATCCAATTCATAATTTTCATTTTCATTTTTCTTTATCTCTAGTTTCTTTAAGTATGTATTATTATTCTTACATCTTTCTACTTCTAGTTCATATTCTTTTGTTTTCTTATTCATTCCATCATATACTTCTAGTTTTACTTTTGTTTTTCCTACTGGTAATGAATAATTTCCATTTTCTATGTAATTTTCTCCAACACGCATTTTTACTTTTTGTTGTTCATTTTTTGTTTCATATAATACATCTAAATTATCATATTCATATGGTACTTTTATTTTATATGATACAACATCTTCATTATATGTTGGACTTAGTATACACTTATCATCGATACATTCTAATCCATCCAAATTATTTAGTCCTATATTTCTTAGGGTTTCATCTCTTAGTATATTTCGATGTATATTAAGTTTATATTCTTCCTCAGTTACTCCATCTTCTGCTTGTACCCTTATGTAATGTACATTAACATCACTTGTTAATTCAACATCTCCATTTCCTGATACAACAGTTGATGTTTCTTGATTTGGTATTCCTAATACATTAATACTTTCTTCATCTACATATTCATATACTTCATATTCTTTTATTTCACTATTAAATGCTGGTTCATAGTATCCCTTATCTATTTCTATATTTGATAATGTTGCATCTGTTGATAAGTCTAATTCTAATCTTAAACGATATGTTACAGATACATTTCCATCCTCTGAAATAACCATTACTTCATATATATTTTCTTCACCATTTACATATGTTAGATATGGTGTTTTTATTATATTTGCATTTGGATCTTGGGCTACTGCGCTGACACTTGATTCATTAAGAATAGTATTTTTAGGTACCATCCATGTGTATTCTTTTACATTTGGATTAAATACACTTGTTAAATATCCCACATTTACTTCCAAATTATTTAATAATGCTATATTATTTTTTGCTCTAGTAATTATTATTTTATATTCTTCTTTAGTAAATCCATCTGGTGCTGTTACTCTAACAATATAAATATTTTCATTACTTGATGATAATGTTAAATTAGTATCTTTAGTGATTTTAGCATTTGGATCATCAGTAGTTGCAATTACTTCATCCTTCATTAAAATCTTTTTAGCATTTTCAACATTAATCCTATATTCATGTACATCTGGATCAAATGATACTGGATCATTATTTTCATCTACAAAATTATATCCAACTACATATAGATTTGAAAGTTTGGCATTATCTGTTCTTTCTTTATTTATATTAATAACATATTTCTTAGCACTTCCATCTTCTGCTGTTACTGTAATTTCTCTTGTAGATAATCCATCACTTACTAATTGTCTTTCATATCCTGTTGCTGTAGCATTTGCATCTTCTAATTCTACATCAAAAGAAAGATAAGCTACTGATGAATCTAAATTTAATGTATAAGTTCTATCACTTAAATCAATATCATCATTTTTATCATCAATATCATAATTAAAGTCAGGAATTAATACTCCAGATGATGGAATTATTTCAATTAATTGTCTATTATTATTTTTAGGTCTATTTACAGTTACTGTATATTCTCTTGTTGCACCATTTTCTCCAGTAACTATTATTTTAAATATATTTTCTCCTGCTACTAATGAATGAATTCCTTCTCCAGATATTGTAGATGATGCACTTTCAGCTGTTGCACTTAAATTAATACTTTTTGTTCCTATTGGAACATTAATAGTATATTGTTCAACTGTTTTATTAAATTCTGGAGATATGCTAACACTATTAGCACCTATTTTAGCACTTAATGAAGATAAATAATTATTATTATTTTTAGCTCTATTAATAGTTACATAATACTTTCTTTTTATACCACTTGTTGATGTTACTATTATTGTTACTTTATTTTCTCCAGTATTTAAATTGAATTTTCCTAATTCTCCATTGTATTTATGTGTTTGTTCATCTTTTAGAGCCTCTCTTGTTACTCCATTATATAGTGTTTCTACTTTAGCACTCTTATCTATTGTTTCAGCATATAATTCTATTTCTTCAATTGCATAATCTACATCAATAGAATAATCTAATACTTCTTTATTAAATGTTGGAATAACATCACCATTAGATGTATATAAGTAGTCTAAATATGTATTTGAATAAGCCTGTTTATTAACATTTATAGTATATGTTTGTGTATCTACTTTATTTGATGAAGTTACTTCAATTTCTACTATATTATTTCCTACTACTAAACTTTCATTTCCTCTGACGATATATGTTGCACTTGGATCTAAAGTAGTTATATTATCAAAAATTAATGTATTAATTTCATTATCTATAGTCACATTATAATTAAATACATAACTATTAAATTCTGGACTTATTTCATAATTTTTTATCTTAATATTTTTTAATAATGCAGATACTATTTCTTTTCTTGTTACATTTAAGTTAATTGTTTTTATACTTCCATTTTCTGCAGTTACTAAAACTTTTACAAGATTTTGTCCTACTTGTAAATTTTCATTTCCAACTACATTATATGTTGCTTTTTCATCACTTAATTTTACTTTTAAATCTAAACTATCTTCTTCATATGGTATTTCTACATTATAATTAGGATTATCATTTGTATAACTTGGCGTCATTACTCCGTTTAATACTTCTAATTCTTCAACATTATTATTTGAACTTCCTGCTTTTGTAACAACGATTGTATATGTTTTAATCTTTCCTGATTCTGATGCTACTTCAACTGTAAAATAATTAATTCCAGTTTCTAGATTTTGAAGTCCATCACCAGTTATTGTGGCATTTCTATCATAGCTTTCAGCAATTATATTTATTGTATTAACACTATTATCAACTGTTAAATTATAAACAGTTGTATTTGCACTAAATGTTGGATTTATTGCATATCCTTCAACTTCTAATCTCTTTAAGTTATTATTATTACTTGGTAATTTATTTACATTTAATTTATATTCTTTAGTATTTACTTTATTTGCTGCCGTTACTTTTATTTTTACAGTATAGTCTCCTACTTCATTAAATTCATTTCCTATTATTTCATATGTTGCATTACTATCTATTGGTACTATACTAGTAAATGTTAAATGATCATCATTTGTTTCTAAGTCATATTCATACACATCTGATGAAAATAATGGTGACAATTCAATACCAGAAATATTTAAAACCTTTAATCTTGCCTCAGTATTAGCTTTTCTCTTAACTAGAATTTGATAATCTCTTGTATAATTATCTGCACTTGTTACTTTAACTGTTATTAAATTATCTCCGACATTTAGTGAATATGTTCCTGTTCCAACTAAACTTGAATATTCTACTTCTGTTTCAGCTGTTACTGTTATATTTTTAATATCATAATCCAATTCAATTTCATAATATGATTCTTCAGGATCAAACGAAGGTACTAGTGTTCCTACATCTGTTTGTATTTTTAATAATTTAGTATTTCTTGATGTTTCCTCATCTAATCTTGTTATTGTTACTGTATAATCTTTACTAGTATTATCTTGTGCAGTAACACGCACTATTACTTCATTATCTCCAACTTCTAAATCATCATTTATTACTTCATATGTTGAACGATTATCATCTAATTCTACAATAAAGTGAGCTTTGTCTTTTGAATATGGAACTACTGCATTATATTCCTCAGTATTTGAATTAAATGTAGGTCTAAGTGCTCCTTCTTTTAATATTAAATTTTTTAATTTATTATTTGATGATTCTTCTTTTATTACTTTTACATGATATGTTTTTGTTGATGTATTATCCTCAGCTAATGTTACTAAATCTATGAAATTATCTCCAATTGTTAATTGATATGTTTGATTTCCACTTACTGTTGTTGTATTTACTTCAGGAACTCCAGTTATTGTTATTTCATGAGTATTGGCATCTACTTCAACTTCATAGTTTATTTCATCACTTTCAAAGTTTGGTGAAAGTTCTCCTGCACTTACATCTATTCTTGATAAGTTAGCATTTGAATTTGGTTTTCTTGTAACTACTATAGTATAATTTTTAATTAATCCTGATTCTGATGTAACAGTAATTAATATATCATTTTTTCCAACTTTTAAATTATATTTACCATTTCCTAATACTTGGGCTAATTCATTTTCCTTCGTACCATATACATTTAACCAAGATACATTATTATCTACAGTTAAAGTATAATTATCTTCTTCCTTATCAAATTCTGGTGTTAAAGAAAATTCTTTATCATCATTATATACTGTCAAAGATGATAATAAATTATTTGTACTTGCTGGTCTATTTATTGTAATAACATATGTTAAAGTTGTTCCATCTTCAGCAACTGTCATTATTCTTTTCTTGTTTTCGCCAACTTTTATTGTGTTATTATCTAATAAACGATATGTTGTTGTATTTACTTCTGATGTTGCACTTATATCAATGCTTGTTGTTCCTTCTTCCACACTAAATGAATATTCCAATGTATTCTTATTGAAATTATCTATTTTTTCTACATTATCAATACTTGCTGATAAATTGCTTAAATATGCATTAGAATTTTTTTCACGATATATATTTATTTTATAGGTTTCTGTATCTCCACTTTCTGATGTTGTTACTATATTAAATGTATTATTACCTGTATTTAATTGTTTATTTCCTGTTCCTGATACACTTGTTGTTGATGGTACTTCTGCATGAGCAATTATATCAACATCTGAAATGTTATTTGGTACAGTTGCATTATATACACCAGTATTTATTTTATTAAATTCTGGTGATATTTCGTATGTTGTATTATTTTTTTCAATTGATAAATCCGATAAGAATACATTAGTATTTCTTTCTCTATACACATTTATTACATATGTTTTAATTTCACCATTTGCTGCTGTTACTATTATTCTTATTTGATTTATTCCTACTTGCAAATTTTCATTTCCATTTACTACAAATGTAGCATTTGGATCATCTTGTTCAACATATATTTGTAAAACATTTTCTTTTAATTCATCTATTTCATTTGTATTATTTATTTGATATGTTTCTATTTCATTTGGCACACTTATATAATATTCTAAGATATCTTGATCATAATTTATTATTCTTTCTGGATTTAAAATATTTAATACAGACAAATCATTATTTCCAGTCATATCACGAGTTACCACATAATTATAAACACTATGATTTTGGCTATCTTCACTTGTTATTGTTATTGTAAATGTATTTTCTCCACCTTTTAATGTTACTTTTCCATCTCCATTTACTTCTTGATATGGATGTCCTTTATCTACATTAAACCATAATTGTTTTATTCTTGATGGTACTGTTAAGTAATATGTTTGTGTATTTTTATTAAATACTGCTGGGTTTAAATTACAGAATGTTTCTGATGAACCACACAATGATGGAACTAAACCAGCAACATGAATATCATATGGATATTGATTTGAATTTGCAGCTCTTGTTACATGTATTTTATATATTTTTTCATTCCCAGCTTCAGCAATAACTTTTATTTCATATACAGATTCTCCAGATGGTACATCAAATGTTCCAAGTCCTTCAATTTTTGCAGTTGAATCTTCTGGTCTTGCATGAAGATAAATACTTGTTTCTAAATCATTAAATGTTACATAATAATCTTCTTCAGCCATATCAAATGTTGGAGTATATGTTTTTTCTGTTGATTCTCCTGTATCAAAATTTATACCTTTTACAGTTATATTTGATAAAAAGTTATTTTCTGAAGGTTGAGGAAGTAATGTTATACGTGCATACCCACTACCACTTTTTGCATAGTATGATACTGGATTTGATGAGACATTTCCTGTATTAACAGTGTATGTGCTTTCATTATTTGATGTTGCACAGTTATAACAATACATACTCTTTGTATATTCTTTATAACTAATTAAATTTTCATTTCCAATATATGAAGAACCACCAGTTCCTGCTTGAACATTTGCACCACCAAAACCACCTGTCCATCCAGCGCCTCCGCCGCCGCCTCCGCAGGCGTTACCACGACCAGATCCTCCGTAACCAAAGCCACCGCTTTGATAACCACCAGATGAACTATTTGTATAACCACCAGCATGTCCACCAGCTTGACTAGTTCTATACCAATATTCGGCACCTCCACCAGCACCAGATACTATTAATACTTTATCTCTTTGAGAACTTAATGAAGATAATACGCCTGATGTAGTTGCTATATGTGTAGCACCACCACCAGCACCAGATCCACAACCAGAAACAGCATTACCTCCACCGTTATATCCACCATATGCATCTGTTTTATAAGTGTAGCTGTTATCACGTCTACTAGTTGACCCACCAACTCCACCGACATTTACATATAATATATCATCCCTTTTTAGAAATACTACACCTGTAGCATAAGCACCGTATCCTCCCTTAAGAGATGAATTACCACCGGCTGCACCCCAAGTTTCTAATTGATAATAACCGGTATATGGTGCTACAAATTGTTCTTGTTTTCCACTATAAGGATAATTATAGATGATTTCCTCACCGCTATCAGCTTTATCAATAATTATTTTATAAACATTAGTTTGAGAATTTGGTTCAGTAACTGTTATTGTACCTATTCCTGATTTTTTAATATATCCAAATCCAGACAAAGTAATATTTGCTTCATCATCATATGCAGTTGCATTTATTTTTAATGTCATAGTCGAAGCTAAAATAGAAACATTATAAACATTTTCATCCGGATCAAATTCTGGGGTAAAATCATAATCGTTTATAGATAAAGATTTTAATTTTGATGAGTGTTCTCTAAAAACATTAAGAACATAAGTAGTTGAATTATTTCCATCTTCAGAAATAACTGTAATATTAAAAATATTATTTCCACTTTTTAAAGATAAATCACTAGGTAAATATAGAGTTTGTGATGTTCTACCTTTTACTATATCTAAATCTAATATTTCAACATCATAAGGAACATTTATATTATAAGTTAATTTAGTTGGACTAAAATTCGAGATTGATTCATCACCAATTTTAATATCTTTTAAATATTTATAAGATGAAGCAAGTCTTGTTATATTTAATTTATAAACTAAAACATTACCAGCATCTGCAGTAACTGCAATATCATAAGTAGAAAGTCCAGCTTCAATGTCAAAATTTCCTACACCTGACACTACTGAAGTTGATTCTTGTGGAACTGCACTAATATCTACATTAGAACTCTCACTATCAAGCAAAACATTATATTCTAATGTTTCCGGATTAAAATCCACATCAAAAATACCAGATGTTACATCCAATGATTCTAAATATGCATTTGTATTTGAAAGTTCTGTTAATGTAATTCTTGCATAACCAGTACCAGATTTTGCATAATCAGTAGTTGCCGTACCAGATACTCTACCATTTGAAATTGTATAATTTTCTGCAGCAGTATTTGTACTACATGAATAACATGTCATATGTTTTTGAACCGATTCATCTGAAAGAAGTAAACTATTACCAATGTATGATGATCCACCAGTACCAGCTTGAACGTTACCTCCACCGAAGCCGCCCATCCAGCCGCCGCCGCCACCGCCGCCGCCGCAAGCGTTACCACGACCGTTACCACCATGACCAAACCAACCACTTTGATGACCTCCAGAATAACTGTTAGTATAACCACCAGCATGTCCACCAGCTCTACTAGTTTTATACCAATATTCACCGCCACCACCAGCACCAGCAGCAATTAATACTTGATCTCTTTTAGAACTAAATGAATCTAATAAACCTGATTGAAAAGCAATATGTGTTGCTCCACCTCCACCAGCAGATCCACAACCAGAAACGGCATTTCCTCCACCATTATATCCTCCATATGCATCTGTTTTATAATTATATCCATTTTCACGTCTTTTAGATGAACCACCAACATTACCAACAACAACATAAATAGTTTGATCTTTTTCTAATCTAACAAAACCAGTTGCATAAGCACCATATCCTCCGATAGCGCTTGCAGTACCTCCACCAGCACCCCAAACTTCTAATCTATAAATACCAGTTGCAGGTGCAGTAAATGTTTGTTGTCCACCAGTGTATCCAAAATTTTTAACATCTCCAATGGCAGCAGCATTTGCATTTATTTTTAGGACACAAAAACTTAGTAGTATAACTACTAATTTAAATAAAAGATTTGAATTATTTGTTTTAAGCCCATATCTTCTATTCATTTTGTAATTCTCCAACCACTTTGAAGACCTTTTCTATCTTCATTATCCTATTATAAATAATTATACCATAAACACTTCTTTTTTCCTACATTTTTTGACCTATTTTTTATACTTTTTTTAACCTTTTTTTATCTTATTTTTTGGTAATTTTTTATATAATTTTTATGAGTGTAAATCTAATAATTTTAATGTGTAAAATTAATTAATATATGTCAATTTATTTTTCTAAATTATACTTTATTTTTGTGAAATTTCATTATTTTTAAATTTGTAAATATATTTAAAATTAATAATTAAAAATAGTAAATTTACAAATAAAAAAAGAGATGATTTCTCATCTCTTAAAAGTTAAATTATTTTTCATCAAAACCACAAGATAATTGTACTTCCATTGTATAATTTTCTTTACCATATGGATCTTGTGGATAAATTATTACTTTTGTTTCTTCTTTATTACATTCTTCTTTTGTTTTAGGATTTACAAAATCTTTAATTTTGTCAGCATTTTCATTTTTATATCTTTGTAAATTATCTAAATTTACCTTAATACCAACACTATTAAATTTTGATATTTGTTCAACACCATTGTTATTAACAACAATATCATAATAGAAATTTTCATAGAAATCTTTACCAATTTCTTTTAATTCATTTTCTAATTTTGTTTTATATTTTTTTGGACCATTAACTACATTAACGACAATCACAATTGCCACTATAACTGCTACTACTGCAGCACAAATTCCAATAATTAACCCTATATTCTTTTTTGAATTTTCAGTTTTAACTTCATTATTTTCCATCCTACACCTCTTAAATTAATTATACAATTATTTAAAATATATTTCAATATAATTTACATTTTCTACTTAACAATACTATAAATTGTTCCTTCTCTAGTATCTTTTATTTCAATATTTTTAGATAATAGTTCTTCTCTAATTTTATCAGCTAATTCAAAATTTTTATCTATTTTTGCTTGTTTTCTTTCTTCTATTTTTTCTTCAATATATTTTTTTAACTCATCATCTATTTCTTCTTCTTTTATTAAATCTACACCAAAAACTCTATCAAAATTGCTAATTAATTCTAATTTTGTTTTATCATTTACATCAGAATCTTTTAATAAATCATAAAGTAATGTTATAGCATTCGCAGTATTTAAATCATCTGAAATAATATTTTTAAAACTATTATTATATTTATCAAATACTTCTTGATTTATTTCACCATCATTATTTAAATTACTTATCTTATTTCTTAATTTATTTAATGTATCTTGTGCTTGTTTTAACGAATCATAAGTAAATGTTAATTGTTTACGATAATGTGAATTTAAACACATAAAACGAAAAGCTAATGGATCATATCCTTCGTCTTCAAGTACAGAAACCGTTAAAATAGCCCCATTAGATTTAGACATTTTTCCACTTTCATCAAGTAAATGTTCATTATGAAACCAATAATTACACCATTTATGTCCTAAATAACTTTCAGATTGTGCAATTTCATTTGTATGATGTGGAAAAATATTATCTACTCCTCCACCATGAATATCTAGATATTCACCTAAATATTTAATAGAAATGCCAGAACATTCTATATGCCATCCTGGATATCCTTTTCCCCATGGAGAATCCCATAATAGTTCATGACCTTCAAATTTAGATGTTGTAAACCACAATGCAAAATCAGCTTGATTTTTCTTTTTATTATCTTTTTCTACAGAATCTCGAGCTCCAACAACCATTTCATCTATTTTATGATTAGTTAATTTATAATAATCTTTTAATTTTGAAATATCAAAATATATATTTCCACCAGAGATATATGCATATTCATCCTCAATTAATTTTTCAATCATTTTAATATACATATCAATATTTTCAGTTGCTGGTGATACTATTTCAGGCATTTTACAATTTAGCTTTTTAAAATCCCTAAAAAAAGCATCTGTATAAAATTTTGCAATTTCCATTGATGATTTATTTTCTCTTTTTCTAGCAACCTCCATCTTATCTTCACCAGAATCACTATCACTAGTTAAATGTCCAACATCAGTAATATTCATTGCTCTTGTTACATTATATCCTAAGTACAAAAGTGTTTTTTCTAATATATCATGTCCAATATAATTTCTCATATTACCTATATGTGCAAAGTGATAAACAGTTGGACCGCAAGTATACATTTTAACATTATTAGAATCATTTGGAATAAACTCTTCTATTTTTTTAGTTAATGTATTATAAATTTGCATAATTACACCTTCTTTATAAAATATATTATAACAAAAAAAAGATAAGAATTAAATCTTATCTTATACTATTTATCAACTTTACTACCTCATCACTATTTAATTCATCAAATAATTTATCAAGTATTTCTTTATCAATTTTATATAGTTCAATAATATTTCTTGCCTCTCTTTGAGTAATATTATTCAATTTTATTAATATTTCCTTTAATGCATTTTTAGTTTTCATATAACGATATTTAAACAGCATTTTAATAATCCTTTCTTTTTTATTTAAGGTATTATCATCTTTTGTAGTTAAGACTATTAATGATGACATAACTCTAGGTTTAGGTTCAAAAGAATTAGGTTCTATATCAATTATTTTTTTTACATTAAAGTATAAGTTAGTTAATATAGACAATTTATTATTACTATTATCTACAACATTATCAGCATAATTTTTACCGCAAATCATAACCAATTTATCAAATTTATAATCGATTAATTTATAAATAAATGGTTCTGTTATTGAATAAGGAAGTGAAGTAATTATTATATTAAAACCAGATATATCAACATTTAACACATCATCATATATTACTTTAATATTTTCTATTTTATCTAAGTAAATATTTAATCTTTTATCCTTTTCAATCAATGTTAAATTATTTGTTAATTTAATTATTTTTTTAGTTAAAACTCCTTTACCAGGACCTATTTCAAGAACCACATCAGTTCTTTTTATATCTGATACTTCAATTACTTTATTAATAACTTTATCATCTATTAAAAAATGTTGATCTAAAAAATCAGTATCATTTTTAAATTCATTTTCAACCATTTATACCACATCACTTTAATAAATTATAACATAAATTATTGTTATAATTATAATTATTTGTTAAAATACACTTAAGGAGGAAGGAAAATGAAAAAAGGTATTTTATTTAGTGTTGCAGTTGTTTGTTTATTACTTTTAGCTGGTTGTGGTAATAGTAAATCAAAATTAAATTGTAAAATGACTGTTTCTGGTGTAGATATTGATTTAAATGTTGGATTTACTGGTAACAATATTGATGCTATGGATTTAAAGTACTATATGGATTTATCTAGTTATTCAGATATTCAAGTTGATGCTATCAAAAAACAAGATTTTTGTAACAGTGTTAAAAATGTTATGGGCGATTTAAAAGAATCATTTAGTAATTGTAAACAAAATGTAGAAGATAAAAAACTTTCTGTTACTGCTGATTTTGATATAGATAAAATAAGCGATGACAAAAAGAAAAAAATGCAATCACCTGATGATGCTAAAAATGATTTAGAAAAGACTGGATATAAATGTACACTTGAAAAGTAGATTTAAAAAATCTACTTTTTTTATGTAAATAGTTTTCCAAGAAAATCAAAAAAATTTGATAAACCACCATCCATAAAACTATCTATTTTTGATGAAATATTATTGCCTATCTTTGACATAGATGATGAATAATCCACAAAATCATTATTAACATAATCCTTTATATCAATTTCTTTTCCTTCTTTTATATCATGCTCAAATTCCTCAATTTTTTCTTCAGTAATTTTAGATTTTCTACTAATATTAGCCTCATAATATCCACTTTGATATGCCATAAAATATGCTACATATATTAAAAAAAATATACTAAGTATTATTAAAAAATAATTAGGCTTTTTCTTCTCCATTAGTATTCTCCTTTATATAATCATATATACTTTCCCCAATTATATTAATAGAATTAGCAACTTCCTTTATATTATTATCTACTCCACCTATCTCAATTAATATTAAATTATTTGAAAAATCTTGATTATAAACACCATTAACACCAGGTCCTTCTTTTTTAGATATTCCTTTAGATAAACCACTTATTTTAGAATTAATTATTTCACTTAATCTATTAGATAACTCCAAATTTTTTTCATAATTTTCATGTTCTAAACCTACTACAAATAATATTGAAGCATACTTATTACCATTATATTCAATTGTAGATTTATCATAATTAGATGAATCTCTATGAATATCAATAAAGTATTTTAAAGAAGGATTATTATGTAAAACATCTTCTAAATATATACGACTAGCTTTATAAGAATATCTATATAACCAATTATTTTGATTTAATATATCTTTAATTGACCTGGTTTCAACAATAGAATTAATACCTAAATTTTCTAATTTTTCTTGTAATACATAAGATGCAATTTTTACATTAGGAATTATACTATAATCATATTTAAAATCTAATTTATACTCTTCACTATCATGTGTATTATAAATATATATTATAGGATTATTCATTGTTTTATTAACTTTTTCTATATATTCTATTGTTTTTTTATTATTATCAATATTTTTACTTATATTAAAATCTAGTGAATGTTCAATCAATGAATAATTATTATTTAAATTAACTAAGTTATCATAAGAATAATTATTAATTTGATTATTAAATCCAATATTTACTAGTGATTTAATGTATTTTTCTGGATTAATTCCCCTTTTTTTATTAAAAAAATCATATGTAAATTTAAATGAAATAATAATTAATAATATCACTACTATTAACTTTAAAGTTTTTCTTTTTTTTCTTGTTTTAAATTTTTTCATTTTAATCACTAAATTAATTTTAACTAATATTTAATAAAAATATTGTCAAAACCTAGTATTTACTTGCAAAATAGTAATATTTTTGGTAAAATCTTTATGTATTTAAGGAAGGAGCAAATTATGGCTAATATTAAAAGTGCAAAAAAAGATATTAAAAGAACTAGAAAAGTTACTGAAAATAATCATGAATTAAAAGCTAGAGTTAGAAATAATATTAAAAATGTTGATAAAGCTGTTGCTGCTGGTAATAAGGAATTAGCTAATTCAAGTCTAAAAACTATGCAAAAAAATATTGATAAAGCTGTTGCAAAAGGATTAGTTAAGAAAAATACTGCTGCAAGAGAAAAATCAAGACTAAATAATAAAGTTAAAGAAATGAAGTAATATTAATTGTGTCGTTTCTTTTTTTTTGTTATAATTAACTAGGTGATTAATCTATGAAAAGATTTATTATATCTTTTATCTTGATAGCGGCATTAATTTTAGAAATAGTTTTTATAGATGATATTAAAGTATCTGTTTCAAAATTAATAAATAATCATCCCGATATTATAATTCAACCAAGCAATGATTATAAAAAAGATTACGATTTTATGTATATAAAACAAGTTAATAACTTTATACCATATAGTATAGGTGATTTAAAAAATATTTTTTATACTATTATTAATAATGGATGGGATGATTTTACTTTTTATTGTCCAAGTGAATATGAAACATGTATAAAAGATGTTCAAGAATTTAGTAATGATGATGTACTTCTTACAACAATTAATAATTACGCTAGTCCATTTAATTCATTTATTAGTATTCAAACTACTTTCGATGATTCAGGTGAAGTAAATATAAAAATAAACAAATTATATGATCAAGAAAAAATTAATAAAATAAATCAAGAAGTTGACAAAATTATAAATGAAAATATAAAAGATACCATGACTGATAAAGAAAAGATTAAAACAATACATGATTATATAATAAATAAAACTGAATATGATAAAGAACGTAATGAAAAAGGTACCAGTGAATACTCTTCAAATACAGCATATGGACCTTTATTTGAAGGAAAAGCAATTTGTTCAGGTTATGCTGATGTAATGGCACTATTCTTAAATAAATTTGGAATAAAAAATTATAAAATTGCAAGTAAAACCCATATATGGAATGCAGTATTATTAGATGACCAATGGTTACACTTAGATCTTACATGGGATGATCCTGTAAGTAATTATGGACCTATATTAGATTATGACTTTTTCTTAGTAAAATCACAAGATTTAATAAGTGATGACGAAGAAATTAATGAATATCATAGATTTAATCCATTAATATATTTAGAATTTAATTAAAAAAACTCAAACATTAACTTGTTTGAGTTTTTATATATTCTTCAACCTCTTCTATAGTTTTATTAAAATCTTCATAATTTGTATTAAACCATTTAATATTCATTTGATTATTAAACCAAGTATATTGTCTTTTTGCATAATGTCTAGAATTTTTCTTTATTAATTCAACAGCCTCATCTAAAGATATTTCATTATTGAAATATTTATATAATTCTTTATAACCAATCGCAGTATTAATAGCTTTACTATTAATTTTTTTATCATAAAATGATTTAACTTCTTCAACTAATCCATTTCTAATCATTTCATCTACTCTATCATCTATTCTTTTATATAAATTATCTCTATCAGTAGTTAAACCAATAAATATTACATCATACAATTGTTTAGGCTCTACAACACTTATATTTTCCTTATTTAAAAATCTAACTAATCTTTGCCTATTATTTTTATGTATAGATAAATTCTTATCTTTTTCTAAGGCAAGATTATATAATTCATCATTTGATAAATCATCATAATTATTATAAGTTGCTTCTTCTTCAAAACGATAATCAAATAACGTTGCCTTTAAATAAAGACCAGTTCCACCAACAAAAATAATATTATTATCTTTATTTTCTTCAATTAATCTTCTTGCATCTTTTTGATAATCAAAAACAGTATAATTAATATTTGGATCAACAAAATCTAAAAGATTATGAACTATACCTTCTTTTTCTTTTTCACTTGGCTTTGCTGTTCCTATATTCATTCCTTTATATACTTGCATTGCATCATTATTTATAATAGTTGCATTATATTTTTTTGCTAGTTCTATTGAAAGTTTTGTTTTACCAACACCAGTTGGACCTACTATTGCTAAAATCATATTTATCTCCTCAAAAAGATATTTTATTCTAAATCTGATTTTTTTACAACATATTTATCAGAAAAATAATCCTTACTTGAAAGATAATCAATTACTTTCTTTTTAGAATTTTCATTTTTTATTAAATCTGTTACATCTACTAACATAATATCATCTAAAAAATTATACCCAGCACTTCTAAATTGTGTTAATGAAAAACTCAAATCAAATTCAGTAGGATTTTCTATTTCTATAATGCTAGCATAAGTATGCCATGCACTACCTCCACCATAAAATTGATATGCCGCATTAGAAGTATATGGAATTAATGCTTGATAAGATGTGGGATTTACGAATCTATAATACTGTGGCATAGAAAGATCTATTTCTTTTTCACTATTACTTAATGATATACCATAATTTTTTTCATTACTTAAAGAACATGGGCTCTTACTATAAGTGATTACATCAACCCTATATTCATTTTTTACACAAACATCTTCCTTTTCTCCTTCTTTATCTAATTTACAATACCTATGAGCATACTTACCATTTGATAACTCAAATTCTTCAATAAATTCAGAACATATATTTTCAGTTTGACCTTTAAAAGTTGGATCACATGAAGAGCGCTGTGGATTACTTGAAGATCGTTCATAAGATTTAGGACATTGCCTATAAAATCTATTACCATAACCATTCTTACTTATGTAATCTTTAACATAAAACTTACTCTCTATATCATCACCAAAATCATAATTATTTAAAAAAGTACTACCATTTTCATATCTATTATAATAATAATATTTTGAAACATTATATCCAGTATATTTTTCATTACTTATAATATAATAACAACCATGATCTTTATCACTACTATAATAAGTATCTGCACTAGTTAATAAATCTTCTTTTAATTCATTAACATTACCACTATATTTATCTTTTTTATAATAATAACATTGACCAGAATAATCTTCATATTTTACATAACAATCATCATTTACAGTATTATTACAAGTTTTTCCTCCATTAAACATATCACAACTACCATTAAATGTATTATGTTTACTACTATCGACACTTATTATATTATAATCTTCACCGTTATTATTAACACCATTAGCAAAAATATTATACCTTTTTTGATTATATTTTGTTGAAGAATTACTACAAACATCTGAAACATCTGTATTTCTATCAATTTTATATGAAAAATAGTAATATCTCTTACCTTTCTTCTTAATTGATATTTTTTGTTTTAATAAAGAATTAAAATCTTTAATATCATTACTAACATTATAGCCAAAAACTACGCTATAATCACCATCAAAAGAAGTTAAATAATCCGCTTCACTTTGATTTTTAACTTTTATATAATCGCCCTCAAAAGTCCAATCTGAATTATTGTTATTATAATTTTCAAAACTACCATCTTTTACAATGTTTTTTAATGTAACATATTTAGAATCAATCACTTCATTTAAATCACTTAATATACTAGAATTTAAACCCTGTAATAAATAACGATAATGCGTATAAGATGCTAATACTAAAGTAGATATTAAAATAAATACCATAAAAAATGAAATCATTATTGACGTTGATATAAATCCATTTTTATTCTTCATACTAGTCACCTACTATAAATAGTTTATCATAAAATTAAAAAAAGAGAAATAAAATTCTCTTTTTATGGTAATAATAAAACTACAAATTGTTTTTGTTATACTAAGTTATTTTTTAATAATTAACACTTTTTCTTTGAAAAAATCATTCTAATAGATGTACCTACTGTTCTACCAAAATCAAGTATAGTATTTACAGCTCTAGAAAAAGCATTAAACCAAGCTGCAGAAATTCCACCACCAACTACATTATATAATTCTTCTTTATCCATTATTATCTCCTTTCTTATCTCTTACAAGGTAATGGTCTTAAAATTCCATCAATTAAACCTGCAATAAAAACACCAACTGAAGCAAATGCTCCTATAATACCCCATCGAATAGCACCACCTTTTAAATCTAACAATTCTTCTTTTTTTAATTCATCTACCATGACTAACTACCTCCTAAAATAGAATTCTTTTTATTTTTCTAATAATTGCTTCATTATTAGAATAAATCTTAACATCTTGAAAAGTATTTATACCATAATCTAGTTGGTCTACTTCTAAATCAACTATTTGATAATTATTTAACAAATTATTATCTACTTGTATTTGACCAATATTTATATTATTTAAATTCATTTTTTTATTATTATAATAAATATAATCAACATTACTAACTTTATTAATATCATCAGTATTAACACTAATTGTTATTTTGCAATTATTATCACAATTAACATAACCTCTAGTAATATAAACATCTTCTGTTTTAATATTTAATAAACAAATTAATACTATTATAAAAATAATTATTACTACATATATTAATATATAATATTTAGGTTTTAAAAAAAGTAAATATTCTTTGTTTATATATTCAAAATCATCCACAAAAATCACCTATTATTTCCTGATCAAATTTAAAACTAGGTTTAAAATGAGATATTAAAATAAACGTTTTATTTTTATAATAATTTAAAATATTTTCTATCATAATATTTGCATCATCCTTGTTTATAGAACTAAAAGTTTCATCAAATATTATAATATTAGAATTTTTTACTAAAGCTCTAGCAATAATGATTCTTGACTTTTCTCCACCTGACAAGTTAGAAACATCCTCTAAAATTTTAGTATTTAATCTCATAGCTTTTTTATCTAATATCTCATTTATTTTACATAATGATAAAATATTATTTAATTTTCTTAAAGATATATTTTTACCTAAAGTTATATTATTTAATAATGTATCATTATAAATTGATTCATCCTGTGAAACATAACAAATATTATTTCTAATAGTAGCTAAATTATAGTCTTTAATATTAATATTATTAATTTTAATACTACCTTTTATAGGATCATATAATCTAAATAATAGTTTAAATAATGTAGATTTACCTGATCCACTTTTACCCATTACTAAAACTCTACTATTTTCTTTTATATTAAGATAATAATCTTTTATTGGATAATCATACATATTATAAGAAAATGTTACATTTTGAAATACAATATCTCCATTAAAAAAGGTTTCTTGTTTTTTTTCAATATCTTCGCTTTTTAACATTAAAAAATCATTTATTTTTGTAAAACATTTTCTTATATAAACATATTTTGGTATTAAATTAATAATATCTTTAATTGGATCTATAAAATATAAATATAATGAATTATATGTAAATAAATCAACTAATTCTAATTCATTATTCATCATTAAAATAAATCCCATAGTATTTAAAGCAAATAATCCAATTTCGACGATAAAATTATTTATTAAGGTATAATGATTAAGGGTTTTATGTAAATAGAAATTATTATTTAATAATGAAATGAGTTTATGATTTAGTTTATTATTTAAAAATGAATTATTATTTTTTAAAGATATTATATGATTTAAATTATTTGTCAATAATGAATTGAATTCTGTTTCATACATAATGTTATCATCAATTTTATTATTTATAGGTTTTAACCAAATAATATTATTTAGAAAATAAATAATAATTATTATTAATAATACCAATGTTAATTTACTACTTATAAAAAATAATACTATCCAAGATGTAAGCGCTAAAAGTAAATTTAATACTAAAGTTATAAACATATTTGCAAATAATTCTTTAATATTATTTAATTCATTAACTCTAGTTGTAATTTCCCCCGTTGTTCTATTACTTATAGCATTCAAAGGAAGACTAAAAATATGTTTAATAAAATCTGGTAATAATTTTATATCAATGTCCTTATTTAGAAAGTTTTCATAATAAGTTCTTATATATGAAAAAAAGATTTTTAATAAAGTTATGAGGATAAAAATTATGACTAGGAAAGTGAATAAATATTTTAAATTATTAGATATACTATATAAAACACTTTTCATATAAAAAGAACTGATTATAGATACAATTG
Organism: uncultured Mycoplasmatota bacterium; assembly: GCA_947165285.1. Classification (GTDB taxonomy): domain Bacteria; phylum Bacillota_I; class Bacilli_A; order RF39; family UBA660; genus RUG12834. Next base: position 34,845 of record CAMUZS010000003.1, read on the forward strand.
TTAATAATAGACTTGTTAAAAATAAATTAATAATTAGTTTTTTTTCATTAGCAACAATTTTTAAAAATATATTTAATAATTTATTTTCACTACTATAATTAACGATTTTAGAAATTGGACACAATTCAATAATAACATTTTTAAAATCTCTTAAAAAAATATTTACCTTTACTTTCTTTAATCCATAGGCTGGATCCATAATAGTAATATTTTTTTTATCAATTTTATAAATTACTACATAATGTCTTAGACCATTTTGAAGTTCTAAATAAGCAATTGCAGGAAGTGCAACACATTTACTTAATAATTGATTGTTATCTATTCTAATTCCACGAGCATCAAAACCATACTTTTTAGCAGCAATTATTAAATTATATGCAGATATACCATCCTTACTAATACAAGTATCAATTCTTATTTTTTCTAAGGAAATATTACCACTATAATACTTTATAATTGATAATAAACATGCAGCACCACAATCTTTTATATCATGTTGTTTTACTATCACATTTTTTAACATTTTTCTCTCCCTTCATAAGTTATATATATCGTTAAACTAATATTTCCTTTTTTTTTCATAAAAAAAGTAGAAAAATATTATTTTTTTCTACTTTTAGATGTTTTCTTTACATTTTTTTTATTATTTTTATTATCTATTAACATATCTTTTAATATCATTAATTCTTTTCTTAAATCTTTAGCTAAATTCGGATAATTTTTTATTAATCTATTAGTTTTAATTTTTATTCTATTAAACTGCTTTTGATGATTTTTTATAAATAAATTTGGAATCATCATTAATTTTTCTACTTTTAATTCTTCCGCTACAATTAATTTGTTTCTTAGATTATACGCAATTATAATAGAAAATAACACATCAATTATAAATACAATTAAAATTATTATAAAAATTATATTTATGTTTGGATTAATAATATTTAAAAAATTATTAATTATTGGTTCTAATAAATATATAACAACTAATCCACCTACTCCAAACAAAATTGAATTTGATAAACATATTCTCCCATTAATATTATCGGGTTTTTCAGAATAATCCCACCATTTATTATTAAATATTTTTTCGAAAATATAGCTTGTATAATATTCTAAACACGAAGTAATAATCATTCCAAGAAAGAAAACTAAAACAGGACTTTCCTTAAGATTTGATAAACTATTTATCATTAATATAGCACCTATTCCATATATAGGACAAAGTGGTCCAAACAAAAAGCCTCTATTAACAAATTTTTTTTGAATAAAACTACAATAAATAACTTCTGCTATATATCCAATGAAACTATATATAATAAATTTCAAAAATAAATAAATCATTTTAATCTCCTATTTAGTATTAATTAATGATACATCAGGACAATTATTTGGATCTAACATACATTCCAAACATTGATTATATTCTCCATTTTGCCCACCAACGCTACTCCATTTATTATTTAAATCTGAAAATGATTCAAAAATTGCCTTAATTAAAGTTGGTACAAAAAATATAAGAACACCTAAGATTACTCTTTTAATAAAGTTAACAACACTTTTTTGAATATTTCCTTCCGCACCATCTACAACAGCTTTACTTATATCAATCATACCCATAACAATTAATATAATTGGAACAAGTATTTTTACAATTACTATTATATATCCAATAAATCTAAAACCAGCTAAAACTTGTGGATTATTTTCTGCACTACAAAAATCTGTTGCTTTAGATAAATCATCATGAGATTTTTTCTTGATTTCATCACTATTATCTTTTGCTTCTTTTGAACATTTTTCCTCAGAATCAATAGTTATTTTTTTTGTATTAGATTTAATAAATGAATAATCACTATTTCCAAGACCACTTATAGTATCAAAAATATTACTATTATATGTGTCATATTTAACTATATAATTAGAACCATTTCTAACACCATTTAAATGACATGTAACATTGGCTTTTTGAGCATTAATAATCTCTCCTGGTGTACCCAATAAAGCTTTTTTCATTAATTCACTCATTAAATTATTATCAAAATCACACGTAATTCCACTAGGTGGTTCAACCTTAAAAACGTAAGATCCACTAACTCCAATCGAAATATCATCACCAGGACATACAGCTGCATCAACAATATTTGTAAATACAGCAAAACTTATAAAAAATACAACAATCAAAAATAATTTATTTTTCATATAATCACTCTCTATTAATTATATCATAAAAATAATTATTTTCTATCATAAATATTATTAGGTATACATAAATATTATTAGGTGATATTATGAATAAACAAAATATATGGTTTGTATCTTTGTTAAGTATTATTTTAATACTATGTGTATATTATATTTCTATTCCGAGTAATTCATTTGAAAATATTGAACCAACTATTACAAAAGAAAATGATACTATTGAAGTAAGTGAAGCAAGTGATCTAGTTGGACTTAGAGTTGAAAATGATGAAATGGTATTATCACAAATAGAAGATCTCCAAAATACAATAATTGATAATAGTAAAAGCACTGAAGAAAAAAATATAGCATATGAACAATTAAAAAATATTAATCAAAATAAAGGAAAACAAGAAGAAATAGAAAACTTAATAAAAAAAGAATTTAATTATAATTCTTTTGTAAAAATTGAAAATGATTCAATAAGTATTGTTATACAAGAAAAAAATCATAATAAAGAAATAGCTAATAATATAATAAGAAAAGTACAAAGTTTATTTAATACAAAAAAATATATAACTGTTAAATTTAATTAAGGTACCATTTTATTTATTATTCATAAAATAAATTAGAGAGTGATATTATGAATAATAAAGTACTAACTAATCGTGAAAAAGAAATATTTGAATTACTTATAAAAAATCATACTACAAAAGAAATATCAAATAAACTTAAGATTAGTGAAAAAACAGTTCGCAATCATATATCTAATGTAATACAAAAATTAGGTGTAAAAGGAAGATCTCAGGCAGTGATTGAATTATTAAAAATAGATGAACTGAATTTAGAATCTTAATTAGATTCTTTTTTTAGTATTAATTTTAATGTTATTAATATAATTAATTAGAGGTATTTATATGTTAAAAAATATACTAAAAAAAAGATTAATAATATCTTTTATTACTATTTTAACCATACTAATAATTTATTTAATACCCAATAAAAAATACTATGTTGAAAACTACATTTATAAGAATAATTTTAATAATATATATTTACTTAATAATAATTATTTAGTACGAGCAAGTTCTATATCAAATTATAGTGAACCCACAAACAAAATTAAAGAAATTATTAAATCTTTAACAATAAATGATATAAATAATAGTGATAATCTAAAACCAATAATTCCAAAAAATACTAAATTATTAGATTTTAGTTTAAAAGATAATTTATTAAAAATAAATTTCTCTAAAGAATTATTAAACATTGATGAAAATAATGAAGAAAAAATGATTGAATCAATTATTTATTCATTAACAGAACTTAAAGAAATAAAAAATATTATGATATTTGTTGAAGGAAATTCCTTAATAAATTTACCTAATTCAAAAAAAATTTTACCAATTATTTTAAATAGAGATTATGGAATTAACAAAACATATAACATTACAACTTTTAATAATGTATCAAAATATACTCTTTATTATTTTATAAACATTAATAATAATTATAATGCTGTACCAGTAACACTATTTACAAATGATAGTAGTGATAAAGTAGAAGTCATAATTAAAAATTTAAAATCAAGTAGTATTTATCAAACCGATTTAGTTAGTTTTTTAAGTAATAATACTAAATTATTAGATTATGAAATTGAAGAAAATAAAATTAAATTAAATTTTAATTCGTATCTTTTAGATGATTTTTATAACGAAGAATTATTAGAAGAAGTCAAATATGCAATAAGCGAAACATTTAAAGATTCATTAAATATAACAGACATTAATATACTTATTAATGGAAAGGCAATATAAAAACTCGAATTAAATTCGAGTAATTAACATGGTGCCGAAGAAAGGAATCAAACCTCTAACCTACTGATTACGATTCAGTTGCTCTATCAATTGCGCTACTTCGGCATAAAAAAATGGTGGACCCTTAGGGATTCGAACCCTAGACCCACTGATTAAGAGTCAGTTGCTCTACCAACTGAGCTAAGGGTCCATTCAATTACTTAAATATTATAGCATATTTTTCATAAAAGTATATAAAAAAGTATTAATTTACTTAATACTTTTTTATTTAGTCTTTACAACATATGGATCAGATGCACTTCCACTTCCAGTAACAACTGAATTAATATCTAAACTAATTACTGGTCTTATATACATTTGATTACTTATTTTTTTATCATAACTTAAACTTCCATCACGATTAACACTAATTGCATCTACACTATTATTTGATGGTATTATTTGACTACCAGATAATGTCCACCATGAAGAAGTAATTGAATTATTAAATAAATAATACCTATTATTACTACTATTAGAACTAGCACCTGCAAAAACTATTTCATCAGCAGTTAATACTCCAATTTTACTTTTAACAATTTTACCCATACAAGTTAAACCAGGAATATTATCAACAAAAATTCTATTATATGTATTCAAATAAGAAATATTATTTTCTTCATTAAAAACACTAGTATCTTCACAAAAAGATGACTCCATTATATATTTAGAATATTCAGATAGATTATTATTCATCCAAGATTCCAATTCATCTTTTAAATTAGAATTACTAAATTCCAACTTAGAACTATAATTATCAGTTTCTGAAGAATCATTATTAAAAGCTATTTGATCATCCATAGTGGAATCCAAAATTAATCTTACACTATCATTTCCATTAATTCTAACTATTCTCCATGTAAAATTAGCAAAGCTTACATAATTATTATCTACAGCACCTCTAAAATAATAAGTCTTTCCATCATTATCAACAGATTCAATTAATCCTTCATTTTCTAGTGCACTTTCTTTTCCTATTTCAGTTTTAGCTGTTTTAATTTCATTATTAGCTAAAATAGTATCTCTAAAATTTGATGATGATTCCTTTGAACTATCTCTATAAGCTAATATATTAGCAGAAAAATATGCCATATCTTTTCCATTATTTTTAACCATTATATTATAACTAACAGTTTTTGATACAGGTAAAGATACACTTTTTACTACCTCAGTATCAATATTTGATATCTTTTTATCATAAACACTATTATTTTCATTATCTAAAATAATTAATTCTAAATCATCACTAGATTTTTCAACATCCATAAAACTAATTGTAACAAATAAATCTCTATCACTTACATTACTTATAGATATCTTTTTATTATATATTTCACCAGATTTAAAATTTTTAATATCAAAATATTTACCGTCCAAATAATTAATACTTAAATATTCATCAGTATATACAAGTGATGCATCTTTATCATAATAATTTTTTTCACCACGAAAAGAATATGATATACCAACAAACAATGTTAATATAATCAAAGAAAAAACAGATAACAATACTATTTTATATTTTCTTTTCATAAGAAAAACCCGCCATTTCTATTTTGTCTACTCTAAATAAAGTATAACAATTATAAGCAGGTTTTTCAAGTACTATAAGTATTTTTTTAATCCCATAAATTATGAGGATAAACACCTTTTTCAATTTCCTTTAAAATAAATTCCTTTAAATAAGTTGCATCTTCTTTATATGTCATACCAACCCATTTAGAATCAGTTGGAATATCTAATATAATTTTACCATCTTTTATACTATCATCCATAATATCAGGTAATAACATTTCATAATCCATTAAATCATCTTTATGTTTTTCAAAATCATCTTTCATAACATTTCCGATTTTAGTAATTATATCAGTTGTAAATCCATTCATTAACATAGAACAAGAATTATTTTTTTCAACATAAAATTCCGGTTTATTTTTATCTAATGGTGTGCATTTAACTCTATCACCATCCAATATTACAGATGATTCAATTATTTCAGTAATTATTTTATCTTTAGATCTAATAACACCTCTTTTAACTGATCCATTTTCAGATAAAGTATCTGCTATATGATAACCAATTACACTGTAATTATTTGTATCCAATGCTTTAGATAAATCTTCAAATGCTTTATCACCATAAAAATCATCAGCAGTTATAACACCAAAGTTTCCTTCAATTTCATTACGTGCACAATAAATTGCATGTGCTGTACCCCATGGTTTTTCTCTACCATCTGGAACACTAAAGCCATCAGGAATATCATCTAATTTTTGAAAAGCATATCCAACTTTTATTCTACCATTTATTCTTTTACCAATAGTACTTTCAAATAATTCTAAAAATTCCTCTCTTATTATAAAAACAACTTTTGTAAAGCCATATTTTATTGCTGAATATATAGAATAGTCTATAATAAATTCATCATTTGGACCTACTGGAAATGTTTGTTTCATTCCTCCAAATCTAGATCCCATTCCTGCAGCAAGTATTACTAAAGTTTTATCTTTCATAAAAATACCTTCCTTCTAAAATTATTGTACCAAATTTTTCCAAAAAAACATACTATAATAATTATTATTAAGTGGTATACTAATAATATAAGAGGAGGTTTTTTATGATAAAAAGAAACATTATTGTTATAGATTTAAAAAGTTTTTTTGCCTCCTGTGAATGTGTCGAAAGAGGACTTGATCCTTACAAAGTAGATTTAGTTGTAGCAAATCCAAATCAAGGAAATGGTGCCATCACATTAGCTGTTACACCACACTTAAAAGCGCAAGGAATAAATGGAAGAACTCGACTTTATGAAATACCAAAAAATATAAAATATGAAATAGTTCCACCACGTATGAAACTTTATCAAGAAAAAGCTAAAGAAGTAGTTAATATATTTTTAGATTATGTTAACAAAGATGATTTACATGTATATTCAATTGATGAAAGCTTTTTAGATTTAACAAATTACTTAAAAATGTATAAAAAAAGTGATTATGAAATGGCAGAAATTATAATGGAAGATATTTATAAAAAAACAGGACTTACCTCAACTTGTGGAATTGGACCTAATATGTTATTAGCAAAAGTAGCTATGGATACTGAAGCAAAAAAATATAAAAACGGAATTGCAAAATGGACATATGAAGATGTTGAAAAAAAGCTTTGGCCAATTACTCCCCTATCTAAAATGTGGGGAATTGGACCACGCATGGAAAAGAAACTAAACAAATTAAATATTTTTTCAATAAAAGATCTTGCAAATTATGATAAAGATAAATTAAAAAAATTATTTGGCATCATAGGTGAAGAATTATATTATCATGCTAATGGTATTGACGAATCAATAATAAGTGATTATAAAGTAGCTCCTAAATCAACAAGCTATTCTCATTCTCAAGTTTTATTTAAAGATTATAATCAAGAAAATATAAAACTAATTATTCAAGAAATGATTGAAGTAATCTGTCAAAGATTAAGAACAAATCATAAAAAATCTAAAATAATAGGTTTAGGAATAGGATATTCTAAAAATATAGGTGGAGGATTTTATCATAATATAAAAGTAATTCCAACTGATTTAGAAAGTGATTTTTATTTTTATTCATTGAACATATTTGATAAATATTATGAGGGCTTTCCAATTAGAAAAGTTACAATAACAGCAGGTAATTTAACTGATAACAAAAGTACACAATTAAACCTATTCGAAGACATAATAGAAATTGAAAAAAAAGAAAAATTAGGTTCAACAATTGACGAAATAAAAGAAAAATTTGGTAAAAATTCATTAGTTAAAGCATCAGCATTACTTGAAGATTCTACTATAATTGAACGTAATAAAAAAATAGGTGGACATCATGAGTAATTATAAAGATAGAGGTATGCTAAAATGGCAGCCATTTGATTCTGTTATCCAATCCAAAAAAGTTGTAAATAATCTATCAAATAAAAGAAATAAAATTGAACAACCTATTTTATCTGAAGATCAATTAATAGAATTTAATGACATAATAACACAGGCATACTATTCAAATAACATAATAAAAATATCTTATTATTTTTCTGGAAATATAATTTCAAAAGAAGCTAAAATCAAAAAAATTAATTATGTAAAAAAACAAATTATATTAAGTGATAATACTACTATTTTTTATAAACAAATTACAAATATAAAAATTATTTGACTTTCTATATATTTATAAAGTAGAATATAGGATTAATAAAGAAGGAATAAGTATGAATAATAAATTAGATGATATTTTAAAAGTATTAAAATATAATGATATGATTGATAAACTATATAAAAAATTAACTCAATTAGAGATTAAGAATTTAAAGAATTCTGATGAATATATAAATATAGTTGAATTAATTAATGATTTAAGTAAAAAAGAATATGAAATAACAAAAAGTGCTACTTATTATGATGAAGAATTAAATAATATATTTAATAATATTTCATCATTTAATAATTACTCAGATGATGCAATTAACTATATTAATGAAACAAATAATTCAAAAATAAAAAGACTACTATGCCATTATGATGAAATATCACTAACTAAAGATGATTTTCCAGAAGATCTATTAACTAAAGAAGAAATAAGAGTTAATGGATATGTCATACCAACAGATGAAGCATTAGAATTAATTGAAGAATTTGATGAAGATAGTGCTGAATATGTAAGAGAAATAATAAGTAATTTTGAAGAACAAATGTTTGAAACATTATCAATTAATAATTTTTTACTATATTGTAGAAATGCTTTAGAACATCATACAACTGCAGAATATTTAGAAGATGCAATTGCAAATGAAAAAAATTTAAAAATAAAAAATAAATTAATAGAATATAAATATAAAATGATTAGTATTTATAAATATTTAGAAGATCCATTTTTAAAAAATCCTAATAATTACTCAAGAACAGCCTATTATCAAGAAATATTAAAAGAATATTATAATAAATATATAGAATTTTTTAAAGATTGGGACTCTTATTACGAAGATCAAGTTAATAATGCATTATCAAATATTATGGACAATAGTCTTAATAAATATACAAATATTAACCAAAAATATTATGATAAATTACTTACAATATATTTAAAAGTATATTCTTCTATATCTTCTAGTGAAAAAATATTAAATTCAATTGATTTAGATAAGAAAACTGCTATACAGCTTTCAACTAGTGATAAAAATAAAAATATTATTAAAAATTCATTAAATCTAAAACAAGATTTAATATTATGTAAAGTATTAAAAGAAAAATAATTACAATTTTTTCTTGCTAATATTGCTATTTTATGGTAATATTAGATTGTTCTTGGGGAATTAGCTCAGCTGGCTAGAGCACCTGCCCTGCACGCAGGGGGTCAAGGGTTCGAATCCCTTATTCTCCACCATTTTATAATTAAAACTCACATATGTGAGTTTTTTTATATTAAATTTAAATGTACAAATAATATTTTAAAACCAATTACAATAAGTATAAAACCACCTATAAATTCAGCCTTATTTCCAAGTCTTTCTCCTACTTTATTACCAATACTAACCCCAACAAAAGATAATATAAATGTAATTACACCAATTAAAATTGTTGAAACAAATAAATCAACTTTTAAACATGAGAAAGTAATTCCAACCGTTAATGCATCAATACTAGTTGCTATAGATAACGGTAACATTTTTCTAATATTAATACTATCATCTAATTTATTTTCCATTAAAATAGAATCTTTTATCATTTTCAAACCAATAATTAATAATAAAAGAAAAGCTATCCAATGATCAATATTAATTATAATATTACTAAATTTCGATGTAAGATTATATCCTATTATCGGCATTAAAAATTGAAATAATCCAAAATAGATTCCAATAATTAAAGCTTTTATAAAATTACAATTATCCTTTAATGACATACCTTTACATAAAGATATTGCAAATGCATCCATTGATAGTCCAAAACTAATTAATATTATTTCAAATATATTCATAATAAATTATATTAAATAACTTGCTATTATATGAATAATTAGTTAATATATTTTTAGTGATTTTTATGAATGAAAAAGAACTTATAAATTATTATAATAAATTTAATGAAGATAAAAGACTTGAAACAAAACACGGTCAAGTAGAGTTTTTAACTGCTATTAAATATATTGAAGATTATTTAAAAAAATATAATAATCCTAAAATATTAGATGTAGGTGCTGGAACAGGAAAATACAGTTTATATTTTTATAATAAAGGTTACAATATTGAAGCATTGGAACTTGTTAAACATAATTTAAAAGTAATTGAAGAAAAAAACAAAGACATAATAACACATTTAGGTAATGCCATTAATTTATCAATGTTTAATGATGAATCATTTGACATAGTATTATTATTTGGTCCAATGTATCATTTAATTTCTACAGAAGAAAAAATAAAAGCACTAAAAGAAGCCAAAAGAGTATTAAAAAAAGATGGTTTAATATTTATATCTTATTGTATGAATGAATATGCATTAATCACACATGGTTTTAAAGAAGGTTTTATAAACGATTCTTTAAATAATATAGATGATAGTTTTAAAATATTATCAAATAATAATGATTTATATTCATATGTTAGACTAGATGATATTAATTATTTAAAAGATTCACTTAATTTAAAACGAGTAAAAATAATATCTCAAGATGGACCAACAGAATATTTAAAAAAAGAAATAAATCAAATGGATGACAATACATTTAATCTATTTCTTAAATATCACTTCTCTATTTGTGAAAGAGAATACTTACTTGAAGCTTCACGACATGTTTTAGATATATTAAAAAAATAATTATTTAAAAATATCTCTTTTCTTAAATATCGCACCAATAAATCTAGTAAAAGCTTTAAAATTAGTAAGCCATACAAATTTTACATTATTTTTATTGTTATTAATTACTTTAGGAACAATAAACTTTGCAATAGTCTCTGGATAATCACCTAATATATTATATATTTTTTTATTTTTCTCTGACATAATTATCTTTTCACCATCTCCAAGAGATGTTTTAACAAAATTTGTTAACATTATTCCTGGAGTTATCTTACCTACAATAATATTAGTATTATCCACCTCTTTAGCCAAACTTTCAGTAAAATACGTTAATCCCCTTTTAGCAGTTCCATATAGAGTTAATTTAGGCATTTTTGCATCATTAGAACCATAACCTTCAACATTATATATTGCACCACTATTTTGCTTTAACATATATGGTATTATACTATTAGAACATATCATAGTTCCCTTCAAATCTATATCAATTAATTTATTTATAGAATTTTCATCCAATTCCCAAAAATACTTATCTGCTTGGTTAACACCAGCATTATTAATCCAAATATCAATACTATTTACTTCATTTAAAGTGTTATTTATTAATTTTATAACATCTTCTTTTTTTGTTACATCCATAACAAAACTTAATACTTTTCCATTACCATTTATATTAATTACTTCATTATAGCCATTTTTTAATTCTTCGTCATTAATATCACATAATACACAATTAAAATTATATTTTCTAAATTCTTTCATCATTTCAAGACCAAAACCTCTTGCACTACCAGTTATAACTACTGTTTTCATATATATCACCTACAATAATTATAACTAATTTAAGAATTTAAAAAAATAAAAAGATAGTTAACTTTACACTATCTTCTTTTTTTACTTAATACTTTTTGATTATATAATATTAAATAATCATTATATAAATCATCAATTTTACATTCTAATTCATCTTTATTTGTATATAAATATGTATGTTGAATAGATTCAGTCATATTATCAATTCTATATACTATATTATATAAATCCATTTTAGTTTCATAAATATCTTTTTCTAAATCTTTTATTTTTTCATCTCTTGTCATAATAAAATCTCCTTGAATTAAATATTATACACTATATTAATATAAAGTAAATATATTATAGAAATTTTTTTATTTCTTTAAATTCTGAATTTGTTTCTAAATCAGTTTCATTTAATTGTTTAAATAAATCTTTTTGAGTTTTATCTAATTTTTCTGGGATCATTACATTAATAATAACAAACATATCACCCTTTTTACCTGTTCGAGGAGATTCTACACCTTTACCTTTTAATCTTAATTTAGTACCATTTTGAGTACCAGAATCTATTGCAATCACTACATTTCCATCAAGTGTTGGTATTTCTTTTTTTCCACCAAGAACAGCTTCAGTAATTGTTATTGGAACATCTAAATAAATATCATTATCATCTCTTTTAAACAAAGGATGATCTTTTACTTTAAATTGAATATATATATCACCATTTGGACCACCATTATATCCTTTAGATCCTTTACCAGATATTCTTAGTTCTGAACCCGTATCAACACCAGCTGGTATTTCAACACTAATTGTTTTATTTTTTATAACATGACCAGTACCTTTACAATTATTACAAGTTTTAGCATAAGTTTTTCCAAGACCATTACAATCTGGACAAATACTTTCTTGTTGAATAACACCAAATATAGAACGAGATTGAGTTACAACTCTACCATGACCTGAACAAGTTGCACAGGTTTTTTCATCAAATCCACCTTTTCCTTTACATTCATCACATTCTTCATCTAAATCTAATTTTAAATCTTTTGAACAACCAAAAACGGCTTCTTCAAAAGATAGATTTACTTTAACTAATGAATCGCTTCCTTTTTGAGGTCTATTTTTAGATGTTCCTCTTCTTGATCCAAAACCAAATGAAGAACCAAAAACTTCATCAAAAATGCTTCCTAAATCTATATCTTCAAAACCACTAAATCCTGAGAATCCTCCAAATCCAGATCCTGATGATCCACCTTCAAATGCTGCATGACCAAATTGATCATACTGTTTTCTTTTTTGTTCATCTGAAAGCACTGCATAAGCCTCACCTATTTCCTTAAATTTAGCTTCTGCTCCTTCTTCTTTATTAACATCTGGATGGTATTTTTTTGCTAACTTTCTAAATGCTGATTTAATTTCATCTTGCGATGCATTTTTAGAAACACCTAAAACTTCATAGTAATCCCTTTTATTACTTGCCATGTTAATTCACCTCATCTCTTAATTTAACAAATTTTTCTAATAAATTATTAAAATAATCTATAGCATTTAAATATAATTCTTCTTTAGCAATATCAATATCCAATATTTTAAAAATATCAATTATATCATTATTAGATCCTGCTGATAAGAATTTAATATATTTATTTAACATATCTTTATTACCATTTAATATTTCATTTGAAACAAAAGATGCAACTGAAATACAAATAGCATAAGATAATAAATAATAATTCATATAATAATGTGATCTTACTACCCATGATAATTTACTATAATCATCTATATTTACTGCATCACCATAATACATTTTTAATGTTTTATTAGTTAACTCATTCATGTAATCTTTTGTTATTAAATTACCATCATTAACATAATTATAAAAATCTATTTCCATTTTACCTTCTCTTACAGCACCAAATAAATTAGATACTAAAACATCTAAAATATTTTCAATACCTTTTAGTTTTTCCTGCTTTGTTGTAGCATTTTCTGCTAAATAAGAGGATAATAAACATTCATTAGTAAGAGATGCAACCTCAGCAATTATTGAAGTAACATCACAATATTCTAGTGGATTATTTTCACATATATATTGATGATGAACATTATGACCACCTTCATGTATAATAGTAGAAACAGAATTCAAATCATAATTATAACTCATTAAAATTCTTGAATCAAAATCTAGTCCAGATAATGAATATCCTCCACTACATTTTCCTGGATAACTTGCATAATCTATATATCTATTTTCAAATATTTTTTTGAAATGATTATAATAATCTTCACCTAAAACTTTAATTGATTTTAAACATAATTCTTGAGCTTCTTCAATACTATATTCTTTATCTAATTCAATCATCTCTAAATTAGTATCACATGAATCGAGAGTATCTAATTTTAAAGTTTCTTTAAAAATATTATAAAACTTTTGTAACTTATCAACATTACTTTCAACAGTTTTTATTAAAGAATCATATGCTTCTTGAGGAATTTTATAATTAAATAATTTTTCATCCCATGCATCTTTAAAATTATGTAACTTAGAATTTACAATACTTGTTTTAACATGTGAATTTAAAAGAGAAGCAGATATAGTTGCATATTGATCTATTACTTTAAAAAATTTATTTCTAACTTCTTTTCTAATATTTTTATTTTTATTTTTTGTTAATCTACGATAATTAGTTGGAGTAATTTTTTCTTCTTTATCATCAATTTTTATTGTTCCATAATTATGTAATGAATTTAACATAGTTGAAGATAAACTATCATAACTTATAGAAGCATTATTTAAAGTATTTATTATAATTTCTTTATCTTCTGGTAATACATGTTCTTTTAAACGATAAATATCATCTAACATAGGTTTGTATTCAATTAAATCTTTATTATTAAATAAATAATTATATTCATCTTGAGTTAGTGTTAATAATTCTGGAGCAAAAAAAGAACACTTATTAGAATATTCACTTTCTAAATCCTCTATTTTTGTTAATTTTTGCATATTAGATGAAATACCTAATTCTTGATCATTTATTAGATATGCATATGAAGATAATCTAGTTATTAATGCACATAAATAAATATTATGTTGTAAAAAATCATATAACTTTTTGCTATCTTTTGTACATCCTTTAAAATTAATAATCTTTTTTAATTCATCCTTAACATGATTAAACTTTTCCTCATATTCATTATCATCTTTTATAATATCTGTTAAATCCCATTTATACTCTTCTGGAACTTCATTTCTATCTTTAAATATTTGCATATAATCCTCCACACATCAAAGCTAATAAAGAGAGATTTAATCTCTCTTTATTAAATACTATTTTTCTTCATATTTTGCTTCTTGAACATCGTCTTTTTTTTCATCTTTATTTTCTTCAGTTGAACTTTGTTCAGTTGTATTTTGATTTGCTTTAGCAGCTTCTTCATATACTTTAGATGCTAAACTTTGAGCAGTACTTTCTAAATCTTTTGTTTTAGCTTTAATATCTTCAATATCAGTTCCTTCTAAAGATTTTTTTAGATCTGATATTTTATCTTCTGCACTTTTTTTATCATCATCTGATACTTTATCTCCAAGATCTTTAATTGCTTTTTCAGTTTGGAAAATAATTGAATCAGCTTCGTTTCTTGCATCAGCTTCAGCTTTTCTTTTTTCATCTTCTTCTTTATTAGCTTCTGCTTCTTTTCTCATTTTTTCAATTTCTTCATCACTTAAATTAGAAGAATTAGAAATAGTTATTGATTGTTCTTTATTAGTTCCTAAATCCTTAGCTGTAACATTAACAATACCATTTGCATCAATATCAAATTTTACTTCAATTTGTGGAACACCACGTGGTGCTGGTGGAATATTTGAAAGTTGGAAATTACCAAGTGTTTTATTATCACTAGCCATTGGTCTTTCACCTTGAAGTACATGAATATCTACAGCTGGTTGATTATCTGCAGCAGTAGAAAATACTTGTGATTTTGAAGTTGGAATTGTTGTATTTCTTGGAATTAATACAGTCATAACATTTCCCATTGTTTCTAATCCTAAAGATAAAGGAGTAACATCTAAAAGTACTAAATCATCTACTTCACCAGTTAAAACACCACCTTGAATAGCAGCACCCATTGCTACAGCTTCATCTGGATTTATTTCCTTTGATGGTTCTTTTCCTAATTCTTTTTTAACTAATTCTTGAATATATGGAATACGAGTTGATCCACCAACAAGTAATACTTTATCTATATCTGAATTTTTTAAATTTGCATCTTTTAATGCATTTCTAACAGAATCTAAAGTAGAATCAAATAACTCTCTATTTAATTCTTCAAACTTAGCTCTTGTTAAAGTTACATCTAAATGAAGTGGTCCATCTTCTCCTTGAGATATAAATGGAATAGAAATTTGTGCAGTTGTCATACCAGATAAATCTTTTTTAGCTTTTTCTGCAGCATCTTTAATTCTTTGCATTGCCATTTTATCTTTAGATAAATCTACACCATTTTCTTTTTTGAATTCTGATACTAAATAATCCATTACAGATTTATCAAAATCATCTCCACCTAAGTGATTATTTCCAGATGTTGATTTAACTTCAAATACACCATCTCCTAATTCAAGGATAGAAACATCAAATGTTCCTCCACCTAAATCATAAACTAAAACTGTATGAGCATTTTCTTGTTTATCAATACCATATGCAAGAGCAGATGCTGTAGGTTCATTAATAATTCTTTTAACATCAAGTCCTGCAATTTTACCTGCATTTTTAGTTGCTTGTCTTTGAGCATCATTAAAATATGCTGGAACAGTAATAACTGCTTCACTTACTTTTTGTCCTAAATAACTTTCAGCACTTTCTTTTAAATTCATTAAAATTTTAGCTGATATTTCTTCTGGAGTATATTCTTTTCCATTAACACTTACTTTTTCAGAAGTACCCATTTTTCTTTTAATTGATGAAACAGTATTATCAACATTAGTAACTGCTTGTCTTTTAGCAGTTTCACCAACTAATTCTTCTCCATCTTTTTTTATTGCAAACACAGATGGTGTTGTTCTATTACCTTCTTTATTAGCTATAACGTGAGCTTCCCCACCTTCAAGTACAGATACACACGAATTTGTTGTACCTAAATCAATTCCTATAATTTTTCCCATAATTAATCATTCCTTTCAAATTTATTCAGACACCTTTACAAAAGCATGTCTTATAATCTTATCTTTATATATATATCCTTTTTGTAGTACTATTAAAACATAATTTGGATCAACTCCATCAACATGTTCTGTCATAATAGCCTCCATAGTATTTGGATCAAATTCTTTATCTTGACAATCTACTTCTTTAACACCAATACTTTCTAAAATATTTAACATATTAGTATAAATCATTTTATAACCCTCTAAATATTTTTCATTTACTGATGTATCCATAGCAATTGCTCTTTCAAAA
Source organism: uncultured Mycoplasmatota bacterium (assembly GCA_947165285.1). Lineage (GTDB taxonomy): Bacteria > Bacillota_I > Bacilli_A > RF39 > UBA660 > RUG12834. The sequence continues at coordinate 51,962 of CAMUZS010000003.1, forward strand.
TTATCCACTATTGGAAGTAATTTTTTTATCAAATCAATTCCCTCATATTTTAAAGCATTAGCCATTTCATCACTGTGTCTTTTACCAATATTTTGAATTTCAGCAGATAATCTTAAAACCTTATCTGTTAATTCTTTATTTTGATCTTTTAATTTTTTTAATTCATTATTATCTTTTTTATTTTTCTTATTCTTTTCTTCATTACATGAACAAGTACTACCACAATCACAATTTTGACCACATTTACATTCATGTTCTTTATTTTTCTTTTCCATTTTATGCCTCCTTATCTGTTAAATTATCACTTATATATTTTAATATTGCTATAACTTTATCATATTCCATTCTCTTAGGACCAATAACAGCGATAGTTCCTTCTTCACCATTTTTATGATAAGTTGTTTTAATAACCGTTACATCCTTATCAAATTCATTTTCATCACCAATATAAACTTTAATACCACTATCATTACTTTCTATTTTTTTAATCATTTTTTCATCTTCGAATTTACTTAAAATCCTTTTAATATCTTCATTATTTTGAAATTCTCTTTGATGAAGTAATTTGATTTGTCCAGACATATGAACATTTGTAGTATTTTTAGCAAAGTCATTAAATGCATCATAAAATATTGAATATACTTGTTCATATTGTTTTACCTTTTTAGCAATAATAGGTTTAATATCAAATTCAAGTCTTTGAGAAACTTCATTTATTGGTGTTCCTATTAACATCTTGTTAATAATTTCAGATGTTTTAACAACTTCTTCTATTAAAGTATTTTCAGGTAAAGTAAATTGTTTATTTTCAACTATACCTTTATCAGTACAAACAAGGGCAACTATTTTATTATCTTGAAGTGGAATAATACTAACTTGTTGTAATGAATTATCCTTTGAACTACTTCCAAGAATAATTGAAGTATAATTTGTAATATCACTAATTATCTCAACACATTTTTCAATTGCATCACTTACTTCAAGTTCTCTGTTTGAAAAAATTGTTTGTAATTTTAAAACGTCCTCTCCAGTCAATTCCTTAGGTTTCATTAAATTATCTACATAAAATTTATAACCTTCTTCAGATGGAATTCTACCACTAGAAATATGGTTTTTTTCAATATATCCCAAACTTTCTAAAGCAGACATCTCATTTCTAATTGTAGCAGATGAACAATTAAATTTTTTACAAAGAGATTTAGATCCAACTGGAACAGCTGTTTTAATATAGCTTTCAACAATTGCTTTTAATAGATCTTTTTGTCTATCATTCAAAGAATATCACCTCTTTAGCACTCACTTTTTTTAAATGCTAACACTATATTACTATTATATTTAGCACTTGTCAATATATGAGTGCTAATATTTTACTTTTTTTTCACTTGCCTTTACACACATATATATTGTATAATTAGTAAGAATAGATAAGTGGGTGAAAAAAGTGAATAATCAATTATACAATCCAAATAATAACGTTTATAAAAACTATGATTATGATAATATTCCCATAGTTGATTTAGTAAATGAAATAATTCATGATGCATTCAAAAGAAGAGCATCAGATATTCACTTTGACCCTACTGAAGACGTACTTTATGTAAGAATAAGAATAGATGGTGAATTAATACTTTATGCCACAGTTCCAAATATAGTTAAGAAAAATTTGTTAACTCGTATAAAAATAATATCTGGAATGAATATTACAGAAACAAGATTACCTCAAGATGGTGCAATAAAAATCGAATATGAAGGAAAACCAATCGATATGCGTGTTTCTTCTCTTCCAACTGTAGATGGTGAAAAAATCGTTATTCGTATTTTAGATTATTCAAGAAGTTTAGAAGGTTTAGAAACATTAGGTTTTACAAATTATAATTTAAATGTTATAAATAAAATGCTTCAAACGCCAAATGGTATAATTTTAGTTACAGGAGCTACAGGTTCTGGTAAGTCTACTACAGTATATTCAATGTTACAAAAATTAAATAAAGAAAAAACAAATATTATAACAGTCGAAGATCCCGTAGAAATGAAAATAATGGGTCTTAACCAAGTACAAGTAATGGCTGATATAGGTTTAACTTTTGCCAACACTTTAAGAAGTATTTTAAGACAAGACCCTGATATTATAATGATTGGTGAAATTAGAGATGATGAAACCGCAAGAATTGCTGTTCGTGCTTCTATTACAGGACATTTAGTTCTTTCTACAATACATACTAATAATTCACTTAATACAATTGAAAGATTACTTGACATGGATGTTGAAAGATATCTTCTTGGAACTGCACTAACTGGAATTGTATCGCAAAGACTTGCTAAAAGATTATGCCCAAAATGTAGAAAAGCCAGAGCATTAACTAATTATGAAAAAATAGTTTTTAAAAAAGCATTAAAAACAGAAATAAAAAACATATATGATCCTGTTGGATGTGACGAATGTATAGGTGGATATTTAGGACGTATTCCAATTCACGAAGTATTAGAAATATCTCAAGAAATAAGAGATGCTATAGTTAATAACGTAAGAAAAGATAAATTAAGAGAATTAGTATATCAAAAATCAAATGTTCAAACAATTTTACAAGATGGTTTATTAAAAGTAGCTAATGGTTTAACATCATTCGAAGAAATTATAAGATTAATTGATATTGAAGAAGATTTTGGCGATTCAGAAAGTGAAATTAAAAATGCCCTACTTGGTAAAACTAATGAAGAAAATGTTACTGAAACAAAACAAAACACAAAAGCAAATGTTGAAGTATTATAAAAGAGTGATAAAAATCACTCTTTTAACTTGCTAAAAATAATAAATTAATAAAATTACTAATTTGATCCATAAAAATAAAATTAATAAATACTGCGCCAATTAAAAATGGACCATAAGGAACTTCCTTTTCTTTTTTTCTATTAATATAATAAAGTGCATAAGGTAAAGCTAAAAAAGATCCTATTATAAAAGCACAAAAGCCAAGTCGTAATCCAAGCACTACTCCTATAAAAATAGCTAATTTTACATCTCCCCATCCAAGAGACTCTTTTTTAAATACTTTATCACCTATTTTTTTAACTAATAACATAAATATAAATAAAATTATTCCAGATAAAACAGAATTTATAAAAGCATTAAATCCAAAATAAATAAACTTTAAAATTATTATAGCTACAATACCAATGAATAAAGGACCATCTAAAATTACTAAATATTTAAAATCACTTATAAATATTATTATCATTAAAGATGAAATTATTAAGAAAGCAAATAATTCATAACTAAAATTATATAAATAAAATCCTAATCCAAATAATATTCCAGTACATAATTCAACAATAATATTTAATTTAGATATATTCTTTTTACAACCACAACATTTTCCCTTTAAAAAAATATAAGAAATTACAGGAATTAATTCATAAAATTTTAACTTTTTTTTACAATTATCACAATGTGATGGAGGAGTCAAAATAGATTCCTCTTTTGGTAATCTAGTAGCCAATACTAGATAAAAAGATCCCATACACAATCCTAATATTGTAAATAATACAATATACATCAAAATCACCCCATCGAAATCTTTTCATACATATCAAACATAGGAACAATAACTGCTATTAAAATAGCTCCTACAATTACTGCCAAAGTAGCAATTAATATTGGTTCTATTAAACTCTTTAAACTTGATACTAAAGCATGATGTTGTTCTTGATAAAACAACGCAACCTTTGTCATCATTTCAGATAATTGACCAGTAGATTCACCTGTAACAATCATATGATATGCAACATCTGGAACTGCCCATTTATCTTTAAATGCTTCTGATATTCTATCTCCAACTTCAATATTTTTTACAGTATTTTGCATTATTTCTTTATAAATTTCATTACTAGTTATCTTACCTAAAATTTCAACACTTTCAGTTATATTAACATTATTTTTCAAAAGAGATGAAAAAGTCTTAGAAAAAATAACCATTTCTTTATAAATAATAATCTTTCCAAAAACAGGAGTTTTCATAAAAATAATTTGTAAAAATTTTCTAATTGGTTTTACATTTTTATATAACATCACAATAACAAAAATTATAACAATAATAACTAGTAATATTGATATAAAATATGATTGTAAAAATTGACTTAATTTTAATAAAAATAATGTTAAACCTGAAACTCTAACTTCCATTGATTCATAAATTTCACTAAATTGAGGAACAACATACAACATAATAAAAGTAATTACACCAAATGCAAAAACAGTTACTATTGCTGGATAAGTCATTGCACTCATCATTTCTTTTCTAGTTGTTTCAACATCAGTATAATAATTAACCATATCATCTAATGTTTCTTCAAGTTCTCCAGTTGCTTCAGCTGCCTTTAACATATTAATTAAAAGTGGTGGAAAAACATTTCCTTGTTTTTCTAAAGCTTCAGAAAAAGAATTACCCATTGTAAGTTCATATACAATTGATTGATAAATACCCAATTTATTTTTATCTTTACCTACTTGATTAATTAATATCTTCATTGAATCAGATAAAGTAATACCTGCTTTAACATAAGTTGCAAGTTGAGTTAACCAAAAGATAAGATCCTTATTTTTCATTCTTCTAGAACCAAATACTGATTCACCATATAAAAAATCTATCCACTTATTATTTTCAATATAATAAGGTTCATAACCTTCATTAAGTAAGAAAGCATTTATATCCATTTTAGAAAATCCAAATAATCTTCCACTAACTAATTTACCACTTTTTGTTTTTGCTTTATATACATAAACAACTGCTTTATTTTCCCTTTTAATTTCAGAATTATTTAATTCATTTAATAATTTTTGTTTTGATTTTTCTATTTTAGCAGCCTTACTTTTGGAAATCTTTTTAACTTTATTTCCACCTATATCACTATTTAAAACTGCCCATAATTTTTCAGAAAATGATTTCTTTTCCTCTTTTTTTTCTGGAATAGTCAATGTTTCAACATCACTTTCTTCTTTATTATCAATGATTTTGATATTATCATTTTTTATTTCTTTATTACTAACAACATTATTAGTATTCAAATCTGGTTTAATAGTATCCATTTTTTTATTTTTATTTTTTGAAAACATAGTAAATGGAAATTTAATTACATCAAATGCATATTTAAATATCATAGCAAAAGCAAGAAAAAATTCTTTAATAAAATTGGATTTTTTCTCTTTATTAATATTATTACCCTTTTTATCCATAATACGCACTCCTAGTCTATAACAAAATTATAACATAAATAAACAAATATTTACACAAAAAAATAAAGTGTTTACTTTACTTCGTAAACACTTACTTGTTTTTTATCTTTACCTACACGTTCATATTTAACAACACCAGTTATTTTAGCAAATAAAGTATCGTCACTTCCTTTACCTACATTAATTCCTGGATATATTTTAGTTCCTCTTTGACGATAAATAATTGAACCAGCACTTATAGTTTGACCATCAGCAGCTTTTGCACCAAGTCTTCTACCAGCAGAATCTCTACCGTTTTGAGTACTAGATTGACCTTTTTTATGAGCGAATAATTGAATATTTAACTTTAAAAAATTCATGTTCTAACCTCCTATTTTAATATTATCTGGATAACTTAAAGCAAGTTCTTCTAACATTTTTAACATTGTTTCTAATAATTTACTTGCCATTTCATTATCTATATTAGTAATTAAAATAAAGCCATCATTTACATCATATTTTATTGCATTTTTATCAAGAGTGATTATATCATTTATTGTTGTTGTTACAATTGATGATACAGCACTACATACAATATCCTTTCCTATGATATCAAATCCTGAATGTCCATTTATTTTAACTTCATTAATTAATTCATTTTTTTTAAAACTTACTTTTATCATAATTATTTAACAATCTTTTTAATAGTTAATTTAGTATATGGTTGTCTATGTCCTTGTTTTTTACGATTTTTCTTTTTAGGAACATATCTAAATACTGTAATTTTTCTTTGTTTACCATGACGTTCAACTTCAGCAACAACACTTGCACCATCAACATAAGGTGCACCAACTACATCATCAACCATTAAAACATTTTTAAAAGTTACTTCCTTTTTTTCAGGTGTATCCAATTTTTCAACATAAATAACGTCACCTTCAGTAACTACATATTGTTTGCCACCTGTAGTAAATATAGCTTTCATTTTCATACCTCCTTATCAATTCTAAGACGCGCCCTTAAGGTAGTATAAATACATTTTTGACCTTTTTAGTGCGGTTTTAAAGAAAGCCCTTAAAACATCAAAATTGTACCATAAATAAAGGGTTTTTGTCAACATAATATATTCAATAAAACATATAATTATAATTTTATTATTGCATTATCAAAAAAAATAGTATATAATTATCAATGTTAAATGAATTTTGTCCCGATAGCTCAGCTGGATAGAGCATACGCCTTCTAAGCGTACGGTCGAGAGTTCGAATCTCCCTCGGGACACCATTTTAAATATTACTCAAACAATGTTTGAGTTTTATTTTGTAACTATGTTACACTATATAATATATTTTTGAAGGAGGTCTATTCATGATAAATATGGAAGAATATATAAAAAACTGTAATATTATTTCAACTAAATATTATGAAAAAATTGAAAATAGTTTAAGTATTTATGATATATTAAGTGAAATAAATAATAAATATAAATCATATAAGGAAGATTTTAAAAAACTACCTGATCTTAAATTAAACAATAATTATTTTTTTGATTATTATTGCGAATCAATTTACTTTGATTTTAAAATGACAAAAATAGTTTTAAATAAAAATGAAGATCAAGAAAAGTATATGTTAATTATTCAAAATAATAGCAAAATAAAAAGTACTATTAATACAAAGTCAAATAAAGATAATCACTTTATTAAAGATATCAATTATTCAAATGAAGATTATGATCAAATATTTAATTTTAGTAAAAAATATGCAAGCTTTTTTCCAAAATTAAAACTACTAAAAGAAGGATTTACAAATCAGTTTGAAAATATAATAATAGCATTTAATTTATATGAAAATGTAAACTATGATAGCAACTACATTAAAGTATCATTTGGAATAGACAAATTAGATTACGAATTATTATTTAAATTAGGAAATGAAATAGATTTAATAAACATTAATAGCAAAGAAATAATTGATAATAATCCAATAAAAAAATATTTTACTGATATGATTAAAAATATTTATATTCATAAAGATTATCTAACAAATCTTTATAGTAAGAAATCAAAAATAAAAAAAAGAAGATAAACTTATATTTCCATTAGTTCATCTTCTTTTTCTTTTTCTTTTTCATCAACTACTTTATTATATTTGTTAATAAGTTCTTGAATATCTTCTAAAACACTTTTTTCTTCATCTTCAGGCAATTCTTCTTTTTTTACTGCATTATTAGCATCTTGTCTAATATTTCTTAAAGCAACTTTAGCATCTTCTGCAATTGCTTTTGCTTGTTTAACATAATCTCTTCTAGTTTCTTCAGTTAAATTTGGAATTGTAAGTATAATCATTTCACCGTTATTAGTAGGAGCTATTCCAAGATTAGCTTCATTAATTGCTCTTTCCATTTCTTTTATTGCAGTCACATCATAAGGTTTAATAAATAATTTTTTTGCTTCAGGCACAGTAATGTTTGCTAAACTTTGAATAGGTGTTGGATTACCAAAATAATCAACCATAATTCCGTTTAACATTGCAGGATTAGCTCTACCTGCTCTAATATTTACATATCTTTTTTCTAAATTTTCTATTGTAGAAATCATTTTATTTTCAATTTCTTTTAAATCCATATTATCCATCCATTTCTATAATATAATTATAGATTAATTATATTATTTTTACAACAATTATCTTTTTTAATAAACAATATTTACCGTATAATTTCCTTCACTTGTCTTAACAATTGTATTTATAACCAACTTACCACTCTTATCAAAACTCAATTCATATTCACCATTTAAAGTAGCATCTATATCAACATTTTCATCATTACTTATTTCTCTTCTAATTTTACTTCTTATATCTTGTTCAGATATTTTTTCATTACTTAATATATCATGATTAGATAATAATTTACCATTATCTAAATCAAATACATAATATGATAAAACTGCATTACTAGCCCTTTCTTCAACAACATATTTATATGAATTAACCTCTAAAGATAAATATTTAGTAGTAATATTATAATTATAATCTATCATTTCAGCAGAATAAATATCATCAACAATTATTTCTTTTGGTATATTAAGATCCATATTACTTGCTTTAACCACTTTGTCTCTAATATTATTCATATTTGCATTTAAATCATCTTGTAATTTTTTTGCATCATTACTATTAATATTAATATTTATATCTTTATATTTTAATTCTAATTCATCACTTAATAATTTTTCGTTACTAAAATAAATATAATCTTTATTTTCATCAATTTTAATATTATTTTTTGTTTGTTCATTACTATTATTGTTTACATTTACTTCTTTTTTCTTATTATTAATCAAAAAATACCCACCAACAATAATTAAAACAATTATTATTATAAATATTAAAAAACTACCAAAATTTTTTTCCTCTTTATTCATTAAAGTTTACACCTCTTAAATAATTATTAATTTTACTTTTAAACAAATATACTCTTTCTTGATTCCAATAATCATTAGGACTAATATTATTTCTTTCAATAGCAGTTTCATCATCATAATAAATCACTTTACCATTTTTTACAAATATTAAAGCTGGTGTAGAAATATGAATATTACCATTATCAAGTTCATATAGATAATCAGTTAATATTTCTTCAATTATTTGATAATTTTTTGTATACTTGGCTCTATCTTTTAATAAATCATAATAATATACATTTTTTATATCATTTTCTTTTAACACTTCATACAAGTATTTAACATAATATTTTGACCAATCATTAGATGAAAAACCCATATATATAATACCTGTTTTATTTTTTAAAATATCAACTACCTCAGATGAATAAACATATTTAAATGGATTATTTTCATCAATACTATATTCCATACTAAATTTTTTAGCATCTGTCATATTCTTATCTATATTAAAATCTTTTTTACCTAAATAAATAAATGCTCCGATTAATAATACAAACAATACTAAATATATTATTACTCTTATATACTTCTTCATTTTTTAACTTCCTTTACTATAATCTATTATAAATAAAAAAAGATACTTAGTCAATTTTAAGTATCTTTTATTTAACATTATCTTCCTGCTATTTGTTTTGCAACTTCTTCAGCAAAATTTTCTTCTTTATGTTCTAAACCTTCACCAACTTCATATCTAATCATAGATACAAGTTCACTATTATTATTTTTTAAGTATGTTTGAACATCAATTGAACCATCTTTAATAAATTCTTGAGCTATAAGACAATTTTCTTTATAGAATTTTTTCATTCTACCTTCAACCATCTTTTCAGCAATATCAGCACTCTTTCCTTCTTCCATAGCTTGTTCTTTTAACACTTTTCTTTCTTTTTCTAAGTCAGCTTCTGGAACATCACTTTCAAATACATATCTTGGCTTCATAGCAGCGGCTTGCATTGCAACATCTTTTGCAACACTTTCATCACTACCTTTAACAACAGTTAATGTAGCAATTTTTCCACCCATATGTAAGTATGATCCAAATACTTCATCAGCATTTTTTTCAATTACTTCAAATCTTCTAAAAGATAGTTTCTCACCAATTTTAGCAATTTTAGAAACTATATAATCACTAGTTTTTTCACCATTAATATCTAATTCTAAAGCTTCATCCATTGTTTTTACATTACTATTTAAAATAGCATTACCAATTGTATCAATCATATCTTTAAAATCATCGTTTTTAGCAACAAAATCAGTTTCAGAGTTTATTTCAATAATAACAGCTTTATTATCATTAGAATATATAGCTGCTAAACCTTCTGCAGCAATTCTTGATTGTTTTTTTTCTGCTTTTGAAATGCCTTTTTCTCTTAACCAATCAACAGCGGCATTAACATCACCATTAGTTTCTGTTAACGCTTTTTTGCAGTCCATCATACCTGCACCAGTTTTATCTCTTAATTCTTTTACTAGTTCTGCACTAATCATTTTTATTCCTCCTAAAACAATTATTTATTTAATACAGCAATGATTTCATCTTTTTTCATTGTTGAATAACCCTTAATTCCAGCTTCTTTAGCCATTTTCTTAAGATCAGCTAGAGTTTTTGAAGATAAATCTTCTTTAGTTTCTTTCTTTGATTCTTTTTTAGTAGTTTTTTCTTCTTTTACTTCTTCAGTTTTTTCTTCTACTTTAACTTCAGATTTATTTTCTTCTTTTTTAGTTTCTTTCTTAACTTCTTTTTTTACTTCTTTTTTAGGAAGATCTTCTTGATTTTCACTAACTTCTACTTCACTAACATAATCAATTATTTCTAAATTATTAGCTTCACATATAGCGTTAGTAAGTGATCCTAAAACAACCTTAACAGCTCTAACAGCATCGTCATTTCCAGGGATAACATAATCAACATCATCTGGATCACAATTTGTATCTACAATTCCAAATACAGGAATTCTTAATTTTCTTGCTTCTCTTATTGCATTAGCTTCCTTCTTAGGATCTACAATGATCATTGCTTGAGGAAGTTTATTCATTTCTCTAATACCAGAAAGTAATTTCTTTAATTTTTCATATTCCTTTTTAATTTTAATAACTTCTTTTTTTGGTAAAACTTCAAATGTTCCATTTTCTTCCATTTTTTCAATTTCTTCTAATCTTCTAACTCTTTTTCTAATTGTTCTAAAATTAGTTAAAGTTCCACCTAACCATCTTTCTGTTACATAAAAACTTTTTGATCTTAAAGCATTTTCTAAAGATGCTTCTTGAGCTTGTTTTTTAGTACCAACAAAGATAAAAGTTCCTCCGTTTTTAGCAATTTCAGAAATTGCAGCATATGCATTTTCAATGCATTCCATTGTTTTTTGTAAATCGATAATATAAATATCATCTCTTGAAGTATAAATATACTCCTTCATTTTTGGGTTCCATCTTTTAGTTTGATGACCAAAATGAACCCCAGCTTCTAATAAATTACTTATTGAAACTACAGCCATAAATAGTCGACCTCCTTTTGTTTAATCTTCTGTTTATCTTCAAACAACTTTTCTCACCGCTCTTCACGGCACTCGAGAATCATCTAAATAAACATGAATATTTGACTTTTAAAGCCGTAAGTATTGTATCAAAAAAAACATACAATTACAATATAAATGTATGCTTTTTTTAATTATTTTACTTATTATCTTTTACATATACACTATATAAATAATATGTACCATCTTCATATTGTTTAAATAAAAATTTAAGAGTCTTATCTAAATGTTCAAAATCTTCATTTGATAATTCTAAAATATCCATATATTCATTAAATTCATCAAGTTTTACATCATAATTAATGATAATATCTTTTCCATCTGTTTCATATGATAAATTATCAATAATTTTGTATGAACTAGATAAAGTTGCCTCTGGATACATTAGATAATAATTATTATAAATACCTATGTCAGAATGATATCTTCCATTTAAAAAATAATTAATTCCATCTTCTGGTAAATTATATTTTTTGGCTATTTTTTTATAGTTTTCAGTAGATAATCCATCGTAACAACCAGAACCAGCCGGTGCTATATCTGGATTATTTATATAATCTACAACACTTTCTTCTACTAAATTATGACTTCTAGCATAACTTTCTACTAATACTTCAATAAAATAATCGTTTTTACCATTAATAATTTCTTCTCCATTTAAATCAATAAATCTTTTAGGTATAGAGTAATAATCACTTAAAATAACTACATTTTCATCGTCTTTATTTCTATGAATTCCTTTTTCATCTAATCCAATCATATCCAATAATTCTTTTTTTGTTTCATCAGATATTCCACTATCATTTACTTCATTTTTGCTAAATAATTGATTCCTATTTAATACTATTCCAACTACTACAGATATTATTAATAAACATACTATCAATAATATTATTAGACCTTTTGATTTTTTACTATCACTCATACATACAACCTCTTTATTATAATAATTATATCATAGCAAAAATAATAATACCAATAATAATTATTATTTACAGTAGTGATTCTATATTATTATATTTAATTGAGTATTATTTTACATATTTATCTAATCATAATATTTCCATGATATTTTTTATTATATTCTCTTATAAAATCATCTAGTAAAATATTGTTTTTATTTTCGCTAATAATATTTAATACAATATTTTCTATATCATAATCATCTAATATATTAAATACTCGTTTTTTTAACATAGAAATATTAAAATCATCAATAACTTCATTTAAATTAACATATAAAGTATTATCAGTATAATATATATTCATTACCATTCACCATATAGATATTATCATTATATGTATAAAGATTATATATTTTCGACAAAACTTGCCAAAATAAATTGTCACTGATATAATTTTATTGGGTGAAGACTATGCGAACTTTTATAGCTGTATTAGCAAACAAATTAATAACTTTTATATGTAAATTATTTAGATTTAATGGTGCTCAATTTCCAGGAAGTTTTGTCTATGATCACATAGATAAAGATATATTAGATAAGATAAAACATCCTAAAATTACAATAGCTGTAACTGGATCATCTGGTAAAGGAACTACGTGTAATTTAATTAAGAATGTATTAAAAGATAATAATTATTCTACTTTATTAAATGAATCTGGTAATAATGGAATAAATGGTGCTATATCATTAATATTAAATAACTTAACATTAACTGGTAAATTTAAATATGATGTTTTAATTTTAGAATGTGATGAAAGACATTTAAAACATATATTTAAAAAATGGAAACCCGAATATTTAATAGTAACTAATATTACAAGAGATCAACCAACAAGAAATGGTACTCCCGAAGAAGTATTTAATGAAATATTAAAAGCAATTAATAATAAAGTTCATCTAGTAATAAACGTAGATGATCCACTAGTAAATAGATTTAAATTATATCACAAAGGAAAAATTACTACATATGGATTAAATAAAATAAAAGGTGATATTAAAAAGAATGAATTAAACAATTTAGATTTTGCTTATTGTCCTGTTTGTCATAAAAAATTAATATATGATTATTACCACTATGGACATATTGGAAACTATCAATGTCCAAATAATGATTTCAAAAGAGGTAATTTAAATTATTATGGTGATAAACTAGATTATAGTAATTCAACTTTTAATATATTAGATAATAAAGTTAAACTATCTAATAATGCCTTATATATGTGTTATGCTTACCTTTCATGTTATTCAATATGTAATTTAATTGGATTAAAAAATGAATCTATTATTAATTCATTAAATAATATAAAAAATACAAAAAGAGGAAAATCTTTATCTATTAAAGGAAGAAAATTAACTATGCTTGAAAGCAAAAACGAAAATAATTTAAGTTACTTTCAAAGTTTAAATTTTATTATTAATCAAAAAGATAAAAAATCAATAATAATGGGATTTGATAATATTTCAAGAAGATATAAAACAACAGATCTTTCATGGTTATATGATGTAGATTTTGAATTATTAAATAAAGATAAAAATATAGACAAAATATTTTGTATAGGTAAATTTAGATATGATGTTGCAACAAGATTGGAATATGCAGGTATTGATAAGAATAAAATAATATTAGTAGATGATTTAGATAATATAATGAAACTTGTTGATAAAAAATCTCAAGGTGATATTTACACTATGGTATGCTTTGATATGACTGCTATTATAAGAAAGAAGGCACTAGAATATGAAACAAATTAAAATACTACATCTATACTATGATTTACTTAATTTATATGGAGAAAATGCTAATGTTAGAGCATTATGCAAATCTTTAGAAAACCAAGGATTAAAAGTAATAATTGATTTTAAATCTATTAATGATGATATTAAGATTAATACATACGATTTTATATATATAGGTTCTGGAAGCGATGAAAATTTAAATATAGCTATAAATGATATGAAAAAATATATCAAAGAAATAAAAGACTTTATTAATAATAACAAATTTATTTTAGCAACGGGAAATTCTTTAGATTTATTTTCTAATATTTTAGATTTTAAATCAAAAACAATAGATTTTAGAATCGTTGGTGAACAAGTATACAATTTTAAAGATATTAAACAATTAGTAATAGGATTTCAAAATAGAGACACTGTTATATATGAATCAAATGAAGATTATTTATTTGATGTAAAAGAAGGAACAGGATATGAACCAAATAAAGCACAAGAAGGAATTAAGAAAAACAATTTTTATGGCACATACCTTTTAGGACCTATATTAATTAGGAATCCATATTTTTTAGAATATCTTACAAAAAAATTATTAGAAAATAATAATATAAAATATAAAAAAGTAGACAAAGGTGTTGCCTACATTGCATATGAAGAATTCCTAAAAAATTTTGTAAATTAAAAGATAACATCTAAAAATGTTATTTTTTTTATTCTTCAATACTATTATTTTTGGAATAAATACATCCACAATAATTTTGACGATATAAATTATATTCTTTTGAAAGTTCAATACTTCTTTTATATCCTTCTCTTTTTTTGAAATCTGAATATAAAAACTTTATACCTAATTCATCTTCCAATAACTTGCCTATTTCATTTAATACTTGAGAATTTTTATAAGGACTTACTGTTAAAGTTGTCCCAAAATAATCATAATTTAAATCTCTTGCCTTTAAAGCAGTGTATTGCATTCTTAATCTATAACACCTATGACATCTAGTTCCACCTTCAGGACAATCCTCATATCCCTTAGATATCTCATGAAAAGAATCATTATCATAATCAGAATCTAAAAAATCTAATTTATTATCACTCTTAAACTCATTAATAAATTTTATTTCTTCTTGTTTTCTTTTTTCATATTCTTCATATGGTTCAATATTAGGATTATAATATAAAATCGTAATATCAAAATATTTTGATAATCTTTCAATTACAGCAGATGAACATGGTGCACAACAACTATGAAGTAATAGCTTTGGAATGTAATCTAAATTTTTAATTATTTCTTGCATTTTAATATCATAATTAATTTTAGTTACTACTTGGTTTTTCATCTTTTTTCTCTTTTTCCTTTTCTTTTTCAGCCTCTTCTTCAGCCTTTTTTGCTTCCTCTTCTGCTCTTGCAATCGATTCATATGATTCAAAATAATAACTTCCATCAATTGCAGAATCAAGATATAGTATACCATGAGATTCATCATTTGTAGCTAAAAATGCAGATGCTAGTTCAATATATTTATTCATCTTCTTAATGTTAATAGTGTTCATATATACTAAATTTGTATCATTCATACGAAGTAAAAATCTTGTATCATCAATTATATCTCCATCTTTAGTCTTAAATGGAGAATATTCTATTTCACTTATCATTTTCAAAACATCTTTATCAACATAATTTAAACCTTCAATTAATTTATTATAAATATCATTTGGTACATAATTAATTAATGTTGGAACTCCTAAATAGTTTTGATTAAAATCAATCTCTTTTTTATTGCTTAAAACAATCTTATCATTTGATTTGTTATAAAAAAGTACATTTGCTTCATCTATATTAATTGTAAGTTTTCCAAAAAAATCACGAGATATTTTAACATCATTTACTAAATCCAATTTTTTTAATCTATTTTTAATTCCAAAAGATTTAGCCGAAAAAATTCTTGGATAATCCTTTATTTCAGCCATTTCAATTATTTCTAAATCACTAATCATATTTGTACCATTTATTTCAATTTGAGTGATTTTAATATTACATATACTATATATTATATAAAATATTATAACTATGATAAAAAGAAAGATTAAAAATCTTTTTATATTTAAATGTCTTTTTTTCTTTTTAATTCTTTCTTCTCTCACAAATATCAATCCCAATCTATAATCTCTTGTTCACATATTAAATCTATATTATTATTTTCTTTTATTTTATCTTTTATTAAACATATTAATTCTTTTATATCAGAAGATGTTGCATTACTTTCATTAATAATGAAATTAGCATGTTTTTCTGATATCATAGCACCACCTTGTTTTTTTCCTTTTAAATTTGCTTCTTCTATTAATTTTCCAGCAGGCATTTCTTTAGATGGATTTCTAAATACAGATCCCGCACTTGGATAATCTAAAGGTTGTGATGCTAACCTTCTTTGTAATCTATCTTGAACTAATTTCATAGATTCTTCTTTTACACCATTATCTAATTGTAAAATAGCAGATAAAATAATATAATCTCTATTTTCTTTCAAAGATGAATTACGATATTCAAATTTTATATCTTCTTTATTTAATGTTTTTATATTTAAATCTTTATCTAATACTTCTATGCTTTGTAAATACTCACATATTTCATGTAAATAAGCCCCAGCATTACCTAAAATTGATGCTCCAATAGTACCTGGAATACCAGTAGCCCACTCTAGTCCTTTTAAATTATTATTAATTGTTTCCATTGCTATCTTATTAAGCATTACACCAGCTTCTACAAATACTTTCTCATTATCTAAAAACTTATAATTACACATTTTCTTAAAGTTTATTATAACACCATCATATTTATTATCTGGTAATATAACATTTGATCCATTCCCTAATAAAAAATACTTAATATTATTATCTTTAATATATTTTAACAATTCAATTAATTCTTCTTTATTTTTTGGAAAAGCCATATATTTAGCACTCGTTTTGATTTTGTAAGTATTATAATTTTCTAAAGAAATATTTTCTAAAACTTCACATATATTATTCATTTGCCAAAACCTCCATTATTTTTTGATATATTAATTCAGCACTATTAAATTTTTCCATTTTCTTTAAATTATTAATATACATATCTTTATTCTTTAATACATTATCAATCTTATCATTTAAAGATTCTTCAGTTAAATCCTTTTCCTCTAACATTTCTGCAACTTTTATCTTTTTTAAATCAAGAGCATTATAATATTGATGATTATTTGCAACATATGGACTTGGAATATAAATACAAGGTTTACAAAGTGCATTTATCTCGGCTATAGTTGATGCACCAGCCCTAGATATTACCAATTCACTAGATTTAATAACACCTGGTAAATCTTTAATAGATGGAATAATCTTAACACTATCTGAATATTTTTCTTTAATAAAATCATCATAATAATTATCGCCAGTTATATACAATATTTGATAATCATCTTTATTAAAATTTCTTAAAAATTCTTTCATTTTATTATTAACAGAATTTGATCCAAGAGAACCTGAAACAAATAAAATTAATTTTTTATTATCATCTAAACCTATTGATGATTTTTTTATTTCAGGTACTTTTAAAGCTCTATCTCCAGTTGGATTTCCTGAATAAAAAACATTCTTCCCTTTAAAATATTTTTCTGATTCTTTTATTGAAACACCAATTAAATCAGCATATTTAGCAGTTACTTTATTAACCTTACCAGGTATAGAGTTTTGTTCATGAATAAAAATCGGTACTTTACATTTATGAGCAGCTTTAATAACAGGATATGTAACATATCCACCAATTCCCAAAACAACATCTGGTTTAAAATCTTTAATTAATTTAATCATTTGTTTTACATCTTTTTTTATTAAAAATAAATTTTTTATATTTCTTTTTATATATTTTGCATTCATTGTAAAACCATATATTTCAATTGGTATATATTTTATTCCTAAAGATGGAACAATATCTTTTTCCATTCTATTAGTTGTTCCAACATAAATAACTTCTAAGTCTTTATCATGTTCTTTAAATTTATCAATTATAGCCAAAGCAGGATTTATATGTCCTTGAGTACCACCAGCACTAACAAGTATTTTCATTTATACCACTCCTATTTAATTATACTATAAAAAGATTAAAAAAAGTAAAAGAAAAAAGTAAATTATGTCAATTTACTTTAATTTTTTCTATAGTTTACAGTTTTTTCTACAACCTTTAATACATCTTTATTACTAAATGGTTTTACTAACATATCGCATATTGTATAATTAAATGCTTTATTAATTTTATCTTTTGAATCTTCGCCAGTAATAATTGATACTGATATTTTATCTAATAAATTATGTTCTTTTAAATATTCTAATACTTCAAATCCACCCATTTTAGGCATATTTAAATCTAAAAGTAAAGCAATTACATTATAATTTGGATAATTATTTATAATATCTAATACTTCTTCACCATCATAAGCAACAACAGATTCATACTTTCCAGCAATTGATTTAACCACAAAATTAGTTACTAATTTTGAATCATCTGCTATTAAAACAACATCTTTTACTTCTTTAGGATCTACAACAACCTTATTTTGAGTAACATTATTTTTTCCTAAATATTCTTTTACTATATCAATCATTTTATGTGCTGCATTAACAATATTATCATATTCTTTTATAACAAATTTTTCATCATTTCTTTTACCAGCCATTTCATGATCTAAACAAACTTGAGCAATTTCACTAAATCCTAAATATCTAGCATCACTTTTAATTGAATGAGCATATATTGCATAATTTGGCATATCTCCAGCATTTTTAAATTTTTCTAATTCTGTTAATTTCTCATCAATACCATCTAAAAAATCTTGACATGTTTCATTATAAATTCCCATATCTCCAAATAATTCAATTGCTTTATCAACATCTACTCCATTTTGCTTTAAAAAATCAACATCTTTCATAATAACCATCCTTACTTTATCATTTTTAGTATAACATAAACTAATAAAAAGAGCAAAATTTTTAATAAAAAAAATACCTTACAAGGTATTTTATAAACAAAGTGGTGGAGAGACATGGATTTGAACCATGGAACCCGAAGGAACAGATTTACAGTCTGCCGCGTTTGACCACTTCGCTATCTCTCCAAAAAAATGGTGCTCCGTTGGAGATTCGAACTCCAGACCCTTTGATTAAAAGTCAAATGCTCTACCAACTGAGCTAACGGGGCACAAATAATAAAAAGATGGCTGCCTCGGATGGACTCGAACCATCGGAATGTCAGAGTCAAAGTCTGATGCCTTACCACTTGGCTACGAGGCAATAAATAAAATGGTGCCGACTGAGGGAATCGAACCCCCAACCTACTGATTACAAGTCAGTTGCGCTACCAATTACGCTAAGTCGGCATAAAAAATGGTGGACACTATAGGACTCGAACCTATGACCCCCTGCTTGTAAGGCAGGTGCTCTAACCAACTGAGCTAAGCGTCCAAAATCTCTTGACAGTTAAGAATATACCATAAAATGACTTTAATTGTCAATAATAATAACCACTTTTTTGTAAAAAAAATAATACAATATATTATTTGTATTATTTTGTTAATTTTTTATAGTAATTATTTTCTTCATAATAATTATAAACATTAACTTCACTATTATCATAAGCGTTAATTATATATTGATTAGATGGATAGTAATTATCAACACCATTATTATAATTATCATTTACATAATTATATAATCTTGCTCTTTCAATAAAACCAACTTGATTATTATACTTAATAAATATAAAATTACCATCTTGCATATATGTTTCTACCCTAACATTTGGAGGAATAACACCAATATAGTTATTATAAGAAGCATCAGAATATAAATTAGCGTAATCATTAGTACTTGCATATTTTACAACATTGTTATTTACTTGACTTTGAGTAGTTACAACTGCACAAGTTTTTGAAACAAAAAATCTTAAATTATTAATTTCAACTTCATACCATTCAAGATATTCAGAAATTAATTTTATTTGTGTTCCAACTGGAAAAGTATATGCAATTGGCGAATTAAGTGATGCACCAAATCTTACATTAGCATTTTTTATTAATGTAATAGTAGGAACAAATTCATAATTCACTTCTCTTGGAGAATTATTAGCAGCACTAACAACTTTAGAACTACTAGCACTTATAACACCAGCAACAGTTAATGCCATAATTTTTTTAAATTGATTATTTTTCATAATAAAATCTCCTTTAAATAATTAACACTATTATATATTTTTTTATAAAAAAACTCAAACATAATATTTGAGTATTTTTTTTAACTGGTGGCTCCAACGGGAATTGAACCAGTGACACAAGGATTTTCAGTCCTCTGCTCTACCGACTGAGCTATGGAGCCAAAAAAATGGCGGTTCGTACGGGATTTGAACCCGTGGTCTCCTGCGTGACAGGCAGGCGTCATAGGCCTCTAGACTAACGAACCATGGTTGCGGGAGCTGGATTTGAACCAACGACCTTCGGATTATGAGCCCGACGAGCTACCGAACTGCTCTATCCCGCGATAAATAAATAAAATGGCGGAGGAATAGGGATTCGAACCCTAGCGCCGCTTGCACGACCTGCTGGTTTTCAAGACCAGTCCCTTCAACCGGACTTGGGTATTCCTCCATTAATCTCCAGCAACAAATAGATTATAGCACAATCGATTTTTAATTGTCAATTATAATTAAATAAAAAAAATTAATTTATACTTGCAAAGACTTAAAAATTGCGATATACTTTAAGAGTCTTATATAAGACAGTGCCTGCCCGAGTGGCGGAATTGGTAGACGCACAGGACTTAAAATCCTGCGAGCTTTAAACCTCGTGCCGGTTCAAGTCCGGCCTCGGGCACCATATAATAAATAAACTCGAACATTTGTTCGAGTTTTATTTTTCGTTTAATTCATTTAATTTTTCTTCCATCCAAATAGGAAGATTGTCTTTTAATATTTTAAATTCCTTAGATGAATCTATTTCATCTCTTTCTAATCCTGTATTTGCAAAATCAATATCTTTTATGGATAGTTTCATATGTTTAGTATTTTCATCAATAGATATTATTTTAGCAAATATTTCATCCCCTACTTTTACATAATCATCTATATTTCTAACAAACTCATTAGATACTTCTGAAATATGAATTAATCCATTATATCTTTTATCAACATTAACAAATACTCCATAAGATTCAATTCCAGAAACTAAGCATTTAATAATCTCATCTTTTTTATATTTTTTCATACCTAAAAACTCCTACAAAATATTATAACATTTATCAATTTACATTGTCTATTTTTTTATATATAATATTTAATGAAAGGAAATAATCCATGAAAGATATAGAAAAAAAGATTAAAGAAGTATTAGAAACAATAAGACCATATTTAAACTATGATGGTGGAGATGTTGAATTTATAAAATATGAAGATAATTATGTATATGTAAGACTACTCGGAGGTTGTGAAGGTTGTGAATTTGCTGATTCCACTATTAATAACGGAATCTATGAAACATTAAAACAAGAAATACCAGAAATAAAAGGAGTAATTAATACTATATTTTAATCCATTTTGGAATAATTATTTTAACATGTTTGTCTATTTCATAATAGACATCTTTTAATGTGTTTAAATATACTCCTATTCTTTCAATAAAAATCTCGATATTTTTTTCTTCTTTTCCATCTAATAAAATTGATTCTATTTCATCAAAATATAATGTAGGAAACATTAACCTTGCATAAAATAATTTTATATCATCATCACTTAAATTTGCATTATTTAAAATATATTTTATATCATTATTAATATCATCATTAAGTAATATTTTACTTTTTATATATTCAGCATAATCTCTTATTTCATAATCAATTATTAAATTAATTGGATTATAATAATTAATTACTTTTTCAGGATAATTAATTCTTGTATGAACAATAGCTTTATGACAATTATTAAAATTTATATTATTAATATTTATAAACGAAATAGCATTTTCTGCTAAACCAACAAAAAAACTAAAACTATTAATAATTTCTATTTTATCTTTTGATATTTGTGATATTTGATACTCTAAATAATCTATTTTTTTTGACCAAAGATGAGTAATATTTAAATCCTTATCATCTTTATAATACCTATATTTTAAATTATTAATAATCATTTCATTTAACAATACATTTTCTTTTAATATTCCTTTAGTTAAAAGAACTAAAAATTCACTGCCATTCTTATTAAAAAAATATTTCCCTTCTTTATTTTTAATTATTTCAAAATAATTATTTGGCTTTTTAATATACTCTAAAACATAATTTATATAATTAATATTTAATTTATTATCATTTTCTACCAATAAATAAAAATAATCATTGTTACTAACAAAGATATTGTTATCTAAAAAAGTTATATTATCAAAATTATAATAATACTTTAATAAATCTTCCATAGTAATCACTATTAATATATATTAAAAAAACTCAAGAAATATTCTTGAGTTATAAACCTTCATTAATTTGACTTAATTCTTCTTGCATCTTATTAATAGTTTCTTTAATATTTTCTACATTAACACTAGCTAAGTATTTTTCAACTGCTGCTTCTATTTCCTCAAATAAAACCTTTTTTGCTAAACTACTAGTATTAAGATTTTCCTCATTATTTTCAACCTTAATTTCTTTATTTGAATCTGCTATAACATCAGAAAAATCAATGCCTTCAGGTATAATATCTTGAGGTATTTCGCCATTTTCACTTATTGAAATATCATCTTTTTTATTTTGAGTAACATCCTCAATTTCATTAATTGGAAAAGCACTATCTTCTAATTTACTTTCATCTTTTTTTGATTCTTTTTTACTAGATTTATTTTTATCTGCAGTATCTAAAGCAGGCATTTTTTCTTGATAATCTTTTATTAAAGCTTCTTTAGCCACTTCTTGAACAGCAATTATTCTAGAATAATCATCATCAACATTATACGACATATTATCAGACGAATTCAAATAAGTAAAATCACCTTTACTAGATGAAATAATAGATCTCATAACATTTTTTACAGTTGTCCAATCATCTTCAGACTCTATTCTTATCATTTTATCATTATCAATTTGAGCTGCAATTATTTTAATTAAACCATTTTGATCTAATTCGTTTGCAGTCATCAAAACATAATGCTTTGAAAGCGTTTCAAATTCGCATATTAAATCTAATGTCGATCTAGTACCATCACTTTTAATTATTTCAATTTTTTCTAGCATAAAAATCCCTCTTTATTATCATTCTATACAAAGTATATCAAAATTATTTACTATTTTCAATTATTTTTTTTAATTTAAACCATTTACATCCATATGCACAATAATTTTTTAAATAATTATCTAGATTTTCAACATTATTAATACTTGTGCATTTTTTATTATTTTTGTTATAAAAGCCTTTTAATCTTAATTTATTATATGCCCAATCACCTACAATATAATCAAAATCATCAAAATAATCAGTTAATTTTTCTTCAACACTTTCTAAATCAAAACCATTATTATCTTCTTCTAATATATATTTTTTTCCATTTATATCTAAATTTTTCATAATTATCCTTTCATAATTAACATAATAATTAAAAATAAAATTAAAATAACAAAAACTATTATAACAAAGATAATTAAATTAGTCATCTTAGTATTATTTGTTAATTTTATATACATTTTTCTTGATGTTGATTTATTAATTTTTTCTAAAAGTTTCTTATTTAAATTTGGATCAATTGGATTAATTCTATACAAATTAGTAATTCTTCTATTAATAGCTTCTATATCTTTAGTAGATAATTTATCTAATTTTTCCTTACTTAAACCAAATGCTTCATATACTTCATTAGATATATAATTACTTCGTTGTAAAGTAAACTCCAATTTATTTTTTATTTCATAAATTTTACTATTAAAATAATTTAAAATATAATACTTATCAAAAGCATTTTTTTCATTATATTCCACCATTATTCTAGATGGATTATCTGGAGTATATAACATATTTTTAAATTCATTTATTTTTTTTGAACCTAATTCATTTGAATTATATTTTGAAAAAAACATATTAATTAAATCTTCTTGTATATAAATAAAATATGGATTTTTTTCATTATTTCCAACTATTTTATTCTTAGCATCAACACTATCATACTTTTTAATATCATCTATTAATTTATCAACATAATATTGTCCAACATCATACTTATTTAATAAATAAATAAAAGAATTATAATCATTTTTATCAAATAAATTAATCACATTTTCTTCACCATAAATATTACAAATAATCTTTATTACAATAGTTAAAAAATCACTTGAATTCTTATTTTCTTTGTAATTATTAAATGCACTATTTATTGAAGAATTAATAAACACTTCATTCATTTATATCACCTATTATACTTTATAATTAAAATTATAATATTATTTTGAAATAATTTCAATTATTACTTAAAACCTGCCTACTATTTTCAATTGTTCCACCTAAATATGAAGGAACTTGTCCAACTATTAATTTTGATGATAATAATACAGAATAATCTTTTTTTATATTTTCTTCCTTAAATGGAATAACAATATTATTTTCTATACTAATATTAACATACATTTCAACTAAAACATTATTTATACCATAATTAGATACTTTAGTATTTATTCCAGTAACAATACTATCTAAAAATTTTATTCTAACGGGAATAATTGGACCTAGATTATTAAAATATATATAATCACTTGCTAAACCAATTGGATAATATAATACTAAGTCATCTTTTATATCATAATTATAATCAGTAAAATCTTTAAATGATTTTTTATTAAATATCTCATATAATTCATTAGTAATATTTTTTAATAACTTATAAGAATTATTCATATTATAATTAACTGCAATAATTTCATCTTTTTTATTCTTAACAAGAGATATTAAATCATTCAAATTGCTATCACTTAATTGATCATCACTAATAAATTCCATTATTAATTTATTATTATAAGTATTTAATGAATATTCGCATATTTTAAGTAATTTAGGACTAATTTTATAATTAATTAATATTAATACATTAATACTTATACAAACACATAAAATTAAGGTTAAAAATAATACATTAACTTTTTTTTTATTTTTTTTAAATTTTTTCATCATTAAAATTTATGCATAAAAAAAAGGATTATTAAAATAATCCCCAATTTAACATCTTATTTAATAAGAAGAACACTCCTGCTATAAATCCTATAATAATAATTATTATTAATATTCTAATTATAATTTTAGTAACACTTAAATCATCTTTTAAATCACTAAAATCATCAAAATCACTTTGTTTTAAAATAGATGATGTTGTATAAAATGAATTTTCTAATGATTTATTTTTTTTCTTTTTACTATCTATTTTTTTATCAATTGCTTTTTCCTCATCATCTTGTTTAGCAATCTCTTCTAAATCAAGATTATTAATTAATGTACTTGCACTAAATGTCTCATTAATTAAGTTTTCTTCATTTATAACACTATCTTCTTTATTTTCAACTTCTTTTGTTTTTTCTTGAATTATATCTTCTTCTTCATCTTTTTGTTTTGCCTCTTCTAATTCCTTTATTGACATAATTTTAGTTTCTTCATCATTACCTTTTAAATCAGATAATATATCTAAAGGATCCACTTCTTTTTTAGTAGCATTTAATTCTTCAGTTAAATTAATTGTATCAATTAAATCTTTTAATTTTTCTCCTTCTTTTGTTGATACTGCTTTATTAATATCATCTTCTTTTGTATCAATATTTAAATCATTTAATATATCTACTTGAGTATTTCTTAATTTTTTTAATCTATCTACTTCATAATCTGGTTCTTTTTCTTCTTTTACCTTATTCAAAACAGCATTTATATCATATTCTCTTGTTTCATCTAAATTTATTTCATTATCTGTTAAAGTATCATCTATTTTTGCAATTGGTCTACTTTTTCTTGGTTCAACCCTATATTTTTTATCAAGCATATCTCTTAATTTATCTATATCAATCGTTTTTTCGTTTTCACCAATGACAGTTGTATTAGAATTAACATCAAAATTATCCACATTATATTCACTTATTTCAGTATATAATTTAGCATTTTTTTGTGAACGTGATAAAGATGTTGTCTCTTCACTATTGCTATATTTATTAATTCGTGATTGCATAAGCTCACTTCCTTATTATTTATATAATAACATAATTATACATTTTTTTGTATTATTTTTATTTGAAAAGCTTTTTACTTTACGGTATACTAAACTTAAGGAGTGATAAAAATGAAAAAACTAGAAGTAGATCAAAATAAATGTATTGGTTGTGGCATGTGTGCTGGAATGGATCCAGATCACTTTGAAATCGATGATAGTGGTTTATCTACTGTAATAAATCAAGATAATATTGAAAATGAAACTATTAGTCAAGTAATCGAAGGTTGTCCAACAGGTGCTATAACAATCGAAGAAATTGAAAACGAAGAAAAATCTACTGATATGTAGATTTTTTCTTTGCCTTTTTATAACTATATAATTTTCTTATCTCAGAATTAGTTAAAATTCTATATTCACCTGATTTTAAATTATCTAATTCTAAAAATCCATATTTTATTCTAGTTAATTTTTCAACACTATGATTGATACTTTCAAATAATCTTTTTACGATATGATTTCTTCCTTCAGTAATAACAATTTCAACTAAATCACTTTGTTTTACTTTATCCCTTTTTCTAACTTTTACTCTTTTTGGTTTACATTTAACATTATCTATTACTATTCCCTTTTTTAATTTAATAATATCTTCCGAACTTAAATTACCTTCTATTTTTGCCAAATATGTTTTTTCAACATCACTACTAGGATGCATTAAAATATTAGCAAGTTCTCCATCATTAGTTAAAATAATAAGACCCGTAGTATCATAATCTAATCTTCCAACAGGAAAAATTCTTGCAGTAGTTGATATCAAATCAGTTATTATTTTCCTATTTTTTTCATCACTTAAAGAACAAATATATTCTCTTGGTTTATTAATTAAATAATACTCTTTTTTTTCAATATTTAATATTTTTCCATCTATTTCAATTTTAGAATCAATAGATACTTTTGTTCCAAGTTCTCTAATAATTACTCCATCAACTTTAACTTTACCTAAACTAATTAATTCCTCAGCTTTTCTTCTTGAAGTATAACCAGACATAGCAATTATTTTTTGAAGTCTCTCCATAAATTTCACCTAAAATTATTTTATCATATCTTATTTAAAAACTAAAGAAACTATCACTACAGCTGCAATAATACCTATAAAATCGGCAAATAAACCTGCTATTAAAGCATGTCTAGTTTTAATAATTTTAATACTTCCAAAATAAAGAGCTAAAACATAAATAGTAGTATCAGTGCAACCCTGCATAGTTGAAGCAAGCCTTCCAGCAAAAGAATCAGGTCCATACAAAGAAAAAATATTATCTAATATTGCAAAAGTTGCAGTTCCAGAAAATGGTCTAAGTATTGCCATTGGTATTATTTCAATAGGAATACTTTTAAATGCAAAATTAAAAACATTTAAAAAAAATGAAATTATATTACTTTTTAAAAATATGTTTATAGCAAATGTCATTGCCACAATAGCTGGTACAATAGTATATATTATTTGTAAACCTTCTTTTGCTCCATCTAAAAAATCATTATATAGATTTTCTTTTTTATAAAATGCATAAGATATTATTATTAATATTATAATAGGAATAATAAAACTGCTCACCTTTTTTTCCTCCTTAAAAAATAATCAAATGTTAATCCTGCTATTGAAGAAAAAATAGTAGCTAAAATAGATGTAATTATTATTTCAGATGGATTAGCACTATGATGAGCTAAACGAAGAGCAATTACAGAAGTAGGAATAATTGTAACTCCACTAGTATTTAGTACCAAAAAAGTAATCATTGCATCACTTGCTACATTTTTATCAGTATTTATTTCTTGCAAAGATTTCATTGCTTTAAGACCAAATGGAGTTGCTGCAGAACCAAGCCCTAACATATTAGCAGCTACATTAGATGCAATATAATCCAATGATTTATGATTATATGAAATACTTGGAAATAATTTAGACAATAATGGCTTAATTAAATTTGCAAACTTTGAAAGTAAACCACTATTTTCAGCTATTTTTAATATTCCCATCCAAAGAACAGTTACTTCCATCATATTTATAATTAAATTAAAAGATGCTTTTCCACTTAATAAAATTTCATCATTTATAATAGAAATATTTCCACTAAATAAAGTATAAATAATTGATATTGCAATAAGTAAAAACCAAATTATATTAACCATAAATCACTTCCAAAATATCAAAAAATCAATTATTTTTTGAAACCAATTTTTTTTACTTTCATTATTTTTATTTTTTAATAAAATATCAATATCACCAATTTTTTTATTATCAAAATAAATTTGTACAACTCCAATTTTATTATCATTACTAGTATTTAAATATAAATTATAATTAATTTTTACTTTTTTTTCTTCATCATTAGTTAATAGCATTTTAAAATCATTATTAATATAAACTTTATCTTTATAATTACTATCATCTATATTAAATTTATTTTTATCTAAAATAGTTACTAATTTATATTTATCAAAATTACTTTCATATAACTTCTTTTGATTTGAAAAATCATTAGGATCATTTAATGTAACTACAATAATAGTTTTATCATCTTTTTGAGCTGCTGTTACTAAAGTTCTTCTAGCCTTTTTAGTAAATCCTGTTTTACCTCCAATACAATAATTATATTGATCTAGTAATTTGTTTTTATTAAACCATACATATGTTTTATAACTAGATTTACAAATATATTTTTTTGTTTTAATTATTTCTTTAAATCTATTATTTGAAAGTGCATATTGCATCAATAATGCCATATCATATGCACTAGATACATTTCCATTTCCATCATTATTTTCTAAACCATGATTGTTAATAAAAACTGTATCATTCATATTTAATTCTTTTGCTTTTTCGTTCATTAACTCCACAAACTTTTCCATAGATCCACTTACACTTTGAGCAAGTTCAATTGCAGCATCATTTCCAGATCTAAGCATTAATCCATATAATAAATCTATAATTTTTATTCTTTCTCCTACTTCAATATATATAGCACTACCATATGCCTTTAATACTTCATTTGATATTTTAACTTCTTTATTTACATCAATATTTTCTAAAGTAATAATTGCTGTCATAATTTTTGTAGTACTTGCTATTAATTTTTTACTATTTATATTAGATCCTTCCAAAACTCTTTTACTATTTGCATCCATAACTATATAAGAAGATGCAGATAAAGCATTTATTTTAAATGGTATAAAAAGTATTAAAAATAGTACAATTTTTTTCAAAAACACCACCAATTAATTTTATTACATAATAAAAGAAATAATTCTTATTTACGATAAACATAGACAATTAAAAATAATCCTAATCCAAATAATAATGTAATAAAATGAGTAAAAATAAAAAATAGATATTCAAAAAAAGAATAACCAATAGTTAATAGATTTAAATATAAAATAGTAAAAGAAAGACCAATACCTGTAAATATTATTCCAATAAATAAAAAAATTACTCTATTCATATTAAATTCTATTTATATTATCTCAAAAATATTATATAATTAATTAGGTGATTGTTATGGGATTAATTAAATATATTATTTTAGGACTTATTCAAGGAATTACAGAACCTTTACCAATATCATCTTCAGGACATATTATGATTTTTAAAAATTTATTTAATACAAATATGTTTAATGATTTAAATTTTGAAGTAATTGTAAACTTTGGATCATTTCTAGCAATACTAATAATATTTTGGAAAGATATAGTAAAATTAGTAACAGGATTTTTTAAATATTTATCTGGTAAAAAAGAATTTAAAAATGAATGGAAATATTGCTGGTTAATTGTATTAGGTTCCATTCCAGTTGGTGTTATTGGATTACTTTTTAAAGATAAAATTGAAAGTATAGCTAATATTAAAGTTGTTGGTATTGCCTTACTTATTACTGCAATATCACTATTTATTGTTAAAAATATTAAAGGAAATAAAAAAGATTCTGAAATTACATTTATTGATGCACTAATAATTGGATTATTTCAGGTAGTAGCTCTTATTCCAGGATTATCTAGATCAGGAATGGTACTTGTTGGATGTCTACTTTGTAAATTAGATAGAGAATCATCTTTAAAATATACATTTATGTTATATTTTCCAGTATCAATTGCATCATTTGGATTAAGTTCAATTGATATAATAAAAGAAGGTTTAGATAAATCATTATTATTATCATATACACTTGGATTAATAGCAGCCTTTATTGCAACATATTTTACATATAAATGGTTATCAAACATTGTAAAAAAAGGAAAACTATGGAAGTTTTCGATTTACTGTTTAATTGTTGCAATATTCGTACTTATATATTTTAGATAAAAACTCATATTTGAGTTTTTTTATTTTAACAAAACTTGAACTACATCATATCCGTATAAATCTAATATATTCACTACTCTTTTACTTTTATGTCCTCCTTCACAATAAATATAATAAGTCTCATTTTTATTTAAAAGCTTTTCTCTATTATATAATAATGTTTCCTGAGGAATATTTATTGAACCAATGACATGATTAATATTATATATTTCTTTAGATTCAATATTAATTAATTTACCCATACTAGGCCTATATTCATCAATTTTAATTGTTTTCAAAAATATCACCTATTAAATTTTATGAATAACAATTAAAAAAAGATACTACTAGAGTATCTTTTTTAATCATCTGAAAAGAAATCATCAAAGAATTCATCATCAGATATGTAATTTTCATCAACAACTATTGAATCAGCATCCACATTTACTTTTGGTTTTGGCACATCAGTCATTGTTTCAATAACTTCCTCTTTTTGAGGTTTAATATTATCTTTACTAGGTAATTCAAATTTAGCATCTTTAACACTATTATTTGTAGTTTGAACATTGTCTAGTATATCAATATCATCAAATAATTCCTTACTAGTTTTTTTACTGTCTTCAAGTTCTTTTTTCTTTCTTGCTTCCTCAGCATCAAGCTCAGCTATTTTTTTATCAATATCTCTCATCATTTGATCAATATCAATTCCAGCAAGTGGATTAGCAGAAGGTCCTGGTCCATCACCCATTGACATCATTGGATTAAATCCCATAAAAGGATTAGCACCCATAGGCATTGCTCCCATACCAGGCATATCACTTATATTATTTCCTAAACCTTGTAAAGTTTTTTCCTTTTTCTTTTCTTTTACAAATGATTTTATATCAAATATTTCAATTGGTTTTAATTCTCTTGTAGGATATTCTGCAGTTTTTCTTTCATATCCCCAATCCATTTTATCAACCATTGGAAGTTTTGTTTTAAAAGGATGAGATCTTAAACGAATAAGAATAGCATCTCCAAATTTTAAATGTTGTAAATCAGTAACAGTTACTAATGGACGAGAAGCAGTTTTATCTTTTTCCTTAGATTTTACTTCTCCACACATTTTAGATATTTCCTCTAATGCAGCAAGTTCTGTTGAAATTAAGTAAAGTGTATTACCACAGTTACCCCTAATTACTTCAGCGACTTCTTTTCCATAAACATCATTTAACTGAGCAAAGTTTTGAATTATAAATGTAAATCTCATAAGTCTAGAACGTGCTGCAGTTACCATTGCATCAACATCTTTTAAAGGTGGCATATTTGCAAATTCATCTAAAATAAAATTAGTTCTAAATGGAAGTTTTCCACCATTTTCTTGAGCAACATCAACTAATGTTTCATAACATTGTTTAATAAAAATTGTAGCAAGTCCATGATAAGTAGTCTTCTCATCATGAATTACAATAAATACAGCTGTTTTTCCTTTCCCTATATCTCTCATATCAAAATCACTATGTCCTAGCATTTCTGATAGATTTTCACGGGAAGCAAATAATCTTATCTTTTGTCTAAATGTTGATAAGATACCACCTTGAGTATCAGATGGTGCATCAATAGTATTTGCAGCAAATATATAAGCATTTGATTTTTTACCCATTAAATTAAAATATTCATTTATATAATGTGATGTTCCAATTCGTTCATCACCTTCAGTTGACATTATACTAATAGAATTTAAATTAGTTTCTTCTTCTTTAGCATTTTCAAAAAGTGATAAAGCTAATCCTGAAAAATAATCAGCTGCACTCTTTTCCCAGAATGGATCATTTTTATTTGCTTGATCATATAAGATATTTGATGCTACATCATCTAATAACTCTGTAGCTTTATCCTTATTTCCAACCTTATAATAATGATAAGGTAAAGTAAGAGGATTCCATGCACTTCCACGAGCAGGATCTCTAAAATTTAAAACAATTACGTTATATCCAAGTTCCTTTAATCTTTCAGCACTACCTTGATATATCTCACCCTTAGGATCAGTAACAATCATTGATTCACCCTTTTTAGCTAAAATATTAACTAAAGGATTAACAACACATCTAGTTTTACCAGAACCTGATGATCCTATAACTAATGTATGATATTCTCCATCATCAACCCATAAATTATTTTTATCATAACAAAGGGCAACACCAGCAGCATCAACTTTTTCATCTGTTGATGTTATTTTTTTAACTTCAAAACCTTCTTTTATTTCTTTATCTTTTGCCCATCTATTATAACCATCTTTTACTTCTTTTTCACCTATTTTTATTCCAATACCAGGACCTTTTTCTCTAGTAAATATATAAGATGAAACACTAGTGAAAATCATAATAATGGCAGCAAAAAACAGTACAAAAGTTATTGCAATGTAATCTTTAGAAAAAGCAGGAAAAGGATTTAATCCCCATAAGTGTCCTTCTTTTCCAAAAGTAACAAAATTCATTACACCTATTGCACATAAATATAAAAGTAAAATACAAAATACAATAAATATTATTAAATCTTCTTTTGATACTTTAAATTTCATATAACCACCTAATCCCCATTATTATACAATAATAATTAAAATTATTCCACTACGAAAGAGTTATTTTTTAAAGAATACACCATATTTGACACTTCAGGATTTTCACTATGAGCTCCATATGTTTTATTTAAAATAAAACTATCAACATTTCTATCTAAAATATTAATAATATTACTTACAGTATAAATATTATGAGCATCATCACCTTTTTCTTCAATTAAAGAATAATACTCTTCATTATATTTCATAATAACTAAACTAAATAATTCTCTATCATTATCAAAATAATCTAATTTAGAATAAATAATTATTCTATCTCTTTGACCATTATGATCAAAATCATAATCAATTAATTCATTATGTGTATAATTATCAAATGAATTAATACCGTATTTATTCTTTAAATAGTTCTTATCTTCATCATCTAATTCTTTAACACCAAAATTTCTAATTTTTAATTTTAAATCCAAAGAAGATGCTATTAAATCTCCATCGTAGTTCACAAAACTATTATCATCATCAAATATATTCCAAACACTACCCATTTTAATAGCATAATCACCTAAATATTCACCATTAATAAATACATTATATTTACCATTATTTTCAATAGTACTTTTACTTACTGTCTCAAAATTATTTCCATCATATCTTAATCTTGATTCATTGCCTATTACTAAATAATAGTATTTATCTACTTTATTAGATTTATTACTTGAATTATTCTGATTAGAATTATCATTATTATTTGTTGACTTATTTCCAAATACTAAAAACATAACAACAGAATAAATCGCTAAAATAATTACCACAATAACAATACTCTTATATTTTTTCATATAATCTCCTTTTTATTTTTTTAATGGTCTACAGAAGAAATCACCATTATTTAAATAATTTGTAACACTTACTTGATCCTTTGGAGGTTTACTAGCTGAATGTGCTGCAAAGTGTTTTCCTCCACCTATATACATAGATACATGTCCTATTCCTAGATAATGTTTAGAATTATTATAATCACCATGATTAAAGAATATTAAATCACCTGGAGCTAAGTTGCTACCCGAAATAACTTTTTGATTATCCTCACACCATTTATAAATTTGATCAGACGAATTACCAGAATTATATATTCTTATATTAAAATGTTGATAAGCTCTAACAACCATTGATGAACAATCTACATATCCAACACTAAATCTAAGAGATTGAGAATATAAATAATCATCAAATGTTTCAACAGCATATTTAGCAACTTTATCTCCTTCTGTTGTTACACCATTTTGACCTACTGTTTCTTCTTGACATTCACTAGCACTAATTCCAAAAATTTGTTCTCTTGCTTGAAGAGATTTTTCCATTTGCCATTTTGTATAAGCTGTTTGATCTTCAGCAGTTGTTGGAAAACATTGTGAATCCGAGCATGTATTTCCAGAAGCACAATATGGAGCAACTTCAGCAGATCTTGCTTCACTTAGATATTTTTTAATATGAGGATAATAATAGCATCCTCCAGCTCCACTTCCACCAGGATTAAACCATCTATCACCAATATATGAATATTTATATTGAATTCCAAATAAAGAAGATGCATTATATTTACTAGCTATATTTCTCATAGTATTAATATATCCCAAAACACCTTCATCAAATGAAGAGTATTTTGCACAAGCTTCAGAATGTTGATTTGCACAGCCTATACCCCAATAATTATTAGTTGAACCACCAGGTGAATCCTCAAGATATGCTCTAATTACAACCATTTCAGGATTAAAATTGTTTTTAATAGAAATATCATATATTTTACCAGCATTAGTTTTAAGAATTTGCTTGACATTACTAGCCTGAACTTTACTTATAAATTCTTCTCTAGAAAATTTCGTACCACTTAATGGAATATCACCACAACCACCGGAACCTAATCCACCTTCACCTTCTCCATAACCAATTTCTACTAGTTTAAATATATGTGCTTCATACCCATCTGGAGTATAAAAATGATACAATAATGTATGGAAATCATATTCCCCATTAGCAGATAATGCCCATGCAGCAAATGGTGAAAACGATAATCTTTCAGGACTATCTTTATGAATATATTCCTGTGGAATATTTTTATCTACCCAATCTTTTTCATAAGCTAATTTATCTTGATATAATCTATATACATCCTTATCGTTTAGTTTCTCAGTTTTAGTATAACTAAAATAATCATCTATTGGTAAAACTTTTAATAAATTACTATCATAAGAAAACACTTTATTATCCGTTTCTTTTACTAACTCTAAATAGTTATTATATTGATCAGTTAATTCTTCTTCTAAAACTGGCTCATCCACATCAACATAACAAGTAAAACCATCAGTTATATCAGGATTTCCATATAAGTTAGTTCTATAAACTACCGCTAGAGATTTTAATGCTTCTTTATCTTCAATAACATTAAATTGCGATTTAAACATTTCATATGCAATAAATTGATCTCCATTAAAATCATATGTTTTTTCTTCTTGAATTATTTGTCCATTTACTTCAACCTCTTCAATCCATTTTGCTTGAACATTAGTACAATAACTATAACTCATTTTTGGTACTGCATTATCCTCATCCATTACATTAACAACAACAATAATTAAAATAAGTAAAACTACAATTGCTAAAATAACTAATATAATATATGGAAGGATTGGTAAGATAACTTTAACAAAAAATGCAGCAGCCTTTTCTTTAACTCTTCTTTTTACTTCTTTTTTAACAACTTGCTTAGCTTCCTCTTCTACCGCTTCAGAAAGTGATGCACCACTTTCATCCATGTTATTCATTACATTTGATGCACTTTGTAAAGCATTAAAGTCCTTAAAAGCTTTAGATGTACTATTATTTGAATTTGATTTATTATTTTTATTTACATTATCATTATTATTATGCGTTTTATTTTCTTGCTTATCATTATTTTTATTATTATTTTGATTTTTAATAGCATTTTTATTTTTATTTATATTTGGATTTTGAACTCTATTTGAATTTTGACTTGCATTATTAATATTAGAAATATTACTATTATTATTTCTTTTATTAAGTTGTGTATTTTTACCTACATTATTATTTAAATTTTCGTTATTGTTTTGAATCTGTATATTATTATTATCGCTATTTTGTTGTATATTATTGCTTTGTTGTATACCATTATTATTTAAATTAATACCTTGATTATTATTATTATTATTATCATTACTAACCATCTTATTATCTTCTTTTCTAGGAAGATCATTATTAGAATTATTTAATACATTTAGATTATTATTAAATGAATTCATATTATTTAACTGATTATTTCTTGGTTGTCTAATATTATTATTATTATTAAAAGGCTGATTATTATTTCTATTAATATTATTATTATTATTTGGTTGAGCAGTTTGATTATTACTACTTTGTGTTTCTTGATTATTTTGATCAATTAATTGATTATTTTCTTCATCATTTTTCATAATCACACCGCCTTTTACTATTAACATAATTTTATCATAAAATACAAAAAAAGAACACTTATTTAGTGTTCAAAGATTTTAATTTATCATATTCAATTTTAAAGAATTCTAAAAAATCATTTATTTCTTTATTTGTAGTTATACTTGCAATACTAATTCTAATAGTTGATAAAGCTCTATCCTTATCATTATATATAGCCATAACACTAGTAGATAAATTTCCGCTTGAACAAGCAGTATTTGTACTTAAATAAACCTCATGACTTTCCATAGCATGTACAAAACTTTCAGGTTTAATTCCTAATATGCTGATATTTAAAATATGTGGAATAGAATATTTAGTACTATTAATTTTAATATCTTCATATTTTTTTAATTCATTAACTATTTTGTCATTTAATTTTTTAACATATACTTCCTTTTTATCTAAATTTGAATTAGCAATTCTTATTGCTTTAGAAAAAGCTACTATTAATGGCAAAGGCGGAGTTCCAGGCCTAATAACATCATTTTTAGAACTTCCATGAATTATTGGAGTAAGATTAATCTTACTATTTTTATATAACATTCCAATTCCTTTAGGTCCAAATATTTTATGTGCAGAAAAAGAAGCCATATCAACATCTTTTAAATTAAATGACACCTTTCCTAACATTTGAGTTAAATCACTATGAAATATGGTTAATTTATTTTGTTTTTTGATAATTTGTCTAATACTCTTAAAAGGTTGCCTAACACCAGTCTCAGAATTAAGTCCACAAATACTTACTAAAATAGTTTCATCTGTGATTTTATTTTTAAGATCATCAAAATCAATTAAACCATCTTCATCATTATTTACATAACTAATTTTAAAACCAATAGATTGTAAATAATCACAAATTGAATATACTGAAGGATGTTCTAACTTAGATACAATAATATGTTTACCTCTATTTTGATAAGATAAAGCACAACCAATAATTGCTAAATTATTAGATTCAGTAGATCCACTTGTATATATTATTTCATTCTCTAAAATATTTAAAACACTTGCTATTTGTTTAGTAGCACTATTAAGTAAATTTCTAGACTTTAATCCAAGTGAATGAATTGAGTTTGCATTACCTATATAATCTCTAGTAACTTTATTATATGATTCTAATACATCATAAGATACAGGAGTTGTTGCACTATAATCTAAATATATCATTTAACTTGTTCCTCCAAAATACTCATTAAAGAATCATAAAAGTTTGGCTCTATTACATTAATTGCATTTATAGAATTTTCTAAAGATTTTTTAAAATCTCCTTTAAAATAATAACTTTCAGACATATTAAGAGATTCATCTAAGTCCCTATTCACAATTCTAAATCTATTACCATAAACTACAGCCATTTCAGCCATATATGCTGTTTTAACTAAATTATTAGCAGTATTATATACTTTTAAAACTAAATCTCTTGCAGTATCAACTCTAATGTTTAATGTTTTAATTGAAATAGGTTTAGTATTTAACTCTTTTACCATCTCTTTTACGGCTTGTTTAGCTTCACTTAATTCCACATAATATTTTTTAGGTATAACTGGCAGTTTATAACTAACAATTCTATGTTGAGCTTTTCTTAGTATTTCTTTAATTTCTTTTAATTGTTCTCTTGCCCTTACTTCATCTTCTTTTAAATTACCTATACTATTTAAAGCTTCATCTAATTTTTCCTTAGTATTTATAAGACGATTATTTAACGTATCCATTTCTTTAGATAATCTAGAAAAAGCATACTTTTTACTACGATAAGCCTCAATTATTTGATCATAATCTATACGAATTTCTTTTAATTCTTGATGAATAACTGGAATTATTTTCATATCCTCATCAGTTAAATCATATGAATATTTAAATTCACTTATCTTTCTCGCTAAATCATTAGTAATTTTATCATATTTTAATGTTCTAGAAAGAATAGTTCTTTGATAATCACTAAATACTTTACGAGAGTTTCTTTCTTTATCAAAAATATCATATAAACTCTCATAATAATCTAATATAGTTTTTAAATCTAATGTAGAATCTTCAATATTTAAAACATTTAATCTTTCTAAAATATCTTTTATTTTTTTATTAGCTTCTTCAATATTATAATCAATATTTAAATAATCTATATTAAATCCATCTTGAATTAATTTTGTAGCATTTAATTCAACATCTTTTATTTTAGCTGGTAATACTTTAGTTCCAAGCATAATAATTCCCGGAGCTTCTTTTATTACTAAATCTAAATTACCTATTACATCATCTAATACTTTAACAATTTTATTAACTTCTTGATAATTATTATTATCTATTGTTACTTCAAATGCACTAAATAATTTATCTACTCTATCAAATTGTAATTCAATTGGACCAGATACTAAATTAAAATCATCTTTATTATTATTATAATTTGCCACTATTTCTCTATATTTAGCCTTTAATTTAGTGATACTTCCTCTATTTCTATCTTCAGATAAAGTAATCTCTTTTATCTCATTTAATAAATAATTAGTTTTAGTTTTTATAAAATATATTTGATATTCAGTTTCAGCAAGTTTTGCCTTTAATTCTTTACTTTTTCTTTGTCTATGGAGTTCTTCTATTTCTAATAATTGATCATCTATTTTAGGTAAATCAACTTCTTTTATTTCATTAAATCTTACTTTCCAATCATCAAATTTTTCTTGAAGCGATTGATTATTAATTAAACCTTCTACTTTATTTAATTCGGATAAAATACCAGCAGAAATAATTAAATTTTTATTTCTTTCTAATTCATTAAATTTAAGTTGATATTTATTCTTTTCTTTTTTATTAATAATTGTTAAAACAACTATTATTATAATAAAAGCAATTATAAAATAAGTAACACCTAATAATATAAATGTATTACTACTCATATTATTCACTCCTAGCTTAATAATATTTTATCACATTTATTTAATTATGAATATATAAAATTTAATAAAATAAAAGTGATTCTAATTAGAATCACTTATTTATTTTAAAGCAACAACTGGTCTAACACCATTAGTACCTGTTGATTCACTAATTTGATAATTTGATGCATATAATCGCCATAATTTTCCTGTATCAGTGTAGTTTGGCGATCCAATCCAAGAATTTTGAGCTTTACCTCCTACATAAAAAGATCCATTACCAGCTGCATTTAATACATTTTTAGCTGTTTTATAAGTTGCAGATCCACCATATTCTTTAATATAATATCCTTTTGCGTTTGCTTTATAACCATATTCAATAACTTTTTTCACAGATGTAACCCATGAGTTGTATGCATCTAAGAACATTTCAAGACCTGGAGCACCTACTGCATATTTTGCTTTAGATGAAACACAATATTGAGTCCAATTACCTCGATATGCATAATAAGCGGCTACATTTTCATTATCTCTATCTATTACTCCAGCTGATCCACTTGAATCAACGGTTTGTGACCATAAAGGATTAAATTTAACCATATCACTTAAAATAGCTGGTTTTATACTTGCACTAGCACTTGTATAAAATGATGTATGTGAAGTATAATCATCAGTTAATTCCTTATCATGAGCTCTTCTTAAATAAATTGTATTAGCTCCATCTCCATATTTATTATCTGCATCAAAATAAAATATTTGCCAAATTACACTATCTTCTTTGTAATCAGTTATTTCTGAACCAATATAAGTTGTAAAATTACTAGCATTAACAACTGCTTTAGCATCAGCAATAGTCATTGAACCATTAACATCAATATTTTGAATACCTACTGAAGATGTATTATTTGCTTTATCTGTTGCTGTTACTGTTACCGTATAATTACCAACAGTTGATACATCTATACTAACAGTGTCATTTCTTCCAAATGTTCCACTACTAGGAGATGCTGTTGCTCCACTAGGTGGATTTACAATATAAGAAAAATGATCAAAACCAGAACCGTTTTCAGTAGTAGATGCTTTTAATTTAATTAATAGTTTTCCTTTGTTTAAAGTTACAACAGGAGTTGTTGGTGCAATATTATCAATCCATTGTGCAGTTAAAGTATAATTTTTCGTTGCGGAAATAATACCTTCGTTAGGATAAACATTATTATTTTCATCTTTCCAACCATTAAAATTATAACCAGTTCTTGTATATGCTACTGGTGGTAAAGTTTGATTAGTATTTTTTTCAAAAGAAGATTGAGCCATAGTACCACTTACAGATGAATCTCCCTTTAAATAATCAACTGTAATAATATTTTCTCTCCATATTGCATATAAAGTTAATTCTGCATTATCAATAGTTGTTAAATTATATATAAAATCATCTTCTGTATAAGTTGCAGTAGTAGCATTAGGATTATCACTCCATCCAACAAATATATATCTTTGTGGAACAGTAAAAGTATTCAATACTTTTTTATTTTCATCATATAAAAAGTTTACGCTAGTTGATTCATTATTTCCATTATTTGATAAAAAATTAACACTATAACTTATTGGAGTCCAATGTGCAGTTAATATTAATTCTTTTTCATCAGGAACAACTGAATTGTTCTCAATTTTAACATTATTTTGAGTATACCAACCATCAAATTTATATCCAGTTCTAGTTGGAATAGGAAGATTTTGGAATCTATCACCAGCATCTATATCTATTTCATCACTTATTTGTGTTCCTCCATTAGAATTAAAAGTAACTCTTGATACTATCTTTTGATATCTACCATATACATTTTTAACCTCATCAGTTACAATTGTATCAACTGTAATAGCCTCTGCTTCAGGTTCTTCACTTAAATACCATCCTAAAAATTCATAATTTTCTTCTTCTTTAAGTGGTAATTCTCCAAAGGGTTGATCTAAATTATAAGATTTAGAAAGATTAACACTACTTGTATTAAATGTTACTTCACTACCTTCCCAAGATGAGTCTTCTAATTGAATTTTTCCACTAAAAGTTTTTCCTTTGTTGTAATCTTGATTTGATTGAGTTTCAATAAATTTAATTGTTAAAGTATAAACATGACTATCACCTGGATTAATAGGTATATTTTCCATTAATTTTTTTGATTTTATTGGAACTTGCATATCATTTGAAGAATTATATGCCCCAGGAGATGTGGATGATATTTCATATAATAATTCATTAGGTTGTACAAAATTATTAATTAAATCTGTTAAATAAACAGTATATGTTGATGGTAAATTTCCAGTATTTACAATAGTAAAATTTTTTTCTAATGATGAACCAGGTATCCAATTATCACCACTAACTTGATTACCATCATCCAATCTTAAAGACATAGTACCAGATGAAATTACAGTAGTATTAGCTAATTCATTACCATTTGCTGATCCATCAAAAAAAGCATAAGATAAAGGTATTAACAATAGTAAAAAAATTACAAATAATATAAAAATTAACGTCTTTTTTTTATTTTTTTGCATTCCTATCATCCCTATACTAACAGTATAACATAAAAAAACCTTTTCTAGCAATAGCAGAAAAGGTTAAGATTATCTTTTTAAATTGTATTCTTCAGTATTTAAGCTATTAATATCTACTTTAGTATCTTCTAAATTTACATCCTTTTTACTTGAATCAATAACTCTTGAAGTATTTACTACTCTAACAGGTTGTGGAGCAGGTATATCATCTAAATTAAAATTATCACTTTTTTCTTCTAATGTATCAGGTGTAACATAAACTGAAGAAAATTGTTCAGCTGTATTTTTTGATTCATCATGATTTTCTAAAGTTACTTCATTAGATTTATCTTCTTCAACATTTTCATCATTATCAAATTTCATTTCATCAAAATCAAATTCTTTAGCTGCTGGGGTTTCTTTTTTATATTCTTCTAATAGTGTTGAAGCAATCTTATCTAAATCATTTTCTGCAGCAATTACTTCTTGACTTTGATTTTCATCAACAACTTCAGTTTGTTTCATAATACCTTGATCGCTAACAAAAGCTAGTTCATTATCAGATGTTGTAAAATCATCTGTCATTTCATCTGCCCTATTTTCATACTTATTTATTTCTTCTTCTTTGTCATTTTTAAAATCTTCTTCTAAAATTTGACTATCTGGATTTATATTAATTTCAATTGGTTGACCTTCTACTTGTGCAAAAGCATCATCAGCTTTTTCATCAGCTAAGTCATTTTCCTTAGTTATTTCACTAACTTTTTTTTCTTTAGATGAATCTTTTAATGCTGTTATTAAAACAATAATAAATAATAAAACTAAAACAACAATTGTTCCAATTAAAAGAGGAAGAAACCAACTTTTACTATATATATTTTCTAAAAAATTTAAAATCATATTAACCACCTTTTTATTAAATTCTATTCCTATTCTAGAAAAATAATAACATAATCTTTATTCAAAATCAATCATTTTTAAAATAGACTTAATTGGTTAGTTTCAGGTAATCCAGTAAATACTCCAAGGTTTTTAAGCTTTTCTATAGTAGTAATACTTACCTTTCCTCTATTTTGAAAATCTTCAATACTTGCAAAAGCTCTTTCATTTCTAGATTTAATAATTGTTTTAGAAACTTCCTCACCAAGACCATCAATTGTTCTAAAAGGACAAATAATAGTTTTTTCATCTTCATCCAAAATAAAATTATGACCATCAGATTTTAAAATATCAATATTACCAAATTTATAACCCCTAGCTGTTGCTTCTAAACATAATTTTAATGTTTCAAGAAGTGATTGTTCTTTATTAGTTGCATTAAATCCTTTTGATTGAATATCTATAATTTTTTTCTTAATAGTATCATATCCTTGAAGCATAACATCTATATCAAAATCATCAAATCTAGTTGAAAAATAAGTTGCATAATAAACACCGGGTTTATGAACTTTATACCATGCAATCCTAAATGCTGAAGTTACATATGCAGCAGCATGAGCTTTTGGAAACATGTATTTTATTTTAAAACATGAATCTATAAACCAATCAGGAATTTTTGCTTCTTGCATTATTTTTTTATAATCAGCCCAAGTATCTGGATCTTTTGAAGCTTTTCCTTTTCTAACAAATTCCATTATTTTGAATGCCTTAAATGGCTCAAGTCCACCATACATAAGTTCTACCATAATATCATCACGACATCCAATTACTTTAGCAAATGGTACAACCTTTTTTTGAATTAATTCTTGAGCATTACCAAGCCATACATCTGTACCATGAGCAAGACCAGATATCTTAACAAGTTCAGCAAATGTTGTTGGTTTAGTATCTTTAACAAGTTGAATAGTAAATGGTGTACCAAATTCTGGTACTCCTAAAGTACCTGTTTCACACATTATTTGTTCTTTAGTAACACCAAGTGCTTTAGTAGATGTAAATATCGACATTGTTTCTTTATCATCAAGAGGAACTTCTAAAATATTATCACCTGTTATTTCTTGTATCATTCTAAGTTGTGTAGGATCAGTATGACCCAAAATATCCAATTTTAATACATCTTCATCTATTGCATGATAATCAAAATGAGTTGTTCTCCATACACTATTTGGATCTTCTGCTGGAAATTGATATGGAGTAAAATCAAATACATCCATGTATCCAGGAATTACAACTATTCCACCTGGATGCTGACCAGTAGTTCTTTTTACTCCTGTACATCCTAAAGCAACCCTCTCTATTTCAATATTTCTCATTACAATATTTTTATCTTCCAAATATCCTTTAACATAACCATATGCAGTTT
This sequence comes from uncultured Mycoplasmatota bacterium, assembly GCA_947165285.1. Classification (GTDB taxonomy): domain Bacteria; phylum Bacillota_I; class Bacilli_A; order RF39; family UBA660; genus RUG12834. Next base: position 96,229 of record CAMUZS010000003.1, read on the forward strand.
TTTCTGCCACTGTTCCAATTGTCCCAGCACGATAAACATTATCAACACCAAATAAAACTTTAGTATATTCATGAGCTGAAGCTTGATTAAGATCCGAAAAATTAAGATCTATATCTGGCACTTTATCAGCATTAAATCCTAAGAATGTTTGAAAAGGTATATCATGACCATCTTTATACATTAAAGTATTACAATTTGGACATTTTCTATCTGGCAAATCAAATCCACATTTATATTCATTTCCTAATGGTTCACCAGCTTCATTTTCAAATTCAGACAATTTACATTTAGGACAACGATAATGTGGAGCTAATGAATTTACTTCTGTAATTCCCATTAAATGAGCAACAAAAGATGACCCAACACTACCACGTGATCCAACTAAATATCCTTCATCATTTGAATGTTTAACTAATTTTTGAGCTATTAAATATATAACATCAAAATTAGCACCTATAATTGCTGTCATTTTCTTTTTAGCATTATTTTTTAATTCTTCATCGGATAAATTATCTTCATTATCAAGTTTTAAACTCTCATATATTTCATTTTGAACAGCATCTGGTCCCTTTAAAATTACCTCATGTAATTTCTTATAAACATCATCTTCAGATGTTGAAACTATTTTTCTAACAGCATCAATTATTGGCTGACCATATAATTCTAAAGCAATTCTTTCTTCAATATGATGTGGCAAAACATCACCATATAATTCACTTGCTTTACTATAAACCATATTAGTAGTATCCATTTTAGAATTTTCTATTATTGGAGCAAATGGAATTCCATTAGTATTAATTATTACTTCTATTTCTTCACATAAATCAGCTATTTTATTAGTATTTTCCACTACTATTTTATATGCTTCTTCACTTCCAATAAATGAAAATTCATCTAACATTTCATTTGTTGTTTTTAAATACATATTTGGTATTTCTAATCCTTTTCTATTTAAAGGATGTAACTTACCATTAAATTTTTGGTTAATAATTATTTTTCTATACAACAAATCTTCTTTAGTTAAATTATGAACATCCCCAGTAGCTACAACTAATTTTCCAGCATCATTTGCAACTCTTATAATTTTTTTAAGATGTTCTTGTGCCTCTATTACATTATTAAACTTATTATTTTCACCAATTAAATGAGAAAATATAGATACTGGTTGAACTTCTATATAATCATAAAAATTCATTAAGTTAACTAATTCTTCATCCTCTAAATTAAATGCTTTTTCAAATATTTCTCCATTTATACAACCAGATCCAATTATTAATCCTTCTCTTAATGAATCTAATTCTTTTCTAGGAATCTTAGGTTGTTCATTTTTATACAAATATTTAGTATTGGCAATTGATATTATCTTAAATAAATTCTTTAGTCCTATTCTATCTTTAGCTATAACACTTGCATGAAAAGGTCTAGCAAATCTTATTACTGATGCAACATCAACTTGTTCTAAAATATCATTTGTTGTATTAATATTTCGATCATACATTACCTTACACATTTTATAAAAAGCTATTGCAGTACCTTCAGCATCATAATCTCCACGATGATGTTTATCTTCATCCCAAGGTACATCTAATTTTTTTACTAATGTAGATAATTTATGATTTGGCCATCCTGGATATAACATTCGTGCTATTTCCATAGTATCTAAAACAGTATATTCAAATTCTCCTAAATTATATTTACTACATGATGCTTTCATAAAAGATATGTCAAATTTTGCATTATGAGCAACCATTGGATCATTTCCTGCCCATTTCAAAAACCTTTTAGTTACATTTTCTTCATTATCACATGATTTTAACATTTCATCTGTAATTTCAGTTAATTCTACTATTTTTTTTGGTAATACTCTATTTGGATTAATAAGCTCATCAAATCTATCTATTATTTCTCCATTTTTTATTTTAACTGCACCTATTTCAATCATTTGATCAGATCCAGCATAAAAACCAGTAGTTTCAGTATCAAATACTACAAATTCATCGTTTAATAAATTATATTCTTTATTTTGAAATATTATATCTATATCATCATTTACTATATTTAATTCAGCACCATATAGCACTTTAAAATGATCTTGTTTTTCTTTTCCTTTATTAATATCTTGAACAATATGATAAAGATCAGGAAAAGCTTGAACACAATTGTGATCAGTTACAGCAATAGCTTTCATTCCAAGATTATATGCATGTTTTACTAATTTTTTTGCATCAACTACAGAATCCATCGCAGACATCATTGTATGTGCATGAAGTTCTACTCTTTTAATTTCTGCATCATCTTTTATTAAAGAATCTTTACTGTTTATAGATTCCATGTTTCTAACATTTAAAACTAAATCTTTTGAAAATTCATCATATTTAATATTACCATGAAAACGATACCACTTATCTGTCTTTATTTTTTTACATAATTTATTAAAATCATCTAAATCTCTTTCAAAAAATTTTGCTAATATACTATTTGTTTTATCAGATATTTTCATTGTCATTATATTTGTTTTTTCAAAACTTTTTGGCTCTAATCCAAATATATAAGCTTCAACTATAATATTATTACTCTCACCTATTAAATCATCTATTGCAACAACATCACCATCAACATGTGTTCCAATAATTATAGGTGAATCATCAACTTTTGTTGAACTAGCACCTTTTTCCTTAGCGTTTTCAATTTCTTTTTGTATTATTTGATTTTTTTCTTCATTTAAAATACTACTAATTTCAACATTATCTATTCCATATTGTTTTAATTCTTTTAATATTTTTTTACCATATTCATCTACTAATTTTTTATCAATTGGCGTTAAAACTTCCAATAATATAGTATTATCTTCTATACTAACACTTGCTTCTTTCAAAGTAGAAAGTGAAGGTGTTTTATCAATTAATTTATTTAACAAATAATTAAATGTTTTTAATATATCATCACTAGTTATTTTTTCATACTCTAAATTAATTAAACATTTTTTTTCTTGATTAATACCTTTTTTTGCACAATCAAATAACTTATTTAAAATATTAGGTTCAATAAATTTTTTACTATATAGATAAACAGTAAAAGTTTCAGTTGATTTTTTTAATATTACATTTGTTATTTCTACATCTAATTCTTCATCAAAATTAATGCTATTAAAAAATTTTACTGCTTTCATCTTACTTCCTTCTCTCTTATACTTTATTTATTTTATTAATATTAACTTGATATTCATTATATCTTTTTGTTACTCTACCATTTATTTCAACTAAATCATTTTCTTTAATATTTTTTATTAAATTAACTTCATTGTTAAATAATAAGAAATTTAATTTACTAGTTTCATCACTAGCTAAAATAAATGCCATATTACCTCCAACTTTTGTTTTAATAACCCTAATACTATTTATTATAACAATACATTTGATAAATTTATTAAAAAACTTATCAACTTCACATAATTTGACAATTTCTTTTCCTTGATATCTACTTGCAGGATGATTTGTTAGATAAAAACCATAAGCATCATATTCTTGTTTAATTAATTCACTTTTATCAAATTCTTCATCTATTTCTAATATAGGTTTTTCAACAAAACTTTCATCTAAATTTGAAAGTAATTCACTATATCTTATTGCACTTTCTAAATTATCTATTAAAGTTTTATGATTATAATTAAAATCATCTAAAGCACCGCTTTTAATTAAATACTCAATTACCTTTTTATTAATATTTTTCGAATAACATCTAGCTACAAAATCAAAATAATCTTTAAATATATTATTACCTCTTTTTAAGATTATTTCATTTTCTACAGATAAACCAACATTTTTAATAATAGAAAGTGGAAGTCTTAATTTATCATTTTCCATTACATAATTACTCTGACTATAATTAATACTAGGTTTTAATAAAAAAATATTTTGTTGCTTAGCTAATTGCAAATATTCATTAGTTTTATTTTCATTTCCTATAACCATATTAAGTAAATTACATAGATAATATGTTAAATAATGAACTTTTAAAAAAGCTTGTTGATATCCTATTAAAGCATACGAAACACTATGTGCTTTATTAAAACCATATCCTGCAAACTTTAATATTTTTTCATAAGTTTTAATCGCTACTTCTTCACTATAACCATTCTTAATTGAAGAACTAATAAAATGATTTTTTTCACTAATAATAATATCTTCTTTTTTCTTAGACATAGCCCTTCTTATATTATCAGCCTCAGCAAATGTATAATTTGCCATCCTTCTAAGAATTAACATTATTTGCTCTTGATATATAATAATTCCATATGTTTCATTTAAAATATCTTTTAAAGAATCATCAATATAATCTATTTTTGCTTTACCATTTTTTCTTGCTATAAATTCATTAATATATTCCATTGGACCAGGTCTATACAAAGCTAAAGCACATGTTAAATCACTAAAAGTTTTAGGTTTTAGTTTTTTTAAAAAATTTTTCATTCCTTCACTTTCAAATTGGAATATTCCACTTGTATCCCCACTTGAAAATAATTCATATACTTTCTCATCATTTAAATTAATACTATTAATATTAAAGTTATTTGGAATTGAATCTATTATATTATGCATAACACTTAAATTAGTAATACCTAAAAAATCCATTTTTAAAATTCCTAATTCTTCTAAATAATTTAAGGTAAGTCCTGCTAATAAAGAATTATTATTAACATATACTGGAATTATATCATCTAAGTTAACATCACAAATAGCAACACCTGCTGCAGTTGTAGATATTTGTCTTTTAATTCCTTCTAATTTCAAAGCCATTTTATAAACTTTTTTTAATTCTGAATATAAATTTAAAATATTTTTAACTTTCTCATTTTTTAAATTATCTTTTAAAGATATTTTAGTATTTGCATTTATAACTTTTGTTAATATATCAATATTTTTATCTAAATCATAATACTTTGCTACATCTCTTAAAACCTGTCTAGATCCTAGTGTAGCATATGTCATTATAGACGCAACTTTTTCTTTACCATACTTTTCTTTTACATATTCAATTACTTGATCTCTTTTACTATCTTCAAAATCAACATCAATATCAGGCATTGTTATTCTTTCAGGATTTAAAAATCTCTCAAATAATAAATTGTATTTTATTGGATCAATATTAGTAATACCAATAGAATAACTAACTAAAGATCCAGCAGCACTTCCCCTACCAGGACCCACGTAAATATTATTTTGCTTAGCATATTTAACATAATCATAAACAATTAAAAAATAATCAACAAAACCCATTTTATTAATAACATCTAATTCATAATTCAATCTATTAATATATTCTTCTTTAATATTATTATTAAATCTTTTAGACAATCCCTTATGACAAAGAGCACATAAAAATTTATAACTATTATTAATACTTGTTTCATAAACTGGAATATGTCTTTTATTTTTTACAATTTCTATATTAATATTTTGAACAAATTTTTTATTAATCTCAAAATCTTCATTATTTATATCTTGTATTTTTAAACACTTAATAACTTTATTATCATTTCTAATATTATCAAGAATTTTAAAATATTCATCTAATTCTTCTAAAGAATTACAAATATTAATCTTAACAATATTCTTACTTATAACTAACGCATTTTTCTTCTCATAATCATTTTCATAAGATATATATATATCACTAAAAGAATCATTAAATTTATTAAAATACTCTTTTGAATTAAATGGTATAACAAGTATTACATCTTCATTATATTTTATTAAATTATCATAATTAATATTATCTTCTTGTACTAATGTATTAATTTTTAATAATGATTTATATCCATTATAATTTTTTGCATATAAATAAAAATGTCTTTCTTCAAATAATATATCTAAACCAATTATTGGTTTAATATTATTTTTTAGACATTCATCATAAAATTCAATAGATCCAAATAAATTATCATCAAGAATTCCTAATGATTTTATATTATTTTCAACACCAAAAGAAACTAAATCAGATATTTTGATTAAGCTGTTTAAAAGAGTATAGTCTGTTTTAATTCCAAGTGTTGAGTACATAAAACCCTCCTTAAAATAATGTATCTTTATAATGTGCTATTTTTAAATGCTCATAAGACTTTTCACAAGCAATTCTTCCCCTTTGAGTTCTTTTAATAAAACCTTCTTGAAGTAAAAATGGTTCTACTACATCTTCAATAGTAGATACTTCTTCACCAATTGATGTTGCAATAGTTTCAACTCCTACTGGCCCACCATTAAACTTATTAATCAATGATTTTAAATATTCTATATCAATTTGATCAAGTCCAAATTTATCAACATGTAATCTTTCTAAAGCTAAATCAGTTAATCTCTTAGTTATATTAGTATCACCATTAACTAATGCAAAATCCCTAACTCTTTTAAATAAACGATTAGCAATTCTCGGAGTCTTTCTTGATCTTTTTGCTAATTCTATTGCTGCGTCTTCATCAATTGACATATCAAGAACACGAGACGTTCTTTCAATAATATGTTGTAATTCTTCATCAGTATAATAATTTAATTTTGATACTATTCCAAATCTATCTCTAAGGGGAGCAGATATATCCCCAGCTCTTGTTGTTGCCCCAACTAATGTAAATGGTGGTAAATCAATTTTAATATTTCTTGAATTACCTTCTTGTCCTATAACTATATCAAGTTCAAAATCTTCCATAGCAGGATATAATATTTCCTCAATAAATCTAGGCATACGATGTATTTCATCAATAAACAATACATCATTTGGTTCTAATGTTGAAAGTATAGCAGCTAAATCACCACTTTTTTCAATTGATGGACCAGATGCCGATTTTAAATTAACACCAAGTTCATTAGCAATAATATGAGCAAGTGTAGTTTTACCAAGTCCTGGAGGACCATATAAAAGTACATGATCTAATACTTCACCTCTTAACTTAGCTGCTTTAATAAATACTCTCATATTTTCTTTTATTTCTTGTTGTCCTACATATTCATCCAATGTTTCAGGTCTAATATTTTTATCTATTTCAACTTCTTCTTTAGTTGCATCTAAATCATATATGTCATTTTTTTTAGTCATATTATCCCTCCTTTAAATTTTATTTTAACATTAATTTTAACGCACTCTTTACTTGTTCTTCTAAAGATAAACTTGGATCAACTTGTGATACAACTCTTTTAATATCAACATTCTTATATCCAAGAGAAGATAATACTTCAATTAATTCATTTGTTACATCTTCTTTTTGATCATTTGTAGTTAAATCTAATTTCCCTTTTAAATCTAAAATAATTTGTTTTGCAACTTTATCTCCAATTTTAGGAAATTTCTTTAAATATAAAATATTTTCTCTTTCAATAGCATCAACAATACCACTTACTGATCCTAATGCTATCATTGGAAGTGCCATCTTACATCCAAGTCCCTTAACACTAATAAGATTTAAAAATAAATCTTTCTCTTCAGTAGTTTTAAATCCATATAAACTATTATCATCTTCAGCTATTTTTTGATAAACATATACTATGTATTCTTCACCTTCTTGAAAAGAATATGGATTTCCAGTATATATTTGATAACCTATTCCATTATTATCTAATACAATATAATTAGATGTTATTTCTTTAATAATACCTTTTATATAATTATACATAGTATCATCTCCTTATTAACAATTTTCGTCACATGCTTCAATAAAACTTTTAATTATATTATTATAACTTTTTAATAATTTATCATGATCTAAAACTTCAAAATATGATTCTAATACATTACCATCTTCAAAAGTAATAACAGTACCAGGATATAAATCATTAGTTCCTACTTTACCTTTAATTTTTGAAATATTATTATCATGAATATCAATATAATAAACTTTTGGAATACTAGTACTGCTTATAGCTTCTTCTAAAACCATTATAAAACTTCTAGCATTATTATCATTGCTATCTCCAATAAAAACTATTCCGTCATTATTATTAAATAGATTATTTAACTCAGTATCATTTAAATAAACATAAGAGTTATTTTCACTTAATTTAACTTTAATACTATCTATATTATCATTTTTACTTTCATACTCATTTTTTATTTTTATTGCATCACTTTCATTATTAGTTGGTTTATTATCTTCTTTTTTATTAATATTTAAAATCATTAAATAAATTAATGCACATAAAATTAACAACAAAGGAATAAACCATATCCAAAATTTACTATTTTTCATATTAATTACCTCTTTTATCAGAATCTATAGATACATCACAATATCCATCAGAAAAATCCATTGTACTCTTTCCAACAATTATATCTTTACTACGTCTAGGATCACATACCATTATTTTAAATCCTTCATAATTATAAATAACACTTTCATCACTACTTTGTTCTTGATATCCTAAAGCTTCATTTTTTATTTCATCAAATGTTATTAAATTATTCTTTAATGCATTATATAAATTATATAAATTTCCATTTATTTTTATATTAATATCATTTATACAAGATTTATAAAAAATATTATCAGTAGTTTGAAACCATAATTCTTTATCATATTCACAATATATATTACTATCTGCATCTATATTTATATCATCAGTACTAACAGAACTCATACTAATTTTACTATCGATCATATAAATATTATTATTATCTTTACGATCAATTTTACCAATAATAGTTACTAAAGTATTTTGTTCTAAATTAGATATTTCTTTACTACCTATATTAAACGATACATATAAATTAATTGTTTCATTAAATCTTATCATATCTTCATATTCATCATATGATTGCATCAAAATAGTTTTATCATCAATTACTTTAGATACTCTACCAATTACTTTAACATAATTATCACTATATCTATTAAAATCATTTTCAATATTTGATAATACATTATTTATATTTTCAGAAGTTAAATTTTCTTTTTCACAATAATAACCCAATTTATATAGTGGATCTACTTTAAAAGTTTTATTTTGACAAGACCATACTCTATAACCAATTGCATTATATACTTTTCCAGATTCAGTTGAAGTTATATTATAAGTAAAAATAGGAATATGTTTTAAAGTACTTACACATAAATAATCTAAAGCAATAACTAAAAAGGTAAAAATAATAGCAAATAATGGAATAAAAAGAATTTTATTATTTCTCTCTATTTGTGAAGAATATGTTAAAAAAACTATACTTGCTAAACTAAGTATTACTCTAACTAAATTAAATCTATTTAAAAATAAAGCTATGATAAGTAAAATTATTCCCACAACTAATGTTACAAATCTTTTATAAACAGTACTCAATTATATCACTTCCCTACATATCATTATATCTTATTTTATTGCATAACAAAAGAAAAAAACGAGTAAACTCGTTTTATCTTAACATAATTAGTTAACGCTATCTTTTAATTTAGAACCAGCTTTAAATGATACAGCATTTTTAGCAGGAATATGTAAAGGTTGTTTAGTTAATGGATTAATTCCATCTCTAGCAGCTCTTTTAGTAACTTTGAAAGTACCAAATCCTACTAAAGTAACTTTTCCTTGTTTTTTAACTCCTTCTGTAATTCCTTCGATAGCAGCATCTAATGCTCTAGCAGCATCAGCTTTTGTAAGTCCAGCTTTAGCAGCTATAACTTCAACTAAATCAGTTTTACTCATAAATTTTACCTCCTAATGTAAATTTATTTTGTTATAAGGCATCATATCATCCTTACAATCTAAAATTAGCAAAAAATATAAGCAAAATCAAGAGAAAAACTGTATTTTTTAATTATTTTTTTTAAATTCGTCAAATTATTTTACTTTTTTTAACATTATTTTACGCACATTTACACACAGTATAGGCTTATTTTATAGTACTATAGCTATTAAATTATTACTTCCTTTATTAACTATTTTGGTAACAGTTTGAGATAATTTATATTTAGTATTTTCTGGCATAATAGATAATTTTGCTTTAATACCTTCACCAACCATCTCATTTAAACTTCTACCAAATATTTCACTTTTCCATATACTTTGAGGATCATTTGATGAATCCTTCATTAAATAATTAATTAATTCCTTACTTTGAAGTTCTGATCCTATTATTGGCTCAAAAGTAGATTCAACATCAACCCTAATTAAATGAATACTTGATGCTAATGCTTTTAATTTAACACCATATCTAGATCCTTGTTTAATTATTTCAGGAGTATCTAATTTCATATCTTTTAAAGTAGGATAAACAATTCCATATCCAGAAGTTTTAGCTTGTTTTAATGCTGCTTTAATTGCATCAAACTCTTCTTTTCCATTTCGATAAGTTGCAAATACTTTTAACATTGCTGCCTTAGAATTAACAGATTCACCAATCATCGAATTTAATACTTCATTATATAATTTATCACTACTATCTAAATTAACAGTAACTACACCAGTTCCTGCATCAACATTAGATATAGTTGCACTATTAATAAAAGTTGAATCCTTAAACGAATCTAATAATTTATCAACATCTTTTAATTTTTTTATTTCCATGGAACTATTTTTTATTAAATCTAAGTAATGCTTTTTAATGTCGTTATTATTATCTAAAATATGAACCCACTCTGGTATAGAATAATTAATATCAAGAACAGAAAACTCATATAATGCTGTTTTTAATACATCATATATTTCTTTTTCACTCATATCAATAACAGACATAGGCATTACAGGTACTTCATAAGTATCATTTAATTCTTGTGCTAATTTTTTTGTCTCATCACTATTAGGTTTTGAAGAATTTAATATAACAATAAATGGTTTTCCTATAGATTTTAATTCATTTATAACTTTACTTTCTGCATCTACATAATCTTCCCTTTTAATATCCGAAAAAGAACCATCTGTAGTAACAACAATTCCTATAGTAGAATGATCCTTTATTACTTTTTGAGTACCAATTTCTGCTGCCTCAACAAAAGGAATATTTTCAGGAAACCAAGGTGTCATAACCATTCTGGGATTACCATCTTCATCAACATATCCATTGGCACCAGGAATAACATATCCAACACAATCAATTAGTTTAATATTTGCAGAAAAATCATCTATTTTGATTTTAGCACCACTGGAAGGAACAAACTTTGGCTCAGTAGTCATAATTGTTTTTCCTTCTGCAGATTGAGGTATTTCATCTAAATATCTCTTTTTTTCAATTTCATCATCAATATTTGGAACTATTAATTCTTGAATAAACTTTTTGATAAAAGTAGACTTTCCTGTTCTAACAGCTCCAACAACTCCTAAATAAATATCACCATTACCTCTTTTTGCTAAAGGTAAAATTATATTATTCTTATTCATAAATCACACTCTCTTACTAACAAATTCTATGAATAAATATAATATATTATTACAAAAAAAATTCAGAATTATCTGAATTTATTTATCTTCATCTATTTCTATAGAAATATCATTTTTATTTACTACTTCCACATCTAATGTTTCGATATCATCATCTAATACTTTACGTACTTTCTTCTTTTTCTTAATTACAATTATAATTATAATAAATATAATAATTAATAAAGTAATACTTCCAATTAAAATTATGATATTTAAAGTATTATAAACACTAAATTCAAATGAAATTATATCATTATCTTTTTTAGCATAATCCCATATTAATTTTTTACTATCATTTTCTATACTCGTTGCATTATTTGAAATAGCTTTATTTGGTAAATTAACAATAAATTTTAAATCCATACTATTTTTTATAGAATCATTATAATTACTTTCAGTATAACTATTATTATCAGCTATTTTAAAATTAGCAACATAAGTATTTTTAAAAAATCCTTTTTTTATTTTAAATAAATATTTACTATCACTTGAATATGATATATTTGCTTTAACATCTAAATCAGTGCTTAAATCATCTATATTATTAAAATGTTTCTTTAATAAATATCCCTTATAATTACCATCATCATAATCTTCAACACTATATCCATTTGATTGTGCAGTTTTTGTATAATTATTATCAGTATTTTCAGATTCATCACTATTTGTATCATCAGTATTAGTATTTGACATTTCACTTAATTGTTTTGAATATGCCATTATTATAGACATATCCATACTTTTATCATTATTAATAGACATTTCATAATTTACTTTAACACATCCACTAAATAATAATGATATAAATAATATACTAAATAACTTAATCCCTTTTTTCATTCTTCAACCTCTTAATTAAATTTATATGGATTTTCTATAGAACCGTCACCACTTACTGTTTTATCTCCTTTTATATTTATAACAGGTCTTATTTTATTAATAGTATTAACAACACTTGCATCTATTTTTCCAGTTGATGTAACTATTCCAACATAAGCTCTACCATTAAAAATTGCAGGTGACATTGTATAATAATCATTACCATTATATAAATAATAATCATAATTATCTTGATTTGATAATCCACCAATAATTGCAACTTCATCCATAGTAATTAAACCTATTTTATATTTTTTAGAACCACCATATTCTAAAGATGTTTCACTACATTCAATACTAGGTTCAAACTTTTCAAAATTTCTAATAAACGATCCATAATTATATCTATAAGTTTTAATTGAACTTACATCAACACAATAAGGCTTTTCAATAATATCTCCATCGTAATCAGATAATTTTTCCTTATAAAAATTATCAATATAATCTTTTAGTTTACTTTCATCATATGCAACGCTTTTTTCTTGATAAATTGCATCAGTATAATTACTCTCTAAATCATTTCCATCATACATAATCTTTATAGTATTATCATCATTTATCGCTAAAATCTTCCAATTCATATTAGCAAATTTTAAATTATTATTATTATAATCACCTTTAATATATTTATTTTCATTTATATTTATTAAATTATTATCTATATTATTAGATAATTTTTCAGAAAAAGTTTCTACATTATCTGAAGAAATGTAATATTTTGCATTAAAAATATTTTTACTTTCTGATAATGCATTATCATCATCAAACCAAATTCTAAAATTAACTCTTTTTGTACTTCTTGAAGGTAGTTCTATTTTTAAAACTTTATATATTTTTTTTATTTCTTCATTAACATCAATTCCATTTAACTTATTTAAATTAATAAAACTAAGTGATTCATCACCATTAACACTAACTTTCATTTTATCATCACTTATTAAAGATTTATCATAAACATCTAAATAAAGATAAGCATTTTCATTTGAATTACAACTATTAGATATTGTTATAGTATTAGGTATAGTTGTATTACCATCTTCATCAGACAAAGCTCTTGGATTAACCATATTAATTATTTGGTCATCACTATAAATAACATTTATACATTCATTAGTATTTATAGCTAAAAAATCATCCTTTTTAGACATTGTCCAAAGTTCATAATGTGTTAAAACTAAAACATTTATTACTAACAATACTAATATTACAATTATTCTTGTTTTATACCTTGAGTTCACTATCTTCACCTTCTATTTAATGATACTATATGTCAATAAGAAAGTCAAAGAAAAAAGGAGAATATTATTCTCCATTAGTAATTTTCTTAACCAATTCTTTTGCTTCATTAATTGATTCTTCAGTTGGTATCATTACATATAATTTTTGCCTTGGATAAGAATATGTAAATTCTGATCCATTCTTACCATCCATTACAAGTTTTTCTACTTGCCAATCAATATTTTTATCAATTTGCATCTTAATAAATTTCTTCATACTTTCATCATCTAAATTAGTAATAAATGTACTAGATAATGCATCTAATAAAGATGTATAATTAGTAATTATTTTAGGAGAAGTTACTTTATCAAGAATTGCTTCAATAATTGCTTCTTGATGAGCTCCACGAACTCTATCCCCATCATTAAATGAATGTCTTTCTCTAGCAAATGATAATGCTTCTTTACCATTTAAAGTATTCCATCCCTTATAATACATATATTCCTCAGTTGTATTATCATCATATAATCCTGATTTAAATGTATAATCACTATATACTCTAATACCACCTAGTTTATCTACTATTTTAATTAATGAAGTAAAATTAAATTTAACATAATAATTTATATTTATATCAAGTAATTTTTCAATAGTTTTAACTGATGTATTAATTCCATAAATACCAGCATGTGTTAATTTATCCTTAAGTCCATTTTTCTTATATAATTGAACATAATAATCTCTTGGAATATCAACAAGTGCTATCTTATGAGTTTTTGGATTAACACTAACAATAATATTAACATCAGATCTTGATTGTGTTTTTATACTTCCATAAGTATCAATACCACTAATATATATATTAAATGGATTATTAGTAATATCTGTATCTTTTTTTACTTCTTCTTCAATTACTTCTATTTCAAAAGATTCTAATATTTTTGTTTTACTACTATAATTTTCATAATTTTCTTCTAATATTTTTTCTTGTGATTCTTCAATTAAAAATGCCATAACCTCATCTTTTAATAATGCATCAGTTACTGAATATGAATCTTCATAAAACTTATTATTTGTTTTAACTTTTTTTTCTAATTCTGAAGTTGCTTTTTTATATCCATCTTCATCAATTTCAATTAAACCAAATGATTCATCTTTTAAATCTTTTAGTTCATTAAATTTACTATTACTTTTAACAACAATCATATATTTTTCAATAACTTTATTATTATTACCACTTATTACTTCAAAAAAATTATCAGTCTTACATTCATAAAAGATACCTACTCCATATGTAATACTTAAAATTAAAAATAAAAATACTCCTAATTTTCTTTTCTTCTTTTTTTTCAAAAATATCATAGTAATAATATCAAGTATAACCAATAAAATAGCTAAAGGAATAGAAAATTTCATTGGCAAAACATTCAATTTAAAAGTAATAACTATCAAAGCAATAGTTAAAACATTTATTAATAACATCATTAGTTTTACTAAAAATGGTAATGATCTTCTTTTAGTATGTTTAGTCTTATCTTTCTTCATAATTAGCTCCTATTATATTCAATCTTTGTAAATCATTTATTATTTTATTTCCACAAGATTCAATAAATAATAATATTTGATCTATATTTATCATAACAGTTTTTTTATTATCCATTTCTTGAATTAATAAACTCATTTTATCAACTAATATATTTAGTTTATCAACAGGTATTTCATCAATATTACTTTTAGGGTATTCTATTTCATTTTGAAAATAATATAAATCCAACATATATTTATCAATTAACTCTTGATTTAATCTAGTATAATCATTATAAAGTAATTTTTTCATGGCCATATAAGTAACATTATTATCCTTAGTATAATCTCCTATATATTCATAAACATAATCTTTAAACCAATAATAATCTGTTAATAAATGAATTAAATATCCTAGTTCAAAAGGTTTATCTAAATCATTTTTATATTTATCAATAAATCTTTTATAATGAGGAGGAGTATCCTCTTTTTCATGTAAATCTAAAAAATGAGATTTATTCTTATTTTCACCTATTTGCTTTGCAATATCTGGAGCAATTGCACCAAGTGATAACAATCTCTCATCCATTTGTAAAAATGAATTAACTTTTTTAGCTACACATAAATGAATTACTGCTGAAGCCACTTTCAATCACCTAAACAAAATTATACTATTATAATAATTATTTTTTAAGAGATAACTATTTACTTGACATAGTTATATACATAAAAAAAATAGATAAATCTATTTTTTTAATTTTGAAATTGTGAATTATATAGTTCAGCATAAACACCATTTAAATTTAATAAATACTCATGTTTTCCTTGTTCAACAATATTGCCATCTTTCATAACAAGTATTAAATCAGCATTTTTTATTGTTGATAATCTATGTGCTATAATAAATGACGTTTTATTTTTTATTAGTTTATCCATTGCATTTTGTACCAATTCTTCAGTTCTTGTATCAACATTAGAAGTTGCTTCATCTAAAATTAAAAACGGTGCATTTTCAACCATACCTCTAGCAATTGTTAAAAGTTGCTTTTGACCTGATGATATTGAATCATTTTCTTCGATTAAAGTATCAAAACCATTAGGTAGTGTATTAATAAAATGTGTAAGACCAACATTATCACATATTTCTTTTAATTTAACATTTGATATATTATTTTTATTAAATAATATATTATCTTTTATCGTTCCTTTAAATAACCAAGTATCTTGAAGAACC
This sequence comes from uncultured Mycoplasmatota bacterium, assembly GCA_947165285.1. Taxonomy (GTDB): domain Bacteria; phylum Bacillota_I; class Bacilli_A; order RF39; family UBA660; genus RUG12834. Next base: position 112,471 of record CAMUZS010000003.1, read on the forward strand.
ATAGTAAATAATAAATGAATATTTTCTCTAGATAATTCTTTTATAGATACACCATCTATTTTAATATCTCCATCTTTAATATCATAAAACTTCATAAGTAAATTTACCATAGTTGTTTTACCTGCTCCAGTTGGTCCAACTATAGCAACCTTTTGACCAGCACTTACTTTAGCACTAAAATCTTTAATAATTACTTTATCATCATTATATGAAAATTTAACATGTTCAAATTCAATATTTCCTTTAACCTCATCTTTATCAAGTATTTTTTCAATATTTTCTTCCTTATCCATTTCTTCTTCATCTAAAAATTCAAATACTCTTTCAGATGCAGCTGCAGTAGATTGAAGCGAAGTAAATGCTTGAGCTATTTGAGAAAGTGGTTGAGTAAATAATCTAACATAAGTTATAAATGCTACAATTACACCAAATGTAATCATACTTTTAGCAGTTAATATTGCACCAACTACACAAACTGCAACATACCCTAAATTACCAATAAACATCATTGATGAAGGCATTAAACCTGCAAGAAATTGACTTTTTCTATTAGCCTCATATACATTTTTATTTAACTCATTAAATTTCTTATCTGATTCTTTCTTTCCATTATATGCCTTTACAACTAAAAGACCAGAATAAACTTCTTCGATATGAGAATTTAATTTTCCTAATTCTCTTTGTCTATCTTTAAAATACTTTTGAGATTTTGAAAGCAATAATCCCATAGAAACAAATCCTATAATACTTGCAATTATAGCTGTAAAAGCCATAATATAATTTGTTATGAACATCATTATTGTAGTACCTACAAATAAGGTGAGTGAACTTACTAAAGGAGCAAGAGATTGATTCATTGATTGAGCAATAGTATCAGTATCGTTTGTAACACGAGATAAAGTATCTCCTACTTGATTCTTATCAAAAAATTTAAGTGGTAATCTATTTATTTTATGAGAAATTCTAGTTCTTAATTCTTTTGCAAAATTATTAGATACAATAGTCATAGCAATAGATTGTAAAAATGAAAACAATGCACTAGCTATATATAAAATAGCTAGAACAATACTTATTCTTTTAATCATATCAATATTCATAAATGGTTTAATTACATCTTGAATATTTTTTGGCAATTCATCCACTTTTTCATATATTACTTGTGATGTTGCATTACTATCTAAAGAAGACATTATTTTTATAAATTCCAATTGATCTTTTGAATTTATCTTAATTTTATCAATTTCAAATTCAGGTAATATATAGTTAATTGTATTATCAGATAAATTAGAAATATTATTAACTATGCTATTTTGATCATCAATATTTATTTTTGAAATCATTACTAAAAAATCATTCTTTTCAGTTTCAGTTAAATCAGACTCATTAATTTTATTATAATCTATGTTACTTAAATTACTTTTAATTTTGTTAGATAATAATTCTATATTATCTTTTTTTACAATTAAACCTTGAGTAATTTCATCAGTAAGTTTTGATAATTTATTTGGTGCAACAATTGAAAGAATTGAACCAAGTGCTGCCATTATTAACGCAAGAAATATTATAATCTTAAATAATTTTAATTCCCTAAATAATCTTGATATTGCTTTAAAGAAGTCCTTAGATTTTTCTTGTTCTTTACCTCTATGCATTATAAAGTTCCTCCTTTGAAAGTTGTGATAATGCTATTTGTTTATAAACATCACAATTTTTAAGTAAATATTCATGACTACCTTGGCCAACACATTTTCCATTATCTAAAACTATAATTTTATCAGCATTTAAAATAGTACCTATTCTTTGGGCAACTATCATAACACTTGCACCTTTAGTATATCTTTTTAATTCTTTTCTTAAAGTAGCATCTGTTTTAAAATCAAGTGCAGAAAAAGAATCATCAAATATATATATTTCAGGATCCCTTGCAATAGCTCTAGCAATTGATAATCGTTGTTTTTGACCTCCAGAAATATTTGTTCCACTTTGTGCTATATGAGAATCTAAATTTTTTTCTAAACTATTAACAAATTCACTTGCTTGTGCAACATCAATAGCTTCTTGAACTTTTTCATCACTTATTTCTTTTTTACCATTATCACCATACTTAATATTAGATTTTACACTACCATTAAACATTATAGCTTTTTGAGATACATATCCAATTTTATTATGAAGCTCTTCTTGTGTATAATCTCTAACGTCTATTCCATCTACTAAAATACTACCCTTAGATACATCATAAAATCTAGGTACTAAATTTATTAATGTAGATTTACCTGATCCAGTTGATCCAATAAATGCAATAGTTTCACCCTTATTTAGTTTAAATGAAATATCTTCAAGTAAATACTCATTTGCATCTGGATATTTAAATGAAACATTTTTAAATTCAACTGTTCCCTCTTCAGTTGTTTTTATATTTCCTTTTCCATCAATAATTGATTCTTTAGTATTTAAAACTTCATTAATCCTTTTTGCACTTACTTGTGCACGAGGAACCATCATAAATATTACAGCCAACATTAAAAACGACATTATAACTTGAATAGCATATGATGAAAACACTACCATATCACCAAATATAGATAACTTATCAACCATTAAAGCATCTTTAATCATAAATGCACCAACAAAATAAATAGATAGTGTTAAAAAATATAAAACTAAAAACATTAAAGGCATCATAACAGAAAATGCTTTTTGAGAAAATAATTGAATATTAGTTAATTCATCATTAGTATTTGTAAATTTTTGTAATTGATATTCTTCTGCATTAAAAGCTCTGATAACTCTTATACCAGTTAAATTTTCTCTAGTAATAGAATTTAGTTTATCAGTTAATTTTTGAAGTTTTTTAAATTTAGGAATAACAATAATTATTAAAAGTATTACAGTTGTTAATAAAACAATAACTCCAATACCAGTTAAAGCAGACCATTGCCAACTCTTATTTAATATTTTTGTTACTGCCCATACTGCAGTAATTGGTGACTTAATAATCAACTGAAGTCCCATAGCAATTAACATTTGTATTTGAGTAATGTCATTAGTAGTTCTAGTAATTAAACTACTTGTTGAAAAACCTTTTACTTCATGCATTCCCAAGTTCTCAACTTTATTAAACACTTTTTTTCTTATATTAAAAGACAAAGATGCAGCAGCATTAGCTACAAAATATCCAACAATAATTGAAGTTAATAAACTACCAAGGGCACATAAAAGCATGTATGTACCATTTCTTAAAATATCAAATATATTACTTCCTTCAGTTTGAACAAGTTTAGTTATTTCTGCCATATAATCAGGCATTTTCAAATCTAAAAATACTTGAATTATTATCAATATAAAACTAAATAATATAAACAAAATATCTTTTTTAGTAAAATTCTTAAATAATTTAAACATAAAAGTCCTCCATAATATATTTATTAAATCGACTATATAATAATAACATAAAAAATAAAAAAATGTAATTCATTACATTATTTTTCATAATCGCAAGAACTACATTTTATTTTATCTTTTTTCTCAGTTAATAAACTATTACAATTTGGACATAACTCTCCAGTAGGTTTATCCCAAAGTGCAGTTTTACATTTAGGATAATTATTACATCCATAAAATGATTTGCCTTTTCTTGTTCTTTTTTCAATTATTTTCCCATCACAATTTGGACAATCACATATTTCAATTATTTCTTTTTCTTCTTTTTTTATATATTTACACTCTGGATAATTTGAACAAGCAATAAATTCTCCATATCTTCCTTTTCTTATAACTAAAGGACTATTACATTCTGGACAATTTTCTCCAGTTTCTTGAGGAGCCTTTTTCTCCATATTAGAAAAAGCATCTTCTACTAAAGGTTCAAATTTATTCCAAAAATCATTTAAAACTTTAATATTATCTTTATTATTATCAGCAATTTCATCTAAATCTTCTTCCATATTAGCTGTATACTCAACATTTATAATATCAGCAAAAAACTCTTGTAATTTATCTGTTGTTTCAATACCAATATCTGTTGGATGAAATTTCTTTTCTTCAATTATTACATAACCTCTTGTTTTTAATGTTTCAATAATTGTTGCATAAGTTGAAGGTCTTCCTATTCCAAGAGATTCTAATTCTTTAATTAATGAACTTTCACTAAATCTAGCTGGTGGTTTTGTAAAATGTTGTTCAGATTTTATTTCTTTTGAAACTAATTTATCTACACCAGTTAAATCTGGAAGATTATTATCATCTTCTTCATTATCTTTATAAACTTTTAAATAACCATCAAATGTAATTACAGAACCAGTAGCCTTAAAAATATAATCATTATTATTTAAAAGAATTGTAGTTTGTAAATACTTTGAATCAGCCATTAAACAAGATAATGCTCTATCATAAATAAGTTTATAAACTTTATATTCATCAGCACTTAAATATTTTTTTATACTTTCAGGATCTCTTTTTATCGATGTTGGACGAATTCCTTCATGTGCATCTTGAACATTATCACTTTTTTTAGATTTTTTTACATATCCAACATATTCTTTACCAAAATTATCTTCAATATATTTTAGTGTTTCATCAATAAATAATGGAGATAATCTGGTACTATCAGTTCTCATATATGTAATTAAACCAACAGTTTCTTTTCCTATATCTACACCCTCATATAATTTTTGAGCAATTCTCATTGTCTTAGATGCAGAAAAATTAAGTTTATTAACAGCAGCTTGTTGCAAAGTTGATGTTATAAAAACAACTTTAGATGCACGCTTTTTTTCCTTTTGTTCAACATTATCTATTAAAAATTCTTTTCCTAACTTAGATAATACAAAATTCGTTTCATCTTCATTAGTTAATTTTATCTCTTCATCTTTATATTTAAAAAGATTAGCTTCAAAATCATATTTATCGATTAATGCTGTTATACTCCAATATTCTTCAGGAATAAAGCTTTCAATTTCTCTTTCTCTATCAACTATTAATTTTAATGCAACACTTTGAACACGTCCAGCACTCTTGCCACCTGTTTTTGATTGCATTAACTTAGATAATCTAAAACCTATAATTCTATCTAATATTCTTCTTGTTTCTTGAGATTTAACTAAATTCATATCTATTTTTCTTGGATGTTTAAAAGCTTCCTCAACAGCAGGCTTTGTAATTTCATTAAAAACAACTCTTTGATAATTATCTTTTAAACCTAGAGCATCTTGTAGATGCCAAGAAATAGCTTCTCCTTCTCTATCAGGGTCTGATGCTAAAAATACATTATTACATTCTTTAGCATCACTTTTTAACTCTTTAATTGTAGCTGATTTTCCCTTAATAGCAATATAATTTGGTTTAAAATTATCATCTAAATCAATTCCTAAACCATACTTACCAGTAGTAGCTAAATCCCTAATATGTCCTTTGGATGAAACAACTTTATAATCACTACCTAGATATTTTTCAATAGTTTTACTCTTACTTGGAGATTCAACAATTACTAAGTTTTTCATATATTGTTATTCACCCTTTTCATTTTTTTCTTTTTTTACATAGTTTTTATTTTTATCTAATCCTTCACCAGGTTTAAATCCCTTATTTAATTTTTTATTAAGATAAGTAAAATAATCTCTTTTTATAGCTAAATTATTCATAGCCATTTCATTTTTAATACTATTATTAATATATGATAATTCTTCATCTGTATAAGTTTCTTCACCTAAATATTTAATCTTACCTTTAGCAGCATCAAAATAAGCTTTATCACTTCTCCAAGATCCATCTGCAAATGCTACATAATTTGGATAAGCATCACTTAAAAGATCATATCCACCATAAAGACGTGGGTCATAATCTAAATCAAATAAATTTGCTATAGTTGGAGTAATATTCATAAATGATGTATATTCATAATACTTTTTAGATTCTAATTTAGGATTATAAATAATAAATGGAGTTCTATCTACATCACCATTTGATGATATATCATATTTTGTAATTTGTTTAAATGTAGATTCATCAAGACCATATGGTTCATGATCTGCATAAATCATTAAAACAGTATCATTTAATTTTCCACTCTTTTCAAGTTCATCTAGTAAAACACCAAACATATCGTCTACAATTTTTAATTTAGACATATATCTCTTGTTTTCTAAACTCCATTTTTCCTTTTTAAATAGATTTAAATACTTATCACCAGTTACTGAAGAATAAGAATATTTCATATGAGATGAAACAGTTGTCATCCAAGCCATAAATTTATCATTATTAATAAATTTAGGTAAAGCTTTTTTAGCAAAATCATCATCACATGGCCAAGGTTGATATTCAGATCCTAATCTCATTCCTAAATCGTAAACTCCATAAAATTTTCTACTTCCCATGTTTGGATGATAATCATGTCTATAATAAAAGTGATCGTCAAAATCATGATAACTAGAAGTATTATATCCTTGTTCATTAAATAGATTAAATAATGATTCATAATATGTATTGCCTTTGTAAACATTTGCAGTACAATTTCTATTAATTGTATAAAGCGATGTAATACCACTCATTTCGTTATTTCCTGTTGAACAAGCATTTCTTGGTGAAAAAGCATTTTCCCAAGACCAACCACCATTATATATTTTAGCAAAATTAGGGAAATACTCTGGATAATTAATTAAAACATTTGACCCAGACTCTATCATAATTACAAGTAAATTTTTTCCTTTAAACATTCCAGTATATTCATTTTTTGGTGTTATTTCTTTACTCATAAAATATTCATTTAATTTTTTGAAATCAGGAACAGTTTCTTCATCATTTAGTTTAATCCATTCACTGTCATCAATTTCTCTTTTTAAATCATCTTTTACATTATTGAAAATATCTCTTTTTTCAGCAAGCCCTACTTCAACTTCTTCATCAGTTTGAAAAATAAGAGCTTTAATATCAACAAATGCAAAACCTTCAATACCAAATTGAGAAACAGCAACTCTAGTCATAGATGGATTTTTAAATGATTGAAGTGCTGTAACTGATTGAGTTTTATTTTGCATGAAATCTGCACCTAATGATAAATAATAAAAAATACTAAATACAACTATTGCTAATAAAAATGATAATCTAGTAACTAAATTTTTCTTTTTTAATTTCTTTTGTTGTTCTAATCTAGCAGCTTCTTTTTTCTTTTTACCTCTTATTTTATCTATAAATGATACTTCTAAATTTGATTCATATGTATTAATTTTCTTTTCAAAAAATATAAGATAAATAACAAACAATACAAATGGAATTAAAAGTAAATAATAATGAGGTTTAATACTTTTAATAAAGTCTCCAATAAATCCAGTAATTGCCTCTGCTTGAGTAGATGTTGCAAGCGACATATAATTTGTAAAATAATCATTAAATCCAGCTTGAGCAATAGCATATATAGTTGCAACTAAAAGAATTAAGATAATACAAAAATTTCTCCAAAATTTATTAAAGAAAGAAAATATAATTGCTAATAATGAAGAAAAAACTGTAATACCTAAAGCAATTCTTAAAACTGACCAATCAAATGGTAATTCCATTACTCCTTTAAATATCATTTCTATTAAAAATATTGCAAAAAACAATAACATAAATGTTCTTAATGTTTTATTAATTAGTAATTTCATCTTTTTCAACTTCCTTTTCCCTATATATTAAATCACGAACTGGAGCATAAGTAAAACGATAATTTTCTAAAACACCATATTTTTTTATAATTTCCAAATGTCTTTTTGTTGGATAGCCCTTATGCTTTGCAAATTCATACTCTGGATATTTCTTGTCTAATTCGTACATCATATTATCTCTAGTTACTTTAGCTATAACCGAAGCTGCTGCAATAGATTGAGAAATAAAATCGCCATGAACTATGCTAATACTTGGAATATCTAAATCAAGCTCCATAGCGTCAATTAAAACACATTTTGGAACAATTTGCAAGTTTTTTATCGCTTTTTTCATAGCAAGTTTAGATGCTTCATAAATATTTATTTCATCTATAGTTTTTGCATCTACGATTCCAATTCCAATTGAAATAGCATCACGTTTTATAATATCATAAAATTCATTTCTTTTCTTTTCACTTAATTTTTTAGAATCAGTTAAACCATTTAAATGATAATTTTTAGGTAAAATAACACAAGATGCAACAACAGGACCAACAAGCGGACCACGACCAACTTCATCAACTCCTGCTATTAAATCTATACCATTACTAATTAATTCTTTTTCATATCTATAATTATCATCTTTTGCTAGTAATAAATCTAATTGTCTAATTAATTTTTTATCTTTTGATCTATTTAATAATTTTTTTAATTTTAAACATTCCTCAAGATTCATGGTTTTATAACCATTTATAATATCAATATTTTTTTCATTATAATAAGATGTACCTATTTCAAATACATCCTTTGTTTTAATAATGTTTAAATATCCTTTAGTTTCTTCCCAATCAATACTATCATAAATTTTTTTACTAACAGATATATCTATATCTTTAGTTTCATCAATTACATCATGAAGTACTAAACTAGTACCTGATATTATAATATAATCATCTTTATTTAATTTTAATTCATTTAATTTGTTTAATACTTCATTCTTATTCATAATAACAATCACCATTCATATCTATCAAATGTAATACCTTGAATTCTTTCACTTTTTACATCATTTATTATAGCTTCACTAACTCTATTAAAATCAGCTTCACCATTTTTATAGGCACCTAATTTCTTGCCAATAGTATTATAAACTTCTATAATATCTTCATCAAGACTTTCCATATTATATCTCATACTTAATTTATCTGGATAATATTTATTTAATTTTTCTAATATATGCCAAGATACTTTGCCTATTGGAAGTACCTCTTCTCTTATTGCTGACATAGAAGCAAGATTTAATGCTACTTCTTCACTTTCTATTTTTGGCCATAAAATACCTGGAGTATCTAATAATAATACATTTGATTTTGTTTTAAGCCATACTAAATTAGTAGTAACACCAGGTTTATTACCAGTATTTGCTACATTTTTTTGAACAAACCTGTTGATAAGAGTTGACTTACCAACATTTGGAATTCCAAGAACTAATACCCTTATTTCTTTATCCTTCATTCCCTTATCATTTCTTTTTTGTTGAATACTTTCCATTAATTCATTAGTAATATTAATAAGTTCATTAAAATTAACACTTGATTCAGATAAATCTAATTTAACAACCTTATATCCTTTTTCTTCATAATATTTTATCCATTTATTAGTTTCATCTTTATCACATAAATCATATTTAGTTAAAATTAAAACTCTAGGTTTCTTTAATAATATATTATCTTTATCTTGAATCTTAGAAGAAAAAGGAATTCTAGCATCTATTATTTCATATACTACATCTATTAGCTTTTCCTGTTCCATTATTAACCTTCTAGTTTTAGCCATATGACCAGGATACCAGTTGATGTTAGTTTTATTATCCATAGGAATCACTCCATTTCTATTCAATTATAGCATAAAAAAGACGAAATTTATTACTATTTCGCCCATTTTTAAGTCATTTTCGTAGTTACTATAAACCGTAATCAATTATTTGAATATAGTTTCCTGGTCATATGGTATTTAAATTATTTAGTTAGTTTTTTTATTTTACTTTGACTATATAAATATTCTTCCATATGAATTTGGTGTCCATAATCATTAACATCGTCTATTTCTTTCATATTACTATACATTCTCATAAATACTACATTAAACGGATTATAAAAACTTCCTGAATTTCTAAATCTTATTGGAATATGATGCAAGGAATTAAAGTCTCTATCATATCCATCAATGTATGGTTGAATAAAAAATTCTAATTTAAATATTTCATCTTCTTTTTTTATTTTTAAAACGTTGGCTACACAAAATGCCGTTTCATCAGAATACCAAGTTATTAATTTTTCTTTTTCATTATATAATACATTATAATTTGATGTATTTGATTTTCTATATTTTTCTTTTTGAGCTTTTTTAAAATTACTACTAAATTGGTGGTTTTGATATTTATATATATTTATATCATCTATATCATTAAATAATTGTTCAAATAGTCTATATACTTCATAGTTTTCTTTAGTAATTACAAAGTTATTATCTTTATTAACTTCTTCTGAATAAATAATCCAATATAAATCTAAATTACCTCCATAGGTAATAGCAAGATACTTATTTTCTTCTTTAAAAAATATATCTATTCCAAATTCACTGTCTTGTTTTACAACTTTCATATTATACCTCTTCTCACAATTGTTACTGTGTCGTAATCAATACCTTAATTCCTATACAATTTTTCATATATTTTGGTCATTTTTGACTAATATTATTAAAGTTTTATATATTTTATTATAAAGATGCAAGATATTAATTCCCGCAAAACCTTATAAATAAAGGAACTTTTAAAAAGTTACTATAAACCGTAATCAACCAATTTATATTAGTTTTATTATCCATAGGAATCACTCCATTTCTATTCAATTATAGCATAAAAAAGACGAAATTTATTACTATTTCGTCCAATTTTAAGTCATTTTTATGGTTACCATAAATCGGTATCAAATATTAATATATAGTTTCCAAGATATATGACTATTAATTATTATCTGATTATAATAATAAACCAACTTTTTCTTTAATAATATTCATTTTATCTTCATTCATTATTCTATTTGGTCAATTTTTTTACTTTGAATTTTTAGAAGAAATAATTGATTCTTGATAATGTCTATGTGCATTTTCTATACACTTATCTGCATCTTAAATAATTTTCAAATATTTTTTTGTATATTTTATTCTTTCTTTTTTTGCGTTATTTATTGAATCACAATTAGGTAATACTATTTTCATTTGATACTCCTCTCTTTATTTTTTTCTCTTAATTTTTCTAATACTTACTTTAAATACATAATATATTCCTTTCTTTATTAATTATAATATAAAATTAAATGTGTTGATATTATCAACACATTTAACTTAAATACATTGTATTATATAACAAACCATCTATAGTTTCAGTAGAATCTATTCTTGTACTATTATCTTCAAATTCATTTATATTACCATTTATTGAAGATGTAACACCTTTAGAAATACCATCATAATATTTCAAAGTTCCAGTATTACTTATTCCATAGGTTCTACCAACCATAACCGGTGTACTAGCATTAATATTTCCATCTTTTGATCCAATAATTAACGTAGATACATTATCAACAGCACTAAAGTTTTTAGAAATTATTGTTCCACCTTTTATAGTTATAGTACCACCATTTAAATTTTGAACAGTGGCTCTTTGATTAGTAGTAGAAGTAAGATATGCATCCCCTGATATTTCTACAATACCACCATCATTATATACAGCTTGTCTTGTTCCTATTGCATTAATACTTCCACCAGTTATATATAAATATGCCCCTTTATAATTATTTATAGCACCTTGAGTTGTACTAGAATTAATTGTTCCATTAATAATTTTTAATGTACCATAATTTTTAATAACATTACTTACACCACTATTTCTTAAAGTATTACTTTGAATATCAAGAACTACATTTTTATTTTTTTCAATAGTAATTAATTCTGCTATATCATGTAATACTGTAATAGTTACTTCCCTATTATCAGCTGGAACAGCATTAATAGCTTGTTGTAATGTTTTATATTCAACATCACCAATTCTTGCATTTTTAGCATCCTCTATGCTTGTCCAATGAGCAAAGAATTCTATGTTATCACTAATAACAGTATCTTGATTAATCTTTGTTCCACCTTCTAAAGAAGTAAACCATCCATCAAAATAATAACCTGTTCTTGTTGGAACTGGAAGAACACCTACTTTATCATTCTTCTTAACATTTCTTGTAGCTTCACTACATGTTCCTTCATTTGAATTAAATCTTACTTCATATGTTTGTGCTAAATATGACATAACATAGATATTGCCATTAATATAGTCAGTATCATTAAAAATACCATAACCATCTTCAGTATCACTTACTTTTGAAAAATCTTCAAATGAATTTTTAGTTCCTTTAATAACACCATCATAAAATCCAAAAGCACTCTTACTACTTACTCCATATAAATACCCTTGTAATACTGGAGTATTAGTATTTACAGTACCATCTTTTGAACCAATTACTAACGTACCATTAGCATTTTCTACAGCATATTTTTTTTCAGATATTATTGTTCCACCTAAAATAGTAACATGTCCATTTCCAACATTATTTATAGTAGAACGTTCCGGTGCATTTGTTTTTAAATAAGCACTACCAGATATTTCTACAGTACCACCACTATTATAAATAGTTTGTCTTATTCCTGTAGTTATAATACTACCACCTGACATTTTAAGAACACCAGTAGGATTATTATCTATTGCTCCAAACCCCGCATCAGATGTAATAGTACCATTTTTTATTTCAATAGTACCATTATTTATAATAACATTAGTATTACCATTATTACTAATTGTAAAATTTTGAAAATCAAATTCAATATTTTTACCATTATCTATTTGTAATAATTCACTAGTATTCTTTAATAAAACTACTGTTGTCTTTTGATTATTAGTTGGAACATCATCTATTGCTTCTTGTAATGTAGCATAATAAGTCTCACCTATTCTAGCAACATTAGATAATTCTTCAAAAACAAAATCTAATTCAAAAGGATAAGTAATATTTGAACTATCATATACTCCTTCCTTATATTTCATTGTTATATATAATTCCTTAGTTGCCCCAAAGTTACACTCATTATTATTATTACAAAGAGCATCTCCAATACTATAATCAGATAATTCAAAATCCAAATAAGGACTTTCATTTATTATTTCAGATATCTTCATTACTGACTCAAGATAAACCGTTACATTTACTTTATAAGTTATACTTGAATCAGTATTCGGTAATGTTACATTACCATAGATTTTATCCATATTATAATTTTCAGAATTACTAACTCCCATACCACTAGAATTAGTTGCAATAATATTTGTAATTCTAGCCATCGCAGTTGGTTTTACTGATGCCATAATATTTTCAATTTTATCAGTTGCTGAAGCAGCTGAAAAACCAACAGATAAAAATGTTATACTTATAAATAGTACTAAAATGATTAATAAAATACTCTTATTTCTTTTCATCGTTAATTTCCTCATTCAAATCGCTTAATCTTACCATATAATAATATAAACTATCATTATGTACTATATAAAACACACATTTTTCATGTTCTTCGATTAAATAATAGTTTATTACTTCTTTAATATTATCTCTAACATCAACTAATTCTTGAAATTCAACTACTTTAATAAGTTTATAATCATCAAAATTAATTAATGTACATACATTAACGATTATTCTGTCATAACACTTTAATATTTTATTAACATGTTTATCAAAATTATTATCTTTTAATTTTAATAGTTTATATAATCTTCTTACTTTTTTTAAATATCTAACTAAATAAATAAGAATTAATAATAAGATTATTATACTAATAATTAAGAATAATACATCTTTTATTACATATTTAGTATTAGTAACTATTTTATTCTCATTTTCTAATTTTTCATCATTTAAATTTATATTTATTTCTTGTTGAGACAAAGGTATTTTTAATGTAGTCTTACTAGTATTAAATAATTTATAACTATTATCTTCTTTATTTTTTTCTTCAACTTGTAAGTATACTTCTAAATAACTTGTTGTACTAACAGCATAACTTGTTCTAAACGAATTTACTAAATTGTTATATTCATCATAATCTATTTCAATATTTTCATTAATTATAATTCCTTTGTCATTATTTATTTCTTTAATAGTATCTTCTTTTAAAACATATTGTTTTTCAAAAAAGACATTTGAATTATTTTGACTAGCTATAACTAGGTTACCAATTATATTGTATTTAACATCTAAATAACTTTCTTTATCAACATTAAATTTATATGTAAAATCAACATTAACTTTATTAATTAAACTAGCCACATAAGCCATATTTTTTCCTAAAAAAGGCGTATCATAAAAATCATTTTCTTTTAAAAATATTTTATAATCAATACTACCTGTTTCTTTATAATTAACTATACTATCTTCAGAAAAAGAAAAAGCTTTATTAAATGCCAAAAGTAAAAAAATAATAAGAAGTATTAATATTAGGGTACTGCAAAAAAAACGCAAGTAAAAACGTCTTCTTACTCTAATATCTAAATACTTCTTATTAATTACTCCCATTTTTATCAACTCTCTTTATTAAGCCAAACTGTTGGATAACCAATAAATGGAACTTTTGTATCTACTTTTCCTATAATGGCTTCTTCTTCAGTTAAGAAATCATCTATTTTATTATTAGAATCCCCTTTTGTATAATACATATTTTTTCCATCTAATTTTACTTTTTTATATATTCTATGCACAACAACAACGTCATTGTGTTTGAAGGCAATAATATCCCCTTCTTCTAGTTTTTCTTTAGGAACCTTTTGATCAACAATTACAACATCGCCAATATGTATTTTAGGTTCCATACTACCACTGGCAATAGCAACAGCATAAAATCTAAAATAACCACTATAAAAATATATCATAACGCATATTACCGCTATTGGTAATATGATACCTTTAAATTTCCTTTTGTGATAATTACTATCAAAAATTTTATCTTTTCTGTAATCAAGGAATTTTAATATTCTAAATGAGAATACTACAGGTACTACTAAATATATTATAGATATAACATATTCACTAGGATTTGGTAAAATTGGTATTATATATGGATATAAAGTAAAAACTAAATCAAATATTATTACAGGTTTATATCCTAGTTTTCTTGTAATATATGAGTAACATATATTTCTTGAAATAACAGGTAGCAAGGTAAGTGCCACATATCTTAATACGTCATATGCAGAAGTAAAATTAGTTGGAATAGTATTATATGTTAAATCCATCAAAATTAAAGTTATAACCACAATAACTGTACAAATTTTACTTCCTTCAGCTTTACAAAGCATATTATATCTAAATATTTCTCTTAATATACAATAAAATATAACTGGAATAATAAATTTCTTTAATCCATCAATGGTTAAATAGTTTTGTGTTCTTGCAAGTCCAACAGCCAATCCTAGCAAATAATATAATATAAAATATAAGACTACATAGAATAATATTTCAAATAATATATCTTTCAAGTATCTGTTATTATCTTTTTCAATCACAAAGAACTTGTGAAATATTATTAATAATAATCCTAAAAATAAATCAATTTTAAATTTTGAGAAAAAACCAGTAAAAGTATTAATTAAAAGTATTATTATTATAATTGCTATAAAGAATAATAATCTTTTATAACCCTTTTTCATTTTTTTCCTCCATCTTCATCTACTAACTAATTAGTATTAATAGATAACATTAGTCTACTGAATCATATGTTAAAACAATACTTGGTAATGTAACATCAAAGTCACCATCTGCTTGTCCACTACCATCAGCATAAGTTATAGTTACAATAACTTGTTCAGCAGCATCGGTTGCTAAAGAATGACTAGTTAAACTTGCTACAGATGTAGTTGTAGCTGATTCACTTCCTACTTTAGCACTTAGTGTAATTCCAGTACATGCAGTATCAACTAAAGCTTGAGTAGTTCCAGTTTTAGCTGTACAAGTTTTTGATCCTTGGAATACAATACTATTTAAATATGCAACATATTTTCCTGCATTATATGCATAAAATGTATATGTAGCTGATTGTCCTGGTTCAGTAAATGTTGCTTTTAAATTAGATACTGTTGGATCCGATGTATTATCAATTGTTGCGGCAGTAGCTGTAAACCCATCTACATTTTTATTTAATGTTGGTGTAATATTATCTGTTTCAACTGCAGATGAACTAGATGAAAAATCAACATTAAATGATGATGCATCTGGCTTAACCTCAGCTGATGAAGAAATTGTTAATGTGTTTGAAAATGCAGCGTAACCAAGTGATACTCCTACAATTCCTAGCAATAATGCGGCAATTGCTAATGCCTTATAACCTTTATTATAATTCATAAAAAACTCCTCCTTCTTAATAATTACAAATTATAAATTTTTATACCATAGAACATACTTGAAACACTAGTCTGTTACTATAACTTTAGTATATCACAGATTAATATTTATACAATCAAAAAGTAAATAAATAATTGTAAAAAAATGTAAATTATACATCTATTTTACATTTTATAGTAGCATCTTAATAAAATCATCAGATAATTTCTTATCTAACTTATCTATTAACAACCGATTAATTTCATACAATTCCTCGACAATACTTCTAACAATTACGCAATTACTTTTCCCTTCATTGTTACAAATGTAAAATTCATTAAATTTCATAAATATCACATCATTTTTATACTATAAATAGTCATAACTAAAATTTATTTAATCTTAATGCATTTTTTGGACATTCATTAATACATTTAGCACATAAAATACATTCTGTTCCATTTTTTCTTTTTCTTGAATCATCTAACATATCAACATTCATAGGACAATTTCTAATACATTTTTTACAATTAATACATTTTAAGTGATCACATCTTACTCTTATATAAGAAAAATAACTCATAGGTTTTAAAAATACAGTTATAGGACATATATACTTACAAAATGCTCTATTATCCTTAAATATAAATGCAAGTAATATTCCTAGTGCATAATAGAATAAATTACCTATTATAAATGAATAAAACATTATTGTTTCAAGATTACCTACCTTAAAAATAAATAATGCACCTACAAAAGTTAGTGAAAATAAAAATACAATATATTTAATCCAGCCAATTTTCTTTCTTTCACCTTTAGGAACTTTATATGGTAATAAATCAAGTATCATACCAGTCCAACAAGCATAACCACACCAACCTCTTCCAAAAATTAAAGGTCCTACAATTTTAGCTACAAAATAATGAATTGTTGCTGCTTCAAAAACTCCTAAAAATAAATAATACCAAAAACCCTCTAACTGCATATTTTCTCTACATATTATACCTAAAAAAACAAGCATATATAATCCAACACCAATTTGAACAAAATTTCTAGCATATTTTAATTTATGTTTCATCATTAATATACCTAAAGAAACACAAGTTCCAATGTATGTAAAATTTAGCAAATAAAATAATTTAGAAGTAGATATAAATAAACTAATAGCAACTATTTCAAATATACACCATATTATAATAGAAATTCTATTTTCTTTAATAAGCTTCTTCATAAGTACTACCTTCTTTATTTTATTATATGAGCAGTAATAATAGAGTAATTATAAGAATTTATAGTTATTATTATACTATCTATTTCACAATAATAATTCTTTCCTTTTTTGTATACCAAAGATTTATTATTTATTATTTTTTCCTTTAAATAATTTACTACATCATTACTAATATTTAAATTTTTTTTAATTCTATCTTCACCAAGTTTAGTAGTATGAATTTTATTAATATTAGATATTAAAACATTTTTAAAATCTAATAATTTATTATCCATAAAATCACTTCACTTCTACTTGATTATATCATAATAAGTAGGTTTTTCCCTACTTATCTATATTTTTATAAAAAAATAATGTTAAGTTATTAACATTATTTCTTTTCATATATAGTATCTCTTCCTAGAGAATCCTTAACATTTAATTTGTTACCTTCAATACTAAAAGTTGTTTCAAATGGAGCTGTACTTCCTGTATATAAAATTGATATTTTATCACCATTTATTTCATAAGTACAATTCATTAATGTACCAGCAGCATCATAACTACAAGTCTTATCTTCATTAAATGTATATACATATGAACCTTGAGCCCACTTTCCAATTATAGGATCTTTTTTAGCTTCCTTTTTATCATTTCCACATCCAAATAATGTTACACATAACATTACCACAATAAAACTTACTAATATATTTTTTTTCATATAATTTATTCTCCTATTCTTTTCATATTATATTTTTTTGATAATACTAAACCAAATATACTTAAAACAAACAATACTACAAAAAACATTATTTTATCACTTGTTTTTGGATTAACAATATTATCATTTTCCTCTGCTTCTTCTACATCATCATTTATTTCTTTTGCATCTTTTTCATAAAAAGTATATGTTAATTCTATATCATCATATAATTTATCATCATTAATACTTATACTCCATACACCTTTTTCAAAATTTTCATTTGCTTTCATATTAGTTGGTAGAATAATATCTGATAATTTAGTACCAGCATATACATTAGATACTATATCATCACTAGATCCATTATCCCATGTACCATTTTTTATTTTAAAAGTTACTTTTATATTACTTTTAATCTCTACATAATTTGCTTCATTATCATCATAATAGAATAAATAATTATCATATCCAGAAACATTAACTTTTTTTATTTCTAAATCATTTCCATCTGAATTTAAAAATTTCAAATTATTTAAATTTTCACAATTACTGCAACCATCAAAAGCAGGAGTGCCTTTTGCAATTAAATGACTATTTTTAAAATCTAAAATATTACCTCTAATAGCATAAGTATTATTACCATCTACTAATACTTCAGATTTTTCTATTTTAGTAAATGTTCCATATATTGAACTCCTTGTTGTATTTAAATTAGAATTAACAATATTTGTATTATTTAACATTATGTTACTAATCTTATCAAGATTAATATTTGAGTTTAAAACATCATACATATTAAATGCAACTGTTCCGTTACTTAAATTAATAGTACTATCACTTAATAATTTAATACTTGTTGTATTATAAGAATTAGTATCTACAGTTGATTTATTTATTCTATTTATAAATAAATTATCCATATTAGCTATCTTAATTTGAGAATTATCAATTTCACATTCTGTATTTATAGAACCTTCAATTGACGCATTTTTAACGTCTATTTCACTATCTTTTATTTTAAAAGTTTCAGTTCTTATTAACATATTATTACTACTACTTGTTGATTTAATCTCAGAATTTTCTATAACTAAATTACTATTTAAATATTGAAAACCACTACCATAATTTACTTTAGAATCCTTAATAGTTAAATTCGCACTAGATGCTATTGTATTATTAATATTTAAATTAGAATTAGAAATTATAAGAGGTCCACCTATATTTAAATTAGGTAAATTTAAAGTACTGTTTTCTATTTTATTATCTGCTGTTGAAACATTAAAAGATATACCTGTACCACTTAATGTAGAATTATTTACATTAAACGACTTAAAACCTAAACCTCCAAAACTTACAAACGATACATCAGAATTATTAAACACAACACCAGAATTACTAGATGATGTTAATGAAAATTTAGAATTATTAACAGTTAAATTATTAATATAATTAATATAAGGAACAAAAATATCACTACAATTATTAATAGTTAAATTACCAGTACCATTACCATTTGTATTATTAATAACTATCTTATGATCTGATTCTATAGTTACATTCTTAGAAAAGTTAAGAGTAGAAAATGTAATATCTGTTTTTGTCCTTATTGTTATATCTCTATTAACAAATACAACAGCAAAATTTTCACCATCTATAGCATTTAACGTTAAAACATCATTTTCAAAAGTATAACGATCTGATAAAGCTGGATCATGCATAGGTTGAACAGTACCATCTTCATTTATTCCCATTTGAATAGTTCCTGCAGCTTTAACATTAACTGAAAAAGTTACTGCAAACAAAAAAGTTATAATAAATAATAGTTTTTTAAAATTCATATTTCCCACATCCTATTATTATTATAACAGTGCTTTACATTCAAATATACTTTTTTTGACATGATATACACTTTAATTTACAAATTATTTACTAATTAAATATCCATAAAAGAACTAATATGTGCAGTAGAATAATTAGTATTACATAAAATATCATTTAATACATCAACAGTATCATCTATCATAATTATATTTTCATCCATTACTTCTGGATGTTTATTTCTAATTTCAATTATCTTATTAACTTTTTCACTATCATTTTTTACACAATAAACATTATCTTTTAAGATATTATAATACTTGTTAACAAATTCCTTTTTATATTCTATTTCAATATCAGCATTAACACGAGTTAATACATAAATATTATTAATATTTCTTTCTTTTATAAAATTTTGTAGTCTTTTACTAACTCTATCTTGAATATAAACATTTTCTTCATTTTTTAAACAAATGTCCCATTCTTCATCAGTTAAAAAATGATTTCTTTGACCAAATTCCATTGTGGCTAAAACACCATCAACATCAAATACTAAAATACTATTAATATCATTTAATAATTCTTTAATTTTACTCATATATTAAAACTTCTTAAAATGATTAAATGGGAAAATTATTAAATCAGTAGTTCCTAGTATTTGATCTTTCTTAACAGGTCCAAATGACCTACTATCAAATGAATTATTTCTGTTATCACCAATAACAAAATATTCATCATCACCTAAAATATATTCTTTAAAATCAGGAGTTTTTCCATTAGCATGAGAATCATCAACTTCTTCATTATTAACATAAATAATTCCACTAACACATTTTATTTTTTCACCAGGCATTGCAAATAATCTTTTGATTAATTTGTTACTTCCCTTTTGAATAACAACAATCTCACCTTTTTTTAAATTATTCTTAGCAAATTTCTTTAGTATCATAACATCTCCACTAAATAATGTTTTTTCCATTGAAGGACCATCTACAGTTACCGGAGTTATAATAAAACTTCTAATTAATACAACAACTAATATAATAACAATATAAGGAATAATTTCCTTAATAATTTTTTTCATGTATTATCACCATATAAATTATATCATAATATATCTTACTTGACATTATTATTTTAATAATGATAAAGTATAAATAATAAGGAAGGAGTTTATAAAAATGAAAAAACTAAGTAAAGTATTATTAGCTATTATTGTTACAGTATTTTTATTTACTGGATGCTCTTTAAGAGAAAATATTGAAATGAATATTTCAGCTGACAAAAATATTTCAATGAGTATTGTTATGGCAATGGATGAAGATATGATTGATTCTATGTTAACTGCAGATGGAACATTAACAAAAGATAAAATCACAGATGAAAAAAGATGGGAGTATATAGATAAATCAGTAGATAAAATGGATGATTCATACAAAAAAGAAAAATATAATCAAGATGGTTACAAGGGATATAAATATACTATTGAACTAGGAACACTTGATGATATTAGTACAACATCAAGTGATAAAAGAGTTGATTTATCTGAAGCTTTTGAAGGAAAATTCAAAGGAAATAATTTATTCATTAAAGAAGATAATACATATATTTCAAATATGAAATATACTGTTGAAGGAGATAATGATTACTCTCAATATGAATCAATGGGAGCAATGTTTGATTTAAATTTTGTGATTAATATACCAAACCAAGCTAAAGATTATAATGCAGATAAACTTGAAAATGAAGGTACAAGACTTACATGGAGTTTAATGAAATCAGCTGATATAGAATTTAAATTTGATTTAGATTCTAAAGCAAATAATAATGATACAAAAGAAGCTAATAAAGAAAATGATTCAAAAAATAATAATACTATAATTATTATCGGTGCAGTTATTGGTGGTATTTTATTAATAGCAATTATAGTATTAATAATAGTTTTATCAAAGAAAAACAAAAATAATAATTAATTTAAAGCAAAAAAAATTAAGGATAATACCTTAATTTTTTTGTTTCTTATTTTGTAAATTTCTTTCTTTAATTTTAACGTCTTTTTTCATTCCTCTTACATAATGTAGTTTAGCTCTTCTAACCATACCAGGTTTAACAACTATAATAGAATCAATAGTTGGAGCATTAACTGGAAATACTCTTTCAACACCAATACCATAAGATTTCTTTCTTACAGTAAATGTTTCTGAAACAGATCCACCTTTTCTTTCAATTACGATACCTTCAAATGCTTGAATTCTTTCTTTTTTACCTTCTTTTACCCAAACATTTACTTTTACAGTATCTCCTACACGAAACTCAGGAATGTCTTTTCTAATTTGTTTTTCATTAATCTTATCTACCAAATTAGCCATAATTACATCTCCTTTCAATAATATATATCACATAAAATCATTACCAAATTAAATAAGTAAGCGGATTTTCTACAAAGGTATAAACCTTCGAAGCAATACGATTATAACAAATACTTAAATAAAATTCAATACTTTTAATAAAAAAACACCAATAATTGGTGCTATTTAGTTTTAAAACCATAATGTTCTCTTACTTTATTTTCTATTTCTTTAAATACATCAGGATTATCTTTTAAATATTCTTTAACATTTTCTCTACCTTGACCTATCTTTTCTCCATTATAGGCATACCATGCACCAGATTTTTCTAAAATGTTTATTTCAGATGCAATATCAATTATTTCACCAGTATGAGATACTCCTTCACCATACATAATATCAACTACAGCACTTTTAAATGGAGGAGCTACCTTATTTTTTACTACTTTAATATTAGTTTTATTACCTATTATTTTATCTCCTTGTTTAATAGCTTCACCACGTCTAATATCAAGTCTTATTGAAGAATAAAACTTTAATGCTCTTCCACCAGGTGTTGTTTCAGGATTACCAAACAAAACTCCAACTTTTTCTCTTAATTGGTTAATAAAAATAGCTGTTGTTTTAGTTTTATTAATTGTTCCTGATAATTTTCTTAATGCTTGAGACATTAATCTTGCTTGAAGTCCTACATGAGAATCACCCATCTCACCTTCAATTTCTGCTTGAGGAACTAATGCTGCTACTGAATCTATTACTACAATATTAACAGCTTCAGATCTAACTAAAGCTTCACATATTTCTAAAGCTTGTTCACCAGTATCAGGTTGTGATAATAATAATTCATTAATATCAACACCCAAATTTTTTGCATAAACTGGATCAAGAGCATGTTCTGCATCAATAAAAGCTGCTCTTCCACCACTTTTTTGCACTTCTGCAATTGCAGTCAAAGCAAAAGTTGTTTTACCACTTGATTCTGGTCCATATATTTCAATAATTCTTCCCTTTGGATATCCCCCAACTCCTAAAGCAATATCAAGTGCCATAGAACCGCTAGATGTTGTTTCAACATTAATATGTTCTTGACTACCCAACTTCATAATAGCACCCTTACCAAATTGCTTTTCTATATCAGCCATTACTTGTTCTAATGCTTTATTTTTATCCTTTACATCACTTGAAACCTTCATATTTACCTCCCAGATTTTTCGTATAAATTTATTTTATAATAAAATTCTTTTCTTTGTCAATGTATTTAAATATATTATATTATTTTAGCAACAAAAAATTTCATTTTAATTCTAATATAATTAAAAAATTCATTTAATCTTTGTGCAAAATAAGATCCACCTTTAATATTAATTAATTCATATTTTTGCATAAAAATACTCCTTTCTATTATTAGTCCCTCTACTATATATATAATCTACTTTTTATCAATTTCCTTTTTTTAAAATAAAAAAAGTATCATATTTTGATACTTTATTCATCTTTTACAATTCCAAACCATTTAGTTGGTTTCTTTTCAATACCACCAGGAACCATTTTATCAAATCCCATTTTATATAATAATCTATTAATAGGTTCATTTTTTTCTGCTTTATCATCCAAATAAGGTAAATTATCAAATGTCTTACAACGAGATTCATATTCAAATTCTTGAACATCTTTTTCATTTAACATACTCTTATTTAAAACAATTTGATAACTCTTCATTTTTTCCAAAATCATTCTATCTAGTCTAATCATTTTATTTAATTTAATAGTGGTAGGTTCAATAATATGAAGAACTTCATTCATAGTAGTTATTTTATCAGATTCATTAATATCTACTAAAATTATTTCATAATCACTATTTGGATTTTTAGTAATAGATTCAAGTTCTGCTGAAGAAACACTTCTTAAATCACCATCATTAAAAAACATAAAATCATTTTTATCAACTTCAACAGCTAATACTTTATATTCTTTTTCTAAAGCTTTTTTCATCATATAAGTAAGAGTTGTAGCACCAGCTCCTGATGTCAAATCCTTAATAGCAATAACTCTAGTTCCCATAAACATTTTATTAACAGAATCATTAATAAAATTAGAATTAACTTGTCCTGGATCTAAATTAATATTAGATTTTTTATCAGTTCCAGAAGAAGATCCTAAAATATGATATTGAGCAACATCTTTATAACTATTTGGATTATTTATTAAATATGCAATAGCATCAATATTTCTAGTAAAATTATATATTCCCATAGAAATTAACTCAGATATATAAGATGGAGAATTAACTTCTTCACTATCATCAAGTAACAATATTACCTTAGTCATATCAAGACCAAAAGATAACTTTTGAATATTAGCAATATTTTTATAATCAACAATTGCAGTAATATCTAAAATCATTTTATTAAAGAAGAAATTTTGAAAATTATTAACAATATCTTCAACTTCAAATTCTCCTTGTACATTTTTAATAATATCTATTTTTAAATTAGATAACATTTGACTATACTTATTTGCAATAATTACATTCATTTTCAATTTCCTCCTTAACCTATACCATTTAAATATGTATCATCATATGTTGCATCTATTTCACTAGTTTGTCCTTCAACATTAAATACACCAATTCTACCTAAAACAGGTAAATCAAATCTAAAGAATAAATTTATTTTATAATAAGCTCTAGATTTAAAATAACTATGATAATTTCCAAATTTAGTAAAACAATAATAATATTCATTATTATTATTTCCATCAATAACCTCTATTTGAGGATGATCAACATCTAAACTTTTAACACCATAAGTGTGAATAGCGTTTGTACTAGTAACTAAAGCACACTTACCAGTAGTTTTATAACCAGATTGATTTAAATAATTATTAATTAATGCAATACCATTTTCAGTCATTCCTTGACTTTTTTCAATAATTCCTAAAACTTCATTTTTTATTCTAAAAGATTTTGAGTAATTAATAGTAAGGGCAATATAAGCTGCAAAAATCAAGGTAAATATTAATACTAATTGAAATACCCATGTTCCACCAATTGTCTGTCTCATATTTACCTCCCTACTACTCCATTAATTTAGGATAATACAACTTTTTAGTTGATCCCTTAATAGAAAATGTAAACATATTTCTTACAATAGGTAAATCTATAGAAAAGAATACCTTAATTTGATAGTATGCACTATCAGGAAATTGTTCCTTAGTATTATTACTAGTTTCATACTTTACATACATTTCCTTAGCACAAAATAAACCACGATTTCCTTGAGTAATCATAGCTTTTCCATCTTCTTTACTATCACAATTACCATAAGTTCTATATCCTATATGATCCATATATTCTTTAATTTGTTCTACAGCTTCACCATTTAAACCATTATTTTTTTGAATTATATTAATAATTTCATTCTTAACTTTATAAGCTTTATTCATATTTATAGAAAGGCATAAGTATCCTGTAAAAAGTACTACAAAGGTAACTACAATTCCAGTTAAAAAGTAAGAACCTATCGCTTCTCTCACTACCTATCATCCTTTCCAAGGGCAATAAAATTCATGATCATCATCTTTTAAGTGACATTTTACTTTTTCAATATTTTTCATATCATCACATTTATTTGTACCAGAACCCTCACCACATGGATTTTCACATATTGCCTTACTACAATTACTATTTGCTTTAAAATTATTGTCTAGTGATGGCCAAATAGTATAATAGAAAAAAGCCACAAGAAGAGCAACTGCTATTACAACAATTATTGTAAGATTAAGTTCTCCTGTAGCTTCTTTCATATTTCATTACCTCACTATTTTATTCTTTTTTATAAATTATTTAGATGGAGTAGTTGTTCCACCAGTATTTCCACCTGTTGTTCCACCTGTTGTATCCGTTTTAGCTTTATTTGGACAAACAACTTCCTTAGTTTCTCCTTTATCATCAATATAAGTACAACTACATGTATCAGCATCACAACCAGATGGACAAATAGCGTTTGCACAATTAGTATTTCTTTCTATACTACTCTTAATTCCTGGCCATACAAATGCATAAAAGAATGCTGCCACGGCTGCAATTGCTACAACTGTAACAACTGTCATATTTAATTCTCCTGTTGCCTCTTTCATATATATAATCTCCTCTCTCTCTACTATATATAATTATAATGTATATTTTTCTAAATATCAATACATTAATTTACACTTTACACCTTAAAAATTAAATAAATTATTGTTATAGTTGTCATATATACTTTCTTTTCATTTTTAAATAAAAATTATAATAATAAAAAAATCAAGTAAAACTTGATTATTTAAATACTGCATTATTATAGACTCGTTTCATAACTTCATCTGGATAAAACTTATCAAAAAATGATCCAAGTGGTGAAAAAGGGTGCCATCCTAATTGTCTAAACCAATATCTTATTGCTGCTCCAAATGATACAAATAAATCAAACATAATAAATACTAATAATACTCTATATAATAAAATTCCTAAATTATATGGTATTTTCTCAATTAATTTTGATAAAAAAGGATAAACAATATAAACTAGTAACAGTGCAAGTAATCCCCAAACTAACATATAAGGGACTGTTGTTCTACCATGAATATTTAGAAATTTATCTGAATAATTCCATGAAACTGCTCCAGTAAATCTTTCTTGTAAAAAACTAGCAATATATTCAAATGCTCCCCCTATTAAACCACCATATAAGAAGTTTTCATACCATCTTTTTTCTTTTCTAAGTAAAAAGTAAGCCATTAATACTGCACCAAATCCATAAACTGGAGATAATTCACCATAAATAAGTCCTCTTCTTGTAACCCACACAATTGGTTGATTATTAATATATTGAAATCCAATTGTTAATAACTCTTCAAAAATACAACCAAATACACAACCTATAACAAATATAAAAAATAATTTTTCTTTACACAAACCCTTAGCAAATACACGTTTATCAGCTTGAAAATAATTAATTAATTTCTTCATTTTCATCACTTCTTACCTTATAACAAGATTATACATTATTTTTTTAATAAAAAAAAGTACTAATTACTTAGCACTTTTAGTTGTTGTAGTCTTTTTAGTTGCAGTAGTAGTCTTTTTAGTTGCAGTAGTTGTTTTTTTAGCAGTAGTTGTTGCTTTTTTAGTTGTAGTTTTCTTTTCTTCTTTTACTTCTTCTTTTTCAACAACTTTTTCTTCAGCTTTAACAGCAGCTTTTTTAACTACTTTTCCATCATTTGCATCTTTTGCAATTTTTACAATTGATTTAAATGCTTTACTATCATTTACAGCAAGTTCAGCAAGCATTTTTCTATTAATTTCTACTCCAGCTTTAGTTAAACCTGAAATAAATTTAGAATAAGAAATATCATTTTCTCTACACGCAGCATTAATTCTTGTAATCCATAATTTTCTAAAGTTTCTTTTATTAGCTCTTCTATCTCTAAATGCATAATTTCCACTGTGGAAAACTTGTTCTTGAGCTGTTTTATATAATCTATGTTTAGAACCAAAGTATCCTTTTGCTTGTTTTAATACTTTTCTTCTTCTTGTTTTAGATACGCTTCCGCCTTTAACTCTTGTCATGTTCTACACCTCACTTATTTAATAACAGATTTAATTCTGTTACTCATTCCTTTACTTAATGTTCCTTTATTTCTTCTTTGTCTTACAGATTTTGAAGAATCTTTTGCTGTTTTATGATTTCCATTACCCTTTTTATAAGTAATTGTCCCATTTTTCTTTACTTTTAAAACTTTTGAACTTGCTTTATGTGTTTTTTGTTTAGCTCCTTTTGCCATATTTATAACTTCCTTTCTTACTTCTTTTTAGGTGCAAGTAATACTGACATTGTTCTACCATTTAAATTTGGCTTTTCTTCAATATCACATACTTCGCTTAATTCATCAGCAAACCTTAATAATACTTCTTTACCTTGTTCAGTATAAGCCATTTGTCTTCCTTTAAATCTAATAGTTGCTTTAATTTTATGTCCTTTACATAAATAATCATATGCATTTTTCTTTCTTGTATTAAAATCTCCAATATCAATTGTTAATGATAATTGATATTCTTTAATATCTTTATTAGATTCTCTTTGTTTCTTTTGTTGTTCTTTCATCTTTTTTTGCTTTTCATAACGATATTTGTTATAGTCCATAATTTTTCCAACAGCAATATTTCCATTATCACTCATTAATACAAGATCAAGTCCTGCATAATTAGCTAAAGTAAGAGCATCAGGTAGTTTTTTAACTCCCATTTGTTCTCCATTTGGCCCTATTACCATTAATTCTGCAACATTAATATTTTCATTAATTAAAGTTTCATTGCTTTTAAAGTTTGCTATTTTAAACACCTCCATATAATTAAAAAGATAGATACAATTGTATCCACCTAATAAGCCTAATAACATTAATAAATCTTTAAGCATTGAACCTATTACCTATATAGCAATCAGGTGAATTTGTGGATACAAATTTCTTTCTCTTTAAAATAACAACTAGATTATATAAATAATTACATCATTTGTCAAGCATTTTCACTTATTAATTCACTTAATTTAACTATAGATAATCCCTTTGATTTTATATAATCTATTATATATGCGACATCATCTATTAAAACATTATCCTTAATTAATACAATATCACCAGAAGATATATTATTTTTAATAGCTAACATATTAGTAGAATTAAAAACTAAATTAGGTTCTACTAAGTATTTTTTATTTCTTATACAAAAATCTTTATTATTTCTTCCAATTAAGCAAATATTAGTATTAATTTTATCTTTATTTAATATTCTTTCAACACTTTGATATTCTTCAAAATCATTATTAATTTGTTCAAATTTTGGATTTTTATTAACACTTTCTTTTTTTACTAATATACTAGCACTAATATTATTAGATACTAAATAAGTAATAATATTACTTTCATCATTTTCTAATATAAATGATACTGCCTTTTTATTAGGATTTCCTTTAGAAATAATCTTATCTTTATTGTCTTCTAAACTAATATCTGGTTTAATCTTGTTTGTTTCTAAAAACAAACTATTAAAAGTACCATTATTGCTTTTCATATTCATTAAACTTTTAATTTCATTTATTCTTTTACCATACATTCCAGGAACAATATAAGAATCATCTATTTGTGCATTAACAGCATCAACATTATACTCATTAGAATATTCCTTTATACTTTGCATAATTGGATCTTTACTTCTTAAAAATATAGCAGATTTTTCAGTTACATAAAAACTACATAGAATAAATAATAATACTATAAAATACTTTAAATATTTCTTCATAATATATTCACCTAATAAATAATATGAAAAAAAACAACTCGCAATGAATACGAATTGTTTTATTAGCCAATTTTATTTTTTAAAAGTTCTACTCCTCTTTTTGTATCCGGAATTAAAATATCATAGATATCTTTATATTTCTTTAACTCATCTATAAATTTTAATTCTTCTTTTGTTAGAGTGTAATAATTATCTTCACCTACAGTTTTTATCTTACAATCAGTTCCTAATATATAATCAGCACTTACTCCAAATATATGAACAAAATCTATAATAGCTTCAATTGAGGGATTTCTTAATTCTTTTTCATATAAGCATACTACAGATTTTTTAACACCGATCATTTCACCTAACTCACCTTGAGTCAAATTTTTAGCTTTTCGTAATGCTTTTAGCCTGTCTCCTTTTATCACAAATATTCACCTCAAGTCAATTATAGGACCTAATTATAAGCAAAAATATACTGTTTACCTTGTGTAAAATTATTATTCTTCAATTGTAACATTTTCTTTTTTAGATGATAAAAAAGTTACTCTTTCTGCAATAACTTCAATAGAATATTTTGTATTACCATCTTGATCTTGATAAGAATTCGTTTGAAGTCTTCCTTTAATACCAACAACATCTCCACAGTGACAATACTCGGCAGTATTTGAAGCTATTCCATTCCAAAGAGCACATCTAATAAAATCTGTTTCGTATAATCCATTAGTATTTTTGAAAGGTCTTTGAACTGCTAAAACAATAGATGATACTTTTTTATTATTTTCTGTTTCAATAACTTCAGGATCTTTAGTAAGCCTTCCAACAAGTACTATTTGATTCAATATAATTCCTCCTTTCTTGAAAAACGTACTCTATCAAATGTTAAAAATACTGTCAAAAAGCAATTTTTAAATTATTGCACACCAAAAAAGAGCAATAATTTAATTATTGTCTATACAAAAATTATCCCTCTTTTTTTTAAAACTCTTCTAAAATTTGATTTTTGTATTTTTTTAATTTTTTAACAATCTATTTAATTCAACAGCATATTCAAGTGGTAATTCTTTTTTAAAATCATTAACAAATCCAAGTAATAATAATTCTTTAGCTATATCTTCACTTAATCCCTTACTTGTTAAATAAAATAATTTTTCTTCATTTATTTTAGAAACAGTTGCTTCATGTTCAATCATTGATGAATTATTTTCAACAATATTTTTTGGATATGTATCACTTTTTGATTTACTATCTAAAATTATAGTATCACATTTTACACTTGCACTAGAATTAATAGCATTTTTAGTAATTCTTGTAGTTCCCCTATAATTTGCTATTCCACCATCAGATGCTATTGATTTACTAACAATATTACTAGTTGTATTTTTACCAATATGAATCATTTTGGCTCCAGCATCTAATACTTGATTTTCTTTTGCATATGCAATAGATATAGAATTTCCTTTAGCATAATCACCTTTTAATATACAAGATGGATATTTCATAGTTACTTTAGAACCTATATTTCCATCAATCCATTCCATTTTTCCATAAGATTCAACAATTGCTCTTTTAGTAACTAAATTATAAACATCAGTTGACCAATTTTGAATAGTAGAATATTTACAATGTGAATGTTTTCCTACATATATTTCAACAACTCCTGCATGAAGTGAATTAGCAGAATAAGTTGGAGCAGTACATCCTTCAATATATGATAAATCACTATTATCATCTACAATAATTATTGTTCTTTCAAATTGACCAAGAGATTTAGAATTAATTCTAAAATAAGATTGTAATGGTCTATCTAATTTGGTATCCTTTGGAATATATATAAATGATCCACCAGACCATAAAGCAGTATTTAAAGCAGTATATTTATTTTCATTATATTTAACTAAATTATTAAAATACTTTTTAAAAAGATCAGGATACTTTTTTAATGCATCATCACTTGATGTAAAAATAATATTACTATCTTTATTACTGTGATAAAAAACTTCAGATTCTATTTGATTAGTAACTCCACCCAAATATTCTTTCTCTGCTTTAATAACACCTAAATCTTCAAATGTATTTCTAATTTTACAAGATACATTATTCCAATTATCTTCCATTTTTTCATTTACTTTTTTATAATAGCAAATTTCATCAAAATTTATATCTAACTTTGGTCCAAAATCAGGATTATCTAACTTCAAAAATTCTTCAAAAGCTTGAAGTCTAATATTTAACATCCAATCAGGTTCATTTTTTCCTTTAGATAAATTTATAATAAATTCTTTAGATAATTTGCCTTCCATAAAAATCACTAAAGTTATTATACAATATTATTGCAAAAATTCAAATTTTCTGATATATTCTTTATAGTAAGGATATGATGGTATGACAAATAATATTTTATTTGATTTCTTATTAAAATATGATAATTTAAGCGAACTATCATATTCAAATAATAAATTAACATATCAAGATAAAACAATTGATACTAGAAATGTATATTTAAATGATTTCTTTAGTAATCAATACAATCAATTAAATTTAGATCAATACACTATATCTGCTAAAGATTTCTTTAATATAATTGAAATACATTCTAAAATAATAGAACCAGAAAATTCGATTAATGAAGTTCAAGTTAGCGAATTAGAAAGATTTGCTTTAAGTATTTTAGAAAAAGCAGGAAAAACTATAAAAAATAATAAAGTAAATAACTATGATGTTATTAATTGTGATCACTATTTTAATTTATTAAATAATAATGAATTAAGTGAAGATGATTTAAAAAAATTAATTGATTATGAAACATATATAAATCAATTAAACACTTATAATAATTATCTTTTACCTAACCAAAACAATGAATTAAATAAATATAAAGCAAACATAATAGATTTAATTGAAAAGCAAAATACAGACAATATATTAAATGATAATCAATTAAATGCAATAAAACAATATAATGATATGACTAATAAAATTGCAAATAATAATCTAGTAAGTAATAATAAATTAGTTAAAAAAGCAAATTCAGAAATATCTGCAGGATTTATAAATGCATTTATTGTAATTTTATTAATGTTATCTTCTGGAATAGTAATTGGAACAATAGTATACTTTACAATAATAATATAAAAAAATCACATAAAAAGTGATTTTTTATTTTGTTTCAATTATTAACTTAATTGCAGTTTTTTGTTCATCATTTATTAATACATCGTTAAATGCAGGAATTACACATAAATTATATCCCGATGGAGATAAAAATCCTCTTGCTATAGCTATTGCTTTAATACTTTGATTTAAAGCACCTGCTCCAATGGCTTGAAGTTCAACACTTTGATTTTCCCTAAAGATATTTGCAATTGCTCCAGCAACTTTACTAGGATTAGATTTCGATGATACTTTAAGTATTTCCATGATTTCCTCCTTTATAGAATATATGAATAAAAAAAAGAAAGTATTACTTTCTTTCCCATCTAGCAAAATTACCACAAGGTAAAATAATATTACTATTACTTTGTTTTATTCCAAGTTCATCACTAAATATTTTACCACCTAAATCAGAAACTAAAACTATATTTAAAATATTTTCTAAAACAGTTTTAGAAAGTCCAGTAGTATATGAATTAATTAAAAACAATAATGAATCATCTGATAGTAATTCCTTACACAAAGATACCAATTCAAATAAGTCTTTTTCAATATTCCATACTTCTCCAGATGATCCTCTTCCAAATGAAGGTGGATCCATTATAATAATGTCATATTTATTACCACGTCTAATTTCTCTTTTTACAAATTTTAAAACATCATCTACTAAAAATCTTATTGGTTTATCCTCTAGATTTGATGATTTAACATTTTCTTTTGCCCAATCAATCATTCCACGAGATGAATCAACATGAACAACCGATGCTCCTGCAGATAGTGCTGCAATACTAGCCGCTCCAGTATAAGCAAACAAATTTAATACTTTAATATCTTTTCTATTAGATTCTCTTATAATTTTATCTATATAATTCCAATTATATGCTTGTTCTGGAAATAAACCAGTATGTTTAAAATTCATTAATTTTAAATTAAAAGTATAATCTCTATAATTTATTTGCCAACTACTAGGAATACTTTTTATTATTTTCCAAGATCCTCCACCAGAACTACTACGACTATATTTAGCATCAGCTAATGAATTACTTAAATCATCTTGCCATATTATTTCAGGATCAGGTCTTAATAAATAATACTTACCCCACTTTTCAAGTTTTTCCCCATTACTCATTCCTATTATTTCATAATCTTTAAAATCATTAACTATTTGCATATTTAACACCTACTTTGAGATAAGATATTTAGTAATTGGATCTATTAATTCTAAAATAGAATGAATCATAAAAAAGTAACCTAAAACTAATATTTGAACATTACTACTATAATTAAAACATAAACTAGTTAAAATACCCGATATAATAAAAACAATTAAAGTAATAATTCTAAGTTTCCACATTTTATCTTTTCTATCATTATAATAATCTGTTTTAATAAATTTTATAACAGACATTAAACTTACCCAAACCATAATTGATATACATAATACTTTTGAATTAAAAACTAAATTATAATCTACAATAGCAGTTGCTAAACTAACAACAAACGTAAGTAATCCCTCAATATCTTTTGAAGATTTAGTCATTAAATATTGAGCTAAATTTAAAATAGAATATAAAAACATAATACTTATAAAGATAGTTTTAATATCACTATATTTTATAATTCCTAGAATAATAGTTAAAATACCTACTAAGAATAAACATGAATTAATTATAATATCAATTTTTTGTTTATATTTCATATAAAATATTTTCCTTCCAATAATTATTATTATTAAAATATTTCTCATTAATATTAGAAACAATATTTTCTAGTTCAAAAAGATTAAATTCAATATTCAAATAATCCAA
Source organism: uncultured Mycoplasmatota bacterium (assembly GCA_947165285.1). GTDB lineage: Bacteria > Bacillota_I > Bacilli_A > RF39 > UBA660 > RUG12834. The sequence goes on from CAMUZS010000003.1 coordinate 146,925, forward strand.
AACCATTTCAATAGCTTCATATAAAGAGACATTATTATTAACAATTAATATTTCCTTATTTGAATTAATACATCTAATTTCAGGTACTAAATCTTTAAAATAACTTGGTATAATTAATCTACGATGATAATTATTAGTTGATAACTTTATTTGATACACTAAATTATTCTTCTTAAATAAATTAATCTTTACATCATGTGTATTAGCATATCTAATTATTTTACTATAACTAATAAGATCAATAGATTTTTCTATTATAACATTATTATTTTCTAAATCAACAACATATGCTCCATTATATAAAACTAAAATTGGTTTAATTTTATAATTACTAATATTGTCTAAAGTATTTTCGTTGTTTAAAATGATAATATATTTGCAATTATCATCTATTTCATTGATTAATTCCTTTTCAATATTTACTATCTTTATATTCATACATCATCACAATATTAGTATACACCATTTTAACATAATATTTACATATTTTTTAACATTGCTGTTGTAAAATGATGTAAAATAAAAAATCACTAATCATGTGATTTAATTACATATACTATAAAACCAACACCTACGATAGCTACTAAAACAACTAATATAATAACTACATTATTAGACACTTTTGGTTCTTCCATATGATCAAAAACATCATATTTTTCATTTGAATTATACATTTCAATAACTTGATCAATTATTTTCTTTCCTAAGTCTTCACTAAAACCAGAGTATGCTTTATTACCTACAACAATAAAAGGTACTCCATCACTTTTTTCTCCTAAAGTTGAAGCAACTTTACTCATTAATCTGTTATTACTTGTATTATTCCATACTTCATAAGAAACTATATTATAATACTTTCCATATTCTTTTGCATTTTGTGCAAAATATACAATAGCATCTAGACAATGTGGACAAGTTGATCCTCTAAATATATAAACATTAATCTTTTTATCATCTTCTTTATAATCTGATAAATCTGCTGCTTTTAATTTAGATACGTCTTCTTCATATCCACCTAGCGCTCCAAATACCTTAATTTCATCCTCTACTGCTTGTTTTAATGTTTCTTTTGCCTCAGCATTTACTAATAAATTAAAAGAAAAAATACTTACTAATAATACAAATAAAATTTTAAATATCTTGTTCATTTTTAAACCTCCCTAACACTAATGTTTTTTTTAGTTTTTATATATTCTAATCTACTTTTAATTTTTATAATCGTTGAACCAGTATAAAAAATACCTATTGTAGAAAATACTCCAGTTAATCCAGATATAAATAATGATTCAACAACTTCATTCATTAAAGAAATTGTAAACATTACTGCAGATAGAAATAATGATAAAAACCAAACTACCATTAACATTCTAAATATAATTATTTCACCCTTAATATTCTTCATATTATTCACCAATAAAATTATAACATAAATTACTTGCCCAATCTATATTTTTTTAAATTCATAATATATATAAGGTGATTTATATGAACATATTATTAAATATCAATCCTATTATTTTAAGCTTAATAGCAACTACCTTTACTTTTTTTATTACATTATTAGGATCATCAATAGTATTCTTTTTTAAAAATATTAATAAAAATTTTTTAGATGCAATGCTAGGAATTTCAGCTGGAGTTATGATAGCAGCATCATTTTTTTCATTACTAAATCCTGCTATTGAAATGGCAAAAAGTCTAAATTTAATTGTTTGGTTAGTTTTATTAATAGGTTTTACCTTAGGAGGAACTATATTATATTTAATAGATAAATTTACTAATAAATTATTAAGTAGTAGAAAAAAAATCAAAAAGAAAAGTTTAAAAAGATGTATTATGCTAATAATTTCAATTACCTTACATAACATTCCTGAAGGAATGGCAATTGGAGTTGCATTCGGTAGTACAATCTATAATATTGACGGAGCCACTACTTATGCAGCACTAATATTAGCAATTGGAATTGGAATACAAAATTTTCCTGAAGGAAGTGCAGTATCACTTCCATTAAGACAAGAAGGATTATCTCGATTTAAATCATTTTTATTTGGTGGATTATCAGGTATAGTTGAAATATTTTCTGGACTAATTGGTGTATTACTTGTTTTAAAAATAAGATTATTATTACCCTACTTATTATCATTTGCAGCTGGGGCAATGATTTATGTAGTAATCGAAGAATTAATTCCAGAATCACAATCAAATGAAAGAAAAGATTTAATGGCATTATTTACACTTATTGGATTTTCTATTATGATGATATTAGATATAGCATTAAGTTAATTATTAATATAATAAGCATAATATTCATCAAATGTTATATTTTCATCTTTAATAATTAAAGCTACTTCTTTTCCTACATATCTAAAATGCCATGGTTCAAAAGAAAAACCAGTTATTCTTTCTTTTTCTTTTGGATATCTTAAAATAAATCCATATTTATATGAATTATTTATTAGCCATTTATATTCATTTGTATCTTTAAAGCTATTATTAACACTATTAATATCCAAACTTAATCCACTTTGATGTTCAGAGCATCCTGCCCTAGCAACGTATTTTTCAGTTAATTCAAATCCTTTATGCATAATATTATAATTATATATATATTCTTGATAATTATAATTTCTAAAAGCAGATATATTAAATAGCTTTATATTATCATTTAAAGCATCATTAGCCATAATTTCAAACATATTCTTTGCTTCTTTTCTTAACATATTATGTTGCCCTAAATTATATAAATTAGATATTTCTTCTAAATCATCAGGAATATAATCACTTTTTAAACAATTATATTTATTAACTAATACTATATTATCCAAAGATGTATCTGTTTCATTAATATTTATATAATAATCTCTATATAAACCAACATTAACTTCTCTTACTATATTATCAATATTATTATTTAAAATAGAATATGATAAATACTTATCAATATTTTTTTCTAAATAATATTTATTATCTTTTAATATATTTATTAAATTTTCTCTATCATAATAATTAATAGTATATTTATATTTATTACATCCAAAACATAATATAATTATAAACAACATAAAAAACTTTTTCATATTAAATAATATTTTATAAAATAAAAAAATTGCCAATTGGCAATTTATTATCTACTTAATGTAGCAACTTCTTGATTACTATTTGTAATATTTTCATTAAATTTATCAATCAAATCTTGAGGTATTTCAGATACAGGTATTGGTTGAGTTTTTAAAACAAAATTATAATTTGGATCTTTAACACTATTTACAAATGTTCTTGTTGCTTTAACACCAGCAGCACTATATTGTTGTTCAATAAGTGGTTCAATCAATTCATTAGGAATTGGATCAATATTAGTATTTTCTTGAGCAGCTTCCTCTACTGGAGCTTGTGGAATTTCTTCTTGATTAACAACTTGATCAAAACCATTTTCAACAGGTGTTTCTTCTTTTACTTCTTCAGTAACTTCTTCAACAGGTGCTACATCAGATGTATTATTTTCTACACCAGCATCAAATGAATTAACACCAAATTCAGGAGTAACACTATCTTCCATTGGAACAATAGGCCCATTTAAATTGATATCATTTTCAGGATTTTCAAGAACATTTTCATCTTCTTTAACTTCCTCATTAACTTCTTCTACTGGAGTATCAAGTACTGGAGCTATTTCATCAGTTACTTCATTTTCAACTTGATCTTGTTTTATAACATCATTTTCTTCAACACGATCAACATTTCCTATTTTATTTAAAATATCTTCTTTATCATTTTTGTATGTTTCAATAAATTCATTTAGTAAAGCACTCATTTTTTCTTGTTCTTCAATAATATCATTAATCTTATTATCTTTACCATAATTTGAAACTTTATCTTCTAATGAAGCTACTAAATCACTTAATTTAGAAATATCACTTGATTTAGACTTTTTATTATCAATTAACGCTTTTTTAATATCATTAATAACATCTCTTAAATCATCTTCAGTTTTTAATAAAGCAGTATTTAATTGATCATTTTCAGCAACAGCTTTTTCCATTTTTAATTGAGAAATTTCTGCTTTAAGACTTTCTCTTTCTGATTTTAACTCAGATAATTCTGCATTCTTATCAGATATTTTATTGTTAGCATTTGAGATTATTTCTTTCTTAATATATTCCATATACTCGCCTTGAGTTTCAGATTCAAACTTATCACGAAGTATAATTAAATCACTATTTTCCATTTCAACGTTTTCCATAACTTAAACCTCTCCTTCTTAAAGACTTTTAATCTTTTCAATAATACTATTGATTAAATCCCATTCTTGTTGGCTACTTACTTCACCTAAAGCACTAGGTCCTACTACTGGATCATATACTCCAATAAATAGATTTTCTTGATTATTTTCATCTTTTTGATGATCAGTATATGCAATATAACCTTTATGAGTTTCATTACATACTAATGAAAATAAAATATCACAACTAACATTTTCTCCATTCATATTTACAACTAACTTATCTTGATTCATATAAACAACCTTCTATTCTACAATCAATTTTATCATATGTTTTTTTATTTATCAATAATAAAATATTGCTATTTTACATTTTTATTTAAAAACAATTTTTTTAAATAAAATTATTGACATTTTTTTATTTAATATTATATAATGTAATAGCAATGCCTGATTAGCTCAGTTGGTAGAGCGCACGGCTGTTAACCGTTAGGTCGCAGGTCCGAGTCCTGCATCAGGCGCCATTAAAAAAATAACTCATCAATTTGATGAGTTTTTTTATTTATTCTTTTCATTATATAATTTGATAATATAATTTAACATTTCTTTTCCTATACTATCAGAAAAACCAGAAAATGTTTTATCACCTATTACAATATATGGAACTCCCGTAACTTCTTCATTAAATTTCTTTTTACCAACATTATTCATGATTTCACTATTGTTTTTATTATTCCATACTTCATAAGAAACTATATTATAATATTTTCCATATTCTTTTGCATTTTGTGCAAAATATAGTGCAGCATCTAAACAATGTGGACAAGTTGATCCTCTAAATATATAAACATTAATTTTTTTATCATCTTCTTTATAATCTGATAAATCTGCTGCTTTTAACTTAGCAACTTCACTTTCATAACCATCCATATTTTTAAATGTTTCAATTTCTTCTTCAACTAATTCTTTTAAATTTTCTTTTTTTCCACTATTAATATAAGTTAAATATTCATTATCATCTTTAAAACTATTACTATCCTCTTCTTTTTTTTCACTATTACTATTATTATTAACATTATTATGTATATCTAATTGTCTTTGAGAATCCTTTTTAGCAAATAAATATTTATCATCACATTCTTTTTCATACATACATAATACATCATCATCTTTTATATAAAATAATATTGTGTTTAGTTCTTTTGGTATTAATACAATTTTATCATCATGAATAAAAAACTCACCATCAAAATCAGTATCACCCGTATCAGTTAACTTAAAGGTATAATCATTATTTAATTTTAAATCAACTCTTATACCATCACTTTCATATACATATTCATTAAAGTACTTATTATCATTATTAAATATTTTATTTTCTCCAAAAATAATTGGTTTTAAAAGAAGCACCGTTAATACACATACAACTACAGTTAATAAAACTATAATGATAATTAGTACTGCTTTATCTTTTTTATTTTCTTTCATAATACACCTCTATTATTATACTTATAACACATTTTCAAAATAAAAAAAAGTTTATTTTCATAAACTTATATAAATACTCCATCTTGTCTAATTCTATTACTATATACTTCTTTATCTTTATATTTATCCATCAAAATAGCTTTTTTCTCTTTTAAACTTTTTTTCACATCAATTATTCTTTGATTAGTTGATCCTCTAAATATACAATTATAACTTTTCTTAGAAAGTATAAATCTTCCATCTACTAAAACATCTATTTCATTTAAAAAATTATAAATATTTTTATCTTTTTTTGATAATTCCAATAATTCTTCAAAAGTAAATCCTGAATAAGACCAAATATTTAATCCTTTTTTTCTTGCATATTTAGCTATTTCAAAACACTCTTTAGGCTGATAAAAAGGATCTCCTCCTGAAAAAGTAATTCCATCTTGTCCTTCCAATTCATCAATTGCATGATATAAATCATTTAATTCTACTTCTTCTCCACCTTTAAAATCATGTGTTTGGGGGTTATGACAACCAAAACAATGATGAGAGCATCCTTGAGTCCAAATTACTGTTCGAATGCCCTCTCCATCAACAATACTATCTGGTTGTAAATCTGCGGCCAACCTTATAGTCATATTTTAAGCTTCCTTATTTTCTGTTTCTTGACACATGATTTCTTTAACACCAGTATGTTTTACACGATCTCTTTCTTCTGCTCTTTTACCATTGTTAAAACGATCAACAGTTCCTGATAAATATCCTGTTACCCTTCTAATTCTTTCAAATTTTGTTCCTTCACCTATTACTTTTTTCATATTTTTTCCTCTCTTTCTTTTTATTAATTTGAACAATTACATTTAATCTCATTTAGACGTTCTATTGGAACACCTTCAAATTCTTTTCGTCCACATCCTGGACAAACATCACCAATTACACCAACAAATCCGCATACAGGATCTCTATCAACTGGGTGATTAATCGCTCCATATCCAATACCTACATCGTGCATTAATCTTATAACGCTTTCAAATGCTTCAACATTATTAACTGTATCACCATCAAGTTCAATATAAGATATATGACCACCATTTGTAAGTTCATGATATGGTGCTTCTAAACTTAATTTATTTTTAATACTTATATTATAATAAACTGGTATATGGAATGAATTTGTATAGTAATCTCTATCTGTTACTCCTTTAATCTTTCCATATATTGCTTTATCAATATTAACAAATCTACCAGATAATCCTTCAGCAGGTGTTGCTATAAGTGTGAAATTTAAATTATATTCTTTTGAATATTCATCACATCTTTTTCTCATAAACTTAATTATTTCAATTCCTAATTTTTGAGCTTCTTCTGATTCTCCATGATGTTTTCCAATTAAAGCTTTTAAACTTTCTGCAAGTCCGATAAATCCTGTAGTAAGTGAACCATGTTTTAAAATTTTTCTCATTCTATCATTTGGTTCTAATTTATCTCCATTTGTCCAAACTCCTTGTTCAATTAAGAATGGGAAATTATAAGGATGTTTTGAACATTGAATTTCAAATCTTTCTAATAATTGATCTTTAACTAAATCCATCATTTCACCAAGTTCTTCATAGAATCCCTTCATGTCTGCTTTATCTCTTTCTTTTAATGCAATTCCATGTTTAATAGCAATTCTAGGAAGATTGATTGAAGTAAATGATAAATTTCCTCTTCCACCAGTTGTTTGATTATCTAAATCAGTAACATCTGACATAACTCTAGTTCTACATCCCATGTATCCAACTTCTGTTCTAAAATCTCCTTTTTTATAAAATGCTTTATTAAATGGTGCATCTAAAAATGAGAAATTAGGGAATAATCTTTTAGCAGATACACGACATGCTAACTTAAACAAATCATAATTTTTATCTTCTTTATTATAATTTACTCCACTTTTAACTTTAAAGATTGATACAGGAAATATTGGAGTTTCACTTTTTCCTAATCCTTCTTCAGTTGCAAGTAAGAAATTTTCTGATACCATTCTTCCTTCTGGAGTTGTATCTGTTCCAAAATTAATTGAAGAAAATGGTACTTGAGCTCCAGCACGAGAATGCATTGTATTTAAATTATGAACAAATGCTTCCATTGCTTGAAATGTTGTTCTATTAGTTTTCTTTAATGCTTTTTCATATGATTTTTGAAGTCCTAATTTTAATTGTGAACTATCTTTAAAATAAGAATCAAATTCATGAATGTCAAATTCAATACTTTCTAACTTATCGATATCTTTAGTAATTTTATCCATATTTATAAATGAAAGTGTATCTGAATAATCTAATAAATCATATATTTCTTGTTTTAAATTTTTCTTAAATGTTTTTAATACACCTGGAGCCATGTAATAATCAAAAGCTGGAATTGATTGTCCACCATGTTGATCATTTTGATTAGATTGTACAGCTATTGCAGCTAATGCTGAATAACTCATTATATCTTGTGGTTCTCTTAAATGACCATGACCAGTAGAAAAACCATTTTTAAATAATTTATCTAATTCAATTTGCATACATGTTGTAGTACCCATTGGTAAGAAATCCATATCGTGAATATGAATTGCTCCACTTTCATGAGCTTCACTAAATCTAGGTTTCATAAGATATGTCTTAGCAAATTCTTTTGATACAGTTGATCCATATTGAAGCATTGTACCCATGGCAGTATCACCATCAACATTTGCATTTTCTCTTTTATTGTTATCTTCATTAGCAGATTTTAAACCTAAACCTTCAATAGTTTTTAAAAATTTATGTAATTTTTTCTCTTCTGAAAATAATTTTCTAGATTGATTTCTTCTTTCTCTATATTCAGAAAAATGTTGATAAACATCATCATATCCTTTTTTCTTTAAAGATTCTTCAATTAAATCTTGAATTTGTTCAATTTTAATTTTATCATTTTCTTTAAATTCTTTATTTATTCTAGTAATAACTTCCTTGTATACATTTTGAATATCTTTTTCACTATATTTAGATTCTTTTGTATTTTCTTCTTCTTCATCTTCAATAATTGTAGCATTATCAAATCCTTTTTTTATAGCAAGTGCTATTTTAGAACTATCAAATTCTACCTTTTTTCCATTTCTTTTAATAACTGTTAAGTCAGATATATTATCTAATAATTCATTCATATTTTACTTCCTCTACTCTCTATGTTTTTGTTAACTTAATTTTATCATTTGTATATTTTCTAGTAAAGATATTTTTTAATTTTTTTTAACTTTTGTGACAATTTCATTTTTGATACATTTTAATTTTTTTCAATTTTTTATAAATAAGATTTTTTGATTAAAAATTAAAAAAAGCCTTATTAATAAAGCTTTTTATATCATTTTCTTTCAAGAATTTCAAAATAGTATTTTTTACTTTTTTTGATTTTTTTAAAAAATAAGATTTTACATTTTTTGATTTTTTTTATTTTTTTTACATTTTATTTTACTGATTAAATATGTCAAAAAATTGTTTAGGAACTTTGGATTCAAAAATATATTCTTTATTAGTAATAGGATTTGTTAGTAATAATTTATATGCATGTAAGCCAAGTCTTCCAAGAGGATTTTTTGTTGAATTATATTTTTTATCACCTATAATCGGATGATTAATATAATCTAATTGACATCTTATTTGATTTCTTCGCCCACTTTTAATTTCAATATCTAATAAAGAGTAATCATTATTACTTAATACTACTTTATATTCTAATATTGCAAGTTTTCCATTTTTATCTTTACTTACATAAATTTCCAATCCTTTACTTTCTTTTAAATAATTAATTAAAGTATCACTTTTTTTTACTTTACCTTCAACAACAGCATAATAATATCTCTTAGTTATATCATTCCAATTATTTTGTATTGCATGTTTTAATTTCTCATTTTTAGCAAAAACAACAATTCCTGAAGTATCTCTATCTAACCTATTAACAATAAATATTTTTTGATTTTTTTTCTTTATATATTCTCTTGCTTCATGATATAAAGTATTAATCTTATTATTATTTGTACCAATTGTTAATAACTTTTCTGGTTTATTAATTACAAGTAATTCTTTATCTTCATATATAATATCCATTTTTTTCTTATTCATATAAATCAACTCCAATCTTATAATACATAACATTTTTTTGCTTTTCAATAAAAAAATATTGCATTTAAAATGAATTTGTGCTAAAATGTTTAAGGTTTTTTGTTTTTTTACAAAAATTGTTCGTTAAAAAAGGGAGGTAAGAAAGGATGATAAATTATAGAGTAACGTTAAGTAATAGTGGTAAACTAATTTGTTTTAAATCTGGTAATGGTATAAAACAATATAAAGGTAAAGATGCCCTAGATCAATTAGAATATATTAAAGGATTAACATTTAATTCTTTTAAACCACTAATAAGAAAAAATAATAAAAGTAAAACATTTGGAAATTTTGTATGTGATATTGAATTTAATTCAAATGATATAAAAGTAAGTATTGAAAACATTTTTAATTACAATCAAAAAGTAAATATGATCGATTCTATCAAACAAATAATTAATAATATAAAAATTTTTAATATTGAAAAGAAAAAAGAAGAATTAATTAATCAAAAAGAATTGTTACTAAAAAGAAAGAAAAACATTGCAAAATTTGCTTTAGCTTCAACTATATTAGCTTCTATTTTTACTGCAAAAGAAGTAAATTATAATATTGCTAAAGTAAACACAGTTGAAGAATACGATTTTAATAATGAAGATATTAAATATGATTATCAAGAAAATAAAAAAATGAATACAAAACTTTTAAATAATAATACAAACAAATATATTAATAATAACAATATTATGTATACTACATATACTAATACAGTTAGTAAAAATAATACAATAAGCAACAATACTATTGGTAATAACACTGTTAGTAATAATAGTTTTGAAAAATTAATTGAAGAAAAAATTAATTTTGAAGAACATAATATAGATAATAATAATGAAATAATAGAAAATTCAAATACTATTACATTAGAATATACTAAAATTACTAATGTTTCAGATAATAGTATTAATAACAATTATAATGGAATGATGTTAACATCTCAATTAGGAAGAATAACTGGACCATCCGGTGGTGAAGAAACATATTATGATTTAGATATGGGAAAAGTTGTTCAAAACATGAGAATGATGGGATATGATGAATTAAACTATCCATACTGGATAAGAGATGATGGATGTAAAATGTTAGGTGAATATGTAATGGTAGCAGCTAACTTAAAAGTTCATCCACGTGGATCATATGTTCAAACATCACTTGGAACTGGATTAGTTTGTGATACTGGTGATTTTGCATCAAATAATAAAAATCAAATTGATATTGCAACTAACTGGACTAAACATAAATCATTATAAAAAGAATGCGTTTTAAGCATTCTTTCTTTTTTTTGACTTTTTATAATCGATATTTAGCAAAAATCCAAGTAACATAAATAACATTGGTGCTATTTCAATTATTCTAATATTAAATATTGATTGAACAAAATATGAAATAACCGCTATTAAAATTGCAAAGTATTTATAATCATTTACCTTTACCTTTTTAATAGATTCTTTGATTATATAACAAATAAAAGTTATATATAATAAAAGCGTAACAATTCCTTCACATAAATATATTTGTAAAAATTCATTATGAGCTTTATCATAGCAAACATTACCACTACATATCATTTTACCATTGTTTAAATAAGCAAAATTATCAATTCCAACACCAGTTAATTTGTGAGATCTACTATCACTAAGTGCCCTATTCCATATTCCAACCCTTCCATTAAAAGAATCTTCATTTATTCCATATTTAAATAAATCAACAACTTCATTAAAATTACTTACTAAATGATTTCTTACTCGATTAATAAATAATGATTTTTGAGTAAAAATAATCATCAATGACGCAATAATAATTCCTAAAATTATAAACAATAATTTATATTTTTTATTTTTAAAAATATTAATACCTAAAAAAATTCCGACTATAATCAAAAATATTATTATTCCACTGGAAGTATTTGAAATAATAAGTCCATAACAAAATACTAATAATAATACAATATATAAAACTTTAATTTTTCTAGACTTAAAATCATTTTTCATTAAATAAACAAACAAATAAGTTGATATTAATAAAGTAAAAGTAGAAAAGAAGTTAGGATTTCCAAACGTTCCACTCGCTGCTAAAAATTGATAAGAAAAATGCTTAGTCATATCATGTCCTAAAAAACTTTCAAGGTGAAGATGTTGAACATGACCTAAAAGTACTTCAAGAACACCAATTCCAATAATTGTCCATATAATAATATTTTGATTTTTTTTAGGTAAAAATCTAGATACCAAAAATATTCCATAATAAAGCATTATTTCATAAAATCCTTCTTGTCTTCCAGGATATCCATATAAAGCTGACTTTTTATCTACAGCATATTTAACAGAAAAATATAAACATATAATTATCAGCAAAACAATAAATTCAATCGGTTTTAATTTTTCTTTATATATTAATTTATACCCAACAAATATAATATAAATTGGTAATACCAAATATGTTAATACTTTTGCGTAGATTTCATATGAATAAACTCCAAATTCATATGGTAAGATACCTATTGCTAAATACATAACTATCAAAACTAATAATACTGTAGTAGCAATATCAAAATTTTTTTTAACCTTTTCCATTATTCATCACATTAAAATTATATCATAAAAAAAGTAATAGATTAACTATTACTTTACTTCAATATATTTTTTAGATGAGTTTTCTTCTTTTTTAGAAATTATAATATTTAGTATTCCATCTTTATACTCTGCTTCAATGTTATTTTCATCAGCATCTCCTAAGTATATAGATCTTTCAAATTTAGAATAATTTCTTTCTCTTCTTATATATTTTTTATCTTTATTATCTTCTTCAGAATTTTTTTGAGCTGAAATATTAAGATAATTATTTTCAAATTTTATCTTAATATCTTCTTTTTTATAACCAGGTATATCCATTTCAATATGATATTTATTATCCTTTTCATAAATATCACATCTTGCAATATTACTTCTTTCATTTACTAATAAATCATCAAAAATATCATCTAAATAAAATTTTCTAGGAATTAAATCCATAATAATCACTTTCCTTTCAACAATTACATATTACTACTTTTATTAGCACTTGTCAAGCTTAAGTGCTAATAAATTTTCTTTACATGAAAAAACTATCGTAATATAATTATATTATAGAGGTGGGTTATGGAAAATAGTAACGAAATTAGTTTTAAATTTAAAAACGATAAAATATATAATATTATTTCACTTATTTGCTTTTTACTTTTAATATCTATTATAATAGTAATTGCAAAATCAAATAATACAATTATTATCAAAATATTATTTTTATTATTAACTTTTATAATTTTGAATATATTATTATTTTTTATTAGTAAAAAAATATGTATAATATCTGGTAAATTTTTATTTAACAAAAAAGTATTAATATATGAAAACTTTAGTAGTGAATATAATTTAAACTATAGTGAAATAGAATATATCACTAAAGAAATATACGTAGATAATACAGGTATAATTAAAACACAAAACTATTTATATAAAATTAAAATTAAAAATTCCGGTTATTTTATATTTAAATACTATGATGATAGTTTATGTGAAGCTATCGAAATGTTATCAATAAAATCAAATAAAAAAATAGATGAAAATTACTAATTCATCTATTTTATTTTTTCTAATATTCCATCCATAATTGAGTATAAATAGATATTAACTTTTTTATTACTCAATCTCTTTAAATAATCCTTATAAGAATTTAATTGTTTAATATACTCATCATCAACTATATTTTTTAATTTGTAATCAACTATATTATAATAATCATCATATTCTAATAATAAATCTATAATACCATGAACATTTACATTATCATTTTCAAAAATAAATTCATATTCTTTATATATATTAATAACATTATCTAATATCTTTGTATCAATAAATTGTTTTATTAATTTAGCTTCCTTATCAGATATATTGGAATAATCTATTTTATTAAAATCAAATGTTTCAAATACATAATGCATATTAATACCTGCTTTTAATAATTGTTTTTCCCTATTACTATTAATTTTTTTGTTTTCTTTAGAACATGATTGTTTATGAATTAATAAGTTATTATTGTCTAATTCATTTACCTCAATATAATTACCATCATCAAAAATATCACTTTTACTTTCTTTATGAAAATTATATTCCTTAGTTAAGCCTAAAGACTTTATATCGATATTTATAATATACTTTTTAATATATTTATATATTGAATTTAATATATCTAAAAAAGATCTATATGATATTCTTGTATTATTATCAATTATATTTTCATCCTTATATGAAAGAATATTATCTTTTAGTGATCCAACAAATATAATTTTTTCTCTTGCTCTAGATAAAGCAACATAAAACAATCTTATTTTTTCTGATATCTCTTCTTCATAATAATTACTCTTTAACAATTCCTTAACAAAAGTATTATGTAGTCCTCCATCTTTATAATAAGGTAATACTATATCATAATTATTAGAATAATATATTTTATTTTTTAAATCGCCAATATTAAATTTTTCATCAAGTGATGGAAAATAACATATTGGAAATTCTAAACCTTTTGATGCATGAATTGTCATAACTTGAACACTATTTTTATTTTCGTTATTTAATGAAACACTTATATCTAAGCCTTGATCAAAAATATCACTTAAATAATTATAAAAATCTATAAATGTGTATCCATACGAACTAATTGAATCAATCAAATTATAAATATAATCTAATATAACTAGATGATTATTTACATCACCTATCAATGGTAATTTATTATATATATCAAACTTATCAATTATTAATTCATATAATTTTATATTACTAAGTTCATCAATTTGAGTAACTATATCATTACATATCTTATATATTTGACTATCATAAAAATTATTATTAACAAAATAAGATAAAATTTCATCATCACTAAGTTCAAATAAATAACTCCTAGCTATAGAAACAAAACTATATTTAAAATCAACATCATAATTCTTATTATAAATTTTTAATAATAAACTATAAATATTTTTTAATAATTGTATATCCATACAATCAGTAATTGTTTGATTTTTAACAATATTTATAGGTATATTTAAATATTCAAAAATTTTCTTATATAAATTAAAATGTTTTGTTCTATCAATTAATATTGCAAAATCACCATATTTAATATTTCTAGATTCAAAATTATCTTTATCCATTACTTGAAAATTATTTTTAATTTTATTTTTTATATCATTTGCAATAGTAAATATTTCAATCTCTGTTTTAGAATAGCTTTTGTCATTTTTATCATATTCATAATTTAATATTTCTAAATCATAATTTTCTTTATTAATATTCAAATAATTTTCTTGTCCAAATATCATTTGATGTTCATCAAAATAAGATGCGCCACCAATTTTATCATCCATAATTAAATTAAATATTAAATTAATACCATCAATAACATTTTGTCTTGATCTAAAGTTTTTATTTAAATCAATCTTCATATCTTTTTTACTAACACTATAAGCATCATATTTATTTTTAAAAAGCATTGGATTAGCATTTCTAAAACGATAAATAGATTGTTTTATATCACCAACAACATAAGTATTATTATTTTCAATTAAAGATATAAAAATATCTTGTAAATCATTTGTATCTTGATATTCATCAATTAATATCTCTTTATATTTATTTTTTAAATCTTGTGCTATTTGATTATTATTTTTTAAAATATCAATAGCTAATTTAGAAATATCTATAAATTCAAATGCATTATTACTAATTTTATATTTAAATATTTCATCATCTAATTCTAAAATAATCTTAATTATTATTAAAATATAATCCTTTGTATTTAATATACTATCTTGTAATTCGTCTAAATCATTATATTTTGTTAATTCTTTAATTACTTCTATTAACGAAGTAATTTTCTTTTTTATTAAACTTGATTCTTCATTAGATTCAGTTAATCTAGGAAGATTTATATTATTAATTATCAATTTTACATCATTATATGTCTTTGCATTAAATAATGGATATAATACATCCGATATTTTTATCATAAATTTATCATCAGTATAATGTTTAATATTATCAAGTTGCAAACTAATAATGTTTACATAATTAAATATAATATTTAAATAATCATCTATTAATCTATTAATATTATCATCACTAAAATAATTATTTACATAATTATTAAGATATTCCTTTTTATTATATTTATTATCTAATTGTTTATTTAAATTTAAAATAGTATTAAATATTTCTTTGTCGTCTTTTAAACAAAAATCATCAATTAATTTTAAAAATAATTTATCCTCTTTTAAATAGTAATCTTCAAAAATATTATTTAATATTTCTTTTTTCTTTAATTCAATAATTGAACTATCTATAATATTTATATTTTTACCTAAATTTAAAGTATAACTATATTTTTTTACTAGAGTCAAAGCATAAGAATCAAATGTTGTTATATAAGCAAGATCTACCTTATCAGCTTGTTCTTTTAAATTATTTTTTAATAATTTATTTCTAATTCTTTCTTTCATTTCTTGAGCTGCAGCATTTGTAAAAGTTAAAATTAATAAATCTTCAATATCTATATTATTTTTTATGTGACTTAATACTCTTTCAGAAAGAACAGCTGTTTTTCCAGATCCTGCTCCAGCAGATACAATTATATTTTTACCAAATTCATCAATTGCCAATTGCTGATTTTTAGTCCATGCCATTATTATCACCTCCTAAAATATCATCTATTTTAGAATAAGTTATATCAACAATATCTTCTTCTTTTTTATAACATATATCTTTATAAGAACAATATTTGCAACTAATTATTTCATTATTAATTCTTTTTGGATTAATACTAAAATCACAATCTCTAATAGCTTTTACTATTTTATTAATATTTTTATCTACAATATTATATATCATATTTACATCATCATCATTAACTAATTTAGTATATGAATAAAATCCTGTCTTAGTCTTTTTCATAGACTTTATAACATCACTATTTTCATAACTATTATCAAATAACTTAATAATATTTTCATCATCAATTGTATATCCAAGTAATTTTAAGCTATTAATTCTATCTAATTTTACACTTTCACTATCAATAGCTTTATTATTTAATATTTTTTGAATATAAAAACCAATTATTCTTACATCATCAAAACTATTCTTTGCTAAATAAATATAAATCGGAAGTTGCATATTTAATCCATTATTAATATTATCAAGTGAAGCATCATTTTCTCCAGTTTTATAATCAATTATAGCCATATATAATAAACCATTATCTTCAAATAGTTTAATCTTATCAATATAACCAACAATTTTAACATTTAGAAAATCTTTTTTATTAATTTCGATATATTTTTCAGTTAATACTTTATTAAATTTTGATTTTGTATCTTGATATTTTATTACATGAATTATTGATTCTAACTCATAATATAATTTATTAATAAAATATTTTTCTTTATTAGTTAATTCTTTATTAATTAGAAATTCACCATAAGTTCTTTTTAAATCAAATTCTTCATCATACATTTTAGATAAAACAAAGTGATATAAATTACCAATTAAATTTGCAAATTTTTCTTCATATTTATTTATTCTTAATATATTATCTAAATAATATTTAAAAGAACAATTAAAATAACTATTCATACTAGTATATGATAATTTTAATTCATTTTTTATAATTTTATTAACACTATCAAAATTAACTGGTTTATATTTGTTATCAAACTTATTATATTTAATATCTTTATAAGTAGTATATAAATTACTAAGATTATCATCTAATATATTAAATTTATTATAATTATCTAACATAATTGATAATGATAATTTGTTATAAGCATTTGAGTAATTATATTTTTTATTATAATCCCTTATTATATTTAAATTTAATTCATCTATTAAAGGAGATTTAATAAATTCATTATAATTATCTTTTAATTTATAAGTTAAAGTAACATTAAAACTATTAATAATCTTAATAAAATACTTTTTAAAATTAATTAATTTATCATAAGAAGTATTAAGATTTAATTTCTTTTTTACAATATCTGGTATTAAATCATCGTCATGAAATATTTTTGGAATTACTCCCTGATTAAAATTAAGTATATAATAATACTTATCATTTTCAAAAATATCATCTATATCAATAACATTTACAGCATCTATTAATAAATCATCACTAATATATGTGCTTTTAAATTCTCCCTTAAGCAATTCAATAAAATATTCATCTACTTCCTCGTTATCATATTTATTTAATATATCTATTATTTTATTAGAAATATCACTTTTTTTTAATTTATTAACAGATACTAAAATATCCTTAGTATTTATTAAATCATACAAAAAATCCTGTACTATTTTTGTACTATAAATACTATTTTTATCATTAATATTTATTTTTAAATTACATAGTTTAGATACTCTTTTTAATTCACTTAAATAAGTATTATCAACATTAACTATATACACTTTATTTAATTCATCTTTATGTTTTAAAATAATATCTTCAATTACAAAAGAAATTTCCTCACTTATACTATTAAATTCATAAACATCATTTATTTTATTATCATCATAATCTAATACTTTATAATTTAAATCTTGTAATATATTTAATAAATATTTATCTATATCATAATATCCTATTAAATAAATATTAAAACCTTTTATATAGTTTTTAAAATGTTTATTAAATAATAAATATTTATTATCTTCTAAATCAAAATATAAATCCTTAAGTACATCATAATTATAAAAAATATTATCTAAATATAATTTCGATACATCATAAGAATAATGATATTTTTTCATTAAATAATATATTGCATTATTATCATAACTTCCAACATAATTATTAGTAAATTCTTTTAAAGACATAAACTTAATATTTTTTATTTCTTTATTATTACTTAATTTTAATAATAACTTATTTTTTATATTATTATTACATATAACTATTGAATTATTTAATATTTTGTCAATCATATAATCTCCTATCATGTAATAAATTATTTATTATTTCTATCTTTACCCCATATTTTTCTAATTCTTCTTCCATATATTTCATAAATAGAATAAATAAGCCCAAATAATAATACAAATGCTATTGCAAGTTTAAAAGGTATTTTTAAAGACGTTAAACATACTATTAGAGTAACAGTTGAAATAATAAAAGCATTAATTATTGCAATATGAAAATTTAATTTAGTTAAATTAATTTTTTTATCATCTAAATCAAATCTCTTTATTAAAAACATACCTTCACTAGTCATCTTTTCAATTTTTTTTCTACCTTTTTTTTCTTTATTTATAATAAAATAATCAATTAAAAAAACAACTAAAAAGGATATTAAATAAAATATTAGATTAAAAAAAATATTATCAATTATCATATACTTCTCCTTCTATAAAATAAAAAACGTAAATATTTTTATTTACGTTAATTATATTAAAAATCTTTAATATATTCAAGCAATTTAAGAAACATCTTAATATATGATTTATCTAATCCATATTGCTTTAATTTTTTTAATCCTATTCTCTTTCTTGATACATCTTTATCACTAAACATAATTTTAGATATTTCATTTTTTAAAGAAGTAGGTATTTGAAGATCATTAATTATTGAATCAATATCTTCATCAACAACTCTTTTTGCATCAATTTCAATATTTTGACCTTTACAAATAATTGTCATTTGCTTAGTAGTATCTACATTTGGAATTTCTACGATAAAATCATTATCTTCTTCATATGTATTAAATTCAATTGAGTTATTTTGAATTAAAACATTAACTTCACGTGGTTCTCTTGTATTTCTAAATCTAATACGATAATTTCTTTGATCAGGTATTATTTTACTTTTACCTTCTAGTGGTCTAACTATTAAAGTATAATTATCTTGTAAATAATTATAATCAAAACTTGTCACAATATAATATCCTTGTTCATACAATCTAGATACTCCATCATCTTCATACAAATTATATGTATTACTCTTTCCAGGAAAAATATGAACTTCCAAAGTTTTAGGTGATTTAGTAGCATTTAAATTTTCTTCTAAATCAGCTAAACATATTATTGAACCATCTCTAGCAAATACTGGATAGTCTTCTTGATTATAAAATACATAATGTATTTTATCTCCATTAAATTTTTTACCAGTTTTAAAATCATACCATGTACCTGGTGGAAATTTAATTCTTTCAATAGATCTTTGCATAATACTATCTAGTGGTTTAGTAATTGGTGCTACTAATAATTCTGTACCAAAGAAGTATTCATTAATAAATTCTTTTTCATCATATATTTCAGGCATAGCATAATAAAGTGGTTGAATAAGTGGCATACCACTCTTATGATATTTATAACCTTCACTATAAATATATGAAATAAATCTATGTCTTAATTGACAATAATCTTTTACAATACCATACGTTTTAACATCCCATGTCCATGGTTTTCTTTTATAATAATGTCCTTCTTCTGAAGATAATCTAAATATTGGAGAAAACACACCAAGTTGAATATATCTAATATATAAATCTCTATCTTCAATACCTAATCTATAACCACCAATATCATGTGACCACCAAGAAAGACCAAGATTACTACCTAATTCATTATATGTTGGTATTTTATTTAAAGTATCCCAACTAACCATAGTTTCTCCACTATAATGAACTGGATATTTATGTGGAGCTATATCATTTATCCTAGTTAATAACAAACCACGATTAGATGTATCCTTTTTAAATTCATTATATTGATAATAATTAAGTGCATTTAATAATTTTCTATCTTTTACATAATAATCTATCCAAAAGAAATCTACTCCACTATTTCTAAGTGGTGTTATTAAAAGATCTAAATAATTTGCAATAAATATTTTATCATACACATTAAATGGAATTATTTGCTTATCTTTAACACCTAAATTATTAGCTAATAATTCATAATTTTTTTCATGCGTATGTATACCCTCAGCTGGATCAATATTAACTCCAAGTCTTATACCCCTATCATGTAAATAAGAAGATAATTCTTCAGGACTACTAAATTTTTCTGGATTAAATGTAAAACCAGATTTAAATAATTCTTTATTATTTCTATCTTTAATATGCCAATTTTGTCCTAGTAATAAAATGCTCATAGGTATTTTATATTTATTAAAATCATTTACAAGTAATTGAATATCATTATATGAATATGATTTTGTTTTATTCCACCATATACCAAGTGCATATCTTGGAATCATTGGTGGATATCCAGATAACATAAAGTAATCTTTCAAGCATACTCCAAAATCTCTTTTATACATAAATAAATAAATATCAATTCTTTGTCTATCATCTTTATTTAAATATCCATTTTCATCTATTATTAATGATTTTGAATCATCTATACTTACAAAGCCATCTGCAGAATACAAGCCTTTTTGTGTGATTGCTTTATTTTCATCTGCTTTTTTCTTAGTAGTATCTTTTAAAGCTAATAGTTTTTCAGTTTGACTTACATATGGTTCTTTAGTTTCTAAATTATTAACAAATCCGCCAAAATTTCTAATTTCACTATGACCATAGTACCAAACTTTATCAGTACCTTGTAATTCAACTTTTAAATTTGAATCTTGAGAAAACATTGTTCCTAAAAATGGTTTTTCTTTACTATAAGTTAGCTTAAAATATTTTGTTGTTATGGATAAAACATCATTACTTTCAGTTACATTAAAATCAGGCACACTAAAATTACGGAATTTAACAAATTCTGTTGCTCTATCTTCAAAAACACTTCCTTCATCGTATTCTAAACGAAGTAATGATTCAGATAGTACACTTATTCTATAAAATTTACCTTTAAAAACTGCTTTATCATTTGATTTTAAATCATCCATATTTGGTTTAAAACTCTCGTCTAATTCAGCCACTTACTTTCACCCACTTTTTATTATTAATAATATTTTATCATAATATAATAAAAAATTAAATACTACTATTTTATATATTTACTAACCATATAACTCTTAGAAATATGGTGATATCTTCTTTTTACATTATTCTTCTTTGTATAAATAGAATAAATAGTTAGTTTTCCAATATCCTTATCATTACAACTTATAATATAGTTTTCATTTAATTTTAACATTATTATCCTCCTATTCTTAGAGTATATAAAATAATATAAATAATCTTAGTTATAAAAGAACTTACTTTAAGTAATATTCTTTCAAATATATTTGCATTATTATATTCCTTTTCAAAATAATACTGAGATTTTTTCAATATTTTATATTTTTTTATTCTTTTAATATTCTTATTAATAGTTACTGAATGATTATGTACAACATCTACATCATTATTAACTACTATATTTTTATTTAATCTTTTTGTTTTAATTCCAAATATATTTTCTTCATAGTATAAAAATACATTTTCATCAAAATAATCAATATCTTCTAAATGAGTAGATCTGATCAAGAAAAATGATCCAGATACAGTATCTACTTTGCTTAAATGTTTATTATAATATGATTCACTATATTTTAAATGTTTATTAAAATATTTATCATGATACTTAACGATATTTAACATTATATCATCTATTGGTGTTGGTATATGCCATCCCCTATTTAAAGTATTATTTTCTATAATAGTTGGACCAACAATTACATTCTTTTCAGATAAAGTATTAATTAGTTCAACTAAATCATTTTCACTATCTATAATAATATCAGAATTAGAAATAATTAAATTGCATTCTTTAAAAGCATCAATTGCATATTTACATCCTATATTTAATGCATATGAATAACCATTATTTTTACCACTATCAATTACATCTATTTTTTTATTCTCATAATATTTTAATTTTTTATAAGAATCATCTGTTGATTTATTATCTACTACAATTATTTTATCTAAACATTTATATTCTTTAACATTATTTAAAAGTTTAATTGTAGTTTCACTATCATTGTAATTTACAATAACCATTGCAGTTTTCATAAAATTATTCCTTTCTAAATTTTATTAAATAAACTAAATAAATAGATACACCTGGTGCTAATAAAGTATGACCAACTAATATAGAAATTAACACTCCAAGTACTATACTAAATTTAATTAATAACATTATATCATTATTTTTTACTTTAAATACATCTTTTATATTTATTACAATTGGAAATAAATATACAATAAATCCAATAATTCCAATATTATAGAAAATATCAAATAAATCCATCTCTATTAATTTTAAAGAAAGACTATCCATCATATAATTATGAATAAAACCTATTCCAAATAATTTTTCAATAAAAGAAGAATTAAAATATATATTATTAACATCAATTAAATAAGATAATCTATCAGAAAAAATAAATCTATTTATAAAATTAAATGTAAAAATATCATTAAAATTATTAATATTTAAAAATTCTAAATGTATTTTTAAATTATAATAAAAATTAGTTTTAGGAAGTATATAAATACCAATTAAAATAAACAATATAAGACATACACTTATAACTAATATATTCTTTTTACTTATTTTTTTATTCTTAAAATATAAATATAGATTAATAAACATACTTAATATTAAAGATATAATTATAATTTTACTTCCTATTTTAAAATAAGTATATCCCATTAAAATAATAATTATTATCTTATATAATAATTTATTATTATTAAATAAATAATAAATTAAAAATGGTGTTAAAATACTTAAAATAGCACTAATTTCATTTCCTGAATTAAAAACTCCAACACTTCCTACTTTACCTTGAGTATAAGAATTAAGTGATATATTAAATATATTAGGTATTGCTATTAATATTAAATAAATACAAGCAACTTTTACTAAATCACTAACTTTAAATCTGATATCTTTTTTATCAATAATACTAAGCAATATTACAAAGTAAAATACTTTTATAATATTTGTTAATTCATAACTTAATGCATTAATATCTTTAAATATTATAGTTATAATTGCAAATAGCACTATAAAAAGTAACACACTAAACAAATATATTTTTTTATATTTTGAATTATCTTTTCTAATAAATAAATAAAATAATAATATAAAAAGTAAAAATATAAATCTAATAATCATACCAAAAGTAAAATTAATATGTAAATAATTAATACATAAAGATGTTATTATATCTATTATTGGTTGAATATATAAAAAGATTAATAATATAAAAGATATATTTTTATCTAAATACTTTTTCATATTGATTCTCCTAATAATATTATACCATATTTTAAAAAACACGAAATTTAAAAATTCGTGTTTTTATAAATATTAATTCCATTTCCAATTTCTTATTTCTTCTAAATCTATACCATTTTCTCTAATATAACTTTCATGTTCAACAAGTTTTTTATTCATTAAATCATATAAATAAACGCCATCACTACCAAGATTTCCTACCATTTCTATTACTTTTTGAGTTATATGAAATCTATCAATTTCATTTTTAACCCTCATATCAAATGGAGTTGTAATAGTACCTTCTTCAATATATCCTGCAACATACATATTACGATTAAATCTTGTATATGTTAGTTCATGAATTAATGTAGGATAACCATGATAAATAAATATAATAGGTTTATTAGTTGTGAATAATAAATTATATTCATCTTCACTTAATCCATGTGGATGTCTAGAATCTAATTTCATTAAATCAACTACATTAATAAATCTAACTTTTAAATTTGGCAAATATTCTTTTAAAATACTAACCGTAGCTAAACCCTCAACAGTCGGAGTATCTCCACATGTTGCTATAACTACATCAGCTTCATCATCAAAATCATTACTTGCAAATTTCCATATGCCTAAACCCTTAGTACAATGTTTTATTGCTTCATCCATCGATAGCCATTGATAAGATGGATGTTTACTTGCAACTATAATATTTATATAGTTTTTCGATTTTGCTATATGATCATAACATGATAATAACGTATTAGCATCTGGTGGTAAATACATTCTTACAATATCAGCTTTTTTAGTAGCTAAATGATCTAAAAATCCAGGATCTTGATGAGTAAATCCATTATGATCTTGTTGCCATACATTACTTGTAAGAATAAAATTTAAAGATGATATATCCTCTCTCCAAGGAATTTCATGACATACTTTTAACCACTTAGCATGTTGAGATACCATAGAATCAATTATTCTTATAAAAGCTTCATAAGATACAAATACTCCATGTCTTCCTGTTAATAAATAACCCTCAAGCATACCTTCACACATGTGTTCAGAAAGATAAGAATCCATTATTCTACCATCATGAGATAAATTTTCATCACTTTCTAATATTGGTAATTGAAAATCTCTTTTAGTTGCTTCAAAAATTGAATATAATCTATTTGACATGGCTTCATCTGGTGAGAATAATCTATAATTTTTATTATTCTTATTTAAGTTAAATATATCTCTAATATAAGTAGATAAAACTAACATATCTTGTGATTTAACTGTTCCAGGATTAACAAAAGGAATACCATAATCTCTAAAATCTGGTAAAATCAATTCTTTTAATAACCTTCCACCGTTTACAATAGGATTAGATCCCATTCTACGATCTCCTTTTGGTAAATATGAAGCAATACTTTCTTTTAATCTACCATTTTCATCAAATAACTTTTCAGGATGATAAGATTTCAACCATTTTTCTAAATATGTAATATTTTCTGGATTATCTAAAGTAATTGGAACTTGATGAGCTCTAAAGGATCCTTCAATTATCTTACCATCTATTTCTTTAGGACCAGTCCATCCTTTTGGAGTTCTAAGTATAATCATTGGAAAATAGTTTTTACCATGTGGATTTTTCTTAATATTTTCAATATCTTTTAATACCTGATCTAAAGTATTTGCCATTAATTCATGCATTGCTTTTTTATCATATCCAGATACAAAATATGGCTTATATCCAAGACCAGAGAAATAAAATTTTAAATTAATATCATCCATTCTACCCATTATAGTAGGATTAGATATTTTATATCCATTTAAATGTAAAATTGGCAAAACTATTCCATCAGTTTCAGGATTTATAAACTTATTACCATTCCAACTGGTAGCAAGTGGTCCTGTCTCTGCTTCACCATCTCCAACAACACACACTGCTATAAGATCAGGATTATCTAAAACTGCACCATAAGCATGAGCAAGAGAATAACCTAGTTCTCCACCTTCATGAATAGAACCTGGAGTTTCTGGAGCAACATGTGATGGTACTCCTCCAGGAAAAGAAAATCTTTTAAATAATTTTTGCATTCCATTTTTATCTTGAGTTATTTCAGGATATTTTTCTGTATATGATCCATCTAGATAATCATTAGCAATCATAAAATTACCACCATGACCAGGACCAGAAATATATATCATATTTAAATCATATTCTGAAATGATTCTGTTTAAATGAGCATATATAAAGTTTTGCCCAGGAACAGTTCCCCAATGGCCAACAATTTTTTTCTTTATATCACTTAATTTCAATGGATCTTCAAGCAATGGATTATTAAGTAAATAAAGTTGGCATGCTGAAATATAGTTAGCTGCATCAAAATAAGCATCAACTTTTTCCAATATATTCACTTAAACCAACTCCTTATTATTTATTATTATATCAAATATTAATAAAAAAAACGATATATTTTATCGTTTTTTTAATGCCAAGCATATGTTGGTGTACTATTAACAGTTACTGTAACAGTTAATGCACCAGTTCCTGATTTACTACCACTTACTCCACCACATGTAAATGTATGTTTCTTTCCTTGTGATGATCCACCATTATTTGTTGTTACCCAAGAACATTGTCCCGTACTTTTAGAATAAGTGACTTTATATGAACGAATTCCCCAATCAAATGTTACATCAGTTCCACTTGTAACAGTTCCTGATTTAGTACCAGATGCAATCGAACTTTCACATAAATAACTAACCGAATTAGGATAAGCAGACCCTGATTGATATGATGTTTGTGTTTGTGTTTTAGTATCTGTATATGTACCATTTATTGTTACAGTTGTAGCAGCATCAGGCATCGTAAATGTGAAATTATTTCCACTTTTTGTTGCTCCACTTACTCCACTAATAGATGAAACTGAATATGTTCTTGTATAATAATATCTTGTTTGATTTAATCCAGTTGGTGCACTTGTATTACTCCAATATCCAGTTGATGAATTTGGTGTTCCTGATACCGTTACTGATGAACCACTATTTTTATATCCAGCTCCACTTACAGACGATATATAACTTCCTTTATTTACTGTTAAATATACACTTCTATACCAATAAGCATATATTGTTGTATTTGAACTAAAATATGTTCCACCAACTTTTATATTTCCAGATGAATCTATAATTTGTGTTCCACTTCCACCTGTTCCTGTATAAAATCCACCAAATGTGTATCCTGATTTTGTTGGTGTTGGAATTTGTGATAGTCCACTTCCTCCACTTTTTACACCATTATATCCTTCAAAGAAGCCGTATCCATAACCTTCATATAAGATGTGATTATCACAAGAGAACCAACATCCACCTTGTAAATTTAATGTTATTGTATATCTTGTTGGATTTGGTACCCAATATGCATACATATTTGAATCTGATGTAAATGTTGTTGTCTTATTATTATTAAATCTACCTGATGTTGCTATTACTTGATTTCCACTTACATAATTACTTGGTGTTACTGCTGAAGTATAATATCCACTAAAACTATATCCTGATCTTGATGGAACACTTATTGTATCATTAGTAAACGATGTTGTTCCAGCACTATCTGAATACCATCCAGTATTATATTTTTCATATACTGTATTTGTTCCACCTGATCCACTTTCTTTATTTAATGTTATTGCATAAACTGCAGGACTCCAATCAGCTGTAAATGTTGTACTTCTATCTATAGCCTGAGAAAAAGTACCATTACTTTCAACATATCTACCACCAGTTGCAGTATAATATCCATTAAAATTATTATATGATTTTGATGGAACAGAAATAGATGTTATTTTAGTACTTGCTGTTGAATCACTATAATATCCACCATATGGTCCTCCATCTATTTCATAAATTGGCCCATTAGTTCCTCCTGATCCTCCATTTTTACCTAACGTAATAGTATGAATTTTTTTAGTTATACATAAATAAAGTGAATGATTTGAAGCCGTTGTTACTAAAGATGATGAATTAATTATATTATTACAATCTCTTGTAGTAGACCATCCATTAAAATTCCAACTAGGTTGATAAGCATAACTATATAATTCACCGTATGACTGTCCATATGTGACAACCTTAGTAATATCTTCTGGAGCACGACTTATTCCATATGGTCCACCATTTGGATTATATGTTACAGTATATTGATTAGCTGTCCAATGAGCCTTAATTTCATGATTTCCAGCTATTT
>CAMUZS010000004.1 GCA_947165285.1 uncultured Mycoplasmatota bacterium
CTAATGTAACTGCAGCTGTTTCTACTGGACTTGAAAATGACACTTTAACAGTACATACAGCAGTTTGACTAGTTCCTCCTACAATTTTAATTGTTTCTGGTGTACAAGAAATTGATGCACCATTACTAACAGCTTTAACACTAACAGTTACTGCAAATAAAGCTATTAACATAACAACAAACATACTTACTCTTTTTAGTTTCATAATATTACTCTCCCTTACTATCATTTCCTATTATGATTTAATTATAACAAATATTTTAAAAAAAACAATAATATTTGATACTTTTTAGTAAATTTTTGTCAAATTATGTTATTATAGTAATATAAGAATAATGGTGGTTATAATGAAGAATATTTTAATAACAACTAAAACAGATAATTTAGTAATTAATTATAATTATCAAAATGATAATCCTAGTGGTTTATTATTTGATGAAAATTATGTAAAAGATAATCCACAAGTGGTAGCTACTTGTATGGATGAATTAATGTATAATAAAAAAATTAACACCATAGTTATTACTAAATTTGAATTATTGTATTTATTAAAAGATGTTTTAAAATTAATTAATCCTGTAGAAACATTATATATTAATGATGATAAAAACTTTACATATAAAGCTTATGAAATAATAATAGATATATCAAAATTCAAAAAGATTAATTGTTATTCTGTTCCTACGTATATGATGGATTTATTTAGTAAAAATCAAATAATTGTTGAATCTAGAGCAGAAATATTATTTACAAGTAATTTTATGGAAGTAAATAATCTTACTTCTTATTCTAAAATTTATTATAAAAGCTCTTTAAAAATAGATCCTCCATTAACTGAACAAGATTTCTTAGATATTGAATCATTTTGTAAAGTAAATATTAATTTGAAATCAATACATTTTAATGCGTGTAATCTTGATGGAATCGATAGAATATATAATATTTTAATTGAGAATAAAATTGAAAATGTAAAAATTTCAATACATGATAATATAACAAATAAAGATATAATTAAAGAATTAAAGAAAAGAAAAAAATTATTAAGTAAAAATAAAATTTATTTGGAATTAAAATATACTGAAGAATATGTAAGTAAAAACTATATTAAACAAATTCTTACTACTACTTTAATTTTTTGTGCATTTATTACACTAACTATAGCTGGTGGATCAACAGCATATATTTTAATTAGTAATAAAGAATCTGAAAAAAATGTGGAACAAATCCTTGATAAAATAGAAGAAAAAATAGCACAAGATAATCATGATAGCCAACCAATTGATAATAATATAGAATTGCATCCTAATGATTCAATTGACACTAAAATAATTCCTAATATGAAAAGTATTAAAGAATTAAATAGTGATTCTGTTGGTTGGATTAAAGTTTCTGGAACAAATATTGATTATCCAGTTGTTCAAACAACTGATAATGAATTTTATTTAAATCATAATTTTGATAAAAACTACGATTATAATGGTTGGGTTTATATGAATTATATGAACAATGCTAAAGATTTAGATAAAAATACAATTTTATTTGCTCACAATAGATATTATAGTGGTGTTATGTTTGGAACCTTACATAAAGTTACTAATAAGCAATGGTATGAAGATGCTAAGAATTTACCAATTTATTACAATACTCTATTTGACGAATTAGAATGGGAAGTATTTTCTATTTATAGAGTTGATGCAGTTCAAGATTATTTAAAAACTAATTTTTCAAGTGATCAAGAATTCTTAGAATTTATAGATCTATTAAGAAGTAGAAGCATATTTAATAGTGATATAGAAATTACAGCTGATGATAAAATACTTACACTTTCAACATGTGTAGAAAATGATCAAAGATTAGTTGTTCATGCAGTATTAAAGAGTTAATTACTCTTTTTTTATTTTTATGATATAATTATTTATAATAAGGAGGTAACATATATGGTAGATAATACCAATAATATAATTCCTGATAAAAACAATATAGAATTTACATATGATTATTTAAAACAATATAAGAAGGAGATTATTGTTACCATAATTAATAATTATTTTAATGAAGAAGAAAAAATAAATATTTTAAGAAATAAAGATTTTGTTAATGATATGCCTACTTATTTAATAGAGTTAATGCTTAATAATATGAATTTTAAGTCTGTTTTTAATATGCTTCAAAATAAAGAATTATTAAATAAGATTTCTTCTTTAAATATAAAATTAACTCCCAAAGATAATATCTTTATTTCAAATTATTTAGATTCAAAAGAATTAATAGATAAATTAAATCATAATATGTTAAAAAATATGTTAATCAACATTAATAAACATGATGTTATAAATTATTTTAATAAGGATTATATTATATCTAAATTAACTATTGATGATATTTTAGATATTGCTATTTCTAAAAAAATAAATATCGTAAATGAGTTTAATTATATTAGTAATTTAAAAAAAGAAAAAATAATTTATTATATAAATAAGATGTGGCAAAATAATATTGATTATTCTTTAGTAGATAATGATTATGTAAAAAATATACTATTTAATGATGTAGATTTTGAAGAAGTAATATATTTGTATGAATTAATAAATACTAAAAGTGTAATTACAGTACAAGGAAATAATCATAGTTTAGAATCTTTTAAAGCAATAATTGCTTGCCATAAATTATTTGGTATTAATAAATGTAAAGAAATATTAGAACATAATAATTTAAATAAAAAATATTTTTGCTTAGATGATTTTACTAATGCATTTAAAGATGTTGACATAAATAATTTAAATATTTCTAATGATTTATTGTCTTTTATCGATACTAATATTATTAAAGTATTGGAACATAATTATGATGATTTGGTATTTAGTTTTGGAAGTATAATTAATAATTATGATAATAGTTTTAATAATATAAGTATTAATCAAATTGATGATTTATTATTTAAAAAATATATAAGTAATACTAATATTAAATCTATTAATAAAAGCATTTTAAATAAACTAATTAATAATTCTTTTGATAGTAATATTAACAATATTGTTAATAAATTATCTAATAAATATGATCAGATATTAAATGCTGATAATGATGTTATTATTACTAATAACAAAATATATAGTTTTGTTAATAAAGAAGAATTATTAGGATTTGATATTATTAATAATGAAAATATAATACAAATAGATAATAAGTATATAAAAGTTAAAAAAATAGATAATGTTATTTATTTAGAAGATTTATCAAATAATTTAGATAATATTATTAATCAAATAATTGATGATTTACTAAATAATAATAATGTAAATTATATCTTATTAAAATCTAATAAATATAATACTGGAATGAGATTATCTAACGATTATATATTGGTAGGATCTAATGTTTTAATAAATAAAGATTTATTGCAAAAACAAAAAATAAAGTAAGAAATTACTTTATTTTTATTTACATGTAAATCCATTTTCTACATAATAATTTCTAACATCTTTTAAAGAAGTTAAATTATTTGTATTTACTTTATTCTCTTCACTATAACTTTTAGTTTCTTTATCAATAGTATATTTTTCATTATTTTCAATATCTTTTAATTTATTATAAAAACCAAATGCATCAGTATAGCTATATTTTCTTACACCTCTTGATTGAACTAAATTGTTATTGCTATCAAAATCTAAAGTATCAACTATTTGTGTATAATATAAATTATCATCAGAATTTATTTTTTCAGAAGTACATGTTAATGTAGTAGCTATATCTATAATTAAAACTTTAGTAGAAAATTCTGCTTCATTTCCAGCATCATCTCTTGCTCTTATTTTAGCTTCTTTTTCTCCAGCTTCTTCAGTATCTATTTCATATTCTAAATTATATGTACAATTAGATAAATCTTCACAAGATTCAACAATCTCTTCTTTAGTTATTTTACTATTTTTAGAAAATTTTAGTTTATTATTATCTTTTATAGTAATAACAGGTGGTTTAGTATCTCTGATAGTTATTTGTCCATTTTTTACTACATTATTATGTTTAACAGAATACTTATAAGTTCCAGTTATATCTTTTGAAACATTAGATAAATCTAAAACATATTCCATATCATCTGCTTGATTTTGTTTATTAATATAATGTGATACTGTACTTGGTATATCCTCACCTAATTCAAATGTTAAATTTTTTACAGAATATAAACTTGGATTAGTTTTATATCCAAAATAGTATCCAGCAAAAATCATTAATCCTATTACTATTACTACGAATATTTTAGCAAGAATTGATATAACCTTATCTGCTTTTGTAACAACTTTTACTTTTTTAGTTTTATCTTTTGGATCAACTTTTTGCTTAATTGTAATATCAATTGGTGATGGAAGTGGTGAATTATTCGCGGTAATTTGACCATTTGAAATATTACCAATAGTTTGTGATCCACTCGATCCAGTAGTTACAGCTGTTTCTACTATATTAACTACTTTATTTTGCTCCGCAACATTTGAAGTAACATTTTCTTGTGTTTCATTATTTTTATTTTTCTTTTTTAATTTTTTTTCTAATTTAGCTTGTTTAGCTCTTTCTTTAGCTAATCTTTTAGCTTCTTTTTTATCTTTTGGAATTGTATCTATAGTTACTGTTTTTGTTAAATCTTCAATATCAGGCACAGGGATTTTTTCATCTAATAATGGTTGTTTAATATCATCAATTTGATTTTGAATATCATTAGTTATTGTATTTTCTTGTTGAACTACAAAATCAGTTGATGTATTATTATCAACTGGATTATTATTAATATCATTATTATTTGTATTATCAACTATTTCAATATCAAAATCATTCATTTAATAATCCCTCTTTTATCCTTATATATAAAATATACTATTTTTTTATTTAAAATTCAATATTATTATTGCTTTTTTATCATTTTTTTGTTATTCTAAAGATGCTTATGGCGGAATTGGTGAAGTGGTTAACACGCCGGATTGTGGCTCCGGTATGCGTGGGTTCGATTCCCACATTTCGCCCCATTAAAAAAAATAAATACTAGATTTCATCTAGTATTTTTTTTCTTTTTCTCATTTTTATATTCTTTTATAGCTCCAATTATTAATATTAAATCTGCTATTAAGCACAATATACCTGCAATATATGATGTATTATCTGTTCATAAATATTCCTATAAAACCTAAACACCCAATAACAGCTACACCAACAATTAATATCAATAATAAACATGGTATTCTAATCCATGGACTGATCTTTTTTTCTTCGGCTACTTTTTGACTTCCATCCAATATTAAATCAAATATAAATTCAATTATTAATTCCATATTTAATCACAAATCTCTTTTTTTAAAATTACTTCTTTAAGTTATTATAACACAATTATTAAACTTGTTTTTATATTCTTATAGAGATAAAATATGTTTTAGAAAGAATGATGTAATATGAAGAAAAAATTAATTTTATTACTGTTAATAACTTGTTTTTTGTTCACAGGATGTAATAGTAATAACATAGTAAATGAAGAACAAAATAATAATCAAATAGAAATAAATAATAAAGAAGAAAAACAAAAAAATGATAAAAATAATTATGTATCTTATAATGGTAATTTAAAGTTAGATAATATTAATATAGTTAATCAATACAGTGAAACGATTCAATTAAAAGGAATATCATCTCATGGAATTCAATGGTTTAATTATTTAATAACTGATGAAAATATTAAAACTTTAAAATCATGGAATGCAAATGTATTTAGACTTGCAATGTATACCAAAGAAGGTGGATATATCGATAATAAAAATATTTATAATGACTTAATTAAAGATATTGATTTAGTAATTCAAAATGATATGTATGTAATAATAGATTGGCATATATTAAGTGATAATAATCCAAATATTAATAAAGAAGAAGCCAAAAGTTTTTTTAAAAAAATAAGTGATAAATATAAAAATACTCCAAATATAATATATGAAATATGTAATGAACCTAATGGTAATACAAAATGGGATGATATTAAAAAATATGCTGATGAAATAATTCCAATTATTAGAGAGAATTCAAATAATATAATAATTGTAGGAACGCCTACTTGGTCACAAGATGTAGATAGTGTCATTGGAAATAGAATAAATGATAATAATGTTATGTATGCCCTACATTTTTATAGTGGTACTCATAAACAAGATTTAAGAAATAAAGCTAAGAAAGCACTTGATAATAACATTCCTATATTTATAAGTGAATTTGGGGTAAGTGATGCATCTGGTAATGGTGGAGTATATTTAGATGAAGCAAATAATTGGTTTGAATTTATAAATAACAATAATTTAAGTTATGTTAATTGGTCTTTAGCTGATAAAAATGAAAGTTCAGCTCTACTTCTTCCAAATAATAAAATAATAAGCGATAAAACTTTATCTGAAAGTGGAAAATATATTAAAAAGATGATATCAAAATAAAAAAACGTCATTTCATTGCAAGACGTTTTTTATTTTTATTAACATTTATTACAATAATTACTGTTGAAATAATACCTACTATTATAAATACTCCAAAAATAATAGCAAATATTATAAATACAAAATTGATAATATTTTTTCCATCTAAAACATCAAACAAATTTGTATTAACAATAACATATGAACCATTATCATTTTGTTTTAAAGTGAAATTTACTTCAAATCCACTTATTTTAAAATTAGGACCTTCTGCACCAACTATACCTTTTACTGTATAAGTATTATCTTCATTTTTCTTAATATCTTTAATTTCATATTTTAAATCTAATCCATTAATTTTGTCCTTTGTTAATTCACTTAATTGTTTATTAGCTTCATCAATATATTTAGTGGCATTTAAATCATCTTCATTAATATTTTTAATATATTCATTTATTGCTTCTTTAACACCACTTGGAATATCATCACTTGCATTAACTACTCCAACACTTATAAATAATAATAATATTAATAATATAACTTTTTTCATATAAGCTCTCCTTTTTAATACTCTAAGTTATAAGAACTTACTTCCTTACAACTTCCATCACCATAAGAAAAACATTGATACACATAAGGGTCAAGTTTTGTTTCTAATTCTTTTATATTAATTACCTTAATATAAGTTATTATTCCCTGTGATTTATCGTTCATTGGTTCTAATATACCT
This sequence comes from uncultured Mycoplasmatota bacterium, assembly GCA_947165285.1. GTDB lineage: Bacteria > Bacillota_I > Bacilli_A > RF39 > UBA660 > RUG12834. Next base: position 7,168 of record CAMUZS010000004.1, read on the forward strand.
TCAATTTCATACCATTTATCTTCACTTAAATTTAAATTATCATCCTTAAGAATAAAACCTATAAACTGCGCATCAGCAGCACAACAAGATATTGAAAATCTTCCTATTGCAACATAACCTTGTGGTATATATGATGCTTTAGTTAATGCAAAACCTTTTAATTTAATAGTTTGACCATGATATTTTTTTGATTTTTCTACAAATGTTATATAACTTGATAATGTATCAAATGTTTCATCTTTTATATCAAAATAAGGATTAGAAAAATCATATTCACTATTTTTTATTTCTTCTTGTATTGTTGATACTTCATCTTTATTATCTTCTTGAACTTTTTGTTCAACATTATATTTTGTAGCTCTATTTAATGCTAATGAAGAAGTAAGTCTAGCATCACCTGATAGTATTAACATTAATATTGGAAGTAATAATATTAAATCACTAATCTTAAATTTATATTCAAATTTATTATTAAAAATAATTATCAATGCCATAACTAATAGCAAAACTGAAGAGACTTTTATATATATTTGCATTTGTGGTGCTAAAAAATTTTTTAATAAATCACTAGAACATACATATATAATAATTCCAAAATATAATAAACATATTAATCCTAAATACTTCTTTTTCATAAATACACCACCATTAAGGAAAAGAAAAATATGATAATAAATATTAATGATATTAATGTTATTACAAAACTTTTTTTATAATTTCCAAATAATACAATAGTATTTTTAATATCAATCATTGGTCCCAATAATAAATAAGCCATTATAGATCCATTTGAAAATATTGAAGATAATGATTTACCAACAAAAGAATCTGATGTTGAACATAAGGATATAAGATATGCAAATATCATCAATGTAATAATTGAAAGTATTTGATTATTATTAAACATAACTAAAATATCTCTTGGAAGTAAAACTTGGACTAAACTTGCAATTAGAGCACCAAACATCAAATACTTTACTACCTCAAACATATCAAGTGCAGTATGTTTAAAAATACTTAATAAATCATTTTTAAATGTGTGCTTTATTTTATGATGACAATGATCACAACTATCATCATTATTATTAGTGACAATATCTTTTTTATCAAATATTATTCCAATAATAATACCTATAATTAAGGCTATTAATACTCCAAATAATAATCTATACCAAAAAATAGTAGGATTTGTTTTATAAAATGCTGTATATGTTGAAAAAAGAACAACTGGATTAATAATTGGAGATGCAAGCATAAATGAAATTGCTACATTTACAGGTACTTTTTTCTTTAATAATCTTTTTGATACTGGAATAACAGCACAATCACATGCTGGTAAAAAAAATCCTAGAAAAATACCAACTATGGAACCCAAAATTTTATTTTTCGGAATTATTTTAGCAATAGTTTCATTAGATACATATGTTTCAATAGTTGCAGATATTAATGATCCTAATAATAAAAATGGTAAGCTTTCAAAAAAAATCGAAATAAATATAATAGATATGTTTTTTATTACATCCATGATATCCTCCTAAAGTATTATATCAACAATTATTCCAATTACTACCCCCACTACATATATAATTGATAAAATAGATAAATTTTCTTTTAAATTTTTGTTAGATTTAAATAATAATAGTATTCCTAAACCACTACCAGTTAAAACTCCAGCTAATAGAGTTCCTATTGTTATCATATTAGATAAATATAATTCAGTCATTATTACACTACTTGCACAATTTGGAATTAATCCAAATAAACTAGCAATAAAATAAGTAAAAATATTTTTATTTAGTAAGACATCTTTTATAGAATCTTCACCAACATTAAATATTATCAAATTAATAATTATATTTGCTATTAAAATAAATATACCTATTTTTATAGTATGTTTAATACTTGATAAGAAGATTTTATCATGTTTACAATCACAATGATCATGTTCACATAATTCATGAACTTTTTCTTTTTCGTCTTTATTTTTTAATATTAAATCTATTATTAGTCCAATAATTATACCAACTATTATTTTAAAACCAACTATTTTAATTAAAATAGAAATATCTGTATTTTCACTTAGCATTATTGGTAACATTTCATCACTTGTAGATAAAAATATAGCAATTAAAGTACCAATTGTTATTACCCTACCAGAAAATAAATTAGCTGCCATCGCAGAAAAACCACATTGAGGTAGTCCACCTAATATACCACCTATTATTGGACCAAATTTTTTATTTTTTCTTAATACTTTTTCAGTTTTTTTACTTAACTTATGTTCTATAAGTTCTAATATTAAAAAAGTAATAAATAAATATGGAACGATTTTTAAGGTATCAATTAATCCATCCAATATAGTATCCCACATATTATATACCCTCCTTCTTATTACATTTTTTACACAAACCACTAATAATTATTTGCTTTTTATCAATCATAAAATTATGTTCATTTGAAATATGATTAAATAAATCTTTTATACAATCACAATCAATATGAACAATCAAACCACAATTATTACATTTTAAATAAAAATGATTTTCTTTATCACAAGAATATAAATATTGATAATAGGTTTTATTATCTTTGTTAATATTTTTAGCTATTGATTTTTCTTCAACTAATTTATCTACTAAACGATAAATAGTTGTTAAACCAACTTTTTTTTCTAATTTTTCATATATTTCTTTAATAGTTAACTCTTTTTGTTGTTTCTTTAAAAAATTTAAAATAATGTCTTTTTGTTTAGTATTATATGTATCATTTCTTTTCATAATATCACCTCAATTTGAAAATTATTTTCAATTTCAATTATACTATTATTTTTATAATATATCAATAAAAAAGAGTTAAACTGCTTTAACTTTTTTTAATAATTTATCTTTTAATGATAGATTTTCTTTTTTTAAATCTAAAGTTGCTCTTCTAATTTGAACCGCATTTACATCTAATGTTGGAATTTGAGCTTTGATATCTTTTATAAATTTGATTGCTCTTTTATAACCTAGAGAATAATCTTTTGCATCTGTTATTATTTTAACTGCAATTAATTCTATTAATTTAGATCTTACCATTTTATCATATATATTATTTTTCAATACCTTTTTTAATTCATTATAATCATATTTATTTATTTTTTGTAATTCCTCAATAATATTTGATATATTTAAATTTTCTTTATTGTTTATTGGACTTTCTAAAACTTTACCGTTAATTTGCTTAGCTATGATATATTCTGTTTTATTAGTATTAAAATTAATTATAGGAATAATTATTTTTGAATTAAATTCATTACTTCCTTTTATTAATCCTTTACTTCTATAAAACGAATGTAACAATAAAATCATTTCTTGTGTAAATAATCTTTCAAAATCAATTATATTTTCATTTTTATTATAAACAACATTAAATCTATCAAATCTATTCTTATATATTTCCGATACATAATCTACATTTAATAATATTTGTTGGTAATCTAAAATCGGTTCATAACCTTCATATATTATTTTTTTATACCATTCAAAAAATTCTAATTCTTTATTTAAAAGAAATTTGTCATTTTCCATAAACAAAACCTCCAACAGCGTTATTATAACATTAATAAATAATATTTGACAAATATTATTTTATAAACTATAATAATTTTTCATAATTAATTGAAAGGGGTTAATTATGCATATGGAAAATATCGAAGAAATGTATGAATTAATGAAAAAAGGAGAAAAATTTTTTTTAGAAGCTTATTATAGTGATAAAAGATCTTTTTTAAAAGACTGTAAACTTTTTTTAAGTAAAAATCCTGATAAATATAATGAAATAAAAATATTAATAAAAATTATTAATAATAAAGATAAAACAAGCGTTTTTTATACTAATAGTTTATATAATATTCATGAAAAAAAATATGTATTTAATTTTCAAAAAATATTAAATGAATATTTTATAAATAAAGAAAGAGCTTATAAAATAGCAAATGATTTATATCTTAAACCAAATAATTTTAATAGAGATTTAAATTATTTTAATAATCAATTTATTAATAGTGAAATATTTATTAAAGATTTAATGGATATTTGTAATCACATTGAAATAAAATCAAGCAAAAAGAAAGATGGTAAATATGTTCCTGATAATACATTAATTACTAATCCAAATTATTTAGATATTGTTTATGATAGTGGCTTAAGTTTAATTGATTATGCACATTATAATTTAATTGATTATACTGAATATAGTGAATCAATTTATAGTAGATCATGTAATAAAGCAAAAGAAGTTAGAAAAAGAGAAGATAAAACTATTCCTACTATTTTAGATATTATTAAAAAAATAGCAAATAATGAATTATCTTATGTTGAATATTTTAAATTATCTAAATTAAATTTTTATATGTTAAAAAGAATTGCTTGCGAAAATAATTTATACAGTAAAGAAGTTGCAATATTTGTTAATAAATATATTAAACAAAATAGTATTATAAATAAAGAAGTAGAACTTAGAGTTAAAAAAGTAATAAAAAATGTAGAAGTTCCTCATGAAATAATTGAAGAAGCTTTAAATTTTTTAGAAGATAATAATATTCCATTAACAAAAAAAACATATAATGAAGTATTACATGAACTAGTTAAAAAAAGAACACTTTAATAGTGTTTTTTTTAATTTTCTAACATCTTTTTAATAACAGAATGTAAATAAGGTTTATATTCTTCAACTGATAATGATATTCTTTTAGTTATTACACTAAAGCATGTAGCTGAAACAAATTCAATTATCATAAAAAGTGTAATTTCTGGCCTTTTTAATTTAATATTATTATCTTTTATACCCTTCATAAACATATCATAAATCTTTAAATCATCATTTTCTATTAATTTAGTAAATTTATCTTGATATAAACTTAACGATAGATCTTTTGTAATAAAATTTAATATTTCTGGTTCGTTTTGTATATAATCAATAATATAATCAACAACAAATATGAGTTGTTTATCAAAACTATCAATTTTAGTATTTGATAATTTATCTAAAGCGTTATTAAATATTTCCTTAGATTTTTCAATTATTAATTCTTCTTGAATGCTATATTTATCATTAAAATATAAATAAAATGTTCCCTTAGCAACTTTAGCATCATCTACAATATCTTGAATAGTTGTTTTATTTAAACCTTTAGTTTTAAATAATTTATAGGCACTAATTAATAATCTTTCTCTTTTTGATTTTTCTTCCATAAAAAATCACCCTTCTTTAGTTAAGATAGCACTTTTAATCATTATAATCAATTAAAATCATATAATAAATATAGTATTGACTAAAAGTCATTTATATGATATCATACTACTGACTTTTAGTCAACAGAAGGAGTGAAATTATGAAAAAATTAACTGATTTAGTAGTTAAATATCGTAATATTATATTAATAGTATTTATTATATTAACAGGTATTTGTATATATTTATCAACTAAAGTAAATATTAATGATGATATTATGAAATACTTACCTGCAACATCAGAAACAAAAATTGGAAAAGATATAATGGATGTTGAATTTGAAGAACAAGATTCATCAAAACTAAATGTTATGTTTAAAGGTTTATCTGATGAAGATAAAAACAATACATTAAATGATTTAAAAAATATTTCCAATGTTGATTCTGTTGATTATGAAAACAATGATCAATATAATAAAGATGATTATACTTTATATACATTAAATGTTAAAGATTATGCGTCTTCTCAAACTTCAACAAATGTTTATAATTATGTAAAAGATAATTTTAAAACAGCAGGTATGAGTGGTAGTATATATGATGAAAACAAACCTATTCTTCAACTTTGGATAGTATTTGTGGCAATTTTATGTGCTATGATTATTTTAATTATATTAAGTGATTCTTATGTTGAACCATTCTTGTATTTAATATCAATTGGAATAGCAGTATTTATTAATAAAGGTACAAATATTATGTTTGATAGTGTTTCTGAAATAACTAATTCAATTGTTGCTATCTTACAACTTGCTTTATCAATGGATTATTCAATCATGCTTACTAATAGATATAAACAAGAAAAAGAAAAACACAAAAATAAAATTGATGCTATGAAGGAAGCTTTATATCATTCTTTTAAAGCAATTTCTAGTAGTTCTGTTACAACAATTGTTGGATTACTTGCATTAGTATTTATGAGTTTTACAATTGGAAAGGACTTAGGATTTGTACTTGCTAAAGGAGTTCTTTTGAGTTTAGTATCAATATTCTTATGTTTACCTTCTCTTCTTTTGATATGTGATAATTTAATAGCTAAAACTCATAAAAAATCTCCTCATTTTAACTTAACAAAACTTGGTAAATTTAGTTATAAAACAAGATATCTACAAACTATATTTATAGTTGGACTATTTATACTAGCATACATTTTAAAAGGAAATATTGGCATATTATTTACTGGATCTGAACAAGATAAAGTTGGAAAAGTATTTCCTTCTACTAACCAAATAGCTATAGTTTATGAAAATAAATATGAAGATATTATTTCATCATATTGTAAGGAATTAGAAAATGATAAAAAGATAGATGAAGTATTATGTTATTCAAATACTATAAATGAAAAACTAGCATATAATGAATTAAACAATAAATTTAAAGATTTAGGACAAGATACTAATATTGATGAATACTTAATAAAAATAATTTATTACAATTATTATAATAAAGATAAATCTAATAAAATGACATTAAATGAATTTATTAATTTCATTAAATCAGATATTTATACTAATAAAAATATTAATAGTGATATAAATCAAGATACTAAAAACAATTTAGATAAATTAAGTAATTTTACTGATATTAATAATATTAATCAAAAAAGAACACCAAAAGAAATAGCACAAATATTAGGAATGGATGAAAATGATGCTAATAATATATTAATATATTACAATAGTAAAAATTCAAATAATAAAATAACAATTAAAGAATTTGTTAATTTTATGTTAAATGATGTAGCTAATGATCCTAAATATTCTTCAAATGTAAACAATGCTACAAAAATCAAATTAAAGCAACTAAAAAATTTTACAGATGTTAAAAATATTAATAAGAAGATGAATTCAAAAGAATTATCTAATATATTTAGTATTGATGAAGAACTAGTTAAAAAATTACTATTATTTTATAAAACTACAACAAAAAGTAATTCTAAAATGACTTTAAAACAATTTGCTGATTTTGCTTTAAATCTATCTAAAGAAAATGATTATAAAGATTTATTTGATGAAAATACAATTAATTCATTATCAACTCTATCTTATCTTGGTGATGAAGATAAAATATCTAAAGAATTTAATTTAACAAAAATGAATGAAAGTTTAAATAATTTAGGAATTGATTTAGATAATGATAAAATATCAACATTATATATTTTATATACTGGATCTACTACTAATACTAAACTTACTTTAAAGCAATTTTCACAAATAGCTTTAAATATGGCAAGTAATGATAAATATAAAGTATATTTTACAGATGAAACAAAAGCATCACTTCAAAAAATAATAGATTTAAGTAATAATTATAATATTTCAATGTCAAATACTAATTTATATAGTATGTTTAATATTAATAGTGATGTTGCTTCAAATTTAAATTATGCTATTACTGGTGATGTAAATGGAATTTATAATAAAACTCCATTAGAATTTGTTAATTTATTATTAACAAACAATAGTATATCATCACAATTAGATTCAAATAGTTTAAAATCTTTACAAAGTGCATATTACATTATGAACAATACTACAACTAATTATTCTAATAATGAAATTATTAATGCATTATCTCAAGAAAAAATAGTTGTTAGTATGGTATATGGTGCATATGAATCACAAAATAATAATATTAAAGATATTTCAATTAAAGAATTAATTAATTATATTTATGAAAATAAAGATAATAAATATATTGCTCCATTTATTTCTTCTAAAAAGGATTTAATAAATCTTGCTTATTTAATTATTAATAATACTAATACAAAATATACTTACACTGAAATTAGCAATATTACAAATACTGATAAGGAAAAGGTAAATAAAATATATGGAGTTTACGATTATTTTAATAGTGAAACATTGTTATCACCATTAGATTTTACTAAACTAATAATAAATAACAAAGATAGTGAATTATTAAAAGGAAAAATTAATAATTCATCATTAAATACTTTGAAGTTAGTTAAAGAAGTAATGGAATCAACATTAAATAATACTAAATATAGTTCTAATAAATTAAGTGATTTATTAGATATTGATAAAGAAAAAATAAATTTAATATATGGCTTATATGATTTTAAAAATAACAAATCTTCAAAAATATCTCTTAAAAACTTTGTTAATTTTATTATTAATGATGTAATGAATAATAAAGAATATTCAGATAAATTTGATAATGATAAAAGAAAAAAATTAACAACTATTAATTCTGTAATCAATAATTCTATTAATAAAGTTACTTATACATCAGCTGAAGCTGCAAGTATCTTAAATATTTTAAGTGATGATTTAGATACTTCGTTAATAGATTTAGTTTATTTATATTATGGAAGTGATAAACAATTTAATAATGAATATAAAATGACTATTGAAGAATTTGTTAATTATTTAAATAATGATATTTTAAATGATGATAGATTTAATGATTTTATTAACAGTGAAAAAAGAAAAACAATTAAGGATGCTAAAAAAACAATTGATAAAGCTAAGAATTTAATTGTATCTAATAAGTATTCAAGAATGGTTTTAAATACAAAATATGCTTTTGAAAATGAAGAAACATATAATTTTGTAAATTCTATTAAAGAAAAATTTTCAGATAAAGATGAAATATATGTTGTAGGTAATTCACCAATGGCTGTTGAAATGAATAAAACATTTAATGATGAATTAAACAAAATTACAATACTTACTATAATATTTATATTTATAGTTGTTGCAATTACTTTTAAAGATTTAATAATTCCAACAATTTTAGTTTTATTAATTCAATGTGCAGTATATGTTACAATGAGTGCTATTTCTGTTGGTGGTGGATCTGTATACTTTATATCCCTTTTAATAGTACAAGCTATATTAATGGGTGCCACTATTGATTATGCTATTGTATATACATCATATTATAAAGAATCAAGACTTACTATGAATATAAAAGATTCTATAATTAATGCATATAATAAATCTATTCATACAATACTTAGTTCATCATCTATATTAATTATAGTAACTCTTGTTGTAGCAAATTTTGCATCTGCTATAGCAGCTAAAATTTGTGAAACAATATCTCAAGGTACATTTGCTGCAGTACTATTAATATTATTAATACTTCCTGGCATACTTGCAGCAACTGACAAATTTATATGTAGAAAAGGTTACTACAAAGAAATATAAAAAGTGAATTATAAATTCACTTTTTTTTATTTAAATGATATAATTATTTTGTAAGGAAGATTTATATGTTAATAAAGTTTTTTAGACATTTACATACCATAAATAAACATCGCTTTATTGTTTTTAAATTATGTTGTAGAGTTGGTATTCCTTGGCAAGGTTTACTTCATGACCTATCAAAATATTCTCCAACTGAGTTTTTTGAAAGTATTAAATATTATACGGATGGTAGTGAATCTCCAATATTAAATTGTAAAAAAAATAATGGTTATTCAAAAGCATGGTTACATCATAAAGGAAGAAATAAACATCATAGTGAATATTGGGTAGATTTAGCTGCTCCAAATAAAACACCAGTTATTCCATTTAAATATGCTTTAGAAATGGTATGTGATAGAATAGCAGCTAGTAAAACATATAAAAAGAAAAAATATAGTGATATGTCTCCTTATTATTATTGGAATAAAAATCGAGATAAAGAAATGATGAATAAAAAAATACAAGGTTTCTTAACTGAAGTATTTGAATTATTAGGAGCATATGGAGAAAAAAAAGTAATTAATAAAAAATACTTATTAAATATTTATAATAAGCATGTGAAAGGAAAAGGATTAGATTAATATGGGTAAGAAATTAGCAAAATTAATTGGTAAAGAAGGTAGTTTTAAATGTCATTATGGTTCTTATTATGGTATTTATAATAAATTTGATGTAGTTATAAAATACGACTATACTTCACTTATTTATAATACTTATTTTAGTATTGATGGAAAACTTAATGTTGATAAGTTAAATGATGAATTACAAAAAATTGATAAATACGCTATTGCAAAATATAAAAACAATAATTTAACCATTACTCAAAGTTGTGATAGATTAAAAGATATGCCTGAATTAGCTAATAAAATTTTAAAAAAAGTAACTGATTTTTTAAATAAGAATAATTGTAAAAATGTTTGTAAAAATTGCCATAAAAATAATGAAACATCATTAATAAGCATTGATGATAATATAATGTATTATTGTAATGACTGTTATAAAAATACTCTTAAAAAATATGAAGATGAAATTAAAAAAAATAAAAGTATTAAAGAAAATATTCCTTCAGGTATAATTGGTGCAATTGTAGGTGCTATACCTGGATTAATTATTTGGTTATTATTATCATATTTAATGATTAATCCATCAGTTATAGCCTTAATAATTATGTTTGGAAGTGCTTATGGATACAAATTATTTGCAAAATCTATGAAATTACCAGGATTAATAATTTCTTTATTTATAGGATTTGCTATTGTATATTTTGCTAATAATCTTAGTAATTCTTATACACTATATAATGAATATTTTAATCAATATAAAATTAATATAATAGATACATATAAAGCATTACCATATTATTTAAATAACAGTACATTATTTAAAAGTAGTTATAATCAAAATTTATTATTATCATTAATGTTTGCTCTATTTGGTGGATTTACCAATATTGGTATTTATCGTGGATATCTTGCAAATAACAAAATAAAGAAAGTAGTGATTAAATAATATGAAAAGAAGCAGTAAGTTATTAATATTAGGAATAATTTGTATTATATTGTCTGGTTGTTCTTTACCATTTCAATCATCAAAATATCCATCATGGTCTACTAAGGGTATTTTAGAAGGATATACATTATCTAATGGAAAAATAGTTGGTGGATGGTTAGGAGCTCAAATTGGAGAAAAAATTGTTGCTAATTCATATACTTTTGTAGTTAATAAAATTGAAGAAATAAAATCTTACAATGGATATAATGTACAAGAGAATAAAAAATTAATTCATGCACAAATTGAAATTACAAATACTACTGATAAGGATATATATGTTTATGATAATGATTTTGCTTTAGTTTGGGATTTAGACAAAGAGGATAAAAACTATCAATACTCAATGGATCCATTTACTGATACAATGTTAAAAAATGAATTAATCATTGAACATGGTCAAACTAAGTCATTTGATACTGTTTACGAAATAGATAAATCTATTGATAAACCTATGGCTATATATTATTTTGAACAAATTAATGGTCAAAAAGGAAATGAATATTATATATACTTTAAATAAAAAATACTGATTAATAATCAGTATTTTTTTTATCTAACAAATTATTTATTGCACTAATAAGTCCTAATTTTCCATAATTATATGTTAATGCTCCTTGTTGATAAGCAATATATGGTTCTCTTAATGGACCATCACATGAAAGTTCAATAGATGAACCTTGAGTAAATGTTCCAGCAGCCATTATTACCTGATCTTTATATCCTGGCATATCCCATGGAAGAGGTAAAACATTACTATCAATTGGAGATCCTGCTTGAATACCTTGAGTATATTTTATTAATTTTTCTGAATCATTAAAAATAATGTTTTGAACTATATCTACTCTCTCTTCATCATATCTAGGTGATACTTGATATCCTAACTTTTCCATTATATATGATGTTAAAATAGCTGTTTTTAGTGCTGATGCAATTACAGATGGCGCCATAAATAATCCTTGATAGAAACTCTTGTTTATTCCAAGGGTTGGTCCTACTTCTCGTCCCTCTCCTGGTAATGTTAAGCTTTCTCCAACTAACTCTATTAGATCATGTCTTCCAACTACATATGCACCATTTGGGGCAATTCCCGCACCTAAGTTTTTTATTAATGAACCTACACAAATATCTGCTCCAACTTCAATTGGATTTTTCTTTTCTGTAAATTCGCAATAGCAATTATCAACCATAATAATAATTTCTTTGTTTATATCTTTAATTAATTTTACTACTTTTTCTATTTTTTCTATATTTAATGATTTTCTAGTAGAATATCCCTTACTTCTTTGAATTTCTATAACTTTAACATTATTATTTAATAAGTAATTTTTTATTTTTTCATAATCAAAATCATCATCTACTAAATCTATTTGGTCATATTTTATACCAAACGATTTTAATGAAGAATCATTATGAGCAATTCCTATTACTTCGTGTAATGTATCATATGGAAGTCCAGATATAGAAAGTAATAAATCATTTGGTCTAAGTAAAGCAAATAAAGTTTTAGATATAGCATGAGATCCGGAAATAAATTGATTTCTTACTAAGGCATCTTCACTATTAAAAATATTTGAATATACTTTTTCTAAGGTATCTCTTCCAACATCATTATAACCATATCCTGTTGTTGAATTAAAACAACTCTCACTAACATTATTATTTTTAAAAGCATCTAATACTTTTTTACTGTAATATAATTCTAATTCGTCAACTTTATTATAAATATCAGCTAATTTATTTTCTGCTTCTATTATTAAACCATTGGCATTCATGATTTTTCACCACCATCTACTCTAATTATTGAATCATTAATATATGAACAAATACTTATATTATATATTGCTTGTGCTATTTCTTCAGGATTAGCAAATCTTTTTAGTAATATTTTATTAGTTTCTTGTTGAATAAACTCCATCGACAAATTATCATTCATAGATGTCTTAACCCAACCAGGACAAATACAATTTACTCTAACATAAGGGGAAAATTGTTTTGCTAGATTATGTGTTAAAGAAATTACACCAGCTTTTGAAGCATCATAATCTAAACTTTCAGGATATGTTGTATCTATACCATTAGTTGATGATATATTAATAATTGTTCCCTTATGATTTTCAAACATAATCTTACCAACTATTTTAGATACATTAAATGTTCCTATTAAATTAACATCTAATGTTCTTCTGAAATTAGCAATAGTTTTATCTTCAAATGTTGTATCTATTGCAATACCAGCATTATTAATAACTACATCTATTGATCCAAATTCTTCAATTATTGAATCTATCATATCATTAACATCTTCTTCTTTTGAAATATCACACTTCAATACTAATGATCTAACTTTATATTCTCTAATAGAATCTTGCACTCTTAATGCATCTTCTAAAGAATTTTTATAATTAATTACAACATCATATCCATGAGATGCAAATTCTTTTATAGTTGCAGCACCAATTCCACGTGATGATCCAGTTACTAATACTACCACTTTAATCCCTCTTTTCTAGATGTATTTTAACATAAAAAAAGTGTTGTTTAAACACTAATTTTACATAAATTTATATTAATAATCACTATCATTTAAATAATAAGGAGTATCTATTTTTCCATCTCCAGATAATATTTTAACATCAGATTTTAAATACACAACAGGATAAACGTAATTTTTTCCAACAGCAGTATCATTTCTTAATTGACCATTTGATGAGACTATTGAAAAAACATAACTACCATGTGTTGTTGATTGATATGGTGTTAGTGTTTTAGAATCTAATTTTAGCCAGTCATTAGTTCTACATATTCTACGTTCATTGGATGAATCATTCCAAGAATTCATTGTAAAATTCAAACATAAATCTCTATCTGCTGAAGTAGCAAATCCATAATCACTTGGATACAATAAGCCGACTTTACCTACCCAATTTGTTGTTCTATTAACACCATCGTTACAATAATAACCACTACAGTTTTTACCTGAATTATTACTCCTTTCATATTCATACATATTATATGGTGTCCAAGTAGATTCTGCATTTGTTCCATTAGATCCTGTATACCATTTTACTGTTTCTATCATATTTTGTGATGTGGAACTAATTCTTTCACTTGGCATTGCTCCCTTTGGTGTATTACTTGCATTACTAGCAATATACCACTTTTCATCAGTACCAATAACAATATTACCTAAATAATCATTATTTAATTCGACCATTAGATCAGCACCTTCATAAGATGTAGTATCACTAAATGTAGATTCTCCCCATTGGTTTATACCATTATTATTATTTTTTCCTTTTGGTGATGCATCCCAAGAATATTGACCAATTGATGTATATTTAATTATTTTTAATAATGACTCTTTTGAAGTATCAGCTTTTTCTATATTGTTAAACTTACCAATTATTCTCCATAATTCACCATTAAAATAAATATAATTATCTGGATCTGTACCAACATATCTTAAATTATTATCAGTTGTTCCATCATATAATAATTGAATATTATTACTATCTTGACTGTCATATAATTCTTCCATTTTATCTATTAATGTCTTTTCATCCATATTACCTACATCATTTGAATCATATAATCCAATAGTAGCACTAAAAGATTTATTCATATTATCATCTTGAGCTTCATTTTTATTTAAAAATCTTAATATTAGTGAATAAGAGTGTATTTCACCACTATCTATTGTTATATTATCAATTATTTTTGCATTTCTTGATGGTGCTCTTACTTGAGATAATGTTGAGTATGGCATGTTAGATCCATCACTTGTTCCAATTATTTCATATACTAAATCACTTTTATCTGCAAATTCATTTAATACATCTTTTAGATATACTGAATAATGTGCTGTTATTGTTCCTGTATTTTCTATAGTAAAACTCTTAGTAATTGATGACCCTGGTATCATATTTGTTGTTGTTCCTACAACATTTCCATCAGTTAATTTTAGTCTTAATATTCCTGATTCTATAACATTATTTAAAGCCAAAGAATTTCCAGTTACACTAGTTGTAAAAAAAGCATAAGATATTGGAGCTAGAGTTATAATGATTAAAAAAAGTGCTGTATATAACCATATTTTAAAATAATTGTATTTTAGATCCTTCATACCCTATACTCCTAATTATAATAATTATATCAAATATAAGAAAAAAAAACAAATTACTTGTTTTTATAGGTTCAATTGTTTTTCATATTCATCTAATATTCTAAATATTTCATCAGCACTTTTTGTTTGACATATTTTATTCTTTACTTCTTTTGAACCTGGTAATCCTTTTAAATAGTAAAGAATAAAAGTTCTAATTTCAAGTGATGCTCCTATTTCTCCTTTATCTTCTTTTAAAAGTTCATAATGCCTTTTCATCATATCTATTTTTTCTTGATAAGACACACTCTTAGGAGGGATTCCTTCTTCTAAATAATCAACACATTCTTTTATTAACCATGGATTACCTAAAACTCCACGTCCTATCATAATTGCATCACATTTTGTTTCATCTAACATTCTTTTTGCATCATAACAAGTTTTTATATCACCATTTCCTATAACAGGAATACTAACACTTTCTTTTACTTGTTTAATAATATTCCAATTGGCGTTACCAGAATATCCTTGACTTCTTGTTCTAGCATGAATTGCAATAGCGCTTGCTCCAGCACTTTCACATACCTTAGCAACTTCAACAGCATTTATTGTCTTTTCATCCCATCCACTTCTTATTTTTACTGTAACTGGACAAGGAACAGCATCAACAACAGATGCAACTATTTCTTTAATCTTTCGAGGATCTTTTAAAAGTGCTGATCCAGCTTGATTTTTAATAGCTACTTTTGGTACAGGGCATCCCATGTTAATATCAATAATATCAGGATGTTGTGCTTCATAAATAGTTT
Organism: uncultured Mycoplasmatota bacterium; assembly: GCA_947165285.1. Lineage (GTDB taxonomy): Bacteria > Bacillota_I > Bacilli_A > RF39 > UBA660 > RUG12834. The sequence continues at coordinate 23,114 of CAMUZS010000004.1, forward strand.
TAGCAGCACTTACAAAAGACTCTTTATCACTACCAAATATTTGTTGAGCTATAGGTCTTTCAATATCATCCATTTTTAATAATTCGTATGTTTTTTTTGAACCATAAGTTATGGCTTTATCTGAAACCATTTCAGCATACATAAGCCCTGCACCCATTTCTTTAATTATCTTACGAAATGAAGTATTTGATACTCCAGCCATAGGTGCTAATATTACCTGATTTTTAATATCTACATTACCTATTTTAAACATAGTAATCACCGGATATATTATTGCATATAATTTAATATTAAGTCAATTAATAATTCCTTTTCTTTTGGGTTAGAATTTGCTATTAAAAGCATCATATTTGCCAAGGTATTATTATCTATTACTTGTTTATTATTTTTATATAAAATATTATATTTAAATAAAAAGAATATAAGCATAGTTGCTACGATACGTTTATTACCATCAATAAAGGCATGATTTTTAAATATTACTATATTATCCCTTTCCATTCTTTTGTTATTAATAATATTGTTCATATACTTTTACCTCCTTTTAAAATACTATTAATATGGTCTGATAATAAAAAAAGGACACAACCATCTTATGTTTCCATAAAAGGATTATGTCCGCACCGTGCACACTTTCTTCTTATCGAAAAGGTTATGTACGCTATCGACCAAATTTTTAGTAGTAACTCCCGACAAATCTATTATTACATTGTAATAGTAATCTTCATTGAAATAATTGTCAATAAAAAAGAAATTATTGAATAATTTCCACTTCATCATTTTGCTTTAATAAAAATCCATTTGCATCATCTAAATCCAAATGTAATTCTTTATAAGCACTATTACTAACTTTATAAAAAACTTCAATAATTCCTGATTTTTCACCATTTATTTTTATATATGCTTTATCATCATCTTTAATACCTAAAGAGTCAGCTTCTTCTTTAGTAATATGAATATGACGATTTGCTATTATAACAGGTACACTAATTTCTCCCTTTGGTCCAATAACTGTTATAAAATCTGTTCCTTCTAAATCTCCACTTTTTCTTACCTTAGGATTTACTCCCAATAAATAAGAATCAGTCTTAGATATTTCTACTTGAGAATATTCTCTAAATGGTCCTAATATTCTTACATTATTGATTTCTTTTTTAGATCCTTTTATAGTTACTGTTTCATTAGATGCAAATAATTCAGGTTGTGTTAAATCTCTTAAAAAAGTTAATTCTTCATATCCAAATAAACTAACAAAATCTTCTTTAGTTAAATGCAAATGTCTTGCTGATACTCCAACTGGTATTTTCATATTATTTCACCCGATAAAATTATACCAAAAAAAAACTAGTTAAACTAGTTTATTTTAAATTACGAGGATTTTTAAATTTAACAAAATATTCATAGTATTCTTCAAAAGTTAAATCATGATCATAAATATATTTTGCAGCTTCTTTTCCAACATATCGATAATGCCATGATTCGTATTGATATCCAGTTATATATTCCTTTCCTTTTGGAAATCTTAATATAAATCCATATTTATATGCATTTTTTGATACCCAAGTAAATGATTTAGTTTTAGAATAATCTGGATTTGTATATGGAAAATCTCTTATATCAAATGCGTAACCTGTTTGATGTTCAGAATGTCCGGCTCTTGCAGAGTAAGTATCTGCCATTTCTTTTCCATCTGTTGAAGCATATTTATTATAAAGTCCTACTTGTGTTTGATAACTACGATATGGGGAATTTATTTTAAAACCATATCCAGCCTCTTTAGCATCATTATACATTTCTAAAAATGCTTCATAACACTCTTTTGATAATTCAAAATTAGAACCATATAAATGATATTCACTTGATACAGCAATTAAATCATTAGCTTTATAACTTTCACTAGCTTTATAATATTTATTAAGTAAAACAAATTTTCCTAAGGATTCATCTGTATCTTCAATGTGTGTATAAAAGGGATAATTAATATGGGTATTAACTGCTTGTACTATTAAATTATTTTCTTTACTTGGATTTTCTTTTTTATAAGATAAATAATCTTTTAAGTAATAATCAATATAATATGTTTCTTTAACTATTGGAATAATATCTTCTGATTTTATTTTATTTTCAACCAAATAATTTATATGTTCTTCAGATAAAGAATCATTAATTATTTTTATATCATCATCACTATAATTTAAATCTTTTAATGGTGATTTTTTTATTTCATTATTATTATCTTTTTTTTGTTCTTGAATAAAATGATTATCATCTTTTTTTATAATGAATTCTTTTACTAAGAATACTCCACCAGCTATTAATCCTATCAAAATAATCAAAAATATAAATAATCTAAAATAATTTATTCTTCTTTTCTTTTTCATATACTACCTCTTATGATTATTTTATCATAACAAAAAATAAAAACAACTTATAAAAGTTGTTTTATCTAAAATGGTGTTCTTGATGAGATTCGAACTCATGACCTATCGCTTAGGAGGCGATTGCTCTATCCAACTGAGCTACAAGAACAAAAGAATATATTTTATTATATAAAAAAAGACTTTAAAAGTCTATTTATACTTGTTTAAATACTAATATAATATATACTAATGATACTATACTAAGTAATCCAATTGATAAAAATAAATTTCTTATATTTCTATTTAATATATCATCCTTATCTATTTTAGGATATTTAGTTTTACTTATTAATGAAATCATTTTTCCGATATTATAAATAGATATTATAACTAGTATTACTACCATTACTATTAACCAATATTGATAAAACCTCATTTTATTCTCACCTATTATAAATTATATCATTAATTATTTTTTTAAAAAAGAAAAAACTTTTATTATAACTGTCAAGTGTAAAAATCACATTGATATAGCTATATAATAATCATTGTATTTTTTTACAATAATATCTAATTTTAAAGTATCTACATTTTTAAGTCCATATGAAAGTCCAATACCTAAATATTTTACATAGCTTTCTTTTTTTACCCACATTTTAGTAAAGTCATTGGCATTATGTATTAATTTTTTTTCATCATTTGTACATATTTTATTCAAAATACTAGGTTTATATGTAATATATTCTATGTCAACTCCAATATTTGAATCAGATATTACGCATACACTATATTCTTTTGAATTACTTAAGCTAAAATATAATTCATTATTTTTTAAAAATGGTTTACCAAATTCATTATATATAATATTACTTTTAATATTGTATTTTTTTAATACTTTATTAAGCAAATCTTTAGTTGATAATTTTTTACTTATAAACAATTTATACATGAGCTTTTAAATAATTTACAATATCACCAACTGTTTGAAAATTCTTGATATCTTGATCTTGTATTTCAATATTAAATTCATTTTCAAATGCCACTATTAAATCAACAACATCAAGGGATTCTAATTCTAAATCTGTTAATAAATTTGAACTCTCTTTAATATTTTTTTTATCTATTTCACATGTTTTTGATATTATATCAATTACTTTATTTAATTCTTTATTATCATCTTTTTTCATAAATTATTTCCTTCTTTCACTTTATCTCTTAGTATTTTTTTATTATTATTTTTTATAAACTCTTCATTTCTAAGAATTACTAATGCTATTTGATGATTCTTAGGTTTACCTTTATTATACTTATATACTAAATCATCAAAATATTCTTGATCACCTAAGTATTCTTCTTGAGGAAAAATACTAGCGATTATTTTATTATTTTCTTCATAGACCACTACTTCACAAACAGCATCATCTTTTAATAAATCACTTTCAATCATTTCAGGTGATATATTTTCTCCATTACTTAATATTATTAAATTCTTTCTTCTACCAGTTATAAATAAGAATCCATCATCATCTATATATCCTAGATCACCAGTATGAAAATATCCATCTATTAATACTTCATCAGTTGCTTTTTTATCTTTATAGTAACCCTTCATAATGATATCACCTTTTATACAAATTTCACCATCAATTATTTTAACCTCTACATCTTTACATAGTTGTCCAATGGATCCATCTTTAAAATGATGATTTCTATTTACAGATACTACCGGAGCACACTCAGTTATACCATAACCATTTAATATATTTATTCCTATACTTCTAAACCACTTAACATATTTTTTATCTAAATATGAACCACCACATATCATATAATTTAAATTGCCACCAAATTCATTTAATATTGATTTAAATAGTTTTTTTCTTAAATCTATACCAACTTTTAGTAAAGTATTACTTAATTTAATAGCAGCTTTTAATTTTTTTTCTTTTTTAGTTTTCCTTGCATTTTTCCATATTTGTTTATAAAATGTTTCAACAAATAATGGAACAACAAATACCGTTTCAGGTTTATAATATTTAAAATCATCTAATATATATTTTAAACTAGAATTTATTAAAACAGGTACCCCATAATTAAATGGTTTAAAAATTCCAGTAATAAGTCCAAATGCATGGTGAAAAGGCAAAAAAGAAACTACACTACCAGATGGTTTAAAAATAGATGATGCTCCGATAACATTTTTGACAATATTTTTTTGAGATAACATAACAGCTTTATTAAAACCAGTTGTTCCAGAAGTAAAAAATATAATTGAAGTTTTATCATCATCGATTTTATTTTTATTAAGATATTTTTTACCAATATTAAGATACTCTTTTGTATCTTCAATTATAAATGATTTATATTTCATTTCTTTAATAAATGGACAATATTTATTAGAATAATATATTACTTTGCTATCACTTATTTTGAGTAATTTTTCTATATGTTTAGAATCTAAATCTTTATCTATTATTACACATATATTTCCACTTAATACAATTCCAAATAATAAAATAATAAAATTATATGAATTTTCACTAATTATTGCTATATGTTCATTTTTATAATTTTTATAAAAATAATTACTTAAAATAATAGATTCATCGTATACTTCTTGATACGTTTTATCTATATGTTTTCCATCAACTTCATATGAAAATGCGATTTCATTTGGATATTTTTTTATGGATAAATCTAACATATCCTTAATATTATTCATATCATCATGATAATAATAATCATATTTTTCGTTTTTTATTCTCATGTCATCACTACCTTAAAACATCTATAAATAGTATATCAAATTAAGTTATAAATTCAAAATATTTTCAATAACTTCTGGTAATTCTTCAACATTATTTACGTAATACTTCGTATTTAAATTATCACCATATCCATATAAACATTGAACAAAAGGAATACCGGCAATGTTTGCTGCTTCCATGTCTTTAAAAGTATCACCAACATATATAGCCATATCAAGTTCATAATTTTCGATTACTTTTAATATAGCTTCACCTTTAGAAACTAATATTTCACTAGCAGCTTCATAATTTTTAAAGTATTTCCATAGTTTAGAGGAAATTAAAAATGCTTCAATATATTCTTTATGGTTAGTATTACTTACAATATATAAATCATATTTACTATTTAATTCAAATAATACTTGTTCTAATCCTGGATATATATAACCTCCATTATTAGTTAATAAATTAATATTTTTATTATCTACTTCTTCAAGTAAATTCAATCTTTCTTCTTCATTAAAATCAGGAAAAAATAATTTAGAATAATCATATTTATTTAAACCAAATCCACTCATCACTTTATCTCTATCAATAGGATTTAAATCATATTTTTTTGCTACTTCATTTAATGATTGATAAACAGAATCTGTTGTTTCCCAAAGTGTTCCATCTAAATCAAATAAAATACCTATATTTTTTTTCATAATATACCTCATATTGTTATAATTATAGCATAATTAAGATATATATTTATTAATTTGGTAAATACTTTACGTTAATTGTTTGCTTAGTTATTATTAACGTGATAAAATATATATAAGGATAGTTAGGAGCAGTTTATGAACATACTTTATTGTGGTGATGAAAATATCATCGATGGACTAATAATATCAATTTTATCTTTATTAAAAAATACTAAAGAAGATTTATATATATACGTTTTTACGATGAATTATTCTAATGAAATAAAAAAATATAAACCTATGTCACAAGATTATATTTCATTTTTAGATGATTTAGTAAAAAAAACTAATAAAAATAGTTTTGTAAAATTAATAGATATTACTGATATTGCTAACAATTGCTTACCTACTGCAAATTTAAATACCGTGTTCACTCCATTTTGTATGTTAAGATTATATGCTGATCAAGTAGATAATTTACCTAGTAAGATATTATATCTAGATAATGATGTCGTATGCATGAAGGATCCAAAAAAATTATATAATATAGATAATAGTAACTATGAATTAGTTGGAGTATTAGATTATTATGGATCTCATGTATTTAAAAAAGGATTAACTAAACAATATATGAATTCTGGAGTCTTACTCTTAAATTTAGATTTAATAAGAGAGACTGAACTTTTTGAAAAATCAAGAAAAGAATGTCAAAAAAAGAAAATGATTATGCCTGATCAAAGTGCATTAAATAAATATTGTAAAAAAAGATTAATAGTGGATAGAATATATAACGAACAACATGATTTAACTAAAGATACTGTATTTAGACATTTTTCAAATACATTTAAATTTATTCCTGTGTTTAAAGTTCAAAAAATAAAACCATGGAATATTGAAAAACTTCATAATATATTAAATGTTCATGAAATAGATGATATATTAGAAGAATATCTTGATATTAAAAGGAGACTTATAAAATGAGAAGATTTGTACCAATTTTTTTTACTGTAGATCAATTTTATATTCCATACCTTAGTGTATGTATTGCATCTTTAATTGATCATTCAAGTTCTAAGAATAAATATAGAATACATATACTATATACAGATATTAAAAGAAAAGATCTAGAAAATATTAAAACTCAAGAAACTGAAAATGTTGAAATAGATTTATTTAATATGAAAGAAAAAATAGATCCATATCGTAAAAAATTTGCAAATAAAGTAAAATTAACACATTTTCCTATAACAATTTATTTAAGAATGTTTATACCTTCTTTATTTCCAGAATATGAAAAAGCAATATATTTAGATAGTGATATTATTTTAAATGATGATATAGCTAAAATGTATAAAACTAATCTTAAAGATAATTTACTTGGTGGATGTGTTGATACATCTGTAATTGATACACCTTTTGCTATTTATTATGAAAAATATGTTGGAATATCTAGATATAATTACATTAATTCTGGAGTACTTTTAATGAATATGAAAAAATTAAGAGAAAATAAATTTGATCAACGTTTTATAAATGCATTATTAAAATATGATTTTGAGGCTGTAGAACCTGATCAAGCATATATTAATGCTTTATGTAAAGATAAGATTCATTATTTAGATAATAGATGGGATACAATGCCAGTATTAGGTAAAAAAGAAATAAAAAATCCAAAATTAATTCACTACAATCTATTTTATAAACCATGGAAATATGATATATCATATGATAAATATTTTTGGAAATATGCACACAAATCTATTTATAAAGATTATATAGTAAAAGCTAAAAATAATTATAATGCTAAAGATAAGTTAAAAGATAAAGAAACTCTTAAAAAAATGTTAGATCAAGCAGCGAGATTATGTGAAAATGAAATATCATTTAAAAACAATTTTTATAAGGAGAATTTATGATAATTGGTGGAGATAAAAAACAGACTATAAAAAACATTAAAAAAAATCTTCAAAACAATGAATTAAATTTAAAGGCTGAAACAAGCGATCCAGAATTTAGTGACGAAGAAAGAGAAAAATATTTAAAAAATTTTTTTCAAATCAGAAAAAATAAATTAAGTTTTTATTTTAAAAGTTTACCTGCTAAAGGCGTTATTAAAAAAGTAACAAATGATATGAGTAAATATATTGAATTTGCGGATTTAGATAACATTGATAAAAATATTAAAAGTGCTATAGTTACTTGTAATCATTTTAATCCAATAGATAATATCTTTATTAGAAAAGCAATAAAAGACTATTATAAAAAGGAATTACATATAGTAATTCAAGACACAAACTTAGCATTACCAGATAATTTAGGATATTTAATGAATTATTCAAATACAATTCCTTTAAGTAAAAGTCCATCATATATAAAAAACACATTTATAAATACAATGAAAAATGTATTAGACAAAAATAATTTTATATTAATATATCCAGAAGAAGAAATGTGGTTTAATTATAGATTACCAAGACCATGTAAAAAAGGAGCTTATCATTTTGCTGCAGAACTTAATGTTCCAATTATATCTTTATTTATTGAAATGGTTGACTTAGATGAAGATGATAATGAACAATTTAATCAAGTAAAATATATAGTACATTTTTTAAAAACAATTTACCCAGATAAGAATAAATCAATTAGGGAAAATGCTAATATAATGTCAGAAATTGATTATAAACAAAAATGCACAAAATACGAAGAAGTATATAATAAAAAAATAGACTATAAGTTTAAAAATAGTGATATTGCTGGACTAAAAAAGAACGTTAAAATTTAACGTTTTTTATATTTAATAAATTCTTCAGTTGATAATTTGCTTCTTTTTAACATAGTATTATATACTTCTTCTTTTAATTTTTTTATACTTTCTTTTTTAGGTAAATCAAAATTACATTCAAACGGACCATCTATATAAATAACAACTTTAGGTCTTTTAAATAATTTTGATTTTTGGAATGTTGTTGTTGATACAAATACTTTTACTTTATCATTATATGGAAAATAAAATGCAGAATTATTAAATGGTCTTATATCAGCATAATATGGCCATAAATGAGATTCAGGATATATTATTATTGGATGTCCTTTTTTAACATAATAAGACATTGCATCAATTAACTTTAATTTTTTGTGAATTTCATCAGGTATTGGAAGAGCACCCGCTATTGGTAATATCTTTCCTATTATAGGTATACCTAAATTAGATGGTGAGCAAATTAAATATGGTTTCTTTAAAAAGTTTATAATAAAAGGATTAAAAATATCACCATATTGTAAGGTATGATTAGAATATATATAATACTTCCTATTATTTTTTAATACTTTCTTATTTTTAATAGTCACTCTAAGAATTAATTTAGAATAAATAAATGAAATAATAATTACAAAAAAATATATAAAATATGATAATATTTTATACAAAATATTATTATGAATCCACTTATAATTATCATTTAATTTATATTCTTGATTAGATGAAGATATTATATCATCTTCAAAAGTATTATAATAATAAATCTTTTTCATAAAACTTCCTCAGAAATATTATATCACATTAAAATTATATTAGTTTAATAATTGGGTAAAATATTAATGGTGAAATAAATGAAATATTATATTAATAACCTCTTATTATATGCAATTTTTGGTTTTATATTTGAAACAATTTTAAAATATACAGTGTATCCTAATATTAATAATGGATCATTATTTGGACCTTGGATTCCAATATATGGATTTGGTGTATGTATAATTATATTTATTAGTAAAAAAATAAAATTAACAAAAACATTTAAATTATTATTAGTTTTTTTTATATCTATGTTTATATTAACAATTCTTGAATTTATTGGCGGTAATTTATTAGAATTAATTACAAATAAAGTATATTGGGATTATTCACATTTAAAATATCATTTTGGTAAGTATATCGCACTAGAAATAAGTTTAATATGGGGATTATTATCTATTATTGTAAATTATCTTATTAAACCATTAACAGATAAATTAATAAAAAAAATACCAAGTACTTTAACATACTTAGTATTTTCAATTTTTATTCTAGATTTTACTGTTAGTTTTTTAAAACATATTATTTAAGATTATTAATATATTTTACTGCCTCAGTTGCCGCGATAGCACCATCTGCTGTTGCAGTAACTAATTGCCTTAAACTTTTAACCCTATTATCTCCAGCTACAAATATTCCTTCAATATTTGTATGACAGTCTTCATTAGCTATAACATAACCTGTCTCACTTAAATTAATAATTTTTGCAAAATTTTGATTTTCAGGTATTTTTCCAACAGCTATAAATAGTGCTGATACTTTTAAAACACTAACCTTATTTTCATTATTAGTAATCTCAATACTTTCTAAAACATTATTAGCATTTAATTTAGTAACATTACTATTATAAATAATCTCTATATTACTTTTTTTATTAACTTTATCTATTGTAATATTTTCTGCTCTAAATTCTTCACGTCTGTGAATCAAATATACTTTATTGGCAATATCAGATAAATAAAGAGCATCTTCTAAAGCACTATTTCCACCACCTACTACTGCAACATCTTTTCCTTTAAAAAAAGATCCGTCACAAGTAGCACAATAAGATAGCCCTTTTCCTAGTAATTCATCTTCATTATCTAGTCCTAGTTTTCTATTATCAGCACCTGTTGCTAATATAAGTGCTTTACAAATATATTTATTATTTTGAGTAATTACTTCTTTTGTATTAATATTATCATTTATATCTATTACCTTTTCAAATACAACTTCTGCACCTAATTCTTTAGCTTGATTATATATATTTTTAGCAAAATCTGAACCAGATATATGAGCAGCTGCTGGATAATTTTCAATATCTAATGTATTAATTATTTGTCCACCATAAGTTAAAGCTTCTAAAACCAATACTTTTTTTTGAGCTCTGCATGCATATATTGCTGAAGTTAGACCAGCAGGTCCTGCACCTACAATTATTATATCGTACATTAATAACCCTCCCTATAATTAATATAAAACAAAAAAGTATTATTATAAAGTATTAATTATGAACTTTACACAAAAAAAGAACTTATAAAAGTTCTATTATTCAATTGGTGCCTCCAAAGGGACTTGAACCCTTATGGTATTGCTACCACTGGATTTTGAGTCCAGCGCGTCTACCAATTCCGCCATAGAGGCATTCAACATTGATATTATAACATAATTTTTTTTATTTAATCAATTTTTTTGAATACCCTTTTTAATACGTCATTTATTTTAGGATGAAGTTTTATCCAAAATTTCATCACTTTTTTTCCACATTCATAATCAATATATTCTCTTTCTAATATACCGTTATTTTTTTTAATTACTTTGTATGAAGCAATATTATCCCTACTACATAATATCGATACCTTTGACATTCCAAATTCTTCACATTTTTTTAAAAGTAATTCTAAAAGTATCGTTCCATATCCTTTTTTTCTTTGTGTATGTCTAATTCCATATGATATATGCCCTTCAATATCATTTTTTAAATCCAAACTATGAATATTTCCATACCCTAAAATATATGTTGGATTAATATCATCAACTAAATAATAAAAATAAGGATCATATTGACTCATCCAATCATAATACTTTTGTGGTCCATTATCTATTTGCATTATACCAATATCAGAATCAATAGATTTGAAATCACAATTATCATTATAATTTTTAACACTGTTTAAATTCATCTCTAAATAATGAACTAACTTTAACATACAAATCCCCCTAAAAATTAATATATATTATATCATAAGATAATTAATTATTTATATGTTATTTATTTCTTTTATGCATTAACAGTTTCGTCTTCTTTATAAATAGATGTAAATAATTCTGTTTCATCTTTATTTTCACTTTCGATAGGTAATTCTGGTAAATCATTTAATGAAGAAATTCCAAAATAATCCAAAAACTCATGAGTTGTTCCATATAGATTAGGACGACCTGGAAGAGTTGATTTACCTACTTCTTTAACCAATCCTTTTGCAACTAATTTTCTTATAATTTGAGAAGTTTGAACACCTCTCATATTATCAATTTCTACTCTTGTTATTGGTTGATGATAAGCAATAATTGCAACTGTTTCTAAAGCTGCATCAGATAGTGTATTTGTTTCATCATTATTTAATAACTTTTGATAAAAATCTTTATGTTCACTTTTAGTTGTTAATTTAAATGCGTTTCCTAAAAAACTAATTCTAATTCCACGGTTATTTTCTTCATAACTTTGCTTTAAATTCAAAAGTAATTCTTTTGCAGCATCTTCATCAATTGTTAATATATCACATATTTGTGATAAAGTAAGTCCTTCATCTCCAACTACAAATAATAATCCTTCCAAAACTCCTTGTAAATCCATATTTAACACCTTTTTTCTATCATGATTGGTTTAAAGTTACCTTCTTGTATAATATTTATTTCATTATTCTTACTCATATCTAATACAGATAAAAAAGTTACAACTATATAATCTCTATCTGGTACTTGAAATAAATCTAAAAAATTTACTTTTCCTTTTTTATCTAATATATTTCTTATATCTTTTATTTTATCAGTTATACTTAATTCTTTTCTAGTTATTTTTGTATTAAGAGGCTTAGATAATTTTAATTTTTTTTGAAAAGAAATAATTGCTTGATATAAATCATCAATTGACGCTTCACCTTTTTGATAGAGATTTCCTTCAAAATAGTTTTGATAACTTTCCGGAGATTTTTCAAATATTTCTAATCTTTTTTGTTCTAAATCTTTAAATGTTGTAGTAATATTTTTAATTCTTTCATATTCTATTATTTTTCTTCTTAAATCATCTTCACTATTAATTTCTAATTCACTTTCCTCTTCGTCATCTTTTTCAATCTCTTTGTTAATTAACATTCTTGATTTTAAATGAAGAAGTTCAGAAGCCATAACTAAATATTCAGATGCAACATCAATATTTAATTCTTCCATTTGATTTATGAAATTAAAATACTCATCTATTAAATCTTTTATATTAATTTCATAAATATCCATTTTAGAAGTTTTAACTAAATGTAAAAGAAGATCTAATGGACCTTCAAAATCATTAGTAGTAAATGTATAATTCATAATTATCTCCTTCTACCCTTTATTCTTTATCTACAAATATAACCTTTAGCATTCATTTCAAAACTAATAACTTTACTTTCAGTATCTTTTATATAATAATTTGAATTTGATGATAATTTTGTATAATCAGCATTTTCATAATCAATAGATATATTTGTTATAAAGCCATTATCAGTTTCTGTTAATACTGCAGTAACTCCATCTTGATTATTTAAATTATTTATTCTACTACTATAAGAAAGTAAATCTTCATTATATTTTACTAAATCAGATCCTTTTTTATAAGTATATGTATCTTTTATATTTACTAATTTATTTTCATTAAAAGTATAAATCAATGTACCTTCTAAATTTGAACATGCTAATTGATTATTAGTAAGTGATATATTTGGATAATCATCATCTGTTCTTAAAACTACTTGAATATTAGTTGCGTTATTAAAAATATCATCTCCAATATTTACTTCATAATTATTAGATACACCACCAGATATTTCTTTTAAGTTAACTAAATATACCCTATTAATAAATGTTTTTTGATCATTATAAAAATCAAAGTATACTTTTTTATTAAATTTATAGGAATTATTTGATGTATTCTTAATAATAAATTTCAATGTTTTATTATTATTATCTGTTTTTTCAAAATTACTATATTCAATTTTATCAATATTAATTGTTAATTCTTTTGATATTTGTTGAATACCTGATGAATTTGTTTGTTCATTTTCATCTTTTTTATCTTTTTCCTTTATTTCCAAATTTTCACCGTTATGACTATCAATATTTGTTCCAAGCAGTTTATTAGTTAAATCTATTATATATGGCATAAATAATAAAAATACTCCTAAAACTACAAATAATATTATTATAGCTATTGGATTTTTTTGCTTTTCTTGTTGAATTGTTCCAATAGTTTGGGAATCATTTTGAATAGGTTCTTGAATATCATTATTATTTTGATTATTAGTTTCACCTACTTGAGTAATAGGTTTAATATCTTCATATTTTTCTTGAATTTGTTCATTAGGAATTGAATTATTGTTATCTTCTTTTATTTCAATATCATTAGTAACATATTGTTCTTGTAATTGAGACAATGCTTTATCATTTAATGATTGATTATCATTATCAGTTATAGTTATTTCAATATCCTTATTCTTATTATTATTTGGTGTTGGAACATTTTCTAAATTATTATTATCCATAATATCTCCTCTATTCTTTTGATAATATTATAACAAGAAAAAAAGACTATTTCTAGTCTTTTGCTTTAAAAAATATTGATATTATAAAAGCTATTATAACTGATGATGATATTCCAGCAGAAGTAGTAGAAAGCATATTGGAAAATAATCCAATTATTTTATTATTATAAAATCCTTCTAATGCTGCTTTATAGAGTAAATTTCCAAATGACATTATTGGAATTGATGAACCTATTTTTGATATTTCAATTAGTTTATCATATAGTCCCATAAAACTTAGTAGAGCTCCTATAGAAACAAAAATTGATGTTATATGGCCAGGAGTTAATTTTGTATTATCTAGTATAATTTGACCTATCATAGATATTATTCCTACTAATAAAAATGCATTTATATAATACATTATGACACCTCCAAACTTATAGCATGAGCAATACTTGGTATAGAATTATGTTGATTTACTAATGTAGTTGAATGAAGAGATCCTGTAGCAATAACTAATATTTTTTTATATTTTTTTGAATTTAATATATTATTAAATAAATATAATGGAAGTGTTATAGGACCTGATGATCCAGCATTTAAATTTTGCTCTTCTTTATATAAATTAGATCCAGCATCCAAGTAATTATTAACAATTAAATTGTAATTATTACTGCATAGTTCTTTAAAAATATTAGCTCCATATTTTCCTAAATCACCAGTTATTATTAAATCATAATAATCAATTTTTCTATTTAAATCATTTAAATGCTTATATAATGTGTTTGCTGCCGCTGGTGCCATAACCGCACCCATATTTAATGCATCTTTTACACCATAATCGATAGATGATCCTATAGTAGCTGATTCGACTTTAATATTTGTTTTGGATGATGTTAGTACTACTCCTAAGGCACCAGTTGCAGTATAAGTTGATCTTTTTACTCTTGGTGCACCATATTCTATGGGATATCTAAATTGCCTTTCAGCAACTTTATTATGTGAAGATGTTATAGCAATACCTTTATTTATTTTTTTTGCATCAATTAAAGCTCCTAAAGTTATAATCGAAGAATTAAAAGTTGCACAAGCACTATAAGATCCTAAATAAGATATAGAGTAATTTGCAGCCATAAATGATGTTGTTACTAATTGATTAGATAAATCACCACCAACTATTAATTCTATATCCTTATTCTTTTTTAAAAGATGATCTATAATAACTCTTTGCATTTTTACTTCAGCACCTTCAAATGTTTTTAAGCCAAAATAATAATCATTAATTTTCATGTTATATTTTTTTAAGTTACTCTTAGCTTCAAGTGGACCTACAATAGTATAATTATCAGATAAATAAACATTTTTAAATTTTAAACTAGCCATTCATAATCACCTTTATTATAGCAAGTATAAATGCACTTACCATACCATATAATAAAACACTTCCTGCCAATTTAAAAATACTTGCACCTAGACCTGTAATCATACCATCATTTTTATTATCAATAGCTTCAGATGTTAATGAATGAGCAAATCCAGTTATAGGAATAATTATGCCACATTTAAATTTTTCAACAAACGTATCAAAAAATCCTAAACCTGTTAATAAAGAAGATGCTAAAATAAGTATTACTAATGTACATGAAGTAGCTATTGTACTTTCAACATCATTACTTATAAATAATGCATAGATTGAAGCACTTAATAAACCAATAATTCCTCCTGAAACAAATGCATAAAAAGCATTTTTTAATTTATCTTCATTTGGAGTATACTTCTTTACTATATTTTTATATTCACTTTTATTCATAAAAAATCCTCCATTTTTATTATGAAGGCTTTTGTTATTGTTTATTCATTTATTAAATATTTTTTTAACTTTTTTAAAGATTTTTGTTCATATCTTGATACTTTAACCTGAGATAAACCTAATTTTTTTGCAGTTTGTTCTTGAGTTAAATCGTCATAATATCTATATTTTATAATTTGTTTTTCTATATTAAGTAAATTATTAATACCATATTCTAAATCAATTTTTGTATCATTATCTTCTTCAATTATTGCTTTATTATATAATTCTTGTTCATCATCATTTTGTTGATCTAAACTTAAAACAGATTTTGTATAACTATAAGCATTTGCTATTATATTTTCATCAAGTTCTAAATAATTAGCTATATCTTTTATGGTAGGTTCTCTATTAATAATTTGAGTTAAATAACTTTTTGCTTTTTTAACTAGTTTTATTAATTTTACTAACTCTCTATTTTGTTTTATCATTTTACTATTTAAGGTTAGATTATACATTTCACCATATATCCATTGATAAGCAAATGTTGAAAATTTAGTATTTGAATTTTTATTATAGTGATTATATGCATTAATTAGACCTATTCTTCCAGCTTGTAGTAAATCTTCTTTTTCTATACCATAAAATTGATTAGAAATAGCCATTATTAAAGGTTCACACTTATATAATAATTCATTATCCATAAAATCATTCCTTACATGATTAATATAGATTATTAATTATTAATATTAAACATATTCGACAAAATATATTAAAAACAGTAGTATTATTTTACTTTTTTATTGTCAAGTTCATTATTATTATATATTAAATCATATTTATCTAATAATTCATCGTTTTCAACATATTTTCTTAATTTATTAACATTAGCAATATTATTTAATATATCTACATATTTATTAATATAATCATTTGTTAAATTTCTAAGAAATAATTCATCAGAAGAAATTATACCCATTATTTCTTCTCTATCAGCTCCAGTTGCAGATACTAATCTTTTTTTATTAACTTCTAAATTATGTTCATAATGTTTTTTAATTTCATATAGTGGATTTGAAAAAACATCATTTTCAATTTCTAAAATATTTCTCATTATGTGATACTTTATTATTCCTTGAACATCTCTATATCTTTGAATTGTGTCAGGATTTAATAAATAATTAATAGATTCTAAACATCTCTTTTGATATTTTAATTCATTTTTCTTTTTTAATAAATCAAACATTATTAATCCACCCTTCTATAATAATTTTATCATATAATAATATATAAAATGAATAATTTTGATTCATTTTACAAAAAATGTTGTATTTTTTTTTATTTATGATATAATTTATTTATTGAAATTGAATGCGGATGTAGTTCAACGGTAGAACTTCAGCCTTCCAAGCTGATAACGTGGGTTCGGCTCCCATCATCCGCTCCATTAAGAAAAAAAATCCAGAAATGGATTTTTTTATTTTTTTAATGATTTTACTTTTTGATCATCTAACGAATTCATATATATATTAAAATCTTTTATAGTGATATGATCAGGAATATATGGTAGTTCTGTAAATGCCTTTAATTTATTTGTTAATACACCACAAGATAATTTATCAATTGCTTCTTCTAAACTATTGAATTTATGAATTCCATTTTTTCTCTTGCTTGCATGTTCCAATTGATACCATAATCCTTCTCTTTTAAATATAATCATGCAGTGTAAAAAAACTACTTTACCAAAATTATCATCATATTCTTTTCTTCTACTGCAAAATATTTTATTTTCAATGTTTTTTAAATTAAAAAAATAATTAGCAAGTTTTACTTGTTCTATGCATGTTCCAATTTTATTTTCTAGTATTTCATCTAAAGATGATATTTGATATAATTGGCGACAATTATCCATTGTATTAAGATGTATCTTATTATTAATATCAATCCATCCGTATTGATAGTTTGATTTTAAATATTCCATAAATTCTTCTGGGGTATTTATTAAATATAATTCTTCAAAATTACTACTTTGTTTCATTTTATACCTACCATTTCTTTAATTCATTGA
The DNA here is from genome assembly GCA_947165285.1 of uncultured Mycoplasmatota bacterium. Classification (GTDB taxonomy): domain Bacteria; phylum Bacillota_I; class Bacilli_A; order RF39; family UBA660; genus RUG12834. The sequence goes on from CAMUZS010000004.1 coordinate 41,092, forward strand.
CTATTTCAATAAGTTTTAAACCATTTGATGCTTTAATCAAAAGTACATCTCCTTTTTTTAAGTATATTTTTAATTTATTAATGATTTCATTATTGTTATTAAAATGATGCTTATCTTTAATATTATTTGCAGTTATATAAATATTTTTTGCTTCATCTCCTATTGTTAATAGTGCATCTATTTTTAAATTATTAACATACTCACCTATTTCTTGATGTAATTTCTTTGAATGTTTACCTAATTCTAACATTGAGCCTAATACTGCAATTTTTCTCTTTCCTTTTATATTATTTAATATATCCAAACTTGATTTCATAGAATCAACACTTGCATTATAACAATCATTAATTACTTTTATATTATTTTTAATATTAATAATATCTAATCTATTCTTTGGTAATTCATAGTTTCTTATTCCCTTAATAATTTTATTATAAGGTATATTTAATTTTATTCCTACTGCAAAAGCTATTAATGAATTATATATATACGATATACTTGGTACAGGGCAAATAGCATCAAATTCTTTATTATTATATACTATTTTAAATATAGATTTTTTATTGTCTATAACAATATTTTTAGCCATAATATCACTATTGTTATTAATGCCAATAGTAATAATATCTTTATTATTTTTTAAATAATATTCATGTAATAAATCATTATCATTATTAATAATTAATTTACCATCTTTTTGTAATCCATTTCTTATTTCTAATTTTGCTTTTAAAATATTCTTTCTTGATCCTAAATTGCCAATATGAGCAGTTCCAACATTTGTAATAACTGCAAGGTTTGGTTTTACAATATTGGTTAAATAATCTATTTCACCTAAATTATTCATACCCATTTCAATTATAGCACATTCCTCATCTTTTAATTTCATTATTGTTAATGGTAAACCTATATTATTATTATAATTTCCATCCGTTTTTAAAGTATTATATTCTTTTGATACTACACTATATATCATATCTCGAGTTGATGTTTTACCAACACTTCCTGTTACAGCAACAAATAACGCATCAGAATTACTTCTTATATATAAAGCAATTTTTCTCAAAGCATCAATTGAATCTTTTACTAAAATAATTGGTTTATCATAAACATAATCATTATCAATTTTAAATTTACTTTCTTCTAAAATTGCACAGTTAGCTCCTTTTTCAAATGCTTCTTTATATAATAAATTACCATCAAATGAATTTCCTTTTATACCAATAAATGTATCGTTATTTTTTATAGTTCTTGTATCTTTACTAAATGTTTTTAATTTAATACTTTCATTACCACAAAATAATTTTGCATTACATATATAAACGATATCCCTAACAGTTAATTCTTTTTTCATATAAAATCCCCTATCTAATTAAAAATTATATGACAATAATTATAAATATATTAAATAATAATGTTATTATTTTTTACAAAAAAAACTTACTATAAAAGTAAGTTATAAAGATATTTTTTTATTATTTAATGATTGTTTTAAACCATCAATTTTACTATTAATAATACTAATTTCAACCAATTGTTGTTTTAAATCATTTTCGTTATTAGTAGTATTTTTACTTATACTTAATAATGAATTATATAAGTTTTCAAATTCTGCCTTTTGATCAATAGTTAATAAATCAATATCACTGTATATTTCTTTTAATTTTTCAACACCTTGTTTACCATATAGATTTTTTAAACTATTATAATTATTTATTGACGAATTATTGTTATTATCCTTTTCTTTATCCTTTATAAAATTGATAACACTATTTAAATAATCTAATAGCTTTTGTTTATCATTTATAGCCTTTTCATAATCATCTTTTTCATTTAAAGATGATTTATCGATATCATTGTTTTCTTCAACTACTTTTTCTAATTCTACTTTTACTTTTGTATAGTTTTGTTTATAAGGTTCCAATTCTTCTAAAAGATTATTAATTTTAATATTTATAAATCCTAATTTTGATTTTAATGCATTTATATCTTCTTGTTTTTTTGAATAATCTTCATATTCCTTTTCAAAATCACTTAATAGATTAATATATTTTTTTGTATTATCTAAATCATTTTCATCAACTTCATGTTTAGATAATATATCAAATCCTTTATTAGCTTCAATATATTTATTAAATATATCTTTATCAACATTATTTTTATTCATATTATATGAATTTAATTTTTCAGTTAAATCTTTTTTTAATTCACCAAATTCATTATTAATTTTTTCCTGTTTTCTATTTTTTTCAAATTCAATTCTGTCTTTAATATATTTTACTCTATTATCGATGTTTTTAATCTTATTAATTACTTTTTCAGGTAAACTTTTATAACCATTACTTTCATATTTTCTAACAGTATCACTAATAAAGCTTTGACAAATCTTCATTGCATCATAGTTATTTAATTCATCAACTTCATTAAAGTAATTAAAATATTTATTTAATATATCTAGTGTTTCATTATATGCAATTTCTTCCTTTTCCTTATTAATACTATTATAAGCCTCTAATGTTAAATGTTCTAACATCGAAATAGCTTCTTCTTTTGGAATTTTATATGCATTCATATATAAATTTATATAATTATTTTTTTCTTCATTAGACATTGTTATATAGAATTTTTTTCCATCTCTTTTAGCTAATGAAAAATGATAATTCTTAAATTCTTCAATTAATTTTTCTTGTTCTTTCAATCTCTTTTCTTCATTAGATTTATATTCTTCATTTTTATTAATAACATCTTTTATTTCAACGATAATTTGATCAAGGATATTGTTTTTTTGATTAACATTTTCTACACTGTTATCATCTATATTTTTAGTTTCATTAACCCTTTCATTTAGATTATCTATTCTTTTTGATATTTCATCAGAAGTAGTACTAATACTATTTAAACTATGATTAATAAAACCATATTTATTACTAATTTTTTCTAAAACAGAAGCTATTATCTTTTTATTTTCTTCAATTTCCTTACGATCATTTTCAATCATCTTTTTTAAAGTTTCTTGTGATTTTGCAATAGATATATTATATGCCTCTGAATTTAATCTTATATATTTATCTTTTTCACTTGGATTAAGATTAATGGCATAATTTTTACCATATTTTTTTAATAATTCTTTAACATATAATTGGTATTCACCATCTTTTAATGCATGAGTTAATTCTTTAATTTTTTTTGTATGTAACACTGGAAATTCTTTTTCATTTATCTTATTATTAATAACAGGCGTATCTAATACTTCAACTTTATCAAAATTTTTTTCAAGTTCATCAAATTTTGTTTGTTCTTCAGGTGATGTTATCTCTTCGTTATTAATTTTTGTAGGTTCTTCACCAAATATTTTTAATAATTCATTAAAACTATCATCATTAGTATTATTAATATCACGAGATGTATAATTACTTGATTCAACATTAGAACTTTGATTTTCGTATCTATCACTATATTGTTTCATTAAGTTTTCTAAGTTATCCATAGTGTACACCTCTTCTATTATATCGTTATATATATTCTAACATTTTTTTTTACAAAATTCTATAATAATAATGCATAATTTTAATTTTTTTTTTAATACTATTTTTAGGTGATAAAAATGGATGAAAATTTAGAACTTTTAGAATATATTTATAAAAATGCAGAAATGGGTGCATACTCATGTGAAAAACTACTTCAAGATATTAATGATAAAGAAAATAAAATAAAAAAAGTATGTGAAGGTATTTTAAAAGGTTATGAAAATTATAAACAAGAAAGTAAAGCACAAATTAAAAAAAATAAATATGAATTAAAACAAAGTTCTATAATGACTAAATTAATGTCATCAATGGGAATGAAAATGGAAGTTAGTAAAGATAATAGTGATGCTGCTATGGCTCATCTTTTGACACAAGGATTGACTATGGGAGTAGTTGATATCTCATCTAAAATAGATAGGTATGAACGTGATGCTGATACAAAAATATTAAAACTTGCAAAAAGATATTTAAAATTTCAACAAGAAGCAATAGATTTATTAAAAGAATATTTATAAAAAAAGTCTAATCATTTTGATTAGACTTTTTTAATGTTAATCCTTTTTGTAATGTTTTATGACCTCCGATTGGAAATCTAATTTTATTATCAGTTGGCATAACTAAATGAGCATGAAGTCTTTTTAAAGAAGCTCCGGATAGTTCTTGTTTTCCAAATCTAAAACAAAGTGCTCCACCTGGAATATTATAATCTTGTGTCATAGTTAACCAAATTGTCTTTAATTCATTCCACATTTCATCGTTCATATCATTAATATCATAAATACCATCTTTTGCAATAATTAAAAATTGCTCTCCAGTATCTTGATGTGGAAATCTATTTTTTGATATATACCAATATTTTGTAGAAAATAGTATTTCTTGTTCAATTATACTTGGATCCAAAGGATCTAAATTATTATATTCTTTATCCATCATTATATCCAATTGTTCTTGTTTTCTTGCATTTGGTGGATAAATATATTTAAAATCATAGTAATCAATTTTTTCATCATTATCAACATTTAGTGTTTCTTTTTGATCTAACATGCATATAGTTTCAATATTATTCTTCTGTGCTAATTCATGTGATCTTTTACTCCAGTTTCTTTGTGGATGATCCTCATAATAATATATCTTTTTAATTCCTTTTTGAATTAATACTTTCATACATTTATCACATGGAAATAATGAAACATAAATAGTATCAATTTCTCCAAAATCAGATATTCTCTTTAATAGATTTATTTCTGCATGTTCAACTGTTGAATAAAATAATTCAGTTCTATTATTTAAATCTTTTCTTGATAAACTATGATCGCATTGATTGCTACCATAATACCATTTTTCGTTTACTTTAGCAGCTGCTACTACAGGAGATACCCAATCAGTAGAATCATTTAGATGTTTTATCATACCCTCATATGGTTCTTCTTTATTTTCAACTACTTCTAATCTTTTGGTAGTATCATCTACTGCTTGATTAAACTTATTTTCAAAATCATCAACTTTATCTGACATATTAGTAATTAATTTCTTTCTTAATTTAGCAGAAGTTGATGTTTCTGCTTGTCTTGGTAAAACCAACACTGAACCACAAATATTAGTTAATTCATTATATTCTTCAGTAGTATAATTTTCAGTAATAGTGATTAAAACATCAGGATTAACTTGTTTAATTAATTCCCATTTTGCTTCATCTACTGGTTTAATAACTATATCATCTGCAATACTTTTTCCTTCTTCATAAATTCCAGTTTTAGCTACACCTAATTCCTTAATCATTTCATATCTTTCATTTTCAGGAATTAAAGGTCTATTTTTTCCTTTTCTTTTTTGGATTTTCGCATCACTATCAACGCCTACTACTAAATAATCACAATTTTCTTTAGCTTTTTTAATATATTTTAAATGTCCTATATGAAATTGATCCCAAGATCCTTGTACTAATCCTATCTTTTTTCCTTCTTCTCTTGCTTTTTTTAATGCTTCTATATCAAGTTTTCCTATATTTTCTTTACTAAACATATTAAACACCTAACCTTATATTTTTAATCTTATCTTGTGGATGATAATCTTCAAGTTCAAAATCATCTTTTCCATATTCAAATATACTTTCATGTTTTTTTACTAGTTTAAGTGTTGGAAATGGATTAGTTTTTCTATTTATTAATTCTTCAGCTACATCCATAGAATTGCTATAGATGTGAGCATTGCTTATCATATGTACAAATTCTCCTGGTACTAAATTCATAACATCTGACATAGCAAGTAATAAAGCACTGTATTGTGTCCAATTACTTGGAAGACCTACGACAGTATCACAACTTCTTTGAAACATTGTCATATTTAATCTATCTTTAATTATATTAAAATGTATCCAGCCATGACATGGAACAACTGTTACTTTTTGCTTATAATCTTTATTTCTTATTGTATAGTATGGAATCCAAGGTGAAATAAAATGAGCTTTTAGTTCTGGTCTTTCCTTCATTTGTTTAATAATCTCTTGAAATTGATTAAATGAATTACCATCAGGAAGTGGAAAATCATGAAATGCAGATCCATATGATCCTGGTCCTATATCACCTTGTTCTAATCCTCTTTTTTGACATTTTTTTTCAGTTACCCAAGGTCCCCAAAACTTACATCCATATTTTCTTAACTCTTCATCTGTATGTGCTCCATTAATAAATCCAAATAATTCAGCAATTGCACTTTTATAAAATCCTGAAATATCCCTTTCAGTTATTATTGGTGCTCCATCTTCTAAAATATTAAATCTTGAAACAACACCAAAACGTTCTCTTGTAAATAATGGTTCTCCAGTTACATTATCTACCATCGCACAGGGATTATCTTGGCCATTTTCTAAAATATCTTTTAATAGTGCTTTATATTGTTCTAATACCTGTCTTTTTTCATATGGTTTATACTCATAATTCATAACAAAACCTCCCTATTATTAATCACTCTTTAGAGATTATTTTAACACATTAAAATATTTATAAACAATATTCTTTACATGAATTTAACAAAAAAAGTTACAATTTATTTTGTAACTTCTTTTAGTTTTTTTAATATCTTAACCATAGCATAAGTATCAAGTTCACAATATCTAAGTAGTGCTTCTCTAACTTCATTTTCTTCTTCTTTATTCATATTAGATAAATTAATAAATGAATTTGATGCTTCATCACCTTTATGGACTAGATTTAGATTATGATAATCAAGTGATGGATCATTTGGAAATAGTGCAGGTAATACATACTTTATTGAATATGATCCATACATTTCTTTAGTATAATAATCTCTATCTTTAAATGGTATCATTAAATCTTGAATATGATCATGAATATTCATTAAATCATCTTTTAAATCATCATAAATACTAGCTAAATTTCTAATTATCATCTTTTCAAATTGCATATTATATGCAAGAACACAAGCATTATTTGGTATATCTTTTACTAATTGCTCTGCAAGTAATCTTCTAGGATCAATATTTTTTTCACTTAAGAATTCCTTATGTTTTAATTCTTGGTCTTTTTCTTCTATATAATGAAGAGAATATTGAAAAGGTATTTGTTCATATGGTCTCATATAATCATATTCAGGTACAGCTTTTTGATAAGATTCAAAATCTAAAAAATATAATGGATAATATAATTTATCTAAAACTTTTTTTACTTTATCAACATCTATATGTGGTTCTAAATTATATAATTCAAATTCTATTTGTTGCTTATATTTTTCATTAATATCTTCATTAAGTAAATCCTCATATGAAACTAATCCTTTATTATATAATTTTATTTTAGTACTTAATTGCATACCCCTTATATTAAATAAATTATTCTTTGGTAAATGTCTTGAACAATATTTAAAATATGGACATTCATATGGACTAAAACAATAAGCTCCTATATCTTTTATTTGTTCATTAGTATTTTCCATATATTTTTGAATTTTATCTGTATTATCTTTAATAGATTCTTGTTTTTCTTTTGCAGTCTCTGTTACATCAACTATATTAAATAACTTATGAATATCTAATTTACCTTCCCTAACATAATTAGAATTTAAATGTACTATTGATGCTTTTATTACATTAAGACCTAAAGATTTAAGTACATAGTATTGATATGATACATCATCTAAATATACATCACTTACATGAGTAGATGATTTAACTTCATATATTTCATATTCATCTTTTTTCTTTACTAAAATATCAACACTACAAAAATTATGATCATAAGAAAATGATGCTTCACATAAATTGATATAGTCTTCTTTTAAATAATTATTAGTATCTTCAATCATTTTAGATAAATTACTATTAAAATCAACTACCTTATAATCACCAAATAATTGTTGAGCTAATATTCCAACTTGAGTACCATTATCAAAGACTTGATCATTATTTAATTCTTCTTTAACTTCACTCTTATATTTATCTAACCATAATATTTTTTCACATTGTATACCTAAAGTATATTTAGATTTTGATAAATTCATTATTACCACCAATATAATTTTAACATAAATAAGTATATAACACATAATATTTAATATGGATACATTAAATTGTCAAAGGGAAATATATGAAAATTTATTAAAGAATAATTATAATAATTTAGATATTGAACATAAAAAATTATTAATAAGTAGAGTTATAAAAGAATATTTAGTAAATCTTATTAATAATTATTATGGTATTAAAAATATTTGTGAAAGATTTGATATTACAGAAATAATAACATACTTTCAAGATAATTTTTTTATTTCTAAATTAATACTTATATTAATTAATCTTATAAGTGATATTCAAAATAATACAATAGTATGGATAATTGATTCTAGTTATGAAAATACACAAATTATATATAAGAATAATAATATAGATAAAATAATATCAAATTATAGATTTAGTATAGTATTTAATTATTTATATACTAGTTTTATAAATAATAACAATGTAAAAAAAATTAAGAAATAATTCTTCTATTTATATATTATTATCATTTATAACACTTGACTTTTTCATTGTTCATTCTTTATAAGAATAATTTAAAAATATATATAATTATTACTTGATATGATAAAATATATTTACGGAGGAAATCTTATGGATATTATAAAATCAAAAGAAAAAGGAAATTTAGTAGTAATTAGTGGACCATCTGGTGCTGGAAAAGATTCAATAGTAGATAATTTAAAAAATTATTACAGTAATTTTTGGTTAAGTGTATCTATGACTACAAGAGATCCTAGAGGTCAAGAAAAAAATGGAGTGGATTATTTTTTTGCTAGTAAAGAAGAATTTGAAAATAGAATTAAAGAAAATCAATTTCTAGAATATGCTATATATAATGATAATTATTATGGAACTCCAAAAGATAAAATATTAGACCAATTAAATGAAGGAAAAGATGTAATACTTGTTATAGAAATTCAAGGAGCTTTAAAAATAAAAGAAATATTACCTGAAACAATTTTTATTTTTATACTTCCACCATCTATGAGTGAACTTAGAAAAAGACTAGTTACTAGAGGTACTGATGATATAGATAAAATAGTAAATAGATTTAAACGTGCATATCAAGAAATAAATGAAGTAACAAAATATAATTATGTAGTTGTTAATGATGATTTAAATGATGCTACAAAAAAAGTTGCTTCAATATTAAGTGCTGAAAAATGTAGAGTTGATAGAATTGAAGAAGTTTATTTAAATAATATGGAAGAAGAACTACATGAATTATTAATTGAAAAAGAATTTATAAATAAAGATAAAGAGATATAACTACTATATCTCTTTTAATAAACAAAAAGCGGAGCCGTAAGGGCTCCAAGGGGGTTTTGGTTAGTCACATAAATTAGAAATATTGTAAATTATGTGACTGATAATTTTATTAGCATAACTACTGTTATGCTACATTAATATTATAATTTTTTTTTGTATTTGTCAATTATTAATATCAAGTGAATTTATTATATCATCATATAAAATGTTATTATCAAAATTATTTAGATATTTTTCTGAATCTTCTTTACATTGTAATAATATCTTATAATCTTGTCTTATATCTCCAATTTTAAACACCATATCCCCACTTTGTTTAATGCCGAATAAGTCTCCTGAACCTCTCATTTCAAAGTCTTTTTCACTAATATAAAAGCCATCATTAGATTCCTCTAATACTTTTAATCTCTTTATGTCTTTGTTACATATTAAATAGCAATATGACGTTAGTTCATTTCTTCCAACTCTACCTCGAAGTTGATGAAGAGTTGCAAGTCCAAACATTTCTGCATTATAAATAACCATAACAGTAGCATTTTTAACATCTATTCCTACCTCAATTACAGTTGTTGAAATTAATATTTGAACTTTATTTTCTTTATACTCTTGCATTATTTTATTTTTTTCATCTTTTTTCATTTTTCCATGTAATATTCCAATATTTACTTTAGAGCCAAATGCTTTTTGAAAATTATTTTTTAATTTTTTTATATCATTTAATTCACTTTCTTCATCATCTATTAAAGGTGCAACAACATATATTTGATGACCATTTTTAAGTTCTGTCCAAATAGATTCTAAAACATCTTTTATTTCACTTTCTTTTTTTACAATAGTTTCGATTTTCCTTCTTCCATTTGGTTTAGTTTTAATTATTGATAAATCCATATCACCATATAATGCTAGAGCATAAGTTCTTGGTATCGGTGTTGCTGACATATATAATATATCAGTTAATACTCCTTTATTTTGCATTGTTTTTCTTTGATTTACTCCAAATCGATGTTGCTCATCTGTTATTACCAATCCAAGATTATTAAAGGTTACATTTTCAGATAAAATTGCATGAGTTCCAATTACTATATCTATTTCATTGTTAGCTATTTTTTCTATTACTTCTTTTTTTTCTTTTAATTTCATAGATCCTATTAATAAACCTATTTTTACATTAGTTAATAATTTAGTAATTGATTCATAGTGTTGAATTGCAAGAACTTCCGTTGGAGCCATTAGAGCCCCTTGATATCCTCCAAGATAATTAATATATAATGCAATTATTGATACTATTGTTTTTCCTGATCCAACATCTCCTAATAACAATCGATTCATCCTAATAGGGGTCGTTAAATCATTATAAATACTTTCTACTGAACTATTTTGATCTTTAGTTAATTCAAAAGGTAATTTTTTTATAAAACTTTCTATTTTTTTAAAATCAACACTTCTTGCCAAACCATAGTTATTTTTTGTTCTTTTATTTTTTAAATAATTCATCTTAAACATGAATTTAAAAAACTCTTCATATATTAATCTTAATTTAGCTTGCTTTATTAATTTTACATTTGTAGGTTCATGTATTTCTCTTAGTGCATTATATTTATCTATAAATTTATATTTTATTTGATATTCATAAGGCACATAATCAATTGTATCTATTTTATTCTGTAAACAATTTAATATTATTTTATGGATTTGATTATTTTTTAATCCCAAAACACTATGATATTTTACTTCTATTTCTGATTTATTTATTTCTTTTAATTTAATATCACTAGCTATAAATGAATTAGTCTTTGGATTATATTTACCTATGATAGATATTCTCTTTCCGATTGTTAAATAATTCTTCATAAATGCTCTATTAAATATGGTTACATTAATAATCTTGTTGTTAGTAAAAAATCTAAAAGACATACGATTTAGATTTTTACGTATATATGAAACTCTTGGATTATCTTGAATTATTCCTATTATTAAACCTGAATTATTTATAGTATTACTTAACTCTGTATTATTAAGTATTAAATATTTATATGGATAATATTCTAACAATTCAGAAATTGATGTTATATTAATTTTTTTTAAAATGTCAATTGTCTTAGGCCCTATGCCTTTTATTTCTTCTAAACTCATTTTATTACCTCAAAATATACATTTTATATGTAAATTATATCAAAAAAGTATTGACTTTTATACCCTTTTCAATTAGTATAGTAGGTACCAATTTGCTAATGGGCAAATTGGTGCTAGTATCACACTAGCCAACCCCTTTTTATTCTTTTTTTTGAGGTAGTTCCTTGGGGGTCTACCTCTTTTTTTGTGTATATGTTATAATATAATTGGTGATGGATATGAAAAAGAGTAAAACTTTATTAATAAGTTCATTTTTATTTTTATCATATGATATATATGTATTAATAAAATCAATAATATATTATTCTCAACCAAATAAATATGGAGATGTTTATTATGAATTTTTATTTATTCCACATATTATTTTTATAGTATTAGGAACAATACTAAATTTTATAGCATATTTTTCAAATAATAAAATCATAAAAATAATTACGTTTTTATTATACTTAATAGGTATTATATTTTTGTTTATAAATAAATAGATATTTCAAATGAAATATCTATTTTATCATATTAATTATTTCTTCTTTACTCTTTAATCCAACTGATCTTGCAATTTCTTTTCCATCTTTAAAAACTATAACACATGGAATTGACATTATACCATATTCCCTAGCCAAATCTTCTTCTTCATCTACATTTATTTTATAAACATTATAATCTGATGATATTTCTTCCATTATGGGTGATAACATTTTACAAGGGCCACACCAATCTGCATAAAAATCCACTAAAGATATATCTTTATTATTTAATACTTCATTTTTAAACTCTTCATTATTAATCTTTTTAATCATATTTATTCTCCTTTTTATTATTATATAAAATACTGTATAAATAATTCAAGTGTTTATGATATAATTATACAGGTGATTATAATGAAGAAATATTGTAAATATATTATTTTAGTGTTAATAACTATAACTTTATTAACAGGATGTAATAAAGAAATTAATTTTAATATAGAAGGTAATGAATCAAGCGAATTTGATTATAATACTTCAAATCCAACTGTTGCTATGAAAATAAAAGGTTATGGTGTAATAATTATGGAATTATATCCTGATGTTGCACCAAATACTGTTAACAACTTTATTTCACTAATTAAGAAAGGTTTTTATGACAATAATACTTTTCATAGATTAGATAAAGATTTTGTCTTACAAGGTGGAGATCCTACTGGACAAGGTAGTGGAGGTCCTGGATATCATATTCAAGGGGAATTTACAAATAATAATTTTAAAAATGATTTAAAACATACTAGAGGAATTTTATCAATGGCTAGATCAAATTTACCTAATAGTGCTGGATCACAATTTTTTATAATGTTAAATACTAAAACTAGTTTAGATGGTAATTACGCTGCATTTGGAAAAGTAATAGATGGAATGGATGTAATTGAAAAAATTGAAAAAAATGAAAGTGAAAATGTAATTTCAAATACAAATGGTAAATTAAAAAATAATTTAACAATTGAAAAAACTTTAGTAAATACTAAAGGTAAACAATATGATGAACCAGAAAAATTATAAAATAGCATTATTAATGCTATTTTTTTATTTTACGATAAATACTTAATAATAATGGAAGAATTTTATACCATAAAGATTTATTAATTAAATCAAAATCTCCCATCCATTCTATATAATCTCCACCTAGTTTTCTTTTATATTCAAATATTCCTGCTAAATTTTTATATTTAGTATGTGGATCACCAACAGTACCAAATAGATCTGAAAACTCCTTTTTACTTTCATATGAATCCTTTAAGAATTCATAACAGAATCTTTGAATAATATTTATATATTCTGCAATTTCATCTAATCCAATATAAAGAGCCCATGCTCCATTTTCAGAATACAAGCAAAGCATAGATGCAATAATTATTTCTTCTTTATCTGTTAGCTTAGATTTAAAAAATTCAATATCTTTATTAATTCTATTAATTCTTTCTTCATTAAAAATCGAAGCCTTTTCTTCTTCTAAATCATTAATTACTTGTTTTAAATTAATTTTTGCTATAAAATTTTTTGCATATCCAGCTTCTTTAAATAAATAAAACATATCATCAAAATATTTTTTTGTATTAACATGAAATTCATCTTTATTAGCCACTCTTTTATGAAGTTCATAAAAATCGTTAAAATTATCACTTGTTTCTATTTTTAAATTATATTTAAAACTTCTTTTAATATCCCTCATTGTAGATTTAGAAATACCTTGTTCTATTTCATCAAAACTACTATACTTTTGATTATTTGTTCTAAAAGTATAACGTGGTTGATTTCCTTCATATAATTTATAAAAACCTTTATGTTTATAACCTAAATTTGTTAAATAATTAAATAGATCATAATTATTATTACCATTTTTTATAGGGTTAGCTTCAATATCTATTTCTTGATACATTACTGCAGGATCTACTCTTAAATAAATAGCGTTTGTTTCCTTCATAAATTTTTTTAATTCTGTAGTAAATCTATTTACTAAATCTTTATTATTCCAATCTATTAAATATCCTCTTGGTGCATAATAATAACACATATTAAGAGGTGTTTTTTTCTTTAGTAATAATGTTTCACATAATATATTATTATCATTATCCCTTAATCCAACATAAATAGGTTCTTGCCCTTTATTATTCTTACATACAATTCCCCACCAATATGAATTTAAAAAATGTTGATTTTTATTTTTCTTCCAAAAATCTATATATTCATTTTTTGAAATATTTGTATCAAATTTCATAGATATCACATCCATATATATTTTATCATAAAAATATATATAAGTTGTCATGTTTTGATTTATTAACGTAAAAAAAATAGCCTTAGCTATTTTTTATAAATTTTAACTTTAACTTTTTAGCAAATGTATGTGAAGAAGAAACAGATCTATCAATTTCATTTTGAGTTTCTTCAATAATAGAATTTATTATATCTTCTTTATTAAAGTATTCTTTTATAAATAATGCTTCAAGCATATTTGGTAATATTTCATCTTCACTTTTAGTTATTGCATGTGTATATTCATGAATATGAATTAAAACATCTTTAATAGTTACTATTGCTGGCAAAATAAGCTTTACTTTATCATTTGATTGACTTAAATAACAACCAACAATATCTTTTATATCATCATAATTTTTATATACAATTGTAGTATTCTTCTTAATATCATTAAAAATATCTTCATCATATAAATCTACACTTTTAAAAAAGTTAATTATATAATTTTTCATTATCAAAATCCCCCAATATCAATTTTCTTAATATTTATTACATTTGTTTTATCAAATTCTAATTCATAAATAGTAGTGGGATTAATTATTGCATCACATAATACATCATTCTTATATGATAATATAACTTTATTATCATAATTATATCCTAACTCACAAAAATTAAGTAATATAGACATAATAGTAATCTCATGTGATACAATAACTACTTTATTATAATTCTCTTTTAAAATAGTTTTTAAAGCACTACTAGCTCTTTTTTTAACTTCATTAATAGATTCACCATTTCTAATTTTATAATCAAAATTATGGCTTGATTTATAGCTATATTCAACTAAATCTATATCATCTAATAAATCTTCAAAACGATCATTAAATCCATCATCTACAGTTATTTTTAAATTATTTTCTTTAGCAATATATTTAGAAGAAGATAAAGCACTCACATAATTTGATGAGTAAATCGCATCTAAATCTTTAAAAATTGAAAGACGAGATAACTTTTTTGCATGTTCTTCTCCAGTTGGAGATAAAATTTCCATTTCATTTCTTATTTTATAATTATTTTTAAAATTATATGCATTTCTTAATGTTTCTAAATTTCTTACTAAATAAACTTTCATGATACTATCCCCTTAACTCCAAATGATAGTAATCCCATTATGATTCCAGCTAAAATTACACCAGCCATTACTGAAATAATACTTTTCTTAAAATCCATATCTAAAATTGAAGCAGCAAGTGTACCTGTCCAAGCACCAGTTCCAGGAAGAGGAATTCCAACAAATAAGAATAATGCAAAATACAATCCTTTACCAGCTTTTTTTTGTAGTTTTTTTCCACCCTTTTCACCTTTTTCTAAGCAAAAAGTAAAAAACTTACCAATTACTTTTTTATCTTTTCCCCAAATAAGTATCTTTCTAGCAAAAAGATAAATAAATGGAACAGGTAACATATTACCAATTATAGCTATTAAATAAGATTGCCAAATTGGCAAACCCATACCAATTGCATAGGGAACTGCACCCCTAAGTTCTATTAATGGAACCATCGATATTAAAAAGACTATTATATATTTTGAAAACATTTTTAACCACCTTTATAAATTATATAAAAAAAAACAAAGATAATCAATCTTTGTTAATCAATGCTTTTTTTAGTCTCTTTATTTTTTTTGATGTCTTAGTATAATAACCAAGTATAATCCATAATAAATTTTTATCTTCTTCAATTATATTATCACTATTATTTAGTGAATAAATTTCATTATCTTTTAATCCATTTCCATATTGCTTATGATATGCATTAAAAATTGCCATTTCTTCTAATAAAAAATCGTTATCAGCATCATTATATTTTTCAAGTAATTCATTTTTTGATATATTAAATAAATTTTTTTCAATAAATGTTAAATATGAATATGATTTATTATCAGAATTTTTTAAAAATCTTTTTAAAATAATTATTGGTGAATTATCATATGTACAATCAACAATTTCAAATCTTTCCATTACTTCATTTATATTATTTTTATTCATTATTATACCCCCCTTAAAAATATTATAACTCAACATTATGATATACAGTTTTTACATCTTCAACATCATCAAGTAAAGATAGTAATCTTTCAAAATATTCTTTATCTTCACCTTCTAAAACAACTTTTTCTTTTGGATACATACCAATTTCATCAATTAAATATTCAACGTTAGGAATTATTTTTTCAATTACTTGATGCATTTTATATTGATCAGTTGGAACAACAGAAATAGTAATATTACCATCTTCATATTCTTCATCAACTACTTCAATTCCTTCATCTAATAATGCCATAAGTATGGATTCCTCATCATCACATTTAAATGTAACAATAGCTAAGTGATCATAATTATATGATACACTATTTTCTCCACCCATCTTACATTTAGCTTTATTAATTGCAGTTCTTACATCACTTACTGATCTATTAACATTATCTGTTAAACATTCTACTATAGCAGTTGATCCATTAGGTCCAATAACTTCATATCTTTTTTCTTCAAAAGTTTCGTTTGCTCCAGAATTTACTTTATCTAATGCTCTTTTTATAATATCTGCTGGTACTTGTTCTTTTTTTGCCTTTTCTATAATTTGTTTTAGAGCAAAATTACTTTCTGGATTTGCTCCACCTTTTTTTGCTTTATCATAAATATCTCTTGAATACATCGAATATAATTTTCCTTTAGCAGCTCCTGTTTTAGCTTTTGCAGCTGCAATTGATGGAAATCTGCCCATAATATCACCTCTTCGCTTACCTATTATACAATACAAATAGGGGAATTCTCAAGTCTTTTACAAAGTTATATATTAATTTATTTTTCTTGGGAATATTTTTTAATACTTCCTTAATTTTATATACCTTATTATAAGAATATTTTTCCTTTTGCATAGCAATTTCTAATATCGTAATTATTAAATCTTTATCTGTATTTACTTTATAATACTTTTTTAAATAATTAATTTTTGATTTTCTAATATTTTTAAGCATTTTAGAATAATTTAAAAATAAAGGTTTATAAAAGGTATATTTTTTACCTATATATTTATTTAATACTTTTAAAGTATCATAATATCCCATATAAATATTATCTATTATTTTTTGATGATTCATTTCTAATATTGATCCATTAGATCTAGATGGAGAAATTTTTATAACTTTCGTGTTATTATTTTTATACTTTCTATTTATTCCTATACCATTAATCTTTACTTCATAAACAATGTCATAATTTTTTTTAATAAGCATTATTGATGGACAATTATCAAAAAATCCTCCATCAAAATAATAACTATTATCAATTGTTCTTTCTAGCTTAAAAACTGGTAATGAACAACTTGCCATAATATAATCAACAAAATCTTCTTCTTTAATATCTTCTTTATAAATATAAATTGGTTTTCTTTTAGATACATTTAATGTAGTTAATCCAAAATCTATATTATTATTTTTAATCTTTTTTATATCTACTAATTTAGTAATCACTTTTTTTAAATCATAATTACTTAATCCTCTATTTTTTAAAACTTTTTTAGTAGTTTTTAAAAAGCCTAAAAATGTTTTATAATCTATTTTTCCATTATTAATAAATCTTACAATTTCAGGATCTATACCTAATAATTCACCAGGATCTATATTTTTCCATAATTTATATAATTCATATTCATTTTTTGATGCTAGTGCTGCAGCATTAAAAGCACCTATAGAAGTTCCAACTATACCATTAAATTTAATATGGCATTTTTTAAAAGCATAAAAAGAACCAATTTGATATGATCCTTTTACTCCACCACCTGCTAATGCCAAACCAATTTTTTTCATATAAATACCCTCTTAAAACAAAAGAAAGTAATTAATTACTTTCCAGCAACTGCTTCTAATTTAATTTTTGCACTAAATGAATTTCTATTATCTTTACTATTTCCTACCAAGGATGATTGATCAGCAGATGTTTCACTTAACCATATTCTAAAAACACAGTTATCTGTTTGTCCCTGTGGAATGCTAATAATACTTGATGTTATTTTAAAATCTGTTCCGCTAGTAGCATTTAAAAAACTTCCAGATCCTTTTACTTCATTATTAATTAATAATTCATATTTAAAATCAGAACTCTTTAAATTATTAGATATAGTTAAATCAGTTAAATATAATTCATATTTTGCATCTACAGTTCCAACACCATTATTATTATTAACACTAAATTGAGATGTTTCAGCCTTAGTTGATCTTTCATTATCTTTTATTAAAAATAAATGGCTATTATTAATATATGCACTAGTAGCAAAAGTTAAGTCTAATTTACCTGTAACTGCTTTTGTTTGAGTAATGGTTTCATTTCCACTAATATTTGCAGTAAAAAAAGCATAACTAACCTTAAAAGTTAAAGATATTATTATTGCTACTATACTTATATACATTACCATATTTCTTTTAGCTAATTTATAACCTTTATCTTCCACTATTATCACCTATTATATTGATTATACTAAAAAAATATATTATTTACAATATTATTAAATAATATATTTTTTATTTGTACTTATACCATTTAAATCATAATCTACAAATTTTTCTTGTAAATAAAGTGGATATGCTGCAGCTCCTATCATTGCAGCATTATCAGTACAATAAATCATTTTTGGTATTGATAAATTAATACTTCTTTTATTACATAATTTTTTTATTTCTTCTCTTAAATAATTATTAGCAGAAACACCACCTGCAACTAACAAATTATTTACTTCATATTTATCAAATGCAAGATGAAGTTTTCTAATTAATTCATCTATTGCTACCGTTTGAAATGATGAAGCTAAATTAGCTTTATTAATTTCATTTCCTCTTTGCTTTTCATTATGTACTAAATTTATAATACTTGATTTTAATCCACTAAAACTTAAATCTAAACTATTATTATTCATTGGAATTGGTAACTTATAAGTTGGTTGTCCACCTTTTGCTATCTTTTCAATATTTGGCCCGCCAGGATATTTCAAATCTAATACTCTTGCTATTTTATCATATGCCTCACCAATTGCATCATCTAGTGTTGATCCAATTATTTTAAAATCATAATCTTTTTCCATATATATAATTTCTGTATGTCCTCCAGATACTACTAAACCAAGCGTTGGAAACATTATTTTATTATCATCTAAATTATTTGCGTAAATATGTCCAATTATATGATTAACAGCTATTAAAGGTTTATTATAAACTAGTGATATAGCTTTAGCTGCTTCAATTCCTACTAATAAGCTTCCTAATAACCCTGGAGTATAAGTTACTGCAATTGCAGACATATCTTCCATTTTCATATTTGACTTTTTAATACAATCATCAATAACATATGTAATACTTTCAGTATGCATACGTGATGCTATCTCTGGTACAACACCACCATAATTTTCATGTACTTTAATTTGAGTTGCTATTGATAAAGAAATTACCTCTTTTCCATTTTTTATTATTGCCGCAGAAGTCTCATCACAACTACTTTCTATAGCAAATATATATACATCTTTCACTTATATCACCTTCTTCATAAAATAGGCATCTAAATCTTTATAATATTTTGGTATTTTTCGCATAATTTTAAAGCCTAATTTTTCATAAAAAGCTACTGCAGGGTTATTTTCCTTCACCTCTAAATTAAGTGCCTTAAAAGCATGTTTTTTTATGCTATAATCAATTAATTTTCTACCAATTCCTATTTTTCGGAATTTTTTATCAACTACAATATTAACAATATCAGCTTCATCAAAACTAATTTGTAAATGAATAAAGCCTATTAATTTATCATCTATAACGTATCCATATACTTTATTATAATCATTAAGTAAAATATTATCTAAATTAAACATTTTAATAAAATCATTATTTAATTCTTTTCCAAGGTTATAATAATCATTTTTTAATTTATCATCAACTTCAACAATCATTTTTTTACCTCTATATCTTTTATATAAAGAGGATTAACATCATGACAATTAATTGGATCTAAAGAATTAATAAAACTAATTAATTTATTATCATCAATTTCAGCATTTTCGATAACTTTATTATTATTTTTAAATTCTTCATATTCACTCATTTTCAAATATTTAATATCTCCAAGTATTTTTTTATTGTATAGTGCTAGGAAATAACCATTATTTTCTTTAACTGCAACATATGATTCTTTATCTAGGTTTAATCCAATTAAATCAATAGATGTTATCGTTACAATTGGTATATTTAATAAATATGCAATAGTTTTTGATATAGTAACTCCTATTCTTACACCTGTAAACGATCCAGGACCAATGCATACTGCAATTTTATTTATATCTTTAATATTTATACTTGCATTATTAATTATATCTATAATTGCAGGCATTGTTCTTGTACTAGTACTATCAACATCAATTAATTCTTTTTTTAATACTAAATTTGATTCTTGAAATAGATAAATTAAAATATTTTTATAATGAGTATCTATAAATAGTGTATACATATAAATCACCTTTTTTTCAATAAGTATTATACTATATAATTACTTTTTATTAAATAAAAAAACAATGTTTTATAAAACACTGTTACATATATCTTCATAAACTTTACCGTGAGGAATAAATTTCAATACTCTCGTATTTTCATCAATTACTTTAAATAATATATCTAGTCTTTCTTCAGGTAATTTATCTTCAATTAATTCGGCCCATTCAATTATACAAACACCATCTTTATTAAAATAATCCGAAAAACCAATATCTTCATTTGAATCTTCTAGACGATAAACATCCATATGATAAAGAGGAGCCTCACCATCTAAATATTCTTTAACGATATTAAAAGTAGGACTAGTTATAGTTTCTTCAATTCCAAGTCCAGAGGCAAAACCTTTAACAAATATTGTTTTACCAGAACCTAATTCTCCATTTAAACAAATAACCATACCTGGAAACTTATCAGATTCAATATTTTGTGCAACTTCTAAAGTTTCGTCAATTGAATGTGATGTTATTTTATATTCATCCATATTCTATCACCATTTTAAGTATAGCAAAAAAAAAATATTATCTGCAACAAATAGATAATAATTTGACAATAAATATACAAAAAAAAAAAAAAATAGGCGACTTCCTATTTTTGCATAAAACTATCGTCGGCGTTTAAGTGCTTAACTTCTCTGTTCGGGATGGGAAGAGGTGTATCCACTTAGCCATTGTCACCTATAAAGGATTTTGTCCTTTAAAAACATGATAATGCAAAACTCAAAATCTTAAGAAATTGGGATTAAATTCTCGTATTATTAGTACTAGTCAGCTCAACGTATCACTACGCTTCCACCTCTAGCCTATCGACCTCGTAGTCTACAAGGATACTTATTTCAAAAGAAAGGGAAAACTCATCTTGGAGGAGGCTTCCCGCTTAGATGCTTTCAGCGGTTATCCCGTCCAAACATAACTACCCAGCGGTGCCACTGGCGTGACAACTGGTACATCATAGGTTTGTCCACTCCGGTCCTCTCGTACTAGGAGCAGCTCTCCTCAATTTTCCTACGCCAACGACGGATAGGGACCGAACTGTCTCACGACGTTCTGAACCCAGCTCGCGTGCCACTTTAATGGGCGAACAGCCCAACCCTTGGAAGCGACTTCACCTCCAGGATGTGACGAGCCGACATCGAGGTGCCAAACACCACCGTCTATGTGAACTATTGGGTGGTATCAGCCTGTTATCCCCAGGGTAACTTTTATCCGTTAAGCGACGGCAATTCCATATTCAACCGCCTGATCACTATGCCCTGCTTTCGCACCTGCTCGACTTGTAGGTCTCGCAGTTAAGCTCCCTTATACCATTACGCTCGAAGGTTGATTTCCGACCAACCTGAGGGAACCTTTGGGCGCCTCCGTTACTTTTTGGGAGGCGACCGCCCCAGTCAAACTGCCCACCAGACACTGTCCCCCTCCCGGATAACGGGAGTAGGTTAGAATTCAAAAAGCTTAAGGGTGGTATTCCAAGGGCGACTCCATATAAACTAGCGTCTATACTTCAAAGTCTACCACCTATCCTCTACAAAAACTTCCTGAATCCAATATCAAGCTACAGTAAAGCTCCATGGGGTCTTTCCGTCCTGTCGCTGGTAACCTGCATTTTCACAGGTATTAAGATTTCACCGAGTCCATGGTTGAGACAGCACCCAAATCATTACGCCTTTCGTGCGGGTCAGAACTTACCTGACAAGGAATTTCGCTACCTTAGGACCGTTATAGTTACGGCCGCCGTTCACTGGGGCTTCAATTCAAAGCTTTGGTGTTATCGACTTACGTCCACCGAACTCATCCTCTTAACCTTCCAGCACTGGGCAGGCGTCAGCTCCTATACATCATCTTTCGATTTAGCAGAAACCTGTGTTTTTGGTAAACAGTTGCTTGGGCCTCTTTTCTGTGGGTCACCGAAGTGACCTCCCCTTATCCCTAAGTTACGGGGCAATTTTGCCGAGTTCCTTAACCCATGGTTATCTCGCTCACCTTAGGATACTCTCCTTGACCACCAGTGTTGGTTTGCAGTACGGGCAACTATGCAATATCTTTAGAAGTTTTTCTTGGAAGCATGGCATCATGGAACTTAAATCTCCGAAGAGATCGTCGTCATCACACTTCAGACTTAACAATGTCGCGGATTTTCCAACGCATTATCCTTTGTGCTTAAACCTAAATCCAATAATAGGCCCCCATTAGCCTTCTCCGTCACTCCATCAGTCACATAGCTGGTACAGGAATATGAACCTGTTGTCCATCGGCTACGCCTTTCGGCCTCGTCTTAGGTCCCGACTAACCCAGGGAAGACGAACCGTACCCTGGAATCCTTGGTCAAATGGTGGGAGGGATTCTCACCCTCCTTACGTTACTCACACCGGCATTCTCACTTCTAAGCGCTCCAGTAGTCCTCACGATCTACCTTCAGCGCCCTTAGAACGCTCCCCTACCACTTATACATAGTATAAATCCATAGCTTCGGTAATATGTTTAGCCCCGGTACATTTTCGGCGCAGGAATACTCGACTAGTGAGCTATTACGCACTCTTTAAAGGGTGGCTGCTTCTGAGCCAACCTCCTAGCTGTTCATGCGTTCCCACATCCTTTTCCACTTAACATATATTTGGGGACCTTAGCTGATGATCTGGATTATTTTCCTCTCGCGTATGGACGTTATCACCTCATACACTGACTCCTGAATCTACTATCTCTGGCATTCGGAGGTTGATTACAGTCAGTACCGCTAGACGCGGCCATTCCATATTCAGTGCTCTACCTCCAGAGGGCATTAATTCAAGGCTAGGCCTAAACCTATTTCGGGGAGAACCAGCTATATCCGAGTTCGATTGGAATTTCACCGCTAGCCACAAGTCATCCAAACACTTTACAACGTGTCCTGGTTCGGTCCTCCATAAGGTTTCACCCTTACTTCAACCTGCTCATGGCTAGATCACTCGGTTTCGGGTCTACAGCATTGTACTAAGCGCCCTATTCAGACTCGCTCTCGCTTCGGCTCCGACTTTTCATCTTAACCTTGCACAATACCATAACTCGCCGGCTCATTCTGCAAAAGGCACGCTCTCACCCATTAACGGGCTCGAACTTTTTGTAAGCATACGGTTTCAGTATCTATTTCACTCCCCTCCCGGGGTTCTTTTCACCTTTCCCTCACGGTACTTGTTCACTATCGGTCATTAGAGAGTATTTAGCCTTACCGGATGGTCCCGGTAGATTCCGACAGGATTCCACGTGTCCCGCCGTACTCAGGATCCACTAAAGAGATTACAAGATTTCGCATACAGGGCTATCACCTTTTACAGCTATCCTTTCCAGAATATTCTGCTATCTTGTAATTTTGTAACTCCGTGTATAGTGTCCTACAACCCCAGTCCGAAAACTGGTTTGGGCTATTTCCCTTTTCGCTCGCCACTACTAAGGGAATCGATTTTTCTTTCTTTTCCTCCTGCTACTAAGATGTTTCAGTTCACAGGGTTGTCCTCATACAGCTATGTATTCACTGTATGATACTAGCAAGTTACTGCTAGTGGGTTTCCCCATTCGGAAATCTCCGGATCAAAGCTTACTTACAGCTCCCCGAAGCATATCGTAGTTAGTCACGTCCTTCATCGGCTTCTAATGCCAAGGCATCCACCATACGCCCTTATTAATTTAACCACCAATTTGGTTTCCTAAAATTATGAGCTTTATGAGATCTTAATACAATATATTAGGAAATATATTGTTACTCATTGATAATATATTAGCTCGTAAGTAATATATTATCGCATTATCAAGTTTTCAAAGAACAAAATCTGAGAGAGTAAATCTCTCAAAACCAAGTAAAACAAGTCAAATGTAGTTTTCTACATGAATTTCTTACTTAATTACCTAAGAAGAAATTCTAAGAAGAAGGCTTTTCTATTAAGTATAACTCCATAGAAAGGAGGTGATCCATCCCCACGTTCTCGTAGGGATACCTTGTTACGACTTCACCCCAATCACCTATCCTACCTTAAATGGCCCCCTCCTAAAAGGTTAGGCTACCACATTCGGGTATTACAGACTTTCATGGCGTGACGGGCGGTGTGTACAACACCCGGGAACGTATTCACCCCGACATTCTGATTCGGGATTACTAGCGATTCCAACTTCATGGAGTCGAGTTGCAGACTCCAATCCGGACTGGGACCGACTTTAAAGATTTGCTCCATCTCGCGATATTGCATCTTTTTGTATCGGCCATTGTAGCACGCCTGTAGCCCTAGACGTAAGGGGCATGATGAT
>CAMUZS010000005.1 GCA_947165285.1 uncultured Mycoplasmatota bacterium
AAATAGCTGGAAATCATGAAATTAAGGCTCATTGGACAGCTAATCAATATACTGTTACTTTAAATCGTAATGATGTAAGCATACCACCACCATCATATCTATCTTTTGATGTTACATATGGACAATCTTATACAGGATTACCAACAATGTCTAAACCAGGATATACGTTTGATGGATGGTCATTATCACCATCTTGTACAAATCCATTGACTTCATCATCTTTAGTAGCTACAGCATCTGATCATAATTTATATTTATGTTTTCATCCTAATACATATACAATAACAGTAAAGTCAAATTATGAGAGTATGACTCAAACTACATTATATGCCGTATATGACAAAGGTTATTATTTACAAGGTTCTGAAACATTTACAAATACTATTCCGCCATTACAAAGCTTTGGAGTTCCCCTTTTAGGCTATTATACTGCAACTGGTGGTAGAATAACTACCGGTTCAAATATTACTGCAAATAAAAGAACATTTATTCAAAATGCGGATATTTATGCTTATTATGGCGTAGAATTTAATTATTCAGGATCTATAGGATCTTATACTATACCTAAAACTGGCAATTATAAATTAGAAGTATGGGGAGCACAAGGTGGATATGGTTCATATGGTAGTGGAAAAAATAACAAATACGGGGGTAAAGGAGGATACTCATACGGAAATAAAACAATAAACTCTGGAACTACCTTGTATGTAGGTGTTGGTGGTAAGGGTGGACAATATGGTAGTGGATGGAACGGTGGTGGCACCGGTAGCTATTCAAGAGTAGACGAATTCTCTGGCGGTGGTGGTGGTGCTACACACATTGCTACTAGAACTGGACAATTATCAGCACTTTCATCTTACCAAAGTAACGTTATCATTGTTGCCGGCGGCGGCGGTGGCGGTTCAACATGTTCATCCAAGAATTATGATTATATCTATGGTGGTGGCTCTGGAGGAGGAGCATCAGGTGGTAATAATTATAGTAGTTATGCAACTGGTGCAACTCAAAACGGTACAGGAAGTATAACAAGTGGATTTGGTAATACAGGAAGTTTTGGCCAAGGTGGTAACGGATATAAAAAAAGCGGTTCTACATGTGAAAGCTCTGGCGGTGGCGGCGGCGGCTGGTACGGCGGAGTAAGTAATAATTATGGGGGAACTGGTGGATCTGGATACATAGGTGGTGTTACAAATGGTGTAACAACGAATGGAGTTCGATCTGATAATGGATATGCTCGTATCACCTATGTAATGAATTATTAAAAAAATTGATTCTTATGTATTTGAGAATCTTTTTTTGACAAATAAATAAAAATGTAGTATTTTATATAAGTGCTTAAAAAAGGGGTGTTTATGATGAATAAAAACATACAAAAGAAATTAATAGCATTATCAATATTAGGTATTATTACTTTAAATAATAAAAATGTATATGCTAGTGATATTAATAATGAAGTAAAAGTTGTTAAAGCTATAGATAAAGTTAATATAAGATCCTTAAATAATATTACATCTGATATAGTTGGAATGTTAGATGAAGGAGATACTTTAGAATATATATTAAAATTATCTAACGGATGGTATAAAGTATTATATAACGATGAAATAGCTTATGTTAATAGTGATTTTGTCGTTGAAGATAAAGAAATAAAAGACAATACAAAATATAATAAAATGGTATATTTTAAAGAAGATAAAAAAGTAGTAACTGAAATTGATGAATATGAAATTATAGATAAATATGAAATGGCTGAAGTTTTATATAAAAATGATGAATATTCAATTTTAAAAATTAATGATAAAATAGGATATACTACTAATGATAATTTAGAAAAATTACCTAAGAATTTTGTTGTTGTAGATATATCAGATCAAAAAGTAAATTATTATGATAAAAATAATATTATATTTGAATCTGATGTTGTAACAGGACTTCCTACTGAATCTAGAGAGACTCATTTAGGATATTATAAAATATTTGAAAAATCTTATAATAGAGACTTAGTAGCTGAAGATAATAGCTATAGAAGTTATGTAGATGTAATGATGAAATTTAACAAAGGACAAGGCCTACATGATGCACAGTATCATAAAGATTATGATGAAAATGGAAAACTTGTTAAATCACATGGATGGAGATCAATATCAGAATTTGGTGGAGAAACATATCTTCATGATGGATCACATGGGTGTGTTAATATGCCGCATGATAAAGCGATGGAATTATCCGAAAAAGTTAATGTTGGAACTAGAGTATTAGTTAAAAAATAATGAGTTATCTTGTTATTTTTTTTTATTGATGATAGAATACTTTAGAGTTATATATCCATATTAGTAAGAAGGTGATGTCTATGTCTAAATTTAAGTTAGTATCAAATTTTAAACCATCTGGTGATCAGCCTAAAGCAATAGATGATTTAGTTAAAGGAATTGAAGAAGGAAAAAAGGAACAAGTACTTTTAGGTGCAACAGGAACAGGTAAAACATTTACTATTGCTAATGTTATTGAACGTGTTAATAAACCGACTTTAATACTTGAACCAAATAAGACTTTAGCAGGTCAATTTTATGCTGAAATGAAAGAATTATTTCCAGAAAATCATGTAGAATATTTCATATCTTTTTATGATTATTATCAACCAGAAGCATATGTTCCTCAAAGTGATACTTATATTGAAAAAGATGCCTCAATTAATGATGAAATTGATGAGTTAAGAAATAGTGCTACTGCTTCTTTAATTAGATATCCTGATACCATAGTGGTGGCTTCTGTTTCATGTATTTATGGTATTGGAGATAAAGAAGATTACGAAAAATCAATGTTAATACTATCAGTTGGAGATAAATTAAAAAGAAATGATATTTTAAATCATCTAATAGATATGACATTTGAAAGAAATGACATGGATTTTACTCGTGGTACATTTAGAGTTCATGGTGATATTATAGATGTTATTCTTGCTAGTGAAAGATCAAAAGGTATTAGAATTGAATTATTTGGTGATGAAATAGAAAAATTATCTTTTTTTGATCCATTAACAGGAGTTGTTGAAAAAAGTGTTAAAACAGTTACTATTACTCCAGCTACACAATTTATTACAAGTAAAGAAAAATTAGATGAGGCTATTATTAGAATTCAAAATGAATTAAATGATAGATTAAAAGTTTTACATGATAATAATAAATTACTTGAAGAACAAAGACTTAAAGAAAGAACTAATTATGATTTAGAAATGTTAAAAGAAACAGGATATTGTAATGGAATTGAAAACTATTCTAGACATTTAACTTTAAGAAATGAAGGAGATCCAGGTAATTGTTTAATTGATTTCTTTCCAGATGATTTTTTAATAGTAGTAGATGAATCCCATGTAACTCTTCCTCAAGTTCGTGGAATGTATAATGGCGATAGACAAAGAAAACAAACGCTTGTTGATTATGGTTTTCGTCTTCCTAGTGCACTTGATAATAGACCACTAAAATTTGATGAATTTGAATCTAAAATACATAATGCTATATATGTTTCAGCTACTCCAAGTGAATACGAACTATCTAAAACAAATAATATGTTTGTTGAACAAATAATTAGACCAACTGGACTATTAGATCCAACAATTGAAGTAAGACCTACAACAGGCCAAATAGATGATTTAATATCTGAAATTTATAAAAGAATTGAAAATAATGAAAGAGTTTTAATTACTACATTAACAATTAGAATGTCTGAAGAACTTACTAATTATTTAAAAGAGTTGGGAATCAAAGTAGCATATTTACATAGTGAAGTTCACTCACTTGAAAGATTAAAAGTTATACATGATCTAAGAACTGGTAAATATGATGTAGTAGTAGGTATTAATCTTTTAAGGGAAGGTTTAGATATTCCAGAAGTATCCTTAATTGCTATAATGGATGCAAATAAAGAAGGCTTCTTAAGAAGTGCAAGAAGTCTTATTCAAACAGTTGGACGTGCTGCAAGAAACGAACATGGTCATGTAATAATGTATGCTGATAGTGTAAGTGATGCAATGAAATATACAATAGATGAAACTGCAAGAAGAAGAAAAATTCAAGAAGAATTTAATAAAGAACATGGCATTATACCAAAAACTATAATGAAAGAAATTAAAGATGTAATATCAAATAATATAAATGATGATGAGCAATCAAGTAAGAAAATGTCTAAAAAAGAAAAAGAATCAATTATGGAAACTATAGAAAAAGAAATGATGGAAGCTGCTAAAAATTTAGATTTTGAAAGGGCTACTGAACTTAGAGATATATTATTTGAAATGAAAAGCGAAGACTAAAATTTGCTTTTTTACAAAAAATATGCTAAAATAACAAATCAATAAAAAGAGGGGGATAAATATGGCACCAGAAAATGGATGTAATCCAAATAAATTTGATTATTTTAATATATTAGATTATATTTCAAGAATTAAATTAGAGGACTATGTTTTAGAACATGTTGAAGAAACGAGTGAAAACTTTGATGAATATATGAAAAATTTGACTAATTTTTGCCCTTATACTATGTTTTATTTTCTAATTGAGGCATATAAGCAAGAAATAATTAATAGTAATTTAATTGAAAATCATCTAATTAATCCGTTGGATTTAATGGAAAAAAATTTGTTTATAGATAATAATACCATGTCTCATGATAAAATAAAAAATGTTCACAGTTTTGTCGATAAAAATGAGGAATATGATTATAGAAAGATAGATGCATGGGTTAGATATTTAGAAAATGGTAAGGAAACAATATATTGGTATGGAGTTAAGCCTGAAGATATAAATAAATTTATGGATGATTTTGTAACCTTTTATAAAAAGAATGGAACATCTTTATTAAATAGTAATGCTTTTCTAAATAGTGCATTAATTCATTATCTTTTTGTTAGAATACATCCTTTTAAAGATGGTAATGGTAGAACTGCTAGAATGTTACAAGGTATGAAATTTACAGAATTAATTAATAAAATATACAATTATGATTTAAAAACACCACCATTACATTTATCTGAAAGTATATATATTAATAGAAAAGAGTATTATAAAAGAATAGATTATTCATATTTTGATTTAGATCATGATTATAATGACGAAATAAATAAATGGTTTGATTTCATGTTATATATGTTTGATGAACAAATTTATTGCATGTCTAGATATTTAGAAAATATGATAGATACATTGAATATATTCCATCTAATACCTTCTGGGTGCGACAAATTTGAAAAAGTCGCATTAAGATTAAATTTAAAAAAGTAATTTATATTACTTTTTTTTTATGTTAAAATAATAATAATAGGAAGGAAGGGGTAAGATGAAAACACTAGTTTTTGGACATAAAAAACCGGATACTGATTCAGTATGTAGTGCTATTTCTTATGCCTTTTTAAAAAAACAACTAGGCTTGGATGCTGAAGCTAGAATTCTTGGTGATTTAAATCAAGAAACTAAATTTGTATTAAATAAATTTAATATTCCTGAACCTAAATATTTAAATGATGTAAAAATTAAAGTTAAAAACATGAAATATTTAAAAAATGCTTATATTAATAAAAACTTATCTATTGAAGATACTTTTAATCAAATTCAAGAATTAAATGTTACTGGTTTACCTTTAGTTGATGATAATCAAAATTTAGTTGGTTATATTAATTTAAAAGATATATGTAAATATATGATACATGGTGATTTATATTCTCTTGATACGTCATATGATAATATTTTAAATGTATTAAATGCTAAAAGTATTTTAAAATTTGATGATAAAATAAAAGGTACATTACTTACTGCAGCATATCGTAGTAAAACATTTACTGAGACTGTTGAATTAACAAATGATACTATATTAATAGTAGCTGATAGGGAGCAAATATTAGAATATGCAATTAATTCAAAAATAAAAATGATTGTTTTAATTGGAGATTTTAAAGTACCTGCTGAATTACTTATTAAGGCAAGCAAGAATAAAGTAAATATTATATCTACACCAGAACTTACATATACCGCATCATCAAAAATCAGATTAAGTAATTATGTTATAAATGCATGTGTACAATATGATCCTATTTGTTTTAAGGAAAGTGACTATCGCGATGAAATTATTGAAATAGCAAGTAAATATAATCATACTAACTATCCAATTGTAGATAAAAATAAACATTGTGTTGGTATGTTAAGATTAGTAGATCAACATAATTATGAAAAAAGAGATGTAATCTTAGTAGATCATAATCAAGATACACAAAGTGCTGATGGTATAGAAGAAGCAAATATATTGGAAGTAGTTGATCATCATAATATTGGATTATTTCAATCATCATCACCTATTTCTTTTAGGGTAATGCCTGTTGGTTGTACAGCCACTATTATTTATCAAATTTATAAAGAAAATAAAATTGATATACCTAGTGATATAGCTGGTCTTATGTTAAGTTCTATAATATCTGATACATTACTTTTTAAAAGTCCTACAACGACAAAACTAGATGAAGATACTGCACAAAAATTAGCTAAAATCGTAAATATTGATATAGAAAAATATGGTATGGAAATGTTTAAAGCAGGTACATCTATTAAAGGAATGGATTCTAAAGAAATATTAGAACAAGACTTTAAAACATATAAACTAGATGATGGTAATATAGGAATATCTCAAGTAATGACATTAAATATAGATAATATTATGGATAACAAAAATGAATATGTAAGATTATTAAATGATATGAATAGTACATATGATTATAAAGTAGCTTTAATGTTTGTAACAGATGTTATTAAAGATGGATCTTATATATTTTATAATGAAAGTAGTAAAGATATTATTGAAACAATATATCAGATAAAAGAATTAAAACAAGGACTATTTTTGCCAAATATTGTTTCTAGAAAAAAACAAATGGTTCCTAAAATAATTGATTTTTATCAAAAAAATTAAAAACTATTATTTTATATAATAGTTTTTTTAGTGTATAATAAAAATGGTGATATAAATGAAAGCATTAATAACTGGTGCATCTTCTGGTATTGGAAGAGATATGGCTTATTATTTAGCAAATTTAAACTATGATTTAATATTAGTTGCAAGAAGAAAAGAAAGACTTGAGGAAATAAAAAATAATGTTAAAGTTAATGTAAAAATTATTCCACTAGATTTAGAAGATGAAAAAAATGTTTATAAACTATACGAATTAACTAAAGATGAAGGAATTGATTTATTAATTAATAATGCGGGATTTGGATTATTTGGTTATACATATCAAACTGATCTTAATAAGGAATTATCAATGATTAATTTAAATATTAAGGCACTACATATATTAACTAAATTATTCTTAAGTGATTTTGTAAAAAATGATAAGGGTAGAATATTAAATGTAGGATCATCAGCAGGTTTTTTAGCAGGTCCAAAGTTAAATACATATTATGCTACCAAAAATTATGTTGTTAAATTTACTATGGCCATCTATGAAGAATTAAGAAGAATTAAAAGTAATGTACATGTTTCAGTTTTATGTCCAGGACCTGTTAATACAGAGTTTAATAAAGTAGCTGGTGGTCATTTTAATGTTGAATCTGAGCAATCTAAAAAAGTAGCAAAATATGCTATTGATAAAGCTTTAAAAAATAAATTATTAATAATACCTGGATTTGGTATTAAAATGGGAATTTTCTTTAATAGATTTTTACCATATAAATTAAGTATGAAAATTATATATAAAATTCAAGATAGGAAGAATAGATAAAATAAAAATCAGAAATATAATTTCTGATTTTAATTTGCATCTTTTTTTCTAATAACTTCACTATACCAAAGTACATCATCTTTTTCTTTATCTTTTAACATAATGAAATTATTTATCATTTTATATGTTTTAGGGTTCATGGCTTTAATATTAAATTCTGATAATGGAGCATCATCATCAATTCTACCTAACAAGTAATCACATGATGTATTTAAATAATCTGCAATTTTTACTAATACATCTGCACTTGGAAATGCTTTACCACTTTCATATGCACTTATTGTTTCTTGTTTTACCTTAATTTTATTAGCTAAATCAACTTGAGTAATATTTCTTTTTATTCTTATTTTTTTAAAGTTATTCATTATAATTCCTCCTTATAATATAATTTATATCTATATTATAATATAAATAGAATAATTAATCAACTAGAATAATTTTTTAATTATGTTATAATACCTATGCAGGTGAAGTTATGTTTAAAAAAATATATATTGAAATAACTAATAATTGTAATTTAAATTGTTCTTTTTGCATTAAAAATAATCGAAAAAAAGAATTTATTTCTATAAATAGATTTAAAATATTATTAGAAAAATTAAAAGGACATACTAATTATTTATATTTTCATGTAATGGGTGAACCATTACTTCATCCACAAATTAATCAATTAATCAATTTAGCTAGTAAAGACTATAATATAAATATTACCACTAATGGTTATTTAATTAATAAAATTAAGGATAATAAAAATATTAGACAGTTAAACATATCACTTCATTCATTTAATTTAAAATATAATAAATCATTAAGTGAGTACATGAATAATATATTTGATTGTGTTGATAACTTAATAGTTAATAACACATATATTTCTTTTAGAATGTGGACAAACAATCAATATAAAGAAGAAATAATAAAATTAATTGAAGAAAGATATAATATTATAATAAACGGACATACTAATATAAGTGATAAGATATTTTATGAAGAAGATATAGAATTTATTTGGCCTAATTTAGATAATGATTACTATAATATAAATGGAAGTTGTATGGGATTAAGAACACATTTTGGAGTATTAGTAGATGGTAGTATAATTCCATGCTGTTTAGATTCTAATGGTATTATAAATCTAGGAAATATATATAATGATGATTTAGATATAATTTTAAATAGCAATAAAGTTACAAAAATGATTAATGGATTTAAAAACAATATAAAATGTGAGGAATTATGTAAACATTGTAATTTTTATGATAGAATAGAAAAACGAAATGGAAGTGATATAGATGTCTAATGATAAAATAATTATTAAGGGCGCTAGAGAAAATAATTTAAAAAATATTGATTTAGAATTACCAAAGAATTCTTTAATAGTTATGACAGGTGTATCTGGTTCAGGTAAATCATCTCTTGCTTTTGATACAATATATGCTGAAGGCCAAAGAAGATATGTTGAAAGTTTATCAGCTTATGCTCGACAATTTTTAGGTGGAACTAAAAAACCTGATGTTGACTCTATTGAGGGTTTATCACCATCTATATCAATAGATCAAAAAACAACTAATAATAATCCTCGTAGTACTGTTGCAACTGTAACAGAAATATATGATTATTTAAGACTTTTATTTGCAAGATGTGGAACACCTTATTGTCCAAATCATCATGAACCAATAGTTCATCAATCAATTGAGGAAATGACTAATAAAATAATGGTATTTAAAGAAGGAACAAAACTTGAAATAATGGCACCAGTTGTTCATGGTGAAAAGGGAACACATCAAGATTTATTTGATGATTTAAGAAAAGAAGGATATTCTCGTGTAAGAATAAATAATGAAGTTAGGTATTTAGATGAAGAAATAACTTTAGATAAAAACAAAAAAGATAATATAGAAGTAATAATTGATAGAATTGTTTTAAATTCAGATGAAAGAAGTAGAGTTTTTGAATCTATTGAAAATGCAACTAAATTAGCTCATGGATTAGTTTTAATAAATGTTTTAGATAAAGAAGAATTTATTATGTCAGAAAATTATGCATGTGTTAAATGTAATTACTCATTACCAGAACTTGAACCAAGGATGTTTTCATTTAATAATCCATATGGTGCATGTCCGGAATGTA
Source organism: uncultured Mycoplasmatota bacterium (assembly GCA_947165285.1). Lineage (GTDB taxonomy): Bacteria > Bacillota_I > Bacilli_A > RF39 > UBA660 > RUG12834. Next base: position 9,890 of record CAMUZS010000005.1, read on the forward strand.
AGGGGTTAGGTTTTAAAAGTGTTATTTCTGAAGAATTACTTGTTCCAGATGATTCTCTTTCTATAAAAGACGGTGCTATTGCAACTTTACAAGATACATCAAATATTTATTGGACCGAAATTAAAACGGCATGTAAATATTACAATATTGATATAACAAAACCTTTTAAAAAACTAACTAAAAAAGAAAAAGATATTATATTTTATGGAAGTTTAGAACCACTTCAATTTGAATATACTGCTAAAAATGGAAATAAAAGATATACTACAAGTTATTTTGAAGGAGTAATTAATAATCTAGAAAGAAGATATATTGAGACAAAATCAGATTGGATAAGAGATTGGTTAGATAATTATATGATGGAACTTGAATGTCCTCTTTGTCATGGATCTCGTCTTAAAGAAGGAGTACTTAATGTATTAATTAATAAAAAAAATATATACGAAGTAACAAAGATGAGTATTGGACAAATGTATGAATTTATTAATTCATTAAAATTAACAAAAGAACAATTAAGTATTAGTGAATTAGTAATAAAAGAAATAAAAAATAGATTAGATTTTTTAAATAATGTAGGATTATCTTATCTAACGCTTAATAGAATTGCTGGTTCTTTATCAGGTGGAGAACTTCAAAGAATAAGACTAGCTACTCAAATAGGATCTAGATTATCTGGTGTACTTTATGTTCTTGATGAACCATCTATTGGTCTTCATCAAAAAGATAATGATCGTTTAATAAAATCATTAAAAGATATGGTGGATTTAGGTAATACTTTGGTAGTAGTAGAACATGATACAGATACAATGATGGCTTCTGATTATCTTGTAGATGTAGGTCCTGGTGCTGGAGATCAAGGTGGTGAAATTATAGCTGTTGGTACTCCAGAAGAAGTAATGAAAAATAATAAATCATTAACAGGAAGATATTTATCTGGAAAAGAAAAAATTGATGTACCTAAAACAAGAAGAAAAGGAAACTCTAAGTATATTGAAATAATTGGTGCAAAAGAACATAATTTAAAAGATATTGATGTTAAAATACCTTTAGGAAAATTTGTATGCGTTACTGGTGTATCCGGTTCTGGTAAATCATCACTTATTAACGAAATATTATATAAAGCAACTTTTAAGAATTTGTATCCTAAAACAAGAATTATGCCTGGAAAACATTCCAAGATTAAAGGTTTGGATCAAATTGATAAAGTTGTTCAAATATCACAAGATCCAATAGGTAGAACACCACGTTCTAATCCAGCTACATATGTTGGAGTATTTGATAATATTAGAGATTTATTTGCAAATATGAATGAATCTAAAATAAGGGGATTTGATAAAGGAAGATTTTCATTTAATGTAAAAGGTGGAAGATGTGAAGCATGCCAAGGTGATGGAGTTAAAAAAATAGAAATGCATTTTTTACCAGATGTTTATGTTCCATGTGATGTGTGTCATGGAACAAGATATAATAATGATACTTTAAATATTAAATTTAAAGGTAAAAATATTTCAGAAGTTCTTGACATGAGAGTAGAGGAAGCAGTTAAATTTTTTGAAAATGTACCTAAAATTAAGGAAAAATTAGATGTAATGATGGATGTTGGTTTATCATATATAAAACTTGGACAAGGAGCACCAACACTATCTGGTGGTGAAGCAGGACGTGTAAAACTTGCAAAAGAATTACAAAAAAAGCCAACAGGAAAATCATTATTTATTCTTGATGAACCAACAACAGGACTTCATTTAGAGGATATTAAAAAACTAATTAATATTCTTCAAAGAATTGTAGATAATGGTGATACTGTTGTTGTAATAGAACACAATTTAGATGTTATTAAAGTAGCAGATTACATAATTGATTTAGGACCTGAAGGTGGTAATATGGGTGGTGAAATAATTGCAACAGGAACACCTGAGGAAATAATAAAAGAAAAAAAATCCTATACAGGAGAATATCTAAAAAAATACTTAAAATAAGTTAATAATATAATATTATTAACTTTTTTTTGATTTTTGAATATATTATGTTATAATGCTTGAGTGGTGATTTTTATGAAAAATGATTTAACTTTTTTAAATTATAATCAAATCATAGGAGATAATAAATTAAATATATTTAAAAAATATGGTAGTCAATGTGAAATAACCGATTTTGCAATACTTTTAGGTGGAGAATCTGTAAAAAAAGATGATAAAAATATTGGAGCTTGGTGGACAAAAACACCATATTATACAAATGAAATATTTGTTATTAATGAAGAAGGATCAAAAAAACATGTAAAACCATATTCAAGAAACTATAGTACTAGACCTGTTACATCATATTCAAGTATTGAAAATAATTCAAAAATTATTTTAAAGGATAATAAAATACTTGAAATTGAATATTGTGAATTACCACAGATGGTAGTAGATTTAGATTATTCGTATGAACTTGAGAGTAATTTTAATATGAATTTATTATTACAAACTGGAAAGGTATATACAGTTGATTTTAATGTTGATAAGAATTCTTTTATTCCAAGAAGTTATACTGAATATTTATATAATGGTGAAAAATATATTAGATTTATTGCTGGATTAAACAATTTAAATAGCGAGTTATCTGATGGAAGAAAAGTATTATATCAAGGCATTTATTGGCTTAAAGTTGAACCTATAATATGGATTGTTGATTTAACATCTGATATTGCTATTACAAAAAAATCTATTATATCTGGTCTTCAATATAATTGTACAAAATACATCCATAAACATTTTGAAAGAAATGATATAAAAAAATATATGGATAATTATTTAAGTAATGAAATTCAAGAATCTAAAAAAAGAATTTTAATAAAAAGATGAAATATTCTTTTTTTTTTGTTATACTTAAATTAGGTGATAATTATGAATCCAATAATGTTTCAAATTGGTAACTTTTCTATAAGGTGGTATTCAGTTTTAATATTAATTGGAGTTATTACTTCATATATATTACTTGAAAAAGAAGGAAAGAAATATAATGCACCAAAAGATTTTATTTTTAATTTATTATTTTGGGTAGTAATTTTTGGATTAATTGGTGCTAGAATTTATTATGTAATTTTTAAATGGTCTGATTATTCCCATAATTTATTAAATATATTTAAATTTTGGGAAGGTGGTCTAGCAATACATGGAGGAATAATTGCTGGATTAATAACACTTGTTTTATATTGTAAAAAGTACAACGTGAAATTAATTAAAATGACAGATATGATGGTTGTTCCATTAATACTTGCACAAGCAATTGGAAGATGGGGAAATTTTTTTAATAGTGAAGCATATGGTAATGCCACAACTTTGGCTACATTAAAATCTCATTATATTATTCCTAAATTTGTAATTGATGGAATGTATATTGAAGGTGCATATCATGAACCAACATTTTATTATGAATTTCTATGGTGTATATTAGGTTTTATATTATTACTCTTAATAAGAAATAGAAAGAAAACAAAATTAGGAACACTAACAGCATTTTATCTAACATGGTATGGAATAGGAAGATTCTTTGTAGAAAGTTTAAGAACGGACTCACTTATGTTAGGTGGATTTAAAATGGCACAAATAATATCTATTGTGTATATAATTATTGGAATATCCTTGTTAATTATTAATATAAATAAAAAAGAAAAAGAAGATTTATATAAAGATACTAATTTAAGTTTAGTTAAATTTAAATGAGGTGAAATATGGAAGATATTATTTCTAAAACAAAAGTAAAAGGTATTGTTAATAGTTATAATGATATTAAAGATTCATTAATTCTTTTAAATGGACAATTACAAACTAAAAGAGAAGAATTAAATAAATTAAGTGATGAAATTAACAATATTAATAGAAATAGAAATAATATTAAAAAACAACTTACATTTATAAATAAGTGTTTAAATAGAGTTAAATATAATACATTAGAAATTCAATTTGAGGAAATTGAAAGAAAAAAATTAGAAATAAAACCAGTATATGAAAAATTAAAAGATGAAGTATCATCATTAAATAAAAAAGTAAATCAACATTTGGCAATTATAGCTATTATTGAGACAAAATTTAGTGATAAAATTAATAAAGATGATAATAAAGAAGTAAATGATGTTAAAATAATAAATAGTGTTAAAAGTATTGAAGAAATTATACAAGAAAGAAATTCAAAAATATCTAAGCTTAGAAATGAAAGAATTTTAACTGATGTAGGCTTATACATAACAAATATTGAAGTAAATAGTTTATTTAAACAATATTGTATAAGTCATAGTATAATTAATGATGATAATTTATATAAAGAATTTTTAGTTAATTATGGAATAAAATATGATGATAAATCAAATAAGTTTTACTTAATCGGAGATAATGAATTTATTTATAATTTAACAAATGATGTAAGTATTGATGATATTTCATTAAATGCATTTTATGTATTAATTAATAATAAAAAAAATTCAAAAGCTAAGTAATACTTGGCTTTTTTTTAATTATGTGGTAATATTTTCTCGTGATGAATTATGAAAAACGCGCTTGTATATGCATATATAGGTGATTCTGTATATGAAACATATGTTAGAAAATACTTAATTGATAAAAACATTACAAAGGTAAATGTTTTACAAAAGGAATCTATTAAATATGTTAGTGCAGTATCTCAATGTAAAATATTGCAAGAACTAGTAAATAATAATATATTTACAAGTGATGAATTAGATATTATTAAATGGGGAAGAAATGCTAAAGGAACTAAAGCTAAACATGCTGATATAATTACTTATCGTCATGCAACATCTCTAGAATGTTTAATAGGGTATTTATATTTAAGTAATAATATTGAAAGGATAAATGAAATTATGAGTTTCATTTTAAAATAGGTTATGAAAGTATATAAAAAAAATGCAATTTATGAAGTTATTAATAATCCAAATAAAATAAAAAAAATATATTTATCTGAGTTATTTAAAGATAAGAATTTTTTAGATGTAATAAAAAATAATAATATACAATATGAAAAAATGTCACAAGCCAAAATGAATAAAATAGAACCAAATAATCAAGGTATAATTGCAATTATAGATGATTTTGAATACTCTGATTATAAAGAAATGTTAAATGATAAAATAATAATTATTTTGGATCATTTAGAAGATCCTCATAATTTAGGAGCAATAATTAGAACAGTAGAATCTGCAGGAATAAAATCAATTATTATTCCAAAAGATAGATCAGTTTCAGTTAATGAAACTGTTATGAAAACTTCAACTGGTGCTTTAAATTATGTAAATATTGCAAGAGTAACAAATTTAAACAATTTAATAAATGAATTAAAAAATAATGGATATTTTATATATGGTGCAGAGGCAAATGGAAAAGATTATAAAAATATATCTTATTCAGATAAAGTTGCTTTAATAATTGGTAGTGAAGGAAGTGGATTAAGTCCATTAGTAAGAAAAAATTGTGATGAAATCGTTTCTTTACCTATGAAAGGAAAAGTAAATTCACTAAATGCATCTGTAGCAGCAGGAATATTAATATATGATTTAATTAGTAGATAAAATCAAGAGGTGATTTAAATGGATTATAAAAATATTAATGATGATGAATTAATAATGTTAATACAAGAATCATCTGATGAAGCTAAAGAAGCTTTATATATAAAATATAGATATATTGTAGGTATATACGTAAAAAAATACAAAAAAGTTGCTTTATCATTGGGAATGGATTTGAGCGACTTAAATCAAGAAGCTTTGGTTGGTTTTTCTGATGCTATAAATAATTATAATAATACATCATCTTTAAATACTTTTATATCACTTTGTGTTGAACGAAGAATACAAGGTGCATTACTTAAAGCTAGTCGTAAAAAAAATCAGGTATTAAATGATGCATTATCTTTAGAACATATTTATAATTGTTTTAATTCCTCTTTAGCAGATATTATTTCTGATAATAATGAAAATGATCCATTGACAAAATTAACAAGAGATGAACATTATGAAGCACTATTAAATGATATAATATCATCACTTAGTAATACTGAAAAAGACGTTTTTTATTTAATGATAGACGGAATAAATTATCAAGATATAGCAAATATTTTAAATGTATCAGCAAAATCTGTTGATAATACAATTCAAAGAATAAAAAATAAAGTTAAAAACATAATTTTAATAAATTCTTAATTTATTCTTGCAATTAACACACTTTTATAGTAATATTTAGATGTACACATATTTAGGTGTGTTTTTATTTTACAATAATTTAGAGGTGTAGAAATGGCTAAAGAAAAGAAAAATAAAGTAAAGAAAGAATCATTTATTAAAGGCGTTGGTAAAGAGATGAAACAAATGAAATGGCCAACAGCAAAAGAAGTAATAAAGTATTCAATAGCTACAATATTACTTGCTGTATTTGTTATGCTATTTTTCATGTTATTAGATCTTATATTATCAGCAATTAAAGGGGTGTTATAATGGATAAGCAATGGTATGTAGTTAATACTTATTCAGGTCATGAACAAAAAGTAAAAGAAAAAATTGAATCTAAAATTGAATCTATGGGAATGCAAGATATTATTTATCGTATAATTATTCCTGAAACTACTGAAGTAGAAATAAAAGATGGAGTAAAAAAAGAAAAAACAAAGAAAATGTTTCCAGGATATATTTTAGTTGAAATGACAATGACAGATGAAGCATGGTATATAATAAGAAATACACCAGGAGTTACAGGATTTATTGGATCATATGGTCATAAAGCTAAACCAACACCATTACCTCCACAAGAAATAGATAAAGTACTTGCATCAATGGGTATGTCAAGACTAGATAGTGATTCAGACTTAAATGTTGGAGATGCAGTAAATATTATTGATGGACCATTTAAAGGTATGTTTGGTAAAATTGATTCAATAGATAAAGAAAATAATAGATTAAATGTATTAATAGATTTATTTGGTCAAGAAACTCCAGTAGAAGTAGAATTATTTCAAGTTAGTAAGGCTTAAAAATAAGCCTTTTTTTATTGAAAAAAATCAAAAAATTAATTATAATAATATTCGAATTAAAAGAGGTGTTTTATATGGCATTAAAAGCAGGAATAGTTGGGCTACCAAACGTTGGTAAATCTACATTATTTAATGCAATTACTAAGAAGAATATTTTAGCGGCTAATTATCCATTTGCAACAATAGATCCAAATGTTGGAGTAGTTACTGTTCCAGATACAAGATTAGAATTTTTAAATAATATGTATATACCTGAGAAGATGATTCCAACTACTTATGAATTTACTGATATTGCTGGTCTTGTTAAAGGTGCATCACATGGTGAAGGATTAGGAAATAAATTTTTGTCTCATATACGTGAAACAGATGCTATAGTTGAAGTAGTAAGATGTTTTGATAATCCAGATATTATTCATGTTGAAGGATCAACTGATCCAATTAGAGATATAGAAATTATCAATTTAGAATTAATATTTTCTGATATGGAAATAGTAGAAAATAGAATAAATAAAATTGAGAAAAAAGCACAAACAACAAAGGAAAAAGATGTAGTCAAAGAATATGATATATTAAAAAGATGTTTAGAATCATTAAATAATAATATTCCTTTAAGAAGATTAGAATTTGATGAAGATGAATTATTAATATTAAAAAATTTTAATTTTATTACTTTAAAACCTATAATATATGTTGCTAATGTTAGTGAAGATGATGTTGTTGTAGGTCACAATGATTATACAGATAAAGTATCAAAATATGCTGAGGAAGAAGGATCTGAAGTTGTAATCATGTCATGTGCAATGGAATCAGAATTAGTTGAATTATCAGATGATGATAAAAAGATATTTTTACAAGATATGGGAATAACAAATAGTGGCTTAGATAAGTTAATATTTGCAACTTATCATTTACTTGGACTTAAAACATTTTTTACTGTTGGAAAAGATGAGGTTAGAGCCTGGACTTTTAAAGATGGTATGAAAGCACCTGAATGTGCGGGTATAATTCATACTGATTTTCAAAGAGGATTTATTAAAGCTGAGGTAACTTCATTTGATGATTTAAGAAATTTAGGTTCAGAAAGTAAAGTTAAAGAAGCTGGAAAACTTCGTTTAGAAGGAAAAGAATATTTAATGCAAGATGGAGATATAGTGTTATTTAGATTTAATGTTTAATATAATCTATTATGGGGGTTATAAATATGCAAGTATTAGAAAAAATTATACAAAGGGATTTATTTAAAATAGTTAGTGAATTAAAAAAATGTAACAATAATTCAAAATACTATGATTTAGTAAATGATTTAGATAAATTAGAAGAAATTATAGCGTATAAGAATTTAGATATAAAATATCCAGTTGAAATAGAATATGAATCTTTTAAAAAAGATACTTCAGATGTAAGAAGAAAATCTATGAAGGAATTTTATGATAGTTATGATAATAATTACTTTATAAATAAAAAAATAGTTTCAATGAATAAGTATTTTAATGATAGATATATTGAAACACCTAAAGATTTTGAATGCAATGAATCTATTTCTTTTGAAGATACAAAAAAAATAGTAGGCGATTTTTTTAAAAAATATGATGAAAATATATATAATTTTTATATACAATATATTAATACTTCAAAATTAATAGTAGTAGATAATATGGATAGTTTATATGGATATTGCACTAATTCTAATTATTTATTGGATGAATATATTTTAATGACTAAAGATGACTTAATAATGGATTCGATTACTTTAGCACATGAAATAATTCATGCATATCATTTTTCTAAAATTAAATATGCAAATAGTAAAGAATTAACAAGACTATCATATAACAATTTATTTGAAGTTTATTCATCATTTATTGAAAATATCATGTTTGATTATTTAGAAATTAATGGATTTAAAATTGAAGATATTAATTTTTTAAGAAAGGCATATGATTTTGAATTATTATCATATCTTAATAAATTTGAATTATCATTTTACGATATTGATATAAATTTCTTAGAAAATGAAGTATATACATATGGAAAAATATTAGGATATCATTATTATGATCTCTACTTAAAAGATAGTCAAAAATGTAAATATTTTATAAATAAATTTATGTTAGATAGTAAAGACTATGACAGAATATACATGTTAAAAAATTATGGATTAAATATAAATGATATCATTAATCCTCAAAAAATAGGAAGATATATTGATAAACATCTCAAGAGGGTGAAAAAATGATTGATATTAATCAAAATATAGAAAGTGATCTATATCAAATATTAGATGATATTAAAAATTGTGATAATAAGGTACAATTTCAGAGTTTAAAAGAATTATTTGAAAGATTACAAATTGCAATAGATAATAATAATTTAGATATAAAATTACCTAGTGATTATTATCTATTATTAAATAAATTTGATACTAGTGATTTATATATGAAAAATATAACTGCTTTTATTAATAATTATAAAAAACATTTTGATTTTGATATAAAATTATCAAAATTATATAGATCATTATCTAAGTATTATAAGGATTATTATTCTTATCCAAATTATGAAACAAATTTGAAATTATATGAAAATATAATTATTGTAAGAAATTTTTTAAAAGAATACGATTATGAAATTAATTCGTTCTTTGAAGATATGATATTAAGTGGTCATATATATACATTTTTTGGTAAGAAAAATTATACAGATGGATATGCAGTTGAAGGAAATAAAAAAATTAAGCCTTACATTTTTATAAATTTAACTAATAGTATTAATGATCTTTTAACTTTTTTACATGAAATAATTCATGCATACATATCACAAAAAAGAATAGATAATTTGGAAAAAGAAATAAATAAAATAAACATAAACAATTTTGACGAAACATATTCTATGTTTATTGAACTTGTGCTATTAGATTATTTAAAAAATAAAGACATTCTTAGAAATGATGTTAATTTGTATGAAAGAGATTTTAATAATAATATGATCGAAGATTTAAACATATATTATAGATACTTAAAAAAGAAAAATTTATTTAGTAAAGATGATGACATTAATGTATTTATTGAATCACAATCTTATGCACAAGGTAGAGTTTTAGCATATCATTTTTATAATCAATTTTTAAATGATAAAAAATATGCAAAAAATAATATATTAAATTTTATGATAAAATCTCATATTCATGACAAAAAATACATGATAAATCATTATGGATTATCTGAAAAAGAAATATTAAATTCAAAAAATATAATAAAAAATTTAAAAATGTAATGTTGGGGGATAATGATGAAAAAATTACAAAATCAAATTGAATATGATATTAATAAGTTAAATTATTATTTTAATAATAATAATCAAACGTTTTTTGAAGATTATAGAGAAACAGCAGAAATATTGATAGATATTGCAAGTGATAATGGAATATATATAAATTATCCAAAAAGATTAAATGAAGAATTAAAAAATGAAGATACTAATCTTCGTAATATTCAAAAAGAGATGTTTGAAAATAATTTTAATAATATGAAATCATTTAATAATAGCATTTCAAAATTATATAATAAAATAAATATTGAAAATAATTATTACTATAATAAATATCAAGTAAAGATGCTTCAAAAAGATACTATAAAAATTGTTTCTAAATTTTATCAAAATTTTGATAAAGATATATCTGATTATTTTGAAGACTTAATAACAAGTAATAAGGTGTTCTTTACCAAACATATTTTAGATTATTTAACTGGTTTAACTATTGAAGCAATCGAAGATATTAAAGCTTATATTTTTGTTACTAAAAAATATACTATAGTAGATGCCATAACATTAGCACATGAAACTATACATGCATATTTATCAGAGCAATTAAAAAATATGACTATTAATGAAAAAAATCAATATATAACAAATAATATATATGAAGTATATCCATTTTTTATAGAATTAGTGTTTTTAAATTATTTACAAAAGAATAATTTTAATATAAAAGATATAAATAAATATATAACTATATATAATTATATATTATCTGATAATTTATATTCACTAAATACTATTATAAATAATAAGGATTTTGATTTAAATAATGAAATAGATGTTGAATCATTTAATGAAAATCAAGGATATTCATATGGAGGTTTATTTGCATATCATTTTTATAATCAATATCATAATGATAAAGATGAAGCAAAAGATAATATTTATAACTTTATGACTGATGCAAAAGATTATGATTTAAATCATTTAATAAATAATTACGGATTAAATGAAAAAGAATTATCTAAATGCAAAATCTTAAAAAAGACTATAAAACTATTTGATAGATAAAGAGGAATATATGAAAAAAATATATGATAGTTCAAAAGATACAATGGAACATATAATTACTGTAGGTAATTATATTGATATTATTGTAGATGAAATAAGAAAATATAAAAAAGTTGATATAACTGATAATATAAATAAGATGACATTAATTGACTTTTTAATATTACTTCAAAAAGGTGAAGAATTATATATAAAAAATAAACTATTAGAAAATGTATATAGTAATTCAAGAGATTATAAATTAAAAGAAAAATATAGATCCCAAGAAGTATTGTGTAAATTATATATAGATGAATTACTAGATAGAAAAGTAAATCATGATAAAACAAAATTAGAATATCCTGAAAAACAATCATTTGATAATTCTAATTATAAGTTAAATCAAATATCATATGGAAGTGAAGACTATTTAAAATCCTTATTTGAACTTAGACAGGCATTAACACACCATTATAGATATAATAGACACCATCCTGAACATTTTGGAAATGGAATATATGGTATGAATATAATGGATCTATTAGAAATGATATGTGATTGGAAAGCATCATCGCAAAGACAAAATGATGGGGATATTTTTGATGGAATAGAAAAACAAAAGCAAAGATTTAATTATGATAATAAAATGGTAAAAATATTATCTAATACAGCAGAGAAGTATTTTTTTAAAAATTAAACTTGATATTAAATTTTAACTTTGCTATAATACATGCGAGTAATTAAATTACTCCTTGTTTCATTTAAGAAATGAAACCGCAAAGACCATAAGGAGGTGTAGAAAATGCAAAAATACGAAATGATGTTTATTGTTAAAACTGGAAGTGATGAAGCTGCAGTAAAAAAAGTAGCAGATGAAATTCAAAAAATAGCAAAAGATAATAAAGCAAAAATTTCAGAATTTAAAGAATTAGGTTTAAAAAAATTAGCATATTCTATTAAAAAAGAAATTAATGGATATTATTTTGTTATGAATTTTGAAGCTGAAGCTGAAGCTATTAAAGAATTAGATCGTAAAACTTCAATTAATGAAAATGTTTTAAGACATTTAATCATTAAAGAAGATGAGGAGTAAATATGAATAAAGTAATTTTAATTGGTAGACTTACTAAAGATCCTGAATTAAAAACAACTACTTCAGGAACACCTACTACTACTTTTACTGTTGCTGTAGATAGAAATTTCACTAATCAAAGTGGACAAAGAGAAGCAGATTTTATAAATTGTGTTGCATGGAGAAAACAAGCAGAAAATATTTCAAAATATTGCTTTAAAGGATCACAAGTAGCAGTTGAAGGAAGAATACAAACTAGAAGTTATGATGCTCAAGATGGTACAAAAAGATATGTTACTGAAGTTATTTGCGATAATGTAACATTTTTAGGGTCTAAAAATTCTAACCAATCTAATAATTTTGATGGATATCAATCAGATATGGGTGCATCATCAGATATAGAAACTACTGATTTAGACAGTGATCCATATGCAAATATGGGAGATGAAGTAGCTTTAACAGATGATGATTTACCTTTTGATTTTAATTAGGAAGGAGAATAATCATGGCTGAATTTTATCGTAAAAAGAAAAAAGTTTGTCAAATGTGTGCTGGCAAAGATTTTGATTATAAAGATACTGCCGTAATTTCTAAATATATAACTGAAAAAGGAAAAATAATGAATAGACGTATGACTGGAGCATGTGCAAAACATCAAAGACATATGGCTAGAGAAATCAAAAGAGCAAGATTTATGGCATTAATTCCATATGTAAAAGACTAAAATCTCGTTAAGAGATTTTTTTTATATTCTTGTCATTGAAATAAATATATGATATAGTTAATATGATAGGATGTGCCAATATGGAAGAGATCAAACAAAATATAAAAAATGATTTTGAAGAAAAAATTAAATCTATTGAAGAAAATGAAAAGAAAATAAATAATTTAAAAAAGAATATATTATATACTTTTTCCATACTAATTTTTGCTTTTGTTTTATGTGGCACAATATTATCTTATAAGAATTATGTACAAGCTAAAAAAAATATAGAAAATAAGAATAATCATGTTATTGAAATATCAACTAAAGGGTAGGTGATAGTTAATGGATGATAAGGAAAAACAAAAATTAATTAAAGAAGAAGGCCTTGGTTTAGTTATTGAAGATAATGGAGAAACAATGGTTTATGAAAAAAATGAGAAGGACAAAAGATACTTGTTCTTATTTATACTCTTTTTTTTGTTAATTTCAATTGGATCTTTATCGTATGTTGCTATAAATTATAAAGGTTATGAAAATAAACAAGTAAATCCAAAAACTCATAATTATTTAGATGGTCATGAAATTAATATCGATTTAAATGGAGATGGAAAATGCGACATTAATTGTGATACTAATAATGACGGTATTCCAGATATTAATATTGATTTAGATGACAACAAAATTGCAACATTTAATGTTGATTATAATGGTGATAATATACCAGATTTTAATTTAATGAATCAAAAAGATGATGAAGGAAAATGTATTTTAAATTGTGATTTAAATAATAATGGTTTTCCAGATAGTGAAATTGATATAGATGGGGATGGAATATGTGATTTAGTTTGTTCAAAAAAAGAAGAACCTAAAGAAGATGATTCCAAAAAAGATGAACCTAAAAAAGATGATAATAAAAAGAATGACGATTCAAAACCATCAGATGATTCAAAAAAAGAAGACGAACCTAAAAAAGATGATGATAAAAAAGACGAACCTAAAAAAGAAGAGGAAACAATTATTGATGGTGATGATGATGATGAAACAACTTATTATATCTCATTAGGAGATGATATTACACTAGATGCAAATAAAATAGAACCAGGATGGACTGGCAGTCAATCATTTACTATAAAAAATACTAATAAAATTGATATTAGTTATAAACTAGAATGGGTAAATGTTTATAATAATTTTACTCAAACAAATAATTTATATTATAATTTATTAAGAAATGGTGAAACTATTTTAACTAATCAAAGAACACCATATGCAAATTCCATTCTTATTAATAATCAAGTAGTTAAAGCAAATTCAGAAAATAAATATATTATTAATTATGAATTTAAAGAAACAGGAATTGCTCAAAATGAAGATCAAAATAAAACTTTTAGAGCAAATGTTAAATTAACAGTAAAATAAATAACAAGGGGATGGCAAAGTGAAAAGACAAAAAATATTTGATAATCCAACTATTAAATTAATATTCAAGATATTATCTTGGATTGTTTTAGCATTCTTATCTTTAGTTGCAATATTTTTTGTTTATTATATTATTTCATCAAAGATATCTGAAATGAAAGGTCAAAAAAGTACACCATTTATTTCATTATATACAATTATTTCTCCTTCGATGGAGCCAAATATTAATGTATATGATGTAGTTTTTACTGTTAAAGTTGATGATTATTCAAAAATAAAAGAAGGAGATATAATCACTTTTATTTCAACAAGTTCTTTAGGTGAAGGATTAACAGTTACTCATAGAGTTAAAGATGTTATCAAAACAGAAGATGATATAAAATTTAGAACACAAGGTGATAATAATAGTGTTCCGGATTCTGCTTTAGCAAGTAGTAAAAATGTAATTGGTAAAGTACTATTTAAGATACCACAACTTGGAAGAATCCAATTTTTACTTCAGTCTAAAGGAGGATGGTTATTTGTTTTATTAATTCCTGCATTAATAATTGTTCTTTATGACGTATTTAAAGTTATAAGATTATCAAATGTTAAACAAAAGGTTAATGAATCATTAAAAGAACCTGAACAAGATATTGGTTTAATAGAAAAACAAAATAATTTGAAAAATAATTTAAAAAAGAAATTCTTTAATGTATCAAGCATAGATCCTATTATTCATACAATTAATGAAAATGATAATGATGAGGAAAATATAATTGAAGAAGATGAAGAAAATACTGAAAAAATAGTATCTATGGAAGATATTTCAAATGATGAAGAATTAAATCAAAAGATAGATGATTATAAAAAAGATGATAAAAATATCGAAACTAAAGATGACAAAAAAGAGGAAATTATAGATGAACCTATAATCAAAGAAAAGAAACCTAAAAAGGTTAAAAAAATCAAAAAATTAAAAGATGATGATGAAATAATAAAAAATAAGGATATATTAATTAAAAATGCACCACTTGCTAAAGAAGATGATATTGATATAGAAGATATTGTTGATAATATCTTAGATGAAGATTTGGAATTACCAAAAATCAAGAAGGATTAATCCTTCTTGATTTTATTTTCTAGTGAACTAATTGGTTTATAAAATAAATAAGATAAAACAAGCAATATTAATATTCCAGCATAGACTAAATCTAAATTAAAAACTTGAGTACCATAGATTATTAAATATCCTATTCCATTTTTACTAACTAAAAATTCTCCCATAATTACACCAATTAATGTCATTGAAATATTTAATTTTAAGCTAGTAATAATATTTTCAAATGCATTTGGTATTACTAAATAAAATAGTATTTTAATTTTAGTTGCTCCAAGTGATTTAAATAATAATAATTCGCTACTTTTACATTTTATAAATCCAACATATAATGATTCAGTACAAACTAAAATATTTATGAGTAATGCCATTATTATTATTGATGATGTATTTGCACCAAACCATATTATTAGTATTGGACCTAATGAAACTTTTGGAAGAGAATTAATTATATTTAAAAATGGATCAACTACTTTATAAAACATATTAAATGAGTACAAAAGTATTGCTAAAATAAAACTAATTATAAATCCTATGGTAAATGCTATAACTATCTCTTTTATGGTAGTAAATAAATGAATAAATAATTCATTATTTAAATATAGATTTTTTATAGTAGAAAATATTTTAGTTGGAGATGAAAATATAAAAGGATTAATTATTTTACTATTACTTAAAAATTGCCATATTAATAAAAATGAAATTACAATTATAAGACGTATAAATATAATAATAAATTGATTGAATCTATATTTTTTTATAAATTCTTTTTGTTTGTCAGACATTTATACCTAAATCCTTCCATATTAAATTAACATAATAATTATAATTAGAATCAGATCTATTATTCATTGGATCAATTTTATTATTTAGTTTTATATCATATACATTAATAATAGATGCTGGTCTATTAGATAATACTATTACTTTATCAGCCATAGCTACAGCTTCTCCAATATCATGAGTAACAATAATTGCTGTTTTTTTCTCCTTTTTAATAATATTATATATATCATTTTCAACTATTAATCTTGTTTGGTAATCAAGAGCACTAAACGGTTCATCTAATAATAGTAAATCTGGATTAGTTGCAAGTGTTCTAATTAAGGCAACTCTTTGTTTCATACCACCAGATAAACAATTTGGCTTTTTATTTTTAAAATCATCTAAATTATATTTTTTTAAAAGATTAAGAACATAAATATTATTAATATTATGTCCTAATTTTTTTCCTATCATAGTATTATCTAATATTGATAGCCACGGAAGTAATGCATCTTGTTGCAACATATAACCTATTTTGCATTTATTATTAATTATTTTTCCTTCATAATCTTTATCTATACCAGCTAGGATATTTAATAAAGTTGATTTTCCACATCCAGAAGTTCCAACTATAGCTATAAAATCTCCTTTATTTATTGTAAAATTTATATTATTTAAAGCCTTAACTTCACCTGATAAAGTATAATAAGTCTTACTTAAATTTTTAATATCTAATATATTATTCATTAATTATTAATTTATTATAATCAACATATTTATCAAGTAATTCGGACTTTATCATAATATCTTCTAAATTTTGAAATGATTCCTTACTAATATAATAATTATCTAACCAAGAATCATTTTCTTTATATCTTTTAATAATCATTTTTAATTCATCCAATGAAGTATCACTAAATTGTTTTATTATTGCATTTGAAATTGTTGTTTCATCATTATTTTTTACATAATCTAATCCTTTATTAATTGCTTTCCTAAATTTTTCTATTGTTTCTTTATTATTATTTATATAACTTTTTCTAGCAAAGAAAGCAGTATATGGTACCTCACCAGATAGTTTTCCTACGCTAGCTACAATATAACCTAGTCCTTGTTTTTCTAATTTTGTTGCGTTTGGTTCAAATAGATTTACATAATCACCAACACCAGATATAAAAGTACCTGATAGTGCCCCAAAATCAACACTATAATTAATATTTATATCTTTTTCACTTACTTTTTCATTATCTAATGCATTCAAAAAGTTTAATGAAGGCATTCCACCTTTTCTACCAACTAATATTTCTTTATTTTTTAAATCTTTTAATTCAATATTTTCCTTATTTCTACCTACTATAAATTGACCATCTCTTTTAGTAAGTCCAGCAAATGTTTGTAAATAATCTTCTTCCCCACCATTATAAATATAAATAGTTGCTTCTGGACCAGCAAAACCAATATTGCAATCATTTGAAAGTACAGCAGCACTAACTTTATCAGCTCCTGGTGTTAAAACTAATTCCACATTTAGTCCTTCTTCTTTAAAATAATCTTTTTCTAAAGCAACATAAAATGGTGCATAAAAAACACTGTGTGCAACTTCTGCAACTTTAATGTTTGTTAAATTATTATTATTTTTAGGCCTAAATATAGATATTATACCTATTCCTAAAATTATCAATAAACCAATAAAAAATATTCTTTTCATAAATCTCTCCTCAATATTAGTATATTGATTAATATTAATACTTGTTACAAAGATAAAAATTTGATAAAATTTAAATAATAGTAAAGTAGGATGATAATATGAAAAATAATAAGGGTTTTACATTAACAGAATTGTTGGCAGTAATATTAATTTTAGGACTATTAGTGGCAATAGCAATTCCAGTTTATATTAATATTTCTAGAAGAGTAAATGAAAATGAATATTTATCTAAGAAAAAATATATTGAAAGTGTTGCAGTTAAATATGCTGAAGAAACCGGAACAATTGGTACTATAACAGCTGGAAGATTAGTATCTACTGGATATTTAGAAGCTGATAAATATGTTATTGATGAAACTACTAATATTAAAATTCCTTGGATTATAAATCCTAAAAATAAAAACGATAATTTAGCTTGTAGAAGCATCCTTATTACAGTTGATCAACAAACAAAACAATATTATGCAAATATGAGTGATGAAGAGTCAAATTCATGTGATTTATTAATAAAAGAACAATCATATGCTGAAATGGGAATACATTCATATAAATACGATAGTAAGACTGAAATTAATTACAATCCTATTACTCAAGATTTAGATTGGTCAAATGAAGATGTCATTATATTTGTTCAAAAAGATGATAATATTAATCAAGTATTATTTGATGGTCGTATTCAAGGTGGTGAATGGTTAACAAATATTAATGAGTTTGATTCAAAAAAAGAATATAAAAATGCAAAATTAATTAGTACTTATCCAGAAGATTCAATTAAAGTAATCGTTGAAAATGATTATAATGACAATACAGTTAAACAAGCTATTATTAATGTAAATATTGATAAAAAAGGACCAGATATTTTGGTTGATTCATTAAATGGATGGGTAAGTCAAAAAAGCGAAGTATTTATATATATGTCTGATAGAAATGGATCAGGTGTACAAAAATTATATTATTCAAAAAATAAAAATGCAGATGTAAGTAGTAGAGAATCATCTCAAGTAGTTGAAGGTGCAACATACGCTAAAATAAGTGGAGTACAAAAAGATGAAAAATATTACTTATGGGCTGAAGATAAAGTTGGTAATATTTCAACTGATCCTACTGAGTATGTAGCAAAAAATATTGACCCTGAACCTCCAACAATTAATGATTTTAGATATGACAATCAATTAGTTAAAATAGTTGCAAAAGTAACAGACAAAGATAGTGGTACTAATAGAGTACAATATTGTGTAACTGATGGTGATGATTGCGAAGTTAATGATATAAATAAGAGATTTGAATATGATAATGTTAATAATCAATATGTATTAAAATGGCCACAAGAAAAAGATAAATATAGAATATGTATAAAAGCATTTGATAATGTTGATAATGATACTGAAAAAAGATGTGAAACTTTTGATGTTGGTTTAAGAATTACTGAAGTTGGATATGAAAATGGATTTGAAGTAAAATTCAAAAAAAGAGCATCAGGTAAGGGAATGACAAATTATAAATGTACTGCAGTAAATGTAGAAAATCCAAGTGAGATAGCATCAGTTCAAAATACTGTTAGTGGTGATGCTATGTTCTCTAGAGATATTTTCCATACGTGTGATTTTAGTAAATCTACAGTTAAACCAAAAACTGGTAAAGAATATAAAGTAACTATTAAAGCTTGGAATAATGAAGTTGGAGAACAATTTGGTGATGAAGTAAGCTTTAATAAAAAATTCTTATTAACAATAAAAGATGCATATACAGCATGTGATCCAGGTAGTTATTATGGTGATCGAAAACTTTGTAGTAAATCTCAAATATTAAGATATGATAGCAATAATCATTCATCTATACAAGACTATGAAGATTTCGTTATATATTCTTCTAGTAAACGTTATGGATATGATGATCCATTAACTTATGTTAAAGCAATGGAAATTCATCCTAAATACGATATAAGTCTAATTCAAACTGCTAATTGTAATAAAAGTAAAAGTTGTAGATACTATTTAAATTTATTAGCAAATTATAAATGGGATGCTTGGGAATTTAGAATAGATGGACCAAATTATGGACGATTATATATTGAAAATCCAGTATATAATAATGGAAATTATAAAATAGGTGATAGCTATGATGATCAAGGTAATACACTTGAACTAACTTTATCAAAGGATTTTTCAGGTATATATGGTAATCATTTACAATATGATTATAAAGATATTTTAATGTTTTCTCATACAGTAAAAGAAAGATATAATACTGCACTTCCTTCAAATAGAACTGATGTAACTGTACAGGCTAACTGGAATATAGATGTTTATAATGGTGAAGAAAATACTAATAGACTTAAATATAGTTCATATAAAGCTAATAAATCAAATAGAAATTGGGAATTTTCTTATGGTGGTTCAACTATCAACAACCCAACAGGTAATAAATTAAATGATATGATAAAATTAGATATTGATTTAGGAAATGATGTTGAAAGTACTGGATATGGTGATTCTTCTTCTAGATATTGTAAACCTTCATCAGGAATTGCATGGAAAGATTATAATGTAATGGAAAAAGATGTAAGTATTTCTTGTGCATATAGAAATAAAATCTATTTAGATAGAATATATTCTTTTCCACCAACTATTTTAAAATCATCAACTGATGATAAAAAAGGATATAAATATACAGATAAAGATGGTAATGAACATATTTTTAGATTAAGATGTTATGCCCAAAAAGCTGATGAATATGGTAGATGGCCTGACTCAAATAAGAGTTATAGATTCTATACTAATGATGGTCAAAGATTAATTGAACCTACTAATAATATATTTAAAGAAGGTGAATCTTATTATGTATGGTGTCAAAAAGAAGCTGATGATACTGCATTAGAAAGATCAAATATTTATTTAGTAAAAGTAGAAGATAGACCAGAAAATTATAGTGTTATTAATTATGAAAGTGATGGTGATGATTATACTGAACCTGATATAGATGAAGGTGAAAATGATGATTCTGATGCTTTCGAAACTCATCATTCTAATTATGGATTCTTAAGTACTGATGATGCAACAAATTATACAAGATTTCCATTTATAGGATATTCATTTTCTATTGATACTTCTGATTCATATGGTTTAATAACTCAAGATGAATATGAGTTAATAGAAAATATATTAAATCCTCTTAATAATGGTAAAGGAGTTAGAACAGTTTTAGCTACTTTATTAAAGGGTCGATATTATAATATGTATGATTATAGACGTGTAGTGAAACGTTCAGGATTTTATGGATCATATCAAAGAAGATCTGATTTTACACAAGTTGTAGGATATTATAGTACTCGTTGGAATGAAAATAGATATGGAATGTATGCACCAATGTATTATGGTAGACAACCAGGTGCTATGGCTTTATCATTTAATCCTAATGTTAAATTAAGTAGTGGATTTGGGACAGAATCTGATCCTTATGTAGTACCTTCACAAAATTCTATTTATTGGAGTCCTGAAGATATTGATTTCAATAAAAATCAAATTGATGAATTAAATGAAAGATTAAAACCACTAAGAGAAAATTAAATGGAGATACAATATGAAGAATAAAAAGAAAGTTATAATAATTACTGCAATAATAGTTTTATTAATTATTATTGCAGTAGTATCACTATTAATAGTTAAGAATATATTAAATAATAATAAAAAAATTACTAATGAATATTTTGAATATAATGATGATTTAATCGTAGAACAATTAGAAATTGATAATAAAATTAATGAATATATTAATAATAATAAGTATTCATTTAATAATCCAAAAATTATAATTAATCCATATAAAATATCACCTTTAAGTGCATTGATGATATTTAAAACAAATGATGAAGTAAGTTATGAAGTATATATTAACAATAATATGGTAACTAAAACTGAAAAATCTAAAGAACATATTATTCCAATTATTGGTTTATCTGCTAATAACGAAAATATTATTAAATTAAGTGGTGATAATAATAAATCTAAGGAATATAAAATAAAAACAAATGAAGAATTACCAAATATGGAAATTCAAATATCAAATTCTAATTTAAATAATGAATATTATTTTGTAACTAATCCTTATAATTTTGGATATGCTGCTTATAATAAAGATGGAAAAGCAATATGGTATATTAAAAAAAATAATGCTACAGATTTAAAAATATTATCAAATAATCACTATTTAATAAGTGGTCAAACAAATGATAAAGGAACAACTAGTTTATATGAAATAGATGCCTTAGGTAAAATATATAAATCATATAAATTGGATAATGAAACTAATCATATCCAAGAATTATCAAATAATAGTTTTATATATGATAGTTATATTAATAATGATTATAAAAACAATGTTATTTTATATATTTATGATGGTAATGACGAAGAATTAAAAAAATATATAAATCTATATGACGTATTTTATAATGTAGATCCATCATTTATTAAAAACTTAGATTTCTTTTCTACAGATTTAAATAGTTTTTACTATGATGAAAATACTAATGAATTAATAGTTTCTTTAAAATATTTTGATACACTAGCATCAATTAACTATGAAACAAAAAAGATAAATTGGATGATATCTGATTATAATTGGTCTGATAATTTCAGTAAATATTTATTAAAAACATCAAATTTAAGAATACCATCAAAAATATCTTCAATTTATAAGATAGATGATAATAATATTGCAATATTAAATAATGATTTTAAAATTAAAGATATGAAATACTCTTTAAAATTATTAAAGGATAATTATTCTACTGCTAATATTATTAATATAAATAGAACTAGTAAAACATATGATACTAAATTTGAGTATATTGATGAAGATAAAGTATTTAATTATAATTATAGTTCTTTAATAATTAAAGATAATAATAAATTAATCGATTTTGGATGGTCATTTGATAAAGATAAATATGAAATTGATGGATATAATTATGCAAATGAAAAAGATGCATACTCTAGATTAGTTGAATTAGATGAAAATGATAATATCATATTTAGGGCAAGATTAAATATGCCAACAATTTCACTTCAAAGATCAAGCTTTTATAATGATATAACTAATAATTATAAAATAGAAAAAGTAAAAACTATTAATAATTCATTATATAAAACTCCTAAGAAAATAAATACTGACGAAATAAAAGATGAATTAAAAAATGCTAAGGATTTAGTTGGATATAATGTTGAAGTAACTAATAATAATATTTCATTAAAATATATTTTTAATGGAAATGATTATTCAAAAATATTAGGAAATTTAACAGATATATCTTATGATATCAACATTATTTTAGTTGGAACAAATAATGAATCATATATTATAAGTTATAGTCCAAAGGATAAAGAACCGTTAATAAATCCAAATTTAAAATTAAACGGAGAATATAATGTTTATTTAATTATAGATGATGTATACTATAATGCTAATACTGTAGCAAATTTAACATATATTATAAATGGAGATAAATAATTTTATCTTCATTTTATTTTTGCTTGTAAATTACTAACTTTTATGTTAATATCAATTATGTGGATTTATGTTCACATTTGTAGTGGAAGGGAAATGCGGAAATGCCCTATTACCACTAACGCGAATAATATTTTACATAAGGAGGTGTTTTTCGTGGCTAAAGAAGTCGTAAAGAAAATTAAATTACAAATTCCTGCTGGAAAAGCAACACCAGCTCCACCTGTTGGAACTGTACTTGGACCTGCTGGAATTAATTTAGGTGAGTTCTGTACAAAATTTAATGATGCATCAAGAGATAAAATGGGTGATATTTTACCTGTTGAAATTACTGTATATGCAGATCGTACATTTGATTTTATATTAAAAACTCCACCAGCTCCATTCTTAGTTAAAAAATATGCAAAAATACAAAAAGGTAGTTCAAAAGGAGCAAATGAAATTGTTGCTACACTTACACAAGATGACATAAGAAAAATTGCTGAAACTAAATTACCAGATTTAAATGCATATGATATTGACGCAGCAATGAAAATAATTGAAGGAACTGCAAGAAATATGGGAGTTGCTGTTAAAGGAGTTAATGATGCTGAACTTGCTGAACAAGCAAAAGAAGCACAAGCAGCTGAAATTGAAGCAGCTAAAAGAGAAGCAGCTTTAGAAGAAATGGAAGCTGAAGCTAAAGAAGAACAATCAGTTGACGTTGAAGTAATCAATGAAAAAGCTGATGAAGAACAAAAATCAGAAGAAGAATAATTAAATAATAAATTTCCGCTAATTAAACCACAAGTTAGAAAGGAAGAGTAAAATGAAAAAAGGAAAAAAGTTCGTGGAAGCTTCTAAAAAAGTAGATAGAAAAACAACTTATTCTAAAGAAGAAGCAATAAAATTAGTAAAAGAAACATCAATTACTAAATTTGATAGTACAGTTGAAGTTGCTTTTAATTTAAACTTAGATCCTAAAAAAGCTGATCAACAATTAAGAGGTTCTTTAGTACTTCCAAATGGTACTGGAAAATCTAAAAAAATATTAGTTATTGCTAAAGGTGAACAAGCAGAAGCAGCCAAAAATGCTGGTGCTGATTATGTTGGTGATACTGATATGATTGAAAAAATAGAAAAAGAAAATTTCTTTGACTATGATGTAATTGTTGCAACACCTGATATGATGCCAATTCTTGCACGTGTAGGTAAAGTTTTAGGACCTAAAGGATTAATGCCAAATCCAAAAACTGGAACTGTAACTGCTAATGTTGCTGCATCTATTGCTGATATCAAAAAAGGTATGGTTGAATATAAAACTGATTCATTTGGTAATATTCATACTATTATTGGTAAAGTATCATTTGATGAGAAAAAATTACTTGAAAATTTAGTATATGTTTATAACACTATAGTAAAAACTAAACCAGCTTCAGTAAAAGGAAATTACATTCAAAATGTAGTAGTTTCTTCTACTATGGGACCTGGTATCAAATTAGATAAAAATTCATTTGACAATAATTAGAATTTTTATTATAATTAATCTTATTAAAAAAGTGATTAACCTTAAGACAGCAAGTGCAAAAGTAAATCTTGCCGAGGGAAAGTCTAATTTTACTTATGTAATTTTTAAGCTTTCCTAATATGTGAAAGCTTTTTTATATAAATATAATGAAAGGAGATAAACTTATGGCTTCAAAAAAGATTCTTGAATCAAAAGAAACTATTGTAAATGAAATCCAAGATAAAATAAAAAATAGTGAATCTGTTATATTATTTACTTATCAAGGATTAACAGTTGCAGATATGTCTGAATTAAGAAAAAATCTAAAAAATATTCAAAGTGAAGTTAAAATTTATAAAAATACTCTAGTTAAAAGAGCATTAGATAATCTTAACATCAAAATGGAAGAATCGTTTTTAGAAGGTCCAAATGCAATTGTATTTGGTAGTGATTTACTTGAACCTATTAAAACAATTAGTAAATTTGTTAAAGATCATGAACAAGCTGAAATTAGAATAGGAATTATAAGTGGAGAAGTAGCTGATACTAATGAAATTAATAAATATGCTACTATACCATCAAGAGAAACATTACTTACTCAAATTGCTGCTGGTATGATGTCTTATGTAAGAGACTTGTCTATCGCATTAAATTTATATGCTGATAAAAAAGAAAATTAAGTTTATTAAAGGAAAGGAAGAGATATTATGGCTAAATTAACAAAAGAAACATTTATCGAAAGTTTAAAAGAAATGACAATTCTTGAAGTAAAAGAATTAGTTGATGCAATGAAGGAAGAATTAGGAATAGATCCTAGTGCTGTTGCAGTTGCTGCTGCTCCTGCTGCAGGTGCTGCAGAAGGTGCTGCTGATGCTCCTAAAACAGTTGTATTAAAAGATGCTGGAGCTACAAAAATTGCTGTTATTAAATTATTAAAAGAAGCTACTGGTTTAGGATTAGTAGAAGCAAAAGCTTTAGCAGACAATGGTGGAAACATCAAAGAAAATGTTTCAGCTGAAGAAGCAGAAAAATTAAAAGCTGATTTTGAAGCAGCTGGTGCTACTATAGAATTAGTTTAATATTTTTAAAAGATAGGTTATTCTATCTTTTTTTTTGGCATAAAAAATGGTACAATGAAAATAAGGATAAGGTGTATCATTATGGATAGTAAATTTAAAAATTATAGATTAGTTGATACCATTAAAGTAAGTAGTTTAAAAGAAACAAAAATAAATTTATTGGATAAAGAAAAATTTGATTCATATATTTTATTAGATAGTGAAAAAAATAAAGTTGATATAAAAAAAGATAAAACTAAAATAATATTTACTCCTACAAAAAAAGGAGAATACTACTTATATGGAAGAAACTATAAAAAAATGCTAATGTCATTAATTATAGGCTTACTAATAGTTGGTGTTTTTTCATATGCTACAACTGAAGATGGTGAAACAGCTATAATTAATTTATTAAAACTAGATACACCTACAAAAGCAGAAATAAAATCATCAAATATTAATGATATGTGGGGAAAAGAAGCTATCATTAGTATTAATAAAGATAGTAAATCTTATAGTGGTATAGATTATTATGAATATTGTATTAGAGATGATAAGGATTTTGATAAATGCGAATGGAAAAGAACAAATTCTAAAAATGTTATAGTATCTAATAATGGTGAACATAATGTTGTTTTCAGGGGAGTTTCTAATAATGGAAAACCAGGTAAAATATCTGATGTAATTGTAGTTAAAATTGATAATGAATCACCTGAATTAAGTTTTGAAATATCAGATAATAAATTAAAAATAAATGCAAATGATAAATATAGTGGTTTACAAAGTTATTGGTATAAAATAGATGATGGTAAATATCAAAAAGCTGATAAAGAAATAGATTTAGATGAATTAAAAGACCATAAGGTTACTATTAAGGTAGTTGATAATGCAGGTAACAGTAGTGAAATTCAATTTGAACTTGATAAAGATGGTAATATAAAAACTAATACTAATCCTGATACACATGGAAAAGAATCTGATAATAAAAAGGGTTCTAGTGATAATAGCGAAAATAATGATTCAAAAAAAGAATCAGATAATAAAAAAGGTGAAAAATCAAGTACAGATGATGATTCAAAAAAAGAAGAAGAAGATACTAATCCTGATAAAAAAATAATACCTGTTCCAAAAATTAACATGGATGATATTCCATCAAGTATCTTATATGGAAGTTCATATGAAATACCTTCAGAATTAGATTTTATGGGTGGAGAAGGAAATGCTACATGTTTAGTAGGTGATAGAGTAATAACTAATACTAATCAACTTGAAGTTGGAAATAACCTTATTACATGTACAGCAAAAGGAAATAATGGTATAAGTACTACTGTTAATAAAAATGTTAATGTCTATCTAAATGAAGCAGCTGATGAAACATTTGATGGTTGGATTATATTAAATTTACATTATCCTGAAAAATCTACTAATTGGGAATGGAGACTTGGTGGTAATAATACTATAAGAACTGGTAAAGGAAATGATTCATGGCAAACATATACTGGTCCTATAAAAGTTAAATTAAGTGATGTTGATAATATATATTTAAGATATCAATTAAATGGTGAAACAATTATTCAAGCACCAGCAAATCAAGTATTACTTGATATTGAACCAGAAAATTTCACTATAAAAGAAAATGAAACTACAAGAGTTAAGATAGTATATGATTCTAACGCTCAAACTAAACAATATCGAATTAATGCTGGATTATGGCAAGATTATAATGGTGAATTTGAAGTTGGACCAAATACTTTAATTGAAGCTAGAGTAATAAAATCTGAACCTTTTTATGATGAAGATGGAAATTATTTATATGATAAGAAAAAACAAAATAAAGATAGTGTTTTAATATCACAACTAGATGAAGAAAAATCAATTGAAAGAGATACAACAGTTATAAAAGATAATACTATCTCATTAGATGATGGAAACACTATAACTTATAGCGATGAAGGTGAAGTAGTTAATATTGAAGGTAAAACTGATCAATTCATAAATGGAGCAACTCTTTCTCAAGATACAACAGGTATTGTTGAAAAAACAATATTAACAATTACTCCTGAATATGAAGCAAGTGAAATATATTACAGTATAAATGATGGACCATGGCAATTATATACAGAACCAGTTGAAATTGATGAAAATTGTGATGTTAAATCTTATTATGTAAGAAAAGAAGATGGAAACCAATCAGAATATTCTTATATTAAAATTGACAATATTAAACCTAAGAATTTACCATACGTTAAAATAAATGTAATTCCTACAGATTATTTAGGTAAAGATGTAGAAAGTGCAACAGTATCTATTACAGGATCAGATTATACAAAATTAGAATATAGTTTTGATGGTGATTTATATATTCCATATACTAATTCATTTACTGTTAATAAAACTACATATGTTTATGCCAGGGGTACTAATAACAATGGTGAAAATGTAGTATATACATATATTTCTACAACTACAAAACCATCAAAAAAGAAAAATCTATCAGTATCTATAAGTTTAGAACCAGAAAAAGAAGAATCATTTGGTTTAGCTAATAAAACTATAGCTACAATAGATTATGATCAAAATGCAACTAAAAAGTATTATAAGATTAATTTATATGGTGATTTATTAGAATATAATGGACCTATTACTATAACTGAAAATTCTACAATTTATGCTTATGCATTGTCTGAAAATGGAAAAGGGTCTACTTCTAAAATAGTTGATTTCTTAGTAAACGGAATAGCTGAACCTATTATTAAGGTAGTTGATGATTCATCATTAATACAAAAACAAATAGAAATTACATATGATGATAAATCAATTAACAATACATATAAAATAAATAACAGTGATGAAATGACTTATACTGGATCATTTAATATATATGAGACAAGTAAAATAACAGCAACTAATACTGATGAACTAGGTAATACAAAATCTGTTACTAAAACAATATATATGTCTAATTATCCTAGATATAGTGTTTTAGATCGAGGAGATTATTACATTGTAACTTTAAATTATCCTGCTAATGTTAATTCATCAAGTTGGGAATATAAATGGCAAGATGATGGAGATTGGACTCACTATGAAGATCATGGTATTTTACTTATTAAATCAACTGCTGCTTCAATGATTGGAGCCGATGGTGTAAGAATTAATGAAAATGGAAGAGAAATACATTATAAAAAAGATTATTATGTAGTAGATAAAGTAAATGATGAATTATTAGAGCACTTATATATGAGATGGGATAAAAATAAACCAGATACTCCTACATTTAGCAAAAGTACTGATGATCCTGATAAGAGTGTAACTGTAGCTATTAATTATGATAATAATAGTACAGAAAAATACTACAAAATTGTTAATAATAATAGTGATCAAAATTGGTTAGAATATAATGGACCTTTTGAATTAACTGAAAATTCTACTGTTTATGCATATAGTATTAATGATCTTAAAGTAGAAAGTGATCACGCATCATATACTGTTAAAAATATTGATAATGTACCTCCAACAGTAACTGGTAAATGGGATAGTAAAAAGAAAAAAAGATATGTTAATGTTACAATTGTTGGAAGTGATAAAAACGGAATAGATAAAGTTGCTTATGCTAAAGGAAGTCATGATGAAAACTACTTTAAAGAAAATGAAATAGAATTCTTACCTAATTATTCTGAATTTACTGTTAATGAAAATGGAACATATACATTAGTTGCAGTTGATTCTGTTGGTAATTATGGATTAAAAGAAATTGAAATTACAAATGTAGATTTAAATGCTCCAAATATTAATATTAAAAATCTTACTAAAGAATTATCTAGTGAGGTTTTAATAGAAATTGATTATGATGATGCAGTTGTAAAAAAATATAGTATAGGAAATAATACTTCATATCAAGATTACACTAAAAAATTTAAGGTAAGTGCTTTAGATTATAAAGATTTAAAGAATGAAGATGGATCACTAACTATATATGCAAAAGGAATAGATGGTGCAGGAAATGAAAGTGAAGAAGTAAGCGAAGATATCTATAATTTAGATTTTGATATTCCTGCAACTCCAATTATTAATAAAGGTACTGGTTTATTAATATATTCAAAAAAAGGAGTATCATTAGACGATGGATTAACAATTGAATATGATGCTACAAGAGATGATTTAAAAAATGAAGTTAGTTATAATAATGGATTATCTTGGGAATACTATCAAGGATTTAAACATGTTAAAGAAGCATTATTAAAAGCAAGAAGTACAAAGATATCTACAGGATTAGTAGTGCAAACTTCAGAAATAATTGCTGAACCACAAGATTATTTAGGAATGGATGTCTTTGATAGGAATCAAACAACTGGTCAAGATGTTGCACAAAATTCTAAAGTATCATTTTTAGTAGATGAAACCATATATGATAATGCATTAAGTGTATATCTAGATTCAAATCCACAATCTAATGCAACATTAAAGATATATTCTAAAAATAATACTGAATTAGGAACTTATGTAATTAGTAGTGCAGAAACGGAAGTTGATATTCCTAATAATTCATATAAAGTAGAAATAACTACTGGCGATAGTCCTATAAAGATTAATGAAATTGAAGTTATCCTTGGATATAGAAAGGTAAGAGGAGAAAGTATTCTTTCTATCTTACAAAATAATGATTTAAAGACAGGTTATTACACTTTTGCGTTAGATTCTAACGAAAACTATAATGTTCATTTATATAATTATAAAAATAATTTAACAATTAGTGATAATACTACATATGGAGATGCTACAGATTTAGCAACTGCTACATCTCAAGCTCAAAATATGGTTATTGTAAAAGTAAATGGAGATTTAACAATAAATCAAAATGTTACGGTAGGACCTGCTTATAATGAATATGGTGGACCAAAAGGGTTTACACTATTTGTAACTGGTAAATTAACAAATAATGGAACAATAGATAATTCACATGGTGCATATGCACAAAACCAAGATGTATTCTTATGGAAAAATGCAAATAATAGTTTTGAAACTGTTCCGGGAGAAGGAGCAACTGGTGGAGAAAGTGTATCAGGAAAAAGTAATGGTAATAAAGGAAATGATGGAACAGCAAGACAAACAGGTGGTGGAGGATCAGGAGATTCTTATAACTACTGGGGAAGTAATTCAAGAGCATCTGGTGCTGGAGGAAGAGGAACATCATATTCTGGTGGATCAGGTGGTGGAGGAACTTCTACTACTAAATCTGATAATGAATTAGGAACAGCAGGATCATCAATTGGTGGTGAAGGAGGCCTTGGTGGTGCCGGAGAACAACACTATTCAATTGGTGGAGCTGGAAACCCAGGTGGTACTGGAGCATATAATAAAAAAGTTGGTGGAAATGATG
This sequence comes from uncultured Mycoplasmatota bacterium, assembly GCA_947165285.1. GTDB lineage: Bacteria > Bacillota_I > Bacilli_A > RF39 > UBA660 > RUG12834. Next base: position 41,419 of record CAMUZS010000005.1, read on the forward strand.
CTTATAAAGGAGCAGATGGAACTGGTGGATTATTAATTATATATGCAAATGAATATCAAAATAATGGTTTATTAAAAGCAGCGGGAACAAAAAATGTAGTTCCAGTATCAAAACATAATATTAGTATAGGTGGATCATCAGGTGGAGGATCAATTAATATTTTCACAAATCAAAGTACAAATATTGAATCTACTTCAGTAAATATTAATGAAAAATATATATCTATGCTTGGAAATTACGATATTTCAGGTGGTGCTAAAAATGATCCGGCTGGCACTGAAGATGGTAACAAGTATTATGGTGGTGCTGGAGGAGACGGAACAATTAATATTGGTGAAATAAGAAATGGAACATATTATGATTTAAAAGATGTTATTCAACAAGATTTAGATGAATATATTGCAAGTTTTACTAAAACTGGTGATAGTATAATTTCAATTTTAAAAGATAATACATTTGTTAATGGTGAAAAATATTATAATTTTGTGGTAAATGGAACATCAAAGCAAACATATACAGCTCATGTATATAATTATGATAGTAATTTAACTTTAAGTTCAAATACAACATATGGAAATATAAATGATATTTCTAAAATAATACCAGCAACTGCTACATCAGAAGAATATAGAGATTATGCACAAAATATGGTTATATTAAGAGTAGAAGGAAATCTAACAATAAATTCAAATGTAACAGTAGGACCTTTTTATAATGAATTAGGTGGACCAAAAGGATTCTTAATATACGTAACTGGAAAATTAATAAACAATGGAACAATAGATAACTCACATGGTGCTTATGCTCAAAGCCAAGATGTATTCTTATGGAAGAATGCAAATAATAGTTTTGAATTAGTTCCAGGAGAAGGAGCAACTGGTGGAGAAAGTGTTTCAGGAAAAAGTAATGGTAATAAAGGAAATGATGGAACAGCAAGACAAACAGGTGGTGGAGGATCAGGAGATTCTTATAACTACTGGTCAGATTCTAAACTATCAGGAGCCGGAGGAAGAGGAACATCATATTCTGGTGGAACCGGTGGTGGACCAACAGCCTCAAAAGTAGAATCACAAAGAGGAACTAATGGATCTAGTGAAGGTGGCGAAGGTGGCCTTGGTGGAGCTGGAGAATCACACTATGCAATTGGTGGAGCTGGAAATCCAGGTGGTACTGGAGCATATAATCAAAAAGTTGGTGGAAACGAAGCCTATAAGGGATCAGATGGAACTGGTGGATTATTAATTATATATGCAAATGAATATCAAAATAATGGTTTATTAAAAGCAGCGGGAACAAAAAATGTAGTTCCAGTATCAAAACATAATATTAGTATAGGTGGATCATCAGGTGGAGGATCAATTAATATTTTCACAAATCAAAGTACAAATATTGAATCTACTTCAGTAAATATTAATGAAAAATATGTATCTATGCTTGGTAATATTGATGTATCTGGTGGAGAAAAAAATGATGCAAATGGAACAACAAATGGTCATAAATACTATGGTGGAGCTGGAGGAGACGGAACAGTAAATATTGGTGAAATAAGAAATGGAACATATTATGATTTGAAAACAGTTATTCAACAAGATTTAGATTCCTATATTGCAAGTTTTACCAAAACAGGTGATAGTATAATTTCAATTTTAAAAGATAATACATTTAAAAATGGAGAAGGTTACTATAATTTTGTAGTAAATGGAACATCAAAGCAAACATATACAGCACATGTATATAATTACAATAGTAATTTAACATTAAGTTCAAATACAACATACGGAGATATAAATGATATTTCTAAAATAATACCAGCAACAGCTACATCTGGAGAATATAGAGATTACGCACAAAATATGGTTGTAGTAAAAGTAAATGGAAATTTAACAATAAATTCAAATGTAACAGTAGGACCATTTTATAATGAATTAGGTGGACCAAAAGGATTCTTAATTTACGTAACTGGAAAACTAATAAATAACGGAACAATAGATAACTCACATGGTGCTTATGCTAAAAATCAAGATGTATTCTTATGGAAAAATGCAAATGGTACTTTTGAAACAGTATCTGGTCAAGGAGCACTTGGTGGAGAAGGTGTAACTGGAAAGAGTAATGGTAATAAAGGAAATGATGGAACAGCAAGACAAACTGGTGGTGGAGGATCAGGAGATGGATATAACTATTGGGATAAAGTAAAACTATCAGGAGCCGGAGGAAGAGGAACATCATATTCTGGTGGAACCGGTGGTGGACCAACAGCCTCAAAAGTAGAATCACAAAGGGGAACTGATGGATCTAGCGAAGGAGGCGAAGGTGGCCTTGGTGGAGCCGGAGAATCACACTATGCAATTGGTGGAACTGGAAACCCAGGTGGTACTGGAGCATATAATAAAAAAGTTGGTGGAAACGATGCTTATAAAGGATCAGATGGAACTGGTGGATTGTTAATCATATATGCAAATGAATATCAAAATAGTGGTTTATTAAAAGCAGCCGGAACTAAAAATGTTAATCCAACTACAAAATCTTATGTAGGTATTGGTGGATCATCAGGTGGAGGATCAATTAATGTCTTTACAAATCAAAATACTAATATAACTTCAACTTCAGTAAACATAGATAGTAAATATGATAGCATTTTAGGTAATACTGATGTATCTGGTGGAGAAAAAAATGATGCTAATGGTACATCAAATGGTCATAAATACTATGGTGGAGCTGGAGGAAACGGAACAATAAATATTGGTGAAATAAGAAATGGAACATATTATGATTTGAAAACAATAATCCAACAAGATATTACTTCATTTACTAATGGAACTAATAATTCGACTAATTCATTATTAAGTTCACCAAAATCAATAAGATCAACAGCACCAGTTAATACTGAGATAATGCAAACTGTTGATAATCCAGAAATCATATTTAAGGATAATCAAATAAGTATAAATTATCCAAAAGGTGTTTATGTCAATGAATATAGTTTAGACTTTGGTGAAACATGGATTAATTATACAGAACCTATTGAAGTAAATAATAGTACAATAATATTTACAAGAGTTACAGAAAATGATAATGTAGTTGCAGCAAGTTCTTATATTATTGAAAAAGAAGTTGATGAAGATAATATAAAATTTGAAGTATTAATTCCTGAAGAAGTACAAGAAGGAGAAAAAGTAGAATATACATTTGGAACAGATTATGTTGGGGGAGATATCACTTGCTTAATTGACGATAAATATGAAGAAACAACTCCTTTAAAAGAAGGAAAACATGTTGTAAAATGTAATTTGAAAACAAAAACAGGTAAAATTATTACTAGTGAAAAAGAATTTATGGTAGTTAAATCACAAGAAGTAACACCGTCAAGTTCTGAAGAAGAAGGTGAAAAAAATGAAGATTAAGCCATTTAAAAAGGATAATAAAAGTAAATTAGTAGTTTTAAGTATTTGTGCATTTATTGTTGTTGGATTAATCTTTATTGCTTCATCATATTCAATAAAAAGTTCTACAACTGTAGATGAATTATTATTTAGTAATTTAAAAGTAAATAATAATGGGGAATTTCATGCAACAGTTAATGTTAGTAATAAAACAGGATCAGATTATAATTTAAAATATATTAATGTAATTGTTATTAATAATGGTGTAGAAATAAAGCTACCAACATATATAGGAAATGTAATAAAAAATAATGAAACAAAAATACTTGATGTAAAATACAATAATGAATTAAAAGATATAAGTGAAATTACTTATGAGGTTAAAAGATAGTTTTGGCTATCTTTTTTCTTTAATTTAAGATATAATGAATTTGGTGAATTGTATGAATAATAAAGGTTGGGGATTATCTACATTAATTATTTGTATTGTAATAATAATAATAGCATTATTAACAGCTACTTTTTTTACAATAAGATTAAATAATATGTTAGGTAAAGAAAATAATAAAACTGAAAAAATATTAAATGATAAAGTTGAAGTAAATTATTATATTAATAAGAAGATTAATATAAAAGCTGCTGCAGATAAATATATAAATGATTTTGGTATTGAATTAACTACTACACCAATTAAAATAGAATTGAAAGAGTTAATTTCTCATAAATATATAAATGATGTTTTAGATTATGAAACAAATAATAAATGTGATGGATATGCAATTGCATATTTAAATAATGTTGATATAAAAATGATAGATTCATACATCAAATGTGATAAATATAAAAGTGAAGGGTATGGAGGACACTAATGAAAGAATTAAAAAGAATTTCAATTATATGGGGTTTATTGTTATTTGCAATATTTTCATTATTAACTTTCTTTGCTTTAAAATGGAAAACTAAGACTAATGGATATTTTGAATTAGAAAACAAGTTAGTATCTAATACAAAGAGTTATTTTGAATCAAAATATTCTTATCCAAATCAAGGAGAGAAAAAAATTATAACTTTTAATGAACTAAAAGAAAATAACATTATTGATGAGATTAAATATAATGATGATAATTGTGATGGATATACATTAGTTACTTATGATAAAGTAATAGACTTTAAAGGATTTATAAAGTGTAATAATTATACAACAAAAGATTATGAAAAATATATAAATAATAATTAATTTTTTTTAAAATATATTGACATTTATGCAGGAATAATGATATATTATTCTTGCATTTTAAATGCCAATACTTTTTAGTATTTTGTGTTAATTCTACTTATGTAGAATATAATTTATTAATTAGTTTGATACACTTGGATGTGTGGAAATGGAAGGAGGATAAAATATGCCAACAATTAACCAACTTGTAAGAAAAGGAAGAAAAGACAAAACAAGAAAAAGTAAAAGTCCAGTTTTGAATATTGGATATAATACTATTGACAAAAAAGAAATAGATCAACCAAGTCCTCAAAAAAGAGGAGTATGTGTTAAAGTAGGAACTAGAACACCTAAAAAACCTAACTCAGCGTTAAGAAAATTTGCTCGTGTTAGACTTTCAAATGGTAGAGAAGTTGATACATATATTCCTGGTGAAGGACATAATTTACAAGAACATAGTGTCGTATTAATTCGTGGTGGACGTGTTAAAGACTTAATCGGTGTTAGATATCATATCATCAGAGGAACACTTGATACTCAAGGAGTTCAAAATCGTAAAAAAGCTCGTTCAAAATACGGTGCAAAAAGACCAAAAGAATAATAGAAAAAAGAAAGGAGACTAATTATGCGTAAATATCGTGCAAAAAAAAGAGATGTACTTCCTGATCCAGTGTATAATTCAAAAATAATTACAAAATTAATTAATCAAATTATGATTGGTGGAAAAAAGGGAACAGCTCAAAAGATTTTATATGATGCTTTTGATATTGTTAAAGAAAAAACTGGTAAAGATCCAATGGAAGTATATAATCAAGCAATGGAAAATATTAAACCTGCTCTTGAAGTTAAATCAAGACGTGTTGGAGGTGCCAATGTTCCTGTTCCAATGGAAGTTAGGGAAGATAGAGCACAAACTTTAGCACTTCGTTGGTTAGTTAATTATTCTAAACTAAGAAATGGTAAAGGTATGGCTATTAATTTAGCAAATGAAATTATGGATGCTGCAAATGGAACTGGTGGTTCAGTTAAAAAACGTGAAGATACTCACAAAATGGCTGAAGCTAATAAGGCATTTGCTCATTATAGATGGTAGGAGAATAAAATGGCAAGAGACGTTTCAATTGATAAAATTAGAAATATAGGTATCATGGCTCACATTGATGCCGGTAAAACAACATTTACAGAAAGAGTATTATTCCATACAGGAATTACTCATAAAATTGGTGAAACACACGATGGTGAATCACAAATGGACTGGATGGATCAAGAAAAAGAAAGAGGTATCACAATAACTAGTGCTGCTACTACATGTCACTGGAAAGGATACAGACTTAATATAATTGATACTCCAGGTCACGTAGATTTTACTGTTGAAGTTCAAAGATCATTAAAAGTATTAGATGGTGCTATTATGGTACTTGATACTCAAGGTGGAGTTGAACCTCAATCAGAAACTGTTTGGAGACAAGCAACTGAATATAAAGTGCCTAGATTAATATTTTGTAATAAAATGGATAAAATAGGTGCTGACTTTACTTGGTGTTTAAATAACATTAAGGAAAGATTAAACGTTAATTTTGCTCCAATTGAATGGCCAATTGGTGCTGAAGGAAATTTTGATGGAATTGTAGATTTAGTTACTAAAAAAGCATATCATTTTAATAAAGAACAACATGAAGATATGGAAGAAATCGAAATTCCAGAAGATTTAAAAGCTATAGTTGAAGAAAAAAGAACAGATTTAATTGAAAAAGCTGTTGAATTCGATGATGCTTTAATGGAAAAATATCTTGGTGGAGAAGAATTAACTGTTGAAGAAATTAAAGGAGCTATAAGAAAAGGTGTTTTAGCTGCAGAATTCTTCCCAGTAATGTGTGGAACTGCACACTTTAACATTGGTGTAAAACTTGCTCTTGATTCAGTATTAGATTACTTACCAGCTCCTACTGATATTGAAGCAATTGAATGTACTGATAAAAATGGAAATTTAGTTAAGAGAACTCCAAGCGATAGTGAACCATTTACTGCAATGGCATTTAAAATTATGACTGATCCATTTGTAGGTAGACTTGCATTCTTTAGAGTTTATTCTGGAAAATTAACAAGTGGTTCATATATTATCAATTCAACTAAGGGAGTTAAAGAAAGAGTTGGACGTATCTTACAAATGCATGCCAATACAAGAAAAGAAATTTCAGAAGTTTATACTGGTGAAATTGCTGCATTAGTAGGTTTAAAAGATACAACTACAGCTGATACATTATGTGATGAAAAAAATCCTGTAATTATGAATGGTATGGAATTCCCATTACCAGTTATTGATGAGGCTGTTGAACCTAAATCAAAAGGTGATTTAGAAAAGATGACTACAGCACTTCAAAAATTAGCTGAAGAAGACCCAACTTTCAAATTTAAAACTGATCCAGAAACTGGACAAACAGTTATATCAGGAATGGGAGAACTTCACTTAGAAGTTTATGTAGAAAGAATGAAAAGAGAATTTAACGTTGAAGTTAATGTAGGTCGTCCACAAGTTGCTTATAGAGAAACAATTACTCAAGCAGGTGATTGTGAAGGTAAATATATTAAACAATCTGGTGGTAGAGGACAATACGGACACGTTTGGGTTAATTTTGAACCAAATCCTGAAAAAGGATATGAATTTGTTGATGCTGTTGTAGGTGGAGTTGTTCCAAGAGAATATATTCCAGTAACAGATAAAGGATTACAAGAAGCTATGGCTGGTGGTGTTTTAGCAGGATATCCTATGGTAGATGTTAAAGCAACATTACATGATGGATCATACCATGATGTAGACTCATCAGAAATGGCATTTAAAATTGCTGCATCTTTAGCAGTTAAAGAAATGAAGAATAAATGTAAACCTGTTATTTTAGAACCAATAATGAAGGTTAGCGTTATTGCTCCAGATGAATATATGGGTAATGTAATGGGTGATTTAACTTCAAGAAGAGGTAAACCACTAGGACAAGAATCTCGTGGTAATGCACTTCAAATTCAAGCAATGGTTCCACTTGCAGAAATGTTTGGTTATGCAACTACTTTAAGATCAAATACTCAAGGTAGAGGAACATTTGTTATGGAACTAGATCACTATGAAGCTGTTCCAAAATCAATTTCAGATGAAATTATTAAGAAAAATAGTGTAAATGAATAAATAATACTTGAAAAAAATCCAAGTGTTAGATAAAATAAATATGTATAAATTTAAGGAGGAAATATTTATGGCAAAAGAAAAATTTGATAGAAGCAAACCACATTTGAATATAGGTACTATTGGTCACGTAGATCATGGTAAAACTACATTAACTGCTGCTATCACAAGTATGTATTCTAAGGATCCTTTAAAATACGATGAAATCGATAAGGCTCCAGAAGAAAGAGAAAGAGGTATTACAATTAATACTGCTCATGTAGAATACGAAACTGAAACTCGTCACTATGCTCACGTTGACTGTCCAGGACATGCAGACTATGTTAAAAACATGATTACTGGTGCTGCTCAAATGGATGGTGCAATTTTAGTTGTTTCTGCATCAGATGGTGTTATGCCTCAAACTAGTGAACATATCTTACTTGCTCGTCAAGTTGGTGTTCCTAAAATTATCGTTTACATGAACAAAGTTGATCAAGTAGACGATCCAGAACTATTAGATTTAGTAGAAATGGAAATTAGAGAAAAATTAGGAGATTATGAATTCGATGCTGATTGTCCAATCATCAGAGGATCTGCTCTTAAGGCTCTTGAAGGTGATACTTCAGAAATCGGACAAGGATCTATTAAAAAATTAATGGAAGCTTGTGATACATATTTTGATGTACCTGAAAGAGATTTAGATAAACCATTCTTAATGTCAATTGAAGACGTATTTACTATTTCAGGACGTGGTACAGTTGTTACTGGACGTGTTGAAAGAGGTACTTTACATTTAAATGATGAAGTTGAAATCGTTGGATTAAAAGATACTAAGAAAACAGTTGTAACTGGAATCGAAATGTTTAGAAAAACTTTAGATGAAGCTATGGCTGGAGATAATGCTGGTGCATTACTTCGTGGTATTGATAGAAATGATGTTGAAAGAGGACAAGTTCTTGCTAAACCAGGATCAGTTACTCCACATCATAAATTCGAAGCTCAAGTATATGTATTAACAGCTGATGAAGGTGGTAGACATACTCCATTCTTCACTAACTACAGACCACAATTCTATTTTAGAACTACTGATGTTACTGGTGTAGTTGAACTTCCTAGTGGCGTTGAAATGGTTATGCCAGGTGATAACGTTTCTATGACAGTTGAATTAATCTCACCAATCGCATTAGAACAAGGTACTAAATTCTCTATCCGTGAAGGTGGTAGAACTGTTGGTGCTGGTACAGTTACTAAAGTTATAGATTAAGAGTAAGAAATTACTCTTTTTTTTTGAAAAAAACTTTATTTATTATTTATTATTTATTATAATATTAAATAATAGGGAAGTAATAATATGGCAAAGAAAAAAAAGAAAAAACTTAAAATTAAATTCAAAGTAATATTATTTATTTTAATTATAATAATATTAATAACATGTACTGTGTTTTATTTAAAAAAGCCTTCTTTAAGTAATAACAGTGATTTTTATAATAGTGTTTCAAATCAAGTTAAAGAATATATTGATAAATATAATAAATATCAAGTTTGTTTAAATGAGAAATATAGTGAAAGTGATTTAACCGATAATTTAAACGATAAAATAAATCAAGTTAAAGAAATAATAGCTAAATATAATGTTAGTTTATATTATTATAATCCAGAAAATGAATTTAGTTTAACTAATAAAAAAGATGCAACATATTATGCTGCTAGTACTATAAAAATGTTAGATGCACTTTATATATATAAAAATGCAGATGAAGGAAATTTAGATTTAAATGATAAGGCTACTTACAAATCTAGTAATTACTTAGGTGCTTCAAAAGGTATGAAAAAATATAAATTTGGAAGTAAGGTTGCTTTAAAAGAATTAGTAAAATATGCAATATTGTATTCAGATAATACTGCTCATTCAATATTAGTAGATTATATTGGAAAAGGAAAATTAAAGTCTTTTGGAAATTCTTTAGGTGCTAAAAATACTTTAGTTGGAGATATTTTTGGAAGTATTTCAGCTGAAGATTCATACTATTATTTAAAAGCATTATATGAATATTTTGAAACTAATACTGAAAATAGTAAAGAATTAAAAAAAATCTTTATAGATAGCGATCAAAACTATTTAAATTTACCAGAATTAAATATTGATGCTGCAGTTAAATATGGTGAATATCCGCCATATTATCATGAAAATGGTATAGTTTTTTCTCAAAATCCATATTTAATAAGTATTTTATCTACAATTGGAAATAATGAAAAAGCCTTTAGAGAAATTAATAAAAATATATATGAATTAAATAATACTTTTTATACTGAAAGAGAAAATAGATGTAAAAAAATAATAGAACAATAAAGTTCTATTATTTTAATTTAGAAAACATTTTAGCAAGTGTACCATTTGAAGATATTTTTTTATAAATTCTTTTATTAAAAATAATATCAAATTCTCCAATATCTTCATAAATATCTGGATTAAATCCTAATTTGAAATTATTTAGTCCACTATAAGGATTTGATTGAGATAGATCTCCACTAAAACCATTTAAATCTAAGAAATCATATTCATATTTATAATACTCCATTATTTTATAATATAAATAGTTTGTTGAGTTTAGTTCTTTAAAATCAACATTATATCCACTAGCAAATATTGTTACCATGTTATTATATTTTATAACTATAGCTCCAGCTACTACTTCATATTTATTTTTTGAAAGTCCTTTAGTAGCGGTAATAATATCATTTTTATATGTTACTAATTCTTTATCAGATTGTATTTTTCTATTTAACATTTTCTCACTTTTATCAATTGCAACAATTTTATTAATAATATTATTCTTTTCGTTTGTATATTGATACCTTGATTTTGTATTAATTAAAAATTCTTCAAAATTCACTTTAACCATAAAAACGTCTATAGAATTATTTTTTTCAAATGTTTTATATAAATTTTCATAATATTTTAATGTTTTCTTTGTTTTGTTTTTAATAAATGGGTAAATACTTTTTAATGATTCAAAATTACCTTTTTCGATAGATAATCCTTTTCTAAAACTCTTATTTATTTTATTTCTAACATTTTTACTTAACCTAGTATAGTTAAAATTATTTAAGTTAATAATTGGAGTAAATGTTGGAATTAATGCTTCAAAATATTTATTCTTTTTTAATTCTTGAAATTTATTACTTTTTAAAATATCTATAAATTTTACATTACTATTATATATATATTTTTTTTCTTCTTTATCATATTTAGAAATAAAAATATTAGGATTTATTTTTATAAATATAACTTTCTTCTTTTTATAATATTTTTCTAATGCTTTTGCAAAATCATATACTAATTCTTTATCATTATAATCTATTAAAAAACCTCTAGGAGCATATCCAAAATTATACTTATGATCTATATTTTTAAGTATTATTAAACTAGCTGCTATAATATTGTCAAATTTATCTTTTAACCCTATATAATTATAATCAAAATCTTCTTCTTCCATAAATCTAGCATATTCTTCAGATTGATAAAAAGATGCGTTTTTTTGCTTTTTAACAAATGTAGTAAATTCAGTATTTGTTAATTCAACTAATTTCATAGATAATCACTCCTTTCAAAATAAGAGATTATCTTATCATAAAACAAAAAAAATGTCTATATATAATTTGACAATTTATAAACTAAATAGTATTATTTAAAATAGGAAGGATGATAAAAAATGAAAGATATAAAAAATAGTTTTAATTTAATTACATTTGGATCTATTGTGTTAGATATTATACTTATAATAATGGGAATATTTATGATTACAAATAAAACAATAGGACCAGAGTCAGCATTAGTTGTATTTGGTGTTATGTTACTTATAAGTGGTGTTTATGCTATTATTAAGTATTTAATACATCCAAAAAATATCTTTAAATTTGAATTAATATATGGAGTATTAAGTATTATTGCAGCTGCATTTGCAATATTTAAACCTTTTGAAGTAGCTAATTTCATTACGATAATTGTTGGAATTTGGTTAATTGTAACTTCTGTTTTTAAGTTCTTTATATCAGTAGAATTAAAAAACTATAATCAAGATTCATGGATATTTGATTTAAGTATATCTGCATTAACTATATTACTTGGTATAATGTTATTAATTAATCCATTTAATGGATATATGGTATTATCAACATATGTTGGTATAATGCTAACTATTTATTGTGCTATGGATATGACAGAACAGTTTTTAATTAGAAAAAGGGTTAATTCAATTGTAGAATTTTTAAAAAGTAAGTAAAATAAAGTGTTAATAATTTTAAATTATCACTTTTTTTATTTTATTTAACTTTTAAATGAATTATAATATTTAAAAGGTGATTATTATGAATATTAAAGATATATATGCTCATGAGATTTTAGATTCTAGAGGCAATCCAACAGTTGAATGTAGAGTTGTTTTAGAAGATGGATCTATTGGTATTGCATCAGTTCCATCCGGAGCATCAACAGGTATAAATGAAGCACTTGAATTAAGAGATAATGATCCAACAAGATATCATGGTCAAGGAGTTTTAAGAGCTGTTGATAATATAAATAGTATAATAAAGCCAACACTAATAGGTGAAAAATGTGAACAAAATAAAATAGATTCATTACTAATTAAAATGGACGGAACAGATAATAAATCTAATTTAGGTGCAAATGCTATACTTGCTGTATCGCTTGCTTGCTTAAAAGCTGCAGCAAAATCAAATAATAAAGAATTATATGAATATGTATCAACCGGAAAGGTTTCTATGCCTATTCCAATGATGAATATAATAAATGGTGGCAAACATGCAAACAGTGGTTTAGATATTCAAGAATTTATGATTGTACCTGTAGTTAAAACATTTAAAGAAAGATTAAGGGCTGGTTCTGAAATTTTTCATTCATTAAAGAAAATACTTGAAAAAGAAAATTTATCTACTGGTGTAGGTGATGAAGGTGGATTTGCACCGAAGTTAAGTAATAATGAGCAAGCTTTAAAAGTGATAGTTGAAGCAATTAAAGATTCAGGATATATTCCAGGACAAGATGTTTATATTGCATTAGATATAGCTGCTACATCAATGTATGATAAAAATACAAATCTATATAAATTGGATAATAAATATATAACTAAAGAAGAATTATTAGATTATTATAAAACTATTGTAGTTCAATATCCAATTATAAGTATAGAAGATCCTTTTGTAGAAGATGATTTTGAATCATTATCAACTATTACAAAGATAATGGGAGAAAAAATAATGATTGTTGGTGATGATTATTTTGTTACAAATCCTAAGTTTTTACAAAAAGGAATTGATATGAATAGTGCTAATGCAATCTTATTAAAAGCAAATCAAATAGGAACTATTACCGAGATGATTGAAACTATAATGCTTGCAAGAAAGAATAATTATAAAATGATCATTTCTCATAGAAGTGGCGAGACTACTGATACTTTTATATCAGATTTAGCTGTAGGATTATCAATTCCATATATTAAATCAGGATCTTTATCAAGAGGAGAAAGAATAGCTAAATATAATAGATTATTGACTATTGAAGAAGAATTATTAAAATAATTCTTTTTTTAATTCTAAAAATATTTTATAATATATAAAGTGTGAAGAGTAGGTGTATTTATGGATTTATTAAGTAACTTAAATAGCAATCAAATTAGTGCAGTTAAACATATTGATGGTCCATGTTTAGTAATTGCTGGAGCTGGATCTGGCAAAACAAAAGTACTAACAACTAGAATTGCTTATTTAATTGAACAAGGAATTAATCCGTGGAATATACTTGCTATTACTTTTACAAATAAAGCCGCTAAAGAAATGAAGGAAAGAATAGAATCTATTATTAAAGTTGAAACTGGATTTGTTGGTACATTTCATTCTTTGGGTTTAAGAATAATTAAGGAAAATCATCAATTGTTAAATTTAACTAACAATTTTACTATTTTAGATTCAGATGACGTAGTGAGTTTAATTAAAAAAATATTAAAGGATTTACATTATGATCCAAAAGAATACTCACCATCTTATATAAGAAATAGAATTAGTTTTATAAAAAATGAAAATTTATCACGAGGAGAAATAAATAAATTCTTTAATACACAAGCTGAACACGTTGCAATTGAAGTTTATGATGCATATCAAGAAATATTAAATAAGAATAATTCAGTAGATTTTGACGATTTATTAAAACTACCTGTTGATTTATTTAACAAATATCCTGAAGTATTAGAAAAATATCAAGAAAAATATAAATATATATTAGTAGATGAATATCAAGATACTAATGAAGTTCAATATCAATTTAATAAAAAGTTAGCTAATAAATACCAAAATTTATTTGTAGTTGGAGATCCTAATCAATCAATATATGCTTTTAGAAATGCAAATTTCCAAAATATATTAAATTTTGAAAAAGATTATCCAAATTGTAAAGTTATAAATTTAGATCAAAATTATAGAAGTACTGAATATATTTTAAATACAGCTAATTCAATTATAAAAAATAATAAAGAACGAAAAGAATTAGAATTAAAAGGTAATTTAGGACTTGGAATAAAAACTAAATATATAAGATCATATGATGATAAACAAGAAATAAATATTGTTATAGAAGAAATAAATAAATTAATAAAAGAAGGATATTTATATAATAACATTGGAATATTATATAGAACTAATGCACAATCAAGACTTGTTGAAGAAATGTTTTTAAAAGCAAATATTCCATATAAAATTGTAGGAGCTTATTATTTCTATTCTAGAAAGGAAATTAAAGACCTATTATGTTATTTAAAATTACTTTCTAATCCAAGTGATGATATTTCTTTAAAAAGGGTTATTAATACTCCAAAAAGGGGTATAGGTGATACATCAATTAATAAATTAGAAATACTTGCTAAAGAAAAAAATATTTCAATGTTTGATGCAATAGAAGATAAAAAACAATTAGATTTTAAAAATTTAATTCTAGAATTAAAAAAAGAATCTGAAAATCTTTCTTTAACAGAATTAATTGATTTAATATTAGATAAGACGGGTATCAGATATGAACTTGAACATGATAATACATTAGAAAATGAATTAAGATTAGATAATTTAATGGAATTTAAATCTATAACAGCTAGTTTTGAAGAGCATACTGGTTCAGTAAACTTAGAAGATTTTTTAGCTGAAATTTCCTTAATAGCAGATATTTCCGATCATAAGAGTAATAATAATGAAGTTACATTAATGACTATTCATAGTGCTAAAGGATTGGAATTTGATGCTGTATTTATTGTTGGAATGGAAGAAGGAATATTTCCACATCAACAATCCATTATTGAAGGAAATATTGAAGAGGAAAGAAGATTATGCTATGTAGGTATTACTAGAGCCAGAAAGAAATTATTTTTAACCAATAGTAAAAGAAGAATGTTATATGGTAAAGAGTGTTTTAATCCACCATCAAGATTTATTGATGAAATAAATAAAGAGTATTTAGATATAGTTAATCCTCAATTAGAGGAACCTAAAAAGCTAAACAAAGAGGATTTCTATGATGACACAAATACAATTTATAAAAATGGAGATGTAGTTATGCATCAAATCTATGGTAGAGGTGTTGTTATAAAAACAGAAGATAACTTTATTACAATTGCTTTTGCAAAGAATTATGGTATTAGAAAACTCTTATCAAGTTATAAAGGTTTAAAAAAGCTTTAGAAAAGGGATTTTAATTAAATCTCTTTTTAAATTCATAAAATAATAGTAGAAAAATTAAATCATATTTGTTATAATATTTTAGAGTAAGAAGGAGATGTTGATTGTGACATTAAGTTCAATATGGTCAGTGGTTACTAAAATCATAGATATATCATTAGTTTGGCTAATGTTTTACTATATATTAAAAAATATTAAGAATAACGTTAAAATGGTTTTAATAGTAAAAGGTATTATTATATTGGTTGCTATTAAAATACTAAGTAATTTGTTAAATTTATATACTGTTGGATTATTATTAGAATATATATTAGAATGGGGTCCTATAGCAATTATCGTATTATTTCAACCTGAAATTAGAAATGTTTTGGAATCTATTGGTAGATCACAACTTTTAGGAAGACACAAAGTACTAACAGTAGATGAAAGAGAAAAAGTAGTTTATGAAATAATGGATGCTGTTGAATATTTAAAGAAAAATAAAATAGGCGCATTAATTGTAATTGAAAGAGATATGTCTTTACAAGAGTATATAACACCTGCAACTAAAGTTTATTCAGATCTTTCATCACCACTTTTGGGAACAATATTTTTTCCAAATTCGCCTCTTCATGATGGTGGCGTAATAATTCAAGGTGATAGAATTACTTGTGCTGGTGCAGTATTTAAAACTAGTATGAATCCAGATCTTTCTAAAAATTTAGGAACAAGACATAGAGCAGCTCTTGGTATTGCTGAAGAAACAGATGCACTAGCTTTAATAGTTTCTGAAGAAACAGGAAAAATATCTATAGCATCTGATGGAGATTTAAAATATAATTTAACAATAGATGAATTTAGAAAGACTTTAGTTGATGAATTAAAACCTAAAACAGAAGTATTCTATAACGCCGAAAGTGATATGGAAAGCGACGGTGATAACTAATGTCTAAAGTATTTAAACCATTTATTTCATTATTTAAACTATTGTATAAATTTTTAGATAAGATAATAATTACTCCGATAAGTAAATTAGTTTATAGAATAGGAAAAGTATTAAATAAACAAAATAATAAATTAGAAAAGTTTTTAAATAAAAGTTCAACACTATTATATTTATCACTTGGTCTTGCTTTAATATTCTTTCTATTAATTGATTCAAAAGTAATTAATTTTGTAGAAACTGAAGCTGAAATTATTAATAATCAACATATTAAAGTAGAATATAATAAAGAAGCTTATGTTATTGAAGATTTACCTGAAACAGTTGATATTACTTTAATAGGTAGAAAAAGTGATTTATATTTAGCTAAACAACTTGGTGAAAACGAAGTAGTTTTAGATTTAACTGATTATGAACCAAGAAATGAACCATATAAAGTTAAGTTAAATTATAATCAAACAATTAATACATTAAAATATAAATTAGATCCAACATATGTATACGTAACAATTAAAAAGAAAGTATCTGCTTTAAAGACAATTACATCTGATGTAATTAATCAAGATAAGCTTAATGAAATTAATCCACAAATAAGTGTTTCTAATATTGAATTAAATCAAAGTGAGGTTGTTGTTAAAGGATCACAAGATACTTTAGATAAGATTGCAACAGTAAAAGCATTAGTTGATTTAAATAATAATAAATTTACCCAAGCAGGAACTTATGATTTAGAAAATCTTCCAATTGTTGCTTATGATGAAAGTGGAAATATATTGAAAAATGTTGAAATTGTACCTGATAGTGTTTCTGGAGTAGTAACTTTTACTTCATATAGTAAAGAAGTACCTATAAAAGTTCAAACTACTGGTGATCTAGTTGCAGGTAAAGCTATATCATCAATTACTATCAATGGTAAAAGTGATTTAAATGTTAAAATATATGGTGAACAAAGCATTGTAGATAAGATAACTGAAGTACCAGTTACAATTGATGTAACAGATCAAGGTAATAATGGAGCTAAGACATATAATGTTACTATTTCTAAACCAACAGGTATTAGATATATGTCACTAACTAGTGCGTCAATAATTGTTAATTTTGCAGAAGCTAAACAAAAAACAATAGATGGAATTCAAATTGATCCAAGAAATGTACCATCTGGTATGAGTGCAAATGCCCAAACATCATCTGATAAAACAGTAAGTGTTCAAGTAATTGGAGTTCAATCTGTAATTGATGCCATTAGTTCTGATAAAATTAAAGCATATGTAGATTTAAATGGTTATACTGAAGGTACACATAATGTTCCAGTTCAAGTTGAAGGTGATGATGCTAGAGCACAATATATAGTAACATCTTCAGTAAACATTGTTGTATCAACAAAATAAGATCCTATACAGGATCTTTTTCTAAATGCATAAATAATATTGCAATATTAATTAAACCACATATTGCTATTATTATATATATAAGATTTGCTAAAAATCCTTCTTTAAATAGCATTGTAACTAAATTAATATCAAATGCACCAACAAGTCCCCAGTTTAAAGCACCAATTATAGTAAAAACAAGGGTAATTTTTTCTAATGTTTCCATAACTCTCCTCTTTTCTAAAATTATTTTAACCAATAAATATCATAATATACATAAAATAAAATATAATTTATCAGGAGTGTGTTAATGTGAAAAAAATATTTATTATTTTATGTTGTGTTATTTTATTTAGTGGATGTAGCAAAAATAATGAGGAAAAATTATTTAAAAAGTTTAGTGATGATATTAACAGTAGTAAATCTTATAAACTAAATGCATCATTAGAAATATTTAATGATGAAGATGTATTTAATTATAATGTAGAAGTTAATTATAAGAAAAAAAATTTATATAAAGTTAAATTAACTAATAATACCAACCAACATGAACAAATAATTTTAAAAAATAATGAGGGAGTATATGTAATAACTCCATCACTTAATAAAAGTTTTAAATTTCAAAGTGAATGGCCTAACAATAGTTCACAAGCATATATATTAGGATCTATATTAAAAGATTTAGAAAATACTCAAAATAAAAATTTTAAAGAGGAAAATGATTATTATATTCTACAAAGTGATGTCAAGTATCCAAATAATCCAGATTTAGTTTATCAAAAATTATATTTTGATAAAGATTATAATTTAAAGAAAAATGAAGTATTTAATCAAGATAATCAAGTCAGAATAAGATTATCAATTGATAATATTGATTTTAAAGCTAATTTAGACGATAATAATTTTAATGTTGAAAGTAATGTAGATTCTAATTGTTGTAATACTAAAGAAAGCTCAAATGTGTTAGATGAAATAATATATCCTTTATATATACCAAGTGAAACATATTTAACATCTAAAGAAACAATATCTACTGATAATGGAAATAGAGCTATACTTACATTTGCTGGTTCTAAAGAATTCGTACTTATTGAAGAAGCTACTGTTGCAAGTAATGAATTTGAAACAATTCCAGTATATGGAGACCCAATTATGTTAAATGGAACTGTTGCTGCATTATCTGGTAACTCATTATATTGGACAAATAATAACATTGATTATTATTTAGCAGGAAATGATTTATCATCTGAAGAATTATTAAGTGTTGCTTCATCTATATCTAATACAGTTGTAACATCAATTGGAAAATAATATTTTTCTTGAAATAGTATAAATTTAGGGTATAATAAATTTATACGAGGTGAAAAATATGAATGATGATAATAAAGAAATAAGAAATTTTATAATTATATTTATAATAGTTATCTTAGCAGTAATAGGAATTTACTTTTTTACTAAAAATATAGTAAAAAAAGAAGAAAACACAAGTAATACTGAAAACAAAGAAACAACTAATAAAGAAGTTACCATGGATACTACTGCAGCAATAGTAGGAAATATGCTAAATAAACAAGAATCAGATTATTATGTAATTCTATTTAAAAATGATGATGAAAACGTTGGAACTTATATGAACATGAAAACAGAGTATAATTCTTCAAAAAATGCATTACCTGTTTATGTTGTTGATTTAAGTAGTGGATTAAATTCAAAATTCTATGATCCAAATAATATTAATATAAAAGGAAATAATGTAAATGATTATAGATTTGGAGATATTACTTTATTAGAAATAAAAAATGGAAGTATATTTAAGTATTACACTTCAGTTGATGAAATTAAAAAAGTTTGGAAAAATAGTTAGTCTTTTTGATTAACTATTTTTATTTCTTTAAAATTTATAATAATTATGATAAGATATTATTAACATAATAGAGGGTGAACATATGAATAAAAAAAAGAAAATAGGATTTAATGTTTTTGAAGTTATTATAATAATTATAATAAGTAGTGTTGTAAGTATTATAGCTACTGGAGTTATTACTACAAATAATAATTCAACAACGTCTGGTACAAGTTATTCAGAAATTTTAAAAGATGAAAATATTAGATCATTTTTAGATACATATTCTAGTGTTGTAAATAATTATTATAAAGATATAGATAAATCTAAGATTGTTGATAGTGCAATTGATGGAATGTTGAAATATTTAAATGATAAATATTCAATTTATATGGATAGTGAATCAACAGATGCACTAAATGATAAATTAGATGGTAAATATAAAGGGATTGGTGTATCTATAACTGAAGAAAAAATAATTAATGACGTATTTGATGATTCGCCAGCAATGAAGGCTGGAATAGAAATAGGAGATAAAATAATTGAGGCAAATAATATTGATGTTAAGGAAAAGACTTCTTCAGAGGTAATTTCAATATTAAATGAAAATCCTGATGATATTAAAATAAAAGTATTAAGAGGAGACGAAGAAAAATTATTTAATCTTAAGATGGATGAAGTCTCTAAACCAGTAATATCTTATGGTAATATAGAACATAATAATAAAAATATCGGTTATATTTATATTGAATCGTTTTCTAAAACATTAACAAATCAAGTTGATAAAGCTTTAAAAAGATTAGAATCTGATAATAAAATAGAAGGTTTAATTATAGATTTAAGAAGAAATACTGGAGGGTATTTAAATGTTGCACAAGATACATCTAGCTTATTTTTAGAAAAAGGTAAATTAGTATATTCTTTGGAAACAAAAAATAGTTCATTTAAATATATTGATGAAACTGATGAAAAAAGATCTTATCCTATTGTAGTTATAATTGATGAAACTACAGCAAGTGCTGCTGAAGTATTAACTGCAGCATTAAAAGATTCATATGGTGCAAAAATTGTTGGTATAACATCATATGGAAAAGGGTTAGTTCAACAAACTAAGGATTTAAATGATGGAACAATGGTAAAATATTCAACAGCAAAATGGTTTAGACCAAATGGTGAGTGTGTTGAAGGAGTTGGAATTAATCCTGATTATGAGATTAAAGAAGATACTAAATCCGAAGTTAAAACAACAGATAATATTTTTATAGATAAAGCATTAGAAGTTTTATTTCAATAAAACTTCTTTTTTTGTAAATATTGAATTTCTTTGATATAATACATCTTGGAAGAAGGAAATTATGAAAAAAATTGAAATAGGAGATAGGTTAACTATTCATTGTTATAAGCATGATGGAAAGTTACATCGTACATGGGATGAAGCTACGATATTAGAAATAAATGATGAAATGTTAGTATGTGCAAATAACAAAACTATAGTTAATGAAAGTGATGGAAGAGTACATCAAACTAATGAACCAGCAATTTTATTCTTTTATAAAAAAAGATGGTTTAATATAATTGGCCAATTAAAAAAACAGGGATTATTTTATTATTGCAATATAGCAACTCCTTTTCTAATTGAAGATAATATAATCAAATATATAGATTATGATTTAGACCTAAGAGTTTTTCCTGATGGAGCATTTAGAGTATTAGATAGGAATGAATATAATTATCATCGTAAATTAATGAAATATCCAAAAGAATTAGACATTATATTAAAAAATGAATTATCAGAACTAATAGAAATGAAAAAGAATAATATAGGTCCATTTAATAAGGAAATAATAGATAAATATTATAATTTATATGAAAATATCAAAAAAAATTAATTTTTTGATATTTTTTTGTTGCAAAAACATAAAATATAATGTAGTATTAGGAAGGACTGTTAATAAAATTAATGGTTTCTGTCAAATTTTTTGTAAAAAAATGTCATAAAATAACAACTTTTTTAAAAAAAATAAAAATTTTGAAAAAAAGTGTTGACTTTAAAAAAAAGATTTGATATATTACTAGTGCATTGCACGGAAAAAAGCTAAAAAGCAATGCAAGAGAGATCTTTGAAAACTAAGTAAAAAAGTCAATTAATTTTGTAGTTTTGGATATCGAACTTATAAAATTGATTTAGAAATAAATCTTTTTATTTTGAGAGTTTGATCCTGGCTCAGGATTAACGCTGGCGGCATGCCTAAGACATGCAAGTCGAACGAGAAGGCCCATTGATATTTATTGAAAGTTGAAGTGCTTGCACTGATTCTGGATTTATTTGGATTTGGATTCTCCTTCTAGTGGCAAACGGGTGAGTAACACGTGGGTTACCTGCCTCTTAGACTGGGATACCTATTGGAAACGATAGTTAATACCGGATGTGCTCTACGGAGTAAAGGAGCCCTTAAAGCTTCGCTAAGAGATGGGCCTGCGGTGTATTAGCTTGTTGGTGGGGTAATGGCCTACCAAGGCGACGATACATAGCCGTACTGAGAGGTTAAACGGCCACACTGGGACTGAGACACGGCCCAGACTCCTACGGGAGACAGCAGTTAGGAATATTCGTCAATGGGGGAAACCCTGAACGAGCAATGCCGCGTGAGTGATGAAGGTCCTTTGGATTGTAAAACTCTGTTGTTAAGGAAAAATGCTAAGATGAGGAAATGCTTCTTAGTTGATGGTACTTTTCAAGAAAGCTCCGGCTAACTACGTGCCAGCAGCCGCGGTAATACGTAGGGAGCGAGCGTTATCCGGATTTATTGGGCGTAAAGAGTGCGCAGCCGGTTTATTAAGTCTAAGATGAAAGCCCGAAGCTTAACTTCGGTTTGTTTTAGAAACTGGTAGGCTAGAGTATGGTAGAGGCAAATGGAATTTCTAGTGTAGCGGTAAAATGTGTAGATATTAGAAGGAACACCAGTGGCGAAGGCGATTTGCTGGGCCAGCACTGACGGTCATGCACGAAAGCGTGGGGAGCAAATAGGATTAGATACCCTAGTAGTCCACGCCGTAAACGATGAGTACTAAGTGTCGGGCAACCGGTGCTGAAGTTAACACATTAAGTACTCCGCCTGAGTAGTACGGTCGCAAGGCTGAAACTCAAAGGAATTGACGGGCACCCGCACAAGCGGTGGAGCATGCTGTTTAATTCGAAGATACGCGAAGAACCTTACCTAGGCTTGACATCCCGCTGACCGTCTTGGAAACAAGATTTTCCCTTCGGGGACAGTGGTGACAGGTGGTGCATGGTTGTCGTCAGCTCGTGTCGTGAGATGTTTGGTTAAGTCCAATAACGAGCGCAACCCTCATTTTTAGTTACTAACATTTAGTTGAGGACTCTAAAAATACAGCCTACGCAAGTAGGAGGAAGGTGGGGATGACGTCAAATCATCATGCCCCTTACGTCTAGGGCTACAG
>CAMUZS010000006.1 GCA_947165285.1 uncultured Mycoplasmatota bacterium
TTAATCGCTTCGCCCATGTGGTCGTAATCTCCATGGGTTATAACCAAATTATTAATATTTGATATTCCCAAGCTTTTTAAAAATATAATAATATTATTACTTAAATGATAATTACTGTTAGTTTTTTTCCAGTCTTCTTCTTCAAATTTTAAAATTCCACCAGTATCTATCAAAGTAATACTTTTTTTATTTGATGAAATAATTAATGACGAATCACCTTGATTAACATCAAAATAATATATATGAATATAATTATCAAAATATATAAAAAGTTTATTAAATAATAATAAAACAATTATATAAATCACACACCTTTTAGATTTATAAATAAATAATAACAAAGATAAATAATATAAAATAATTATTATTATTGACATTTTAGGAATTACAATATTAAAAATATTTATTTTCATTAATATATTTTGAATGAATAATAAAAATTCAATACATATATTTAACATTGGATTTAATATTGGAATTAAAAAAACTAATAAAGATAAAGGATAAATAATTAAACTAACTAATGGAACAATAATAATATTATTAATTGGGGTTAATAAATTAATTTCAAAATTATTATTAACAGTTATAGGTAGTGAAAATAAATATGCAATTAAACTAACTATAAACAATCTTTTTAAATAACATCCTTTATTAATAAATCTATTTGATATAATTAATCCAAATGTAGTTAATATAGAATATAAAAATCCTATATCATACATAATAAATGGGTCAATAAAAATATTTATTACAATAGTTAAAAATAATAAATATAATGTTTTTATATTTAAATTTAACATTTTATTTAAAGATAATAAAACATATAATATATATGCTCTTTTTATAGATGCGGGAAATCCTGTTATAATTGCATAAAAGAATAAAACAATAATTGATATAATTATGGCTAATGATTTTTTAGTTTTTAATTTATCTAAAACTAATAATAAAATAGTAGAAAACAAAGTAATATGCATACCAGATATAGCAAATAGATGGGTTACACCAAGTTTTTTATAATCATTAAAATCATCAATATCTATTTTACTTTTATCACCTAGTATAAATGTTTTAATATATTCACTATTATCTCTTGAACTAATAATATCATTAATTTTATTTTTTAACTTATTAAAAAATGAAATATTAGAATTATTAATTCTTATTTTTGAAATTTTTAAAGTCTTATATATTCTTTTATTATATAAATACTTTTTATAATTAAAATTATTAAAAATACTATTATTATTTGGATCTTGTAAATCACCATATAAAAACACATTACTTCCATACTTTATATTATTTAATAAATATTCTTTTTCTTCATAAGATTTAATATAATATGTTCCAACTAACTTTTCACGATCATTAAATGTAATAGATAATTTATTACCATCTATTTTATAGTCCATTATAATTCCATTAAAATTATGTTCGTTAATTAAAGATGAATTATATTTAATTATTATAGTAGAAATAAAAAAATATATAAATGAAATAATTAAAAGAACAATATAAAAATATTTAGACTGTAATATAATCTTTAATCTTTGCAAATAATGATTCTCCAATACCACTTACATTTTTTATATCTTCAATAGAATTAAATTTATTTTCATTTCTATATTTAATAATTGCATCTGCTTTTGATTCTCCAATACCAGAAATTGTAAGTAATTCTTCTTTACTTGCATTATTTATATTTATTAATTTATTATTATCACCTTTATTATTATTAATAGTAATATTTTCATCATTACTTTTATATTCTTCAATTGATGAGTTATTATTATCTATAAATATATCTTTAGATGCTAAATCTTTTGATGATGTAACAATATTATTATCATTATTAATTTTATCATTTTCTTTTTTTAATTCTGTTTTAGTAAAAATATAAATAACCATTTCGTTACTAACCTTTTTACTTAAATTAATATTTTTTGTAGTACCATTACTATTTAAACCACCTGCTAATTTAATTACATCATTAATAATAGAATTTTCATTAACTTTATATACTCCTGGTTTTTTAACAGCTCCTTTAATATCAATATATACATCATTAAATATTTCAATATTATCATTTTTTTGAACTTTTATATCATCATTTACTATGTTACTTTCAATATGATAATCTTTATTAAAAATTAATACTTCAAAAACTATTACAACTACAAATAAAAAGATAAACAAAAAAAACTTATAATTATCTCTAAAAAAATCCATATAATTTCTCCTTCTATTATATATATATAAGATAAAACATATATTTCCTTTTTTATTTTAAAATTAATTTAATTTTTTTATAAATATCTACTTTTTTTAAATTTATAGTTTATTTTTTTTGATTTATTTGATAAAATACATTCGTATTAAGGGGTGAAAAAATGAAGTTACCTGATATAAAAATATTAGATGAAAAAGAAAAAGTATTACATACAATTAGTAAAGAAGTAACATTTCCATTATCAAAAGAAGATAAAAAAAATATAAAAGATATGCTTTTATATTTAGAAATGTCACAAATTGAAGAATATGCACAAAAATATGATTTAAGACCTGGTATGGGACTTGCCTACGTCCAAATAGGTATTCCAAAAAGGCTATTTGTAATATGTAATGAATATGAAGAAGGAAAATTTGAAAAATACGTAGTAATTAATCCTAGAATTATTTCTGAATCTGAGGAAATGATTTATGTTGGTGAAGGTGAAGGATGCCTTTCAGTAAATCGTGAAGTTGAAGGAATTATTCCACGTCATGCTAGAATTAAAATTGAAGCATATGATGAAGATGGAAATCTATTTGAAATCAGAGTTCGTGAAGAAATTGCTATTGCATTTCAACATGAAATTGATCATTTAAACGGAATATTATTTCCAGATAAAATAGATCCTAAAAATCCATATAAAGGAATTAATGAAGCAAGAGAAATTTAAAAGTCCCGTTTTATAACGAGACTTTTAATTATTTAATACCGTTCTTATTTAAGAATTCTTCAAATTTAGCTTCACTATATGCACCAACAAATCCATCACTAAATTTACCATCTTTTATTACAAATACCATTGGTGTATATCCATAGAAATCACCAAAGCTTTGAGTTTTAGATTCACCATTAACTGATAAAGTAACTTCTTTACTTAACTTAGTCATCAACTTTTCAAAATCTTGTGAAGTTGAATCTACAGTTGTTATATCCAAATATTGTGTTGTGTAATTATGCTTTGATTGTGCAGATTGTAAAGTTGGTAAAAATGATACACAAGCACTACAAGTAGCTCTACCTAAATATACGACATTTGTTTCCTTTTTATTATCAAATAATTTTAATAAATCACTTAAAGATAAACTATTAAAACTTGATACATCATATTCATTTGATGTCTTTGAAGTATTATTTGTACTTGAAGTATTACTTGATGAATCAGCATTTTTTACTTTAACCCCACCAAATAAATTAATTAATAAAATAATAGCCAGTAATATAACACTAACAATAACTAATTTATATATTCTATCTATTTTTTCTTCCATAATAAACCTCCTAAATAAAATTATATAATTAATAAACAAAAAAAACAAGTTGATACTTGTTTATTTTCTTTTAAATCGTTTATTTAATCTAAGATATTTAGAATAATCTATAAATCCATATCGGTATTCATCCTCTAAAGTTAAAGTTTGAATTTCCCAATCTACAAATCTTCCCTCTTGATAATGTTTTTGAGCTTTTTTATTATCCCAAGGAGTTATCTTTAATTCTTCCTCTTTTAAGACTCTTTGACCAATATTATTACTTATAAATTTTTTATAATTATTAGGCAAATTATATTCAAAAGAATTAATTGCCGTAACTATATCATCAACATAATCAACCTTTTTATAAGTATCCATTATATAATCATAAACACTATCATATTTATCACTTATTTGCATTGAACTTACAATATCTCTTAATAAGGAATATCTAAATCTTTGATCCATTTTATCCTTATTTTCTTGATAATTTAATAAATCATCTACTTCATGAGAATTTATAATATTATCAATTATATTTTTAAATTTATTATCCCTACAATACTCCATCCCAAATTTTTTTAATAAATAACCACAATCTCTTAAACTAATATATCTATTTCTTAAATCAGTTAAGGCTAAATTATTTATTAAATATGAATTATTGTCTTTAAATATTAAATTATGAAATTTAATATTATATTTTCCATTATATTTATATTTTTTTACAATAAATATCGGAGTATATATTTTATCAATAATTTTATTATCTAATAAATATTTACGAAATTTACTTTCTTCAATATTAGATGTCAATAAATCAAGATATGCTAAATTACTTAATTTAGAGACATCACTTTCTCTTAACATATCATTATTTAATGATATAATTCTCAAGTTATTATTAAAAGCAATAATATAATAATTACCTTTCATAAAATCACCTTATTTTTTTAATACCCTCTTAATTCCTTTATCTAAAACAACATAATTTTTTTCATCACAATTATTATTTTTATCATATATTTTTAAAGTATCATTTATATTATAATATCTCTTATTATCAATAATATATAAATCTTCATAATTACTATTATTATAATTAACTACATACACATCATTTAATTTTTGCTCTTTAACAGCATAATACTCATTATATGATTTAATTTCATAATCATTTGGTATTTGTAAATATGATCTATTATTCATATATATTCTATTTGGAAATAATATTTGACCCATATCATCTTGTAAATAATACTTCTCTCTAATATCTATTTTATAACCATTTTTTTCTTTAAAATTATTTAATTCATTAATATTTAATTTATATTCATCTTTTATTTTAATATAATCATAATAATATATATCTGCATTATCTATCTCATTTTTTAATCCATCAATTTGTAACTTAGAACCAATTGATAATTCATCTTTAGATAATTTAACATCTTGTAATAATTTTGACATAGGACTTACACCTAATTTATGATTAAAAAATTTATCACCTAAAATAGATGTTATTATTAATACATTAACTAAACTTATCATAATAGCGGCTTTTTGATATTTACTATAATCTTTAACTTCACCATTAATTTCAGCATAAAATCTTTTAGAATTAAACTTCATAATAACTTCAACCCCCTTCATTTATACTGGAACAATTATACCATAATATTGTCAGTATGTCAAATTTGATACAAAATAAAATAAGCTGTAAAAGCCTATTTTATTAATTTTCTTGATTTGTTATTTTTCTCTTTATAATATAGTTCTTCAATAAATTTTAATTTATTGTTATCATGACAATCATTTAATAACATCATCATATTAATTGCCCAATCATTTATGTAATAACTATTATCAGCTATATTATTACCATAACTTCCTATATTTTTAGTAACATTTAATTCTTTGTTACTATTATATTTTATAACTTCTTCTATACTCATAATGTACAACCCCCTAATTTTATAATATACATTATAAAAAACATTCCTTTCTATTGTTTAACACAACGAGAAAAAGTATAGCATAAAATAAATTTAATGTCAAATTAAAATAAAAAAAGCATTATAAAATGCTTTTACTACTACCATTATCATTAATCGTTTTACCTTTAATTTCATAAATAGTTTTAATAATACACTTAACTTTATCATTATAAGACATATCATCCATATCAAGTTGTGGTAGTATATTCTTAACTGCTGCAATTTCTGCTTTATAATAATTTAAATAATCATTAATTATTTCTTGTTCTTCCTTATTAAAACCATTTTCATATTTTAATTCACCCAAAACATAATTTGCTACATGTATCATTACTATATTATCATTATAATTTTTTACCATACATTACCTCATTATTTTCCTAAAAAAGTATTTATAATTCTATCTAATTCTCCTCTTTCAATAGGTTTAGCCAAATAATCATCAAATCCCTCTGATAAATACTTTTCTTTCATACCAGCAATAGCATTAGCTGTTAAAATAACAACAGGTATATTAAATCCATTTATTTCTTTTAATTTTACTAAAGTCTCTACCCCACTTAATTTTGGCATCATATCATCCATTAATATTAAATCATATGTATTTCCATTATTAATTAAATCTAAACATTTAAACCCTGAATCAACTTCTTCAACTTGTAAATTATATTGTTTTAATAAACGAGCAGCAACTTTTAAATTAAGAGTATTATCATCTACAATTAATACTTTTTTAGATGAATAATCTTTTACTTCCTTAACTTCTTCTTTTACTTCTTCATTAACTACAGCTTTATGTTCCTCAATAATCTTTTGATCAATTACAACCATAAATTGAGACCCTTTTCCATAAACAGATTGAACAACTATTTTACCATGCATTAAATCAACTAA
Source organism: uncultured Mycoplasmatota bacterium (assembly GCA_947165285.1). GTDB lineage: Bacteria > Bacillota_I > Bacilli_A > RF39 > UBA660 > RUG12834. The sequence continues at coordinate 6,417 of CAMUZS010000006.1, forward strand.
TCTTTTAGTTATAGCAAGACCTAAACCAGTTCCTTCTATTGTAGAATTTTCATTATCTAATCTATCAAATTTATCAAATAATCTATTAATAGATTCTTGTTTAATACCTATTCCAGTATCTTCTACTTTAAATATTAATCTACAAATTCCATCTTTTTTTAAACAACTAACATCAAAATTAATATATCCTTCATTAGTATATTTAATAGCATTAGTTAAGAAATTTAATACAACTTGTCTAATTCTAGTAGAATCACCATATAATATGTCTGGAATATCTTCAGCCATATGATATCTAAAATCAATAGGTTTAGATTCACCAAGTCTAGCTTTAGATAAAGCAACTAATTCATTAAACATCTTTTTAAATTCATAATTACCATTAATAATTTCAATCTTATTAGCTTCAATCTTAGAAATATCAAGTATTCCATTAACTGTTTCTAAAAGTGCATTAGAAGCCTCAATTATATCATCTACTTCTTCTTTAGCTTCAGGAGATAATTCCTCTTCTTTTAAACTTTCAGAAAAACCTACAATAGCATTAAGTGGTGTTCTAATTTCATGTGACATAGCTGACAAAAACTCGCTTTTAGCATTATTAGCTTTTTCAGCTTGTTCTTTAGCTATATTAAGCTGTTTAACCATTTTAACATCTGGATTTTCAATAGTATGATACATTATAAACGTAACTAAACTAAATATAGAATTTATAAGCAATATATTAGGATAAAAGTATTGAATAATAATACTTATTCCCAACAATAGTATTAAAACTATAATTGGCAATGCCTTTATTTTTTTTATTTTCTTAAAATTAAATAACAATGATAGAAAAATTGTAGATACCAAAACACCTATTACTACAAACAAAAATGATACACTTGGTCCATAAGAATATTGCATATAAGGAACATTATTTAATTCAACAGGTAATATTAATAAAACAAAACAAATAATAAAATATAATACTAAAAATAAAGAATTAATATTTTTTTTACTTTTAATATTCTCAACTTTTTTTAATAATGTAAAAGTATAAATTCCAATTAAAAGAATATATGTAAATATAATACAATTAAAAAATTTTAGTACAATATTCAAAAAAATACTATTTGATATCATGCATACTACAATAGAACATTCAGTTAACAAACTAATAATATTTGTGACTATAATACCTTTAAATATATCAAGTTCTACAGATTTAATTTTTTCTTTTTTTAAAAAAACTATACCAAAAAAAACAACATAAACAAGTGATATAATTGAAAACATCATCGTATTATTAATATCTTTTAAAAACATTTCTACACCTCTATTATTGAATTAATTATATCATTTTATAAAAAAAAATAAAATAAAAAAATTCTATTTCTTTAGAATTTTTTTATTTTTATTATTTAAATTTTCAACATATAAATTTCCTAATTCTTCAAGTTTCTTAAAATCATATTTTCCATTTTTTGTATAAGGTAATTCATCAACAATTTCAATATATTTTGGAACTTCATTTTCCTTTAATCTTCTGTTACATGTGTCAAATATTTTTTGGATAATATTATTCATATTTTTATATTCATCTTTAATAGTTACATAAGCCATTGGAACATGTTCTTCAAATATATCTTTAACTGATACTGCTACACATTCCTTAACAAATTCATTAGAAGTAATATTATCTTCAATTGTATATGCTGATATTTTAAATCCCAATCTTATTATTACTCTTTTGGCTCTACCTACTAAATGAACGTAACCTTCACTATCAATAAAACCTAAATCACCTGTATGCAACCATATATTACTATCATCTTCATGTATTTTTTTACATTTATTTGTTTCTTCTTCATTATTTTCATATCCAATAAATGGAGTTTTTGTTAGCGAACATATTTCGCCTATTTCTCCATATTTCAATTCTTTTTTTGATTCATTATCATAACTTATTAATACTTCACCAAATTTTGCTATACCAACTGTACCATATTTATTATAATTTTTTGGATTTAATGTTAAGCAACCTAACCCCTCATTATTTCCATAACCATTAGTTAATGATGTACCAAATAATTCTTCGAATTTTTTATTTTCTTCTATAGAAATTTTATCACCACCAGTAACCATACATTCAACATTACTTAATTGTTCTTTACTCTCACTAGACAACTCACCATAGTGTTCACTTATATATCTATAATGAAAAGGAGCAGCAAAAACCATAGTAAAATTTCCTATTTGATTATATATTGCATCTGGTTCAAAATTTGGTGAAAGAATAACCTTTGATCCCAATGCTAGCGGTGTAATCATAGAGTCTATTATCCCATATGCTATCCATGGTGGTAACGCAGATAAAACCGTTTTATTATTTCCTAATGGTGTATCCATATAAGAAAAAGATTTTGTCATATTAGTAATTGATGAATCAGAATGAATAATAGTTTTAGGTTTACCAGTTGTTCCACTTGATTGAATCATTATAGATGGTCTATTACTATCAAATTCAACACATTTTTTTTCATTAACTTCGCCTATTTTAATAAAATCACAGTATTCAATAAAATTAGGATTAATATCATTAAATTTCTCAGCCATATTTAAAGAATTAATAACAATTACCTTATTTAATTTTGTTTCATCAAAAATATTTGCAACTTTAGGTATAATTAAATCATGAGAAATCATATATTTACAGTTACTAATATTAGCATATTCTTTTATATCATGTTCGCTTGCTCTTAAGTCAAAGAATTTAGAAACAGCACCTAATTTATTAATTGCCAAAATTGTACTAATTACTTCTAGAGAATTAGCAACACCTAAAAGAATAACATCACCTTGTCTTACTCCAATTTTTTCTAATGCAGATGCACACTTATCCGCTTCTTCTTTTAATTTTCTAAATGTCCATACATTATTCATAAACTGTAAAGCATCAGCATCCATATTATCTTGATCAAAAATCATATTATACATGGTTTGACTCGTATTTATTTCTTTAATAGGTTCACTTCTATAATAATTAATTGATGGTTTATCAATACTTGGATATCCAGTTTGTGGTCCTTGTATTTCACTACTAGCTATTTTCTTTAGATATAAATCTCTTTCTTTTTTTTCATTTTCACTTAATCTAGATAACTTCTTCTTGTATTCAATTAATTCTTCTTTATTCATATATTCTCTCCCCTTGTTGATTGTAATTATACACTATTATTTTCAAAAGTCAAATAAAATGTATCATATTTGATACATTTTATTTTTTTTAACTATTTTTTTACTTTTTTACATATTTTTTTTCTAAATCTAAAATATTATTTTTATATATTTTATACGTTTCTTTGTATTTACCTATTTCTATTAATCGAACACATACTTGGATTATATTTTTATAAATATTATCATATAATTCGTTACAATTATCTAATTTGTTTAATGTATTAACAACAGTCGGCGCTATTTCATAATATTTATTTACATCCTCAACAGAAACATAATTATCTCTAAACCATCTTAATATATCTAAGTAATAACAATTATCGTCAAAATCTTTTGTATAATGTTTAATACATGCTGTAGTCAAATAGCAACCAGTACTACTTTCAATATTACCTATGCTTGGATTATCTGAATTATTACTTTCTGTTCTACAGTAATCTGCATCCTTTCCTAAATTATAATCATTTTGACTATTCCATCTTTCGTGTGAATGTCCACCATCGCCATTATCTCTATATTTATCAACAGTATTATTATCATTATATTTTGTATAGATTAAATGACCTTCTTCATCGTAACTTGCATATCCCCATGCCATACCAAAACCTCCTATATATTTTTATTAAATGACATATCCCAATTATAACTAATTGTATTATCCTCATTAATAGTAAATCTCTTTTTATGGCTTTCTGGTAAATTATTAATCATATCTTTATAATCATTTAAAATAATATTTGCTAAATCAATTTTTTCAGATTCATTCATATTATCACTTTCAAATTGTAAAATATGAAATTTAGAATTAATATTTTTAAAAGTTTCATTATTTAATCCATAATTATCTTGATAATTTTCAAATTCTAGTTGATAGTTTACTAACAGCGCTTGTAATTTATCAAGTTCTGTTAAATTCGATTTAGAATAACCATAACTCATTTTCTACCATTCCCTTTTACTATACTAATATAAACAATAATATATTGTTTAATAATATTATAATATATTATTAATAATCAGCAACATTATTTTTTTAAAAATCATTAATTTTTGCTTTACATTTTGTTACGTTTTTGATACAATATGTCATACGAAGTGAGAGATGTATTATGGAATATGATAAGAATTATATAGAAACATCTTATGATAGTGAAGAATTAAATCAAATGTTTATTAAAGACTTTGCTAAATTTAGAAGAGAAAACAACTTAACTCAAACATTACTTTCTAAATATAGTAATGTTCCTAGGGAAAAAATAGCTAGAATTGAGCTTGGTATGCATTCACCTAGTATAAAGTCATTACTTAAAATATTAGGTCCTATTGGATATACTATTAAAATAGAAAAAGTTAAAAACATACAAAAAGATCAGAAATAATTTCTGATCATTTTATTTTATTTAAATAATTTAATACCTCTATATTTGATAATTTGTTTTGACTATATTTTTGTATGCTTTTTCTTAATTCATCTTTTGACATATTATTAAATTCTTCTTTTAATTCATCTGTTAATTTTTCATTAACTAAATGTGATTCTTTATACCAATTTATTGTATCTTTAATATCATCTACTATTGAAGAAGTATAATTAATATGTAATATTTCACTTAATTTAGTTGTATCTATCTTTCTTGTTTTATAATTATCATAATATTTATTATTAAACTTGTTAAAATTTTCATTATTATTATAATAATCACTTAAGTTTGTTTCATAAATTATAATATCATCTATATCTTTTAAATCAATACTACTATTTGTTAAATTTATTATTTCATTTTTACCATTATTATCTAAATAATCAATAGCTTTAAAAATAGCTTCTTTTATATCCCTTATGTGAATATAACTATTAATCATAACTTGTTCATATCCAAATTTTGGAAATGGCATTAATAAAGATTCATTATAAACAGATTTAATTCTCTTATTCATTAAACTATCAAACGTGTAATATCCAAGCATATTACCAACTCTAAATAATATATTACTAATATTTGTATTTAAAATTAATTGTTCTAGATAATGATAAAAAATTCCTTCATCACTTTTATTCTCCAAAATTAATTCGCTTTCTAAGATATTATCTTTATCAATAGAATCATAAATACTTATAGATGATAATAGTACTAATTTAAATTTATTATAAACATATTCTTCGTTTAATATTTTTACAAATTCATTTAAATCAAATGTTTTTAAAAATCCATATAAACCAAAAACAATATAATCAATTTTATTATTATGTAAAAATTCTTTAAAGTCCCTATCATCAATATTCATATTATAGTATTCATAATTTGTATTGTTTATTTTTCTATTTTTATCAAATAAAAAACTCGAATCATATTCATAATAACTATCATCTACATAATCTATAATTATGACTTTATCCCCTTTTTTTAAAATATCATCTGTAAAATAATAATTAATAATACTTTCTGAACCAATAAATAAATAAGTTTCCATAGATCACCATCCTTAACTCTATTATATCAAAAAAAGATAATAATTAAATTATCTTTTTCTTGTCAACCTTATTCTTTCTTTGTTATTACTTAAATTATCATATAATTCTTCAAGTTGTTCTTTTGATAATAGACTTAACCATAATTTTCTTATAGATTCGTAAGTAAAAGGAAAATCATAAATACTATTAACTTGAATTGCTGCATCAGCAATATCATCAAGAGGATAAAAGCCATGAGAATCATTAGTTGGATCACTTAACGATCTATAAACAACTTTTTGATATTTATTATAATAATGAATATGTGAATGAAGATAACTAAATGAATTAGGAAAATTATATACATCATAAGTATTATCATAATTACTTTGAATAACTTGCATTGGACCTTCCCCAACAATATATGCTAACATATCAAAACCTCCTTTCGTTTATATCTAAACACAATTTTTGTGTTTGATAACTACTTATAATCTTATTCATAGTTGTATTTTTCTTTTCCAAACCATAATATATATGTAATAATTCTGGTAATTCATTATAAGATTTATTATATGAATTACCTAGTAATAATTTATGGATATAATCAAACTGTGAATTAATTATTTCTTTATCATTAATGATTCCTAGCGAAATAAAATATATTAATCTTTTTTCCGAAATATTACTGTTTTTAATTAATTCACAATAATTGTTAATAAAACTATTAACTATATTAGATGATCTAATATGTGAATCTATTTCATCAGGAAACATATCGTGATAGTTTCTAATATTGCTAACATTTCTTCTCAAAATAGCACTTTCTCTCATTATATTTGAAATATTATCATTCAATTCATTCATATATTTATATTGCATTAAATGATTAATCTCATGTAATAAAAGAATAAAATATTCTATTATAAATGTATCAATATTTATAGCATCTATATTTTTTGCTAATAATAAGTCCTTAATATTTAATATAATGCTTTTTTTATTTGGTAAAAAAACACCATTACTCTTTAAATTTTCATCAAAAGAAAATAATTCAAAATACCTTTTTTCAATCTCAAATAAATCAATTATTTCAAAAATATAATCCAAGCTTTTTTCTGAATATATATGATTATTAATTAAATAATGATAATATTTTTTTAAAATACCATATAATTCGTTTGACCCATTTAATAAAAGTGTACTCAATTTACTCACCACTTAAAAAAATTTTATTTATTATAGTAAATCAAGTTTATTTAGTCAATGATTTATCGCTATTTAAACATTCCCATATAATATTTTTTCTTACCACGTCTTATAATTAATACTTTATCTTCAATAGCAATATCTTTACCTATTACTTGATTTTCATCCATAAATTTATCACCATTAATTAAAATTGATCCCGCTGATATAAATTCTCTAGCTTCTCTTCTAGAAGATGCAACACCATTATTAACAAGTAAATCAAGTAATGTTAATTCTTCATTTATTTCAAAATTAGGAACATCTTTAAATCCATCTATTATTTCATCATATGATAATTCTTTAACATTACCACTAAATAAAGCTTCACTTATTTTTAATGCTTTATTATAATCTTCTTCACCATGTAAGAATGAAATAACTTCTTTAGCTAACATTTTTTGAGCATATCTAAGTTCTGGTTGTTCTTTATGTTTTGATTCAATATCTTCGATTTCTTCTTTAGATAAGAATGTTAATTTCTTTAAATAATCAATTACTGAGTTATCATCACTGTTAATTAAATATTGATATAATTCATATGATGATGTTTTATTTTTATCTAACCATAAAGCATTTCCTTCAGTTTTACCAAATTTAACACCATTAGCATCTAGTACAAGTGGCATAGTCATACCATATAGTTCAACATCTTTCATTTTTCTAGCAAGTTCTATTCCAGTTGTAATATTACCCCATTGATCTGATCCTGCTACTTGTAGTGTTACATTTTTATCTTCATATAAATGAACAAAATCCATACCTTGTAATAATCCATAAGTAAATTCTGCAAAAGTAATACCTGTTTCTAAACGTCTAGCTATAATATCTTTATCAAGCATATAATTAACATTAATATATTTACCATAATCTCTTAAGAAATCAATTATTGATATATCCTTAGTCCAATCATAATTATTAACTACTTCAAAACCAAATATATCTTTAGCTTGTTTTGTTAAACCTTCAACATTTTTTTCAACACTCTCTTTAGTTATCATAGGACGTTCTTTACTAGGTTTAGGATCACCTATTAATCCTGTAGCTCCCCCAATAAGTAAAATTGGTTTATGTCCGTATTTTGCAAGTCTTGTAGCTATTAAAAATGATGAAAAATGTCCTATATGCATAGAATCAGCTGTTGGATCTGTTCCAATATAAAATGTTAAACTTTCTTCATTTAATTTTTTTTCTAAATCAGGATTAGATATATCTTTAATTAATCCCCTATACTTTAAATCTTCAAAACAATTCATAATTTTCCTCCTTAAAATAAAAACACGAATAAATATCATCAAAGGACGAAATTTATCCGTGGTACCACCTTATTTCATAAATTATTATTTATGCACTTTATTAATTATAACGGATTACTCCGAATTAAACTCCAAATGTGTAATTCATTTTATAATAATTAACTAATTTACACCTACCATTAGCTCTCTAAATAATAATTATAAAATTACTATTATTCTTCCTCATCTAATTGTCTTAATTATATCATAATTTTTATAATATTCAATAATTCTTTTAATTATTTCATTTATTCATCATGTTATTTTAATCCCTTTATTATATACATTATAGATAAATCTTTAATCATCCTTTTAAAAATAAAAAAAGTGAATAAATCCACTATAAAATTATCTTTTCTTTCTAACTTTTTTTACTTGTGTTTCTTCTATATTTCTTCCTATGAAACACTCTACAATTTTTGTATATTCTTCAAAACAATTATTACATAAATTCATTCTACCAATTGTTTTAGCTACACCAGTACTATCAAGAACATCACTTCTTAAATATGCAATTCTAGTATAATTACCCTTATAAGCGTGTTTTAAACAACATTCACAAATAACACCATGTTCTAATTCATGTTTTTCTCTCATAAATAAACCCCCATTTGTTTAATGAACATTATTTTAGCATAACAAATATTCAAATTCAAGCAAAAAAGTGTAGGAATTATCTTCCTACACCTAATCTTTCTTTCATTAATTCAAATTTAGCTTTAGCTAATTCTCTAGATTTTTCTTTTCCTTTATTTAATATATCTTCTAATTGATTACTATTTACTATTTCATTATACTTTTCTTGAATAGATGATATTTTATTTGCAACAATATCAGCAACATACATTTTAAAATCACCATATCCCATACCATTGCATTCTAAAATTATATCATCAACGCTCTTATCAGTTAGGGATGCTGTAATATTTAATAAATTAGAGATACCTGGTTTATTTTCTTCATCAAATCTAATTTCATTGTCACTATCAGTTGTTGCACCTTTTATCTTTTTAATAATAGTATCTTTATCATCAAACATTGATATTACACCTTGTGGACTATCATCAGATTTAGACATTTTCTTTGTAGGATCCTTTAAATCTTTTATTTTTACTCCTACTTCACTAATAAGAGGTTCCGGTAATTTAAAAGTTTCACCATATTTTTTATTAAATCTATCAGCAATATCACGTGCTAATTCCACATGTTGTTTTTGATCTATTCCAACAGGTACTAAATCAGCATCTAAATATATTATATCTGCAGCCATAAGTATTGGATAAGTTAAAAGTCCTACTGAAAAATTAGCATTTTGTTTTGATTTTTCTTTAAATTGAATCATACGTGAAGCTTCACCATACGCCGTATTACATTCAAGTAAATAAGACATAGCTGGTAAATATTCATTTTCTGATTGAATATATATTGTATTTTTATTAGGATCAATACCACAGGCTATATACATAGCAATAAATTTTTTAATTCTATCATGCAAACTTTTTGGATCTTGAGCTATAGTTAATGCATGTAAATCTGCTACAAAAATATATGAATCATATTCATCTTGCATCTTAACCATTTGCTTTATTGCTCCAATATAATTTCCAAGTGTAAAATCACCTGTTGGTTTAATTCCTGTTAATATTTTTTTCATATAAATCACCCTTTAAATTTAAGAAATTCATAACTAAATTATAATATAAATATATTTTATATACAATAAAAAAATCGATTACTCATCGATTCTTTCAAATAATAATTTTAAATCATTTATTTTAATATCACCATGAATTACTTCTTCTTCCCATTTATAATCATTAAGTGATAACATTTCTTTAATATTTTTAGATGTATCAGGCATAAATGGTTCAACTAAATTAGCAATATTAGCTATCATATAAGTACAAGTATATGAAATATCATTAAATTTATTAATGTCTTCTTTTATTTTTACCCAAGGTTCATTTTCATCATAATATTTATTACCAAAGCTTACATATTCAATAATCTTATTTAACGCATTTTTAAATTCTGCTTTTTCAATTAAATCTCCAACTAAATCATATGTTTCTTTAGTATATTTTTTTACTTCTTCATCAATATTACCAACATTAATTACTCCATCAAATTTTTTATTAATAAATGATAAATTTCTATTAACAAAATTACCTAAAACTCCAACTAAGAATTTATTATGTACTTGAATTATATCATCTATTGAACAATTAGTATCTTTTGTTTCTGGTCCAAATGCAGTAAAATAATACCTTAAAGTATCTCTTTTAAAATTTTCTAATAATTCATTACAAGTGATTAAATTACCTTTACTTTTACTTATTTTTTCATTATCTAAATTAACATAAGCACTAGAAACAATATAATCTGGTAAACGTAAATTTTCTTTAAATCCTAACATTAATGCTGGAAATATTGTAGTATGAAAAGGAATATTATCTTTACCATGAACATAATATGTTCTTAAATTCTTATTATCATTTGATAATATTTCATAAAAGTCCATTCCTCTTTCTTCACATAACTTTTTTGTATCTGATAAGTATCCAAGTACAGCCTCAAACCATACATATACTCTTTTATCTTCATAACCTTCTACAGGTACTTCTACTCCCCACTCAAGTTGTCTAGTAGCAGCTCTATCTACAAGTCCCATATCTAAGTATTTTTGAGCTTCTCCAACAGCATTTTTTCTCCATCTATCTTTATTATCATCAATTAGTTGTTGTAATTCTTTATTAAATGCAGTTAATTTAAAATACAAATGTTTATTATTTTTCATTACTATACTAGATCCACATTCTTTACAATGTTTATCTAATACTTCATCACTATTAAGGGAAGTTAAACAATTATCACATTGTTCACCACTACTTTTTCCACCACAAACTGGACATGTTCCAACTATTTCTCTATCTGATAAAAATTTATTACAATTTTGACAATAATCTTGTGGAACTTCTTTTTCAAATAAGTAACCATTATCTATTAATTTTAAAAATTTTTCTTGAACAAATTTTTTATGATAATCACTCATAGTAGCTGAATATAAATCATATTCAAAACCTAAATTATTAAATGTTTTAACAAATTCTTCATGATAATGTGTTGCTATAGATTCTGGAGTATTACCCTCTTTTTTTGCACGTTCTGTAATTGGTGTCCCATGACAATCTGATCCAGATACATAAAATACATTTGCTCCACATCCTCGATAATATTTTGCTAAAATATCACCTGGAAGTAAGGCAGCTAAATGTCCAACATGTAAATAATAATTTGCATATGGCCATGCTCCACCTATAAGTATATCTTTCTTTTCCATTTTATTCACCTTCTATTAAATTATTTATTCTTTTATTTATTCTTTCTAATCCTAAAACATGTAATATTTCATAAAGATCAGGAGATTGTGCATAAGTTGTAATAGCAACACGAAGTACTGTTGCAATATCTGTTATATTTCCCTTATAATCACTTGGATTTTCTTTATAATCTTTCATATTAGACGCATAACCTTTTAAATCAGCAAGTTTTTTCATCTTTTCAAACCATGTTTCTTGATCATCATTTTCATTATAATATGAATTAAAATAAGTTGAAACTATATCTTTAATTTCATTCATATCATTAATATTTTGCCATTCATAATTTTTATCATGACTATCGTACAATTCATCAAACATATACCATATTTGATTTTTTATATCACTATAGTGAGCAAAATCCTTACGTGGTTTTTTCTTTTCTCTTTCAATATTTAATACTTCCTTAGAATAATTAATATCATTTTCTAAAATATGATTAAAATCTTCATCATATTCTTTGCACCAATTAAGTAAATTATCATATATTTCGTCTTTAGTCATTTTACTAATAATATTTCTAGAAATATTATCTAATTTATCTAAATCAAAAAATGCACCTGAAGAACTCATTTTTTTAGGATTATATTGAAATTCATCAAATTTTTTATCCGGATTTGCGCTGTGCCATTCTTCATAATTAGAATTAATTATTGTCATTAATGCTTCAATAACTGCCATTTTAGGATATCCATATTCCTTATAATAAGCCATTGATGCTTCAGGATCTTTTCTTTTACTTATTTTTCTTATTGAATTTCCATCTTTTTTAACTAAAAGAGGAGTATGAACATATTTTGGTGCTTTAAATCCAAAAGCTTTAAATAATTCTAAATGTTTAGGTAAAGATGAAATCCACTCTTCTCCTCTTACTACATGAGTAGTATGCATTAAATAATCATCTACTACATGAGCAAAATGATATGTAGGAAGCTTATCACTTGATTTCATAATAACAAAATCTTCATCATTTTGTGAAAGTTCAAGTGTTCCTTTAACTAAATCATCTGTTTTAAACTTTAAATCAAAATTACCCTCTGATTTAAATCTAATAACATATTCTTTTCCTTCTTTAATTAATTCCATTTGTTTTTCAATTGGTAATATTCTACATTTAGCATATCTACCATAATATCCCGTTCTAAACTTTCTTTCCTCTTGATGAGTTCTTAATTCTTCTAAATCTTCTTTAGTACAAAAACAAGGATATGCTCTACCTATTTCAATTAAATATTTTATAAATGTATGATATATTTCTTTTCTTTCACTTTGAAAATATGGTCCATATTCTCCATTAATTTTTCCATTATATTCATATTCATCTGGAATAATATCATAATGTTTTAAAGATTCAACAATTAAATCAACAGCATCAGTTACTTCTCTTTTTGTATCAGTATCTTCAATTCTTAAATAAAATAAACCATTAGAATTTTTAGCCATTACATAATCAATTATAGCTTGATAAAAACCACCTAAATGCATATATCCAGTTGGAGATGGAGCAAATCTTGTAACACGCGCTCCTTCTAATAAATCTCTAGGTTTATATTTTTCTTCATAATATTTAATATCCTTATCAATATCAGGAAATATTAAATTAGCTAAATCTTTATTAGTCATAAAAAAATCACCAAATATATATTATCATATTTGGTGTTTTTATTCAATTTATATCAATTATCTATTTAAAGAATTAAAATATTTACTAACTTTATTAAAATCAATATTTTTTAATATTTTATTAATATTAAATGGATTAATTTTATTATTTAATAAATTGTTATCTTTAATAAAATCTTTGATATCTAATTTTTTTGTCGATCTAGTAGTATTAACTTGATTATTAACAACTGGTATAACAACAGGTGTAATTACAGGCGTAACAACCTCATTTTTTTCTAAAGCTATTTCTTTTTGTAATACATTTATAGTTTTACTAGAAGTAGTAGAATCAACTAATCTAACATCACTAGCAACAATTTCTGGATTTTTAAACTCAATAGTAGTATTACCTACTTTATTTGCTTTAAATGTTAATTCATATACTTTAGTAGTATCTTTAATACCATTTGCTAAAGTAAAGTCAAGACCTGCAATACGGTAAGTATTTTCCTTAATTTTGTTACCATCAAATTTGTAAGGAGCTGTTACTCCCTTAGTAGAAATTAAAGTTAAATAATCATTATCATATACAACATCTCCACCTACAGCAGAAATATTATTTTCATCAACTATATTATTAACTTCTACACTTAAAGTAATATATTCATCTTGATAAACATTATCATTACCAACAATTGAAATATTGGCACTTTTTGCATTAACCATCATTGGAGCCATTAATGTAACTCCAGCAAGTAATATTTTATTTAAAACACTTTTTTTCATAATAATAACCCCCTTTTATTATATGAAAATTTATAAGTAAAATGCTTATGTGAATAAATCCCCATTAGCCTTCTTACATATAAACTGTATCAATTATAGCACACATTATTAATTATGTCAAATTTGATACGATTTTTTTTATTAAATATTAAAAAACTTATAAGTTTATTCTTATAAGTTTTGTTTCAATTGATTCTTAAGTATTTTTTTCTTTTTACTCTTTTTCCATAATTTTCTATAAATTAATCTAGTAAAATATCCTACTATAAATCCACCTGATAATATTATTACATATTTAACCATATTAGATTTATATGGTATTAAAGTATATACTTTAAAATCTCCATTAGGTGATTCAACTATAATGCTAATTACTCCATCATTTTCATATGAAGTAACAATTGCATTTTCATCTTCGGCTACAAAATTATAACTAAAATTATCACCTTTTTTATAATAATACGTAGTCACATTTTTATCAAAATCTTTTACTTCATTTCCATTTAAAAAATATAAACTACCATTATTTAAACTGATACTTTTTAATAAAGTATTATTAAAATCACCAAATATATTTGCTCTTTTTACTAATACAGTATATTTTCTTGTATTTCCATCTTTAGATGATAATGTAAATTCATATACATTATTACCAATTTCTAAATTTTCTGGTCCATCTACATTAATAGTAGAATTATCACTATTTAATAATTCAGTTTCAAATGTTATTTTACTCTCTTCATATGGAAGATAAATAACATAATTTAATGTATTTTGATCAAATTTAGGTGATAATATACCTACACTTGGTTTTATATTTTTTAAATAATTATCATCTACAACTTCTTCAATTACTTCCTCTTCTTCTTCATTATTTTCAACATTTTCTTCCACATCTGGTGCATTTGGATCTTTTTCTTTATTAACAACTATAGTGTAAGTTTTTCTACTTCCATTTTCTGCTGTTACTAAAACTTTAACGTTATTTGTACCTCCTCTAAGTGATTTAGCACCACTTACAGATACTTTTGCATGAGAATCAGCAGCCTTAGCATTAATTGAAATAGAATTAACATCCTTTCCAACAGATATAGAATAATTCAGAGTATTAGCATTAAACACTTTATCTAAATTGAATCCTGAAACAGATAATGAAGATAAATTATTATTATCACTTTTACTTGAATTATTTGTTTGAGGATTAGTAATATTAGAACTATTAGATGAATTACTATTACTACTTGAATTATTATCAGTAGTTGGAGCTTGAGCTATTTGATTGGTAGATTCAGAAGAAGTCTGAGCTACTTCCTTTGCATTAACTGTAATAGTACTTTTAGCAGCAGCTTTTTGTTCCGGATTACCATCCGAAATTAATCCACCAACTATTTCTAATGAAGTTGAACATTCTCTTAAACCAGTAATAGAAACTTTAACTATAGGTGCATTTAAATTTACCGGATCATCCAACATAAAAGAAAATTTTCCTATATCAGAATTAACCTTTGTTTTAGCAGTTTCTCCACCACCAATACCAAAACTCAAACCAGATATTGCTGTTATTTTAACACAACTAGTATCACTAGAAACTATTGTTCCTCCAACAGATTGAACAATACCTGATACCGATAAATTAACGGTAGAACTTCCATTTACATTAATTACTGCATTCGATAATGAATATGATGCAGCACTTACTTTAGAAACAAACATAAAAAGAAGAAGAAATAAGAATATTACTTTTCTTTTCAAATTCATATTATTCATCATCCTTTTTTGAATGTCTTATTTCTTCATTTTCTTTATTTTTAATTTTTTCTTTCTCTCGATTTAACATTTCTTGTTTATATAATATTTTTAATTTTTCTGGATCATTTTCTTGAATTGCATCAATAATTTCATCTTTTGTAACAACTTCATCATATGGATCATATGGCACTTCTTTTTCATCATCTTTAAAAGCATCATAATTATTATTTCCATCATTATCTTCAGATGAAGCAGATGCACCAGCAGAATTTTGATTTAAAATTCCACCATCTTCAACTTTATCATTATCTTGATTTTTAGATCCAAAATTAAATTCAGGTTTAAATTCAATATTAGGAACTGCTTGAGTTCTTTCAACATCTTTTTGTTTTCTTCTTCTAAGTACTAAGAATATTAACCATCCAATAAATAATAATAACAATCCTAATAGTAAATATCCTAGCCATCTTGGTATTTTTAATCCAAAGATACTAAATGTAGATGGTTTCTTTTCAACATTTACTGTATAAAATTGAACAAATCCATTTTCATCAGTAACTTTTACTAAAACAACATTATTTCCATCTTCTAAATTTAAATTACCATTAGAACTAAACGCACCACCATTTACACTATATTCCACTTTAGCATTTTCATTTTCTGGAGTTGCACTAACATTAATAGATTTAACACCAGATCCTACTTTAGCAGTATAATTTGTTATATCTTTATTAAATCCAGGTTCAAGTGATGTTCCACCAATTGAAATACCAACTAATTTATTATTTGAAGTTTTATCAGATTTTTTAACATTAATAGTATATGTTCTTTGAGAACCATTTTCAGCTGTTACAACAATACTAACAACTTTTGTTTCTCCCTCAGTAAATCCTTCATTATTATAAACTCTTACAGTTGCTTTTGAATCCATAGCAATAGCACTTAAATCTAATGAATTAATTTCATTTGCAACAACTATTGAATAGTTATTAATATTTGGATCAAATTTAGTACTTAATGTACCATTTGCAATGAATAATGATTTTAATCTATTTTCTGATGATTTACTTGTAATATCAGTAGGAGTTGTATTATTTTCTCCTTTTTTAACTACTTTAATAGTATATATTTTTTGTGAACCATCTTCTGCAGTTACCTTAACAGTAACATTATTAATTCCAACTTTTAAATCTGTATTACCTTCAATAGATGCAGTTGCTTTCTCATGATTTGGTAAAGCAGTAACATCTATTTTATTAACATCATTATTTACTTCAATAGAATAACTATCTTGATTTGGACTAAATCCAGGATTTAAAGTATATCCTGAAACACTTAAATTTTTTAATTTATTATCTGAAGATCTTGGATCATCTATTGATGGACCTTCAGGTTCTCCTTCACCTTCTCCAGGAGTAGGGTCTCCACCTTCATCTCCACCACTTGGTTCTCCACCAGATGTTGCTCTAACAACTTTAATTGTATATGTTTTGCTAGTTGTTCCATCTTCTGCAGTTACTTTTATAGAAAAAATATTATTTCCTTCTGATAAGCTCTTTGTTCCAGTATCACCAGTCATATTAGCTTTAGTATCTTCTTTTGTTGCTCCAATACTAATTGAATTTACACTATTTTCAACATTAACTGTATAACCAGTAGTATCTTTATTAAATGCAGGTGATAATGTTCCTTTTGAAACAGTTATACCAGATAAATTAGCATTATTTGATTTTTGATCAGTTGAAGAACCATTACTTATATTAATAGTTACAGTCTTATTGGAACTACTACTATTTAATATTTCACTACTATTTGCAATTTCAACACCACTAAATGTTACTGTTGTACTACCTTCTTTTAACGTTTTAAAAGTAACGGAATACGTAGCTTTATCAGATGTAATAGGATTTTCCATTGAATTATCCATAACATTATTACGATATAATCCATCCCTTACTTTTCTAGAATTATTAGACCAATCTGTTAAATTTTGAGCACTTACATATTCTAAATAGCTAGTGTCATAATTTATGTCACCACCCGCAGATACAATACTATTTCCATTTAAACTATTGACTCTAACATAAATAGTAACATTACTTCCTAAAGTAGCACTCGTTGATGTAGTCGTAGAACTACTACTACCAGAAATATCACATTTTGCACTTCCAGCTGCAAATACTACAGTTGGAAATAACATTAACATAGCTATTAATAAATATTTTAAACTTTTTTTCATAATTCTTTACTCCTTTTTAATTAAATAATGAAGCTTTTTCTAGATAATGATTAATTATTTTAACAGCATCAAATGGTGTAATAGTTTGATTATTATCTGCATCTGCTGCTTCTAAATATGGATTCTTTAATATTGATTTTTCTAAGTAATGATTAATTACTTTAACAGCATCAAATGGTGTAATTTGACCATTTCCATCAGTGTCACCTTTAACAACAATATAATCTCTATCAGTTTCTCTACCGTTTACTTTAAGTACTACAACTTGTCCAGTTGCAATTGTATCTGTATCACTTAGTTGATTAACTAATTGATCATCATTATCTACTGTCCATACTTCTAGTTTAATGTTATCATTGTCTAATTGATTTTTCAAGTCTAATACAGTATCATTTAATCTTGCAGTTTTAATCATACCATCAGCAATTGTATGTCCATATGCTTCAGATGTGATTAATTCATCTTCTGGATCTTCAGGTAATCTATTAACTATCACTGAATATGTTAATACAGTTCCATCTTCTGCAGTAGCAACAACTGTTATTTCATTTCTTCCTATTACTAATCCAGATTTAGTATATAGTAAACTTGATTTACTATTATTTCCACCTACAGCGATATTTGTTTTAGCATCTTCTGCAGTGAATTGATATGTTATTGAATCTACATCGTAATCAACTGAATATGAATAAGTAAATGTTTCTCTATCAAATTCAATCTTATGAGTACTATCAGCTATATTTGATAGATAAGCATTGCTTGATGCATTCTTAGTATAATCAATTGTATAGTTAATTGGAGTTCCATCTTCAGCTGAAACTTGTACGATTATTTGTTTTTTACCGTTTGATTTAGGTAAAGTTACAACATTACCTGATTGTTCAACTAAATCAACGTAATATCTAATTGTTTCTAAATTATGATTTTTAGTAACATTAATAGTAACTTGTTCTAAATCAAATGGAATTTCTTCTTCGATTTCATAATTTAATGTATCTATATCAAATTCTGGAGTTAAATCATATGTTTTATCACCATTTATTACACTTAATCCAGCTAAATGATTTTCAGAACTTGGTAATGCAGATTGTCTAATAATATTAACTCTATAAGATTTAACATCATTATTTCCTGCTTTAACATAAATTGTTTTCCAGTTATTTCCTACTTCTAATTCATCAAAAGTAAATACTTTATCTTCAGTATCAGTGAAGAAATAATTTGAATCATCTATAGATACAGATGCATAATCATCATCAGCTTTAACAGTTAAGTCTACAGATGTTGTTTCATTTGATACATTAACATTATATTCTGCAACACCCTTAGAGAATGTTGGAGATAATGTTCCAGTACTTGGTATTATTTTAGCTAAATAATTATTATTAGCAGCAACCATATTAAATTCAATTGAGTATGGTTTCTTAGCTACACCATCAGCAGCAGTAACTTCTACAGTAATTGTATATTTACCTAATACTTGAGAATCAGCCAAGTTAACAATATTATTTGCTTGTTCAACATTTCCTAATTTATATTTAATGCTTGCATTTGCATTAGATGGAGTTGCTTGAACATTTAATCCCATAGTTCCTAGAGGAATATCATCTAATTCATATTTTAATGTAGTTGAGTTAAATGTTGGTGTCATTGTATGACCCATTACATATAAATCACCTAATGTTGCATCATTTGATAATGCTTCAATGATAGTAAATGTATATACTTTCATTGTACCATCTTCTGCTTGTACTACAATTCTAATTGGTGAATCAGCTAATGTAAATTCAGTTTCACCATCAATACCAGATACAACAGCATCTTCAGAATTTGGTATTACTTCCATTCTAAATGTATTGTTTCCATATGGTACTGAAATAGTATAATTTGTAGTTGTTTGATCAAGAGCAGGAATTAATGTTGCAGTATCAAATAATCTAACTTCTTTTAATGTTGCATCTCCTGATTGTCTTCTTATAACTTTAATATTATATGTTTTAGTTGTTGTACCATCTTGTGCAGTTACTGTTACAGTATAAATATTTGAATCAGGATTTGTTGTACTTAATTCTAATTCTTCCATTTTATCAATAGTAGCATTAGAATCACTTGCTATTGCTGTAACATCAGATTTTGTAATTTTTGTTTTAGCATTACTTACAGTAGTAACATAAAGTGGTTGATTATTATTTTCATCAGATCCATTAAATGTTGGAGTTAATGCAGTTCCACCATTTACTGCTAAATATGTAAGTCTTGCTTCAGTATTTGCTTTTCTATTAATAACAATTGTATAAATTCTTTCAGTCTCATCTTGTGCTTTTACTTTAACTTCTAATTTATTTTCACCAACTGATAATGATCTATACCCATCTCCAGTTACTATAGCATCAGTATCACTCTTAACATAAGTTATTCTTACTCCTGATTTATTATAATCTACATAACCTAAATTGAATTCATTTTCTTCTTTATTATTTTCATCAATTAAGTTATCACCATCATCAACTTTTAATTCAGTTAAATAATTATCAGTTTTTCTTTCTCTAGTTATTTCTAAATAATAACTTTGAGATGCACCAGATTCACTAGTAATTTTTATTTGTTTAGTTACAGTTCCAACTGGTACTGTATAATGATTAACTGTTCCAGTATTTTTACCAACATATTCAACATTTGATAAGTTATTTTCTGGAGTTACATCTACAATAGCTGTATCGTAATTTCCAGGTAAAGTTACAGAATAATGAGTTGCATCACTTTCTGATTGAGTAACTGTATAATAATTTCCATCTATATCACTTACTGTAATAGATCCTAAATTATTATTATTGTTAGCAGTTCTCTTAACAGTTAATTTATAAGGTGTTACAGAAGTTTCATCTTCAGATGTAACAGTAACATTAATTACTATTGAAGAATCTTCTAATGTATATTTACCATCGGCAGGGATACCAGAAATTGTTTCATTATCTTCACCCTTAACAGGTATTACATAAAAATCTGTATCACCATCAGCTAATGTAATTGTATAATTTCTAGTTCCTGATGTAAAACTTGGAGACCAAGATCCAATATCATTACCTTCTGCATCTTGAATATAAATATTATTTAATGATGAAACATTTGATTTTTCCCTTGTAATAACAAGACGATATTCTTTTTGTGTTCCATCTTCTGCAGTTACAGTGAATTTATGAGTGTTTGCAACATTTGTAACTAAATCTGTAGATCCTTGAGATACAGTTGCATAATTGTCTGTAGCTGGTATTTGAGGATCAGCAACAGTTACAAATACATTTGTATCATCAGCTATTTTTACTGAGTTTGGTACAGTTATGTTATATGCTCCATTATTATATGTTGCAGTATGTTTTGTACCATTATATAGCATTTCTACTTTAGCTACGGCAGTTGAGTTATTAGCAGCTCTTTTTACATGAACTACATAATCTTGATATATTTCAGTGTTTTGAGCATAACCTCTAACTACTACATCATTTACATATTCATTATCAGATGTATGATTATCATAATAAATTGTTTGTAGAGCAACTGTTCCAGTACCAGTTCTTGTACCATATGTTGCATCAACATTTGTAGCAGTTACACTAATATTATTATATAGATATCCATATGGTTCAGTAATAGTATATTCAGTTGTATCTGGATCAAATCCTTCAATTTCAATAGCATTAATTGCTATTGAAGCTAATCTTGGTTCAATATTCTTTTCTCTAGTAACATTTAATGTATAAGTAATTGAATTTCCATTTTCTGCAGTTACTTCAAATTCTACAGTAGTATTTTTTCCAGGTTCATCTAAATTTGCAGTAAAGTCAATTTCATTTGTGTTAGTAATTGTATATTCACTAGTCATTTTTGATTTATCATCTTCTGTTTCAGCATGAACAGTTAATTTATCTTGAGTTCCTGGAACTGTTACATTATAAACTGTTTTATTTGCTGTAAAATCATTTACTCTAACCATAGTATCACTTGCAGCATTTGTAGTTAATTCTTTTAAGTAACTATTTGAAGATTTAGCTCTTTCAACAGTTACTGTATAATCTCTTTTATTTACTCCATTTTCAGCAGTTACAGTTGCAGTAACAACTTTTGTACTTTCTGAAGATGGCATATCAAATGGATTAGTTTCTGTTCCTGATGTAAATTCTACACTTGATTTAGGATCTTCTAAGATTCCTTCTAATCTAAATCCAGTTGTATCTACATCTACTGGAATTGAGCATGTTAGTTCAGTACCAGTAAATACGCAATATCTTGAAGTTGTAGCTTCTTCGCCTACATATAGGTTAACTCTATTTAATGTTACTACATTTGATGGAGTTCTTGTAATAATTACATTGTAATTTTGAATAGATCCATCTTCTGCAGTTACAGGAATAATTAATGTATTTTCAACAGGATCACCATTTGTATCTAATGTATCAAGAGCAAGTGTTGGTACAGTATATGTTGCCTTAGCATCATATGATGTAGCACCATCATTTACTTCAACTACTACGTTAGATGAATTAGCTTCAGTTACATCATTTGCAACTGTTACAGTATATTTAGTATCGTCATTTTCATCTTTAATAGCAGTTACTCCGTTTACTGTGATTCCTTTAATTCCAGTATCATCATTTTTAGTTCTATTAACATTAATTATATAATCATCAGTATCTACTCCATTATGAGCAGTTACAGTTACTTTAATAGTATTTAATTCAGTTGCAAGAGAAACTGTTGCACTTACATCATTTGAAGCTGTAATTGTAGCATTTCTTTCGTTTCCATCTTTATCAATTCCTACAACTTTTGTTACTTTAGCTAAGTTATCAGTTGTAATTGCTCTAATATTTAGTTCTGTAGTTGCATATGTTTGATTTGCATATGTATATTCAGTATCATCTGCATCAAATGAGGGTATTGTAGTACTTTCTACTTGAAGATCAGATAATGTTGTATCATATCCCATTATTCTAGTAATATTTAATGTATATGTTTTATCAACAGTTGTATTTTCAGCTTCTACTTTAATTTCATTTCTTACTGTATTAAAAGGTAAGTTAAGAGCTGATTGTAATCCTGAAATAATATTTGCTTTTTCATCTTCAGTTTCAGCTTCTATTTTAATAACTTTAACACCAGGTTCTACAGATAAATTACATGTTTGTGATAATACTCCAGAAACAGTACATGTTGGAGGTAAATCAATTACTTCTGGATTTAGAGGATCAGTTATATCTGTTACTGTAATTGATGAAAGATTTGCATTTGTACTCTTAGCTCTTTCTACAGTAATTGCATAATTTTTCTTATTACCAGCTTCAGCAGTAACTTCAATATTTCTTACTTGAGATGAATCAGATACTGCTGTAGTCATTGTATATTCAGTTGAATCAACTGGATCAACGCTTGCAGTTGCATCATGAACAGTTTCAAAATGATATTTAGTTGTTCCAACTGGAACTTCTATTTTACAAGAATTTTCATTATCAGCCATTACACAATATCTAGTAGATGTTGCTTCATCACCTACAAATAGATTAACTCTTGTAATATTAGCATTTCTTGATTTTTCTCTTGTTATATTAATTGTATAATTTTGAACATCACCATTAGCAGCTGTAATTGAGTAATTATAAACATTTGTAGTTTGAGTAGATAAACTCATTTCAGCACTTGGTTGAGACAATGTAGCATCTGGTGAGTAGCTTATTACTACATCACTTTTCTTAATACTACTTACTGAATTTGGTAAAGTTACTTCATAAACTTGAGGATCTTCTGTTACAGTAGCATTTACTCCAGCAACAGTTACACCTTTAGTTTCATTATCAGTATTTTTTTGTCTATATGCATTAATTGTATATGTTTTAACTACTTTTCCATCATGAGATGTTACAGTTATTTTTATTTCATTATTACCTGGTTGAAGATTGTATTCTCCAATATCACCAGTAACAGTTTCATAATCATTTCCTTTTGTATATGCAGTTGTTAATTTATCAGTAGTATATGGAATTGGATTACTTTCAGTAGAAACTGTATATTCAAATGTATTTTCATTAAATCCTGATACAGTAGTTGGTGTAGCAGAACCTATTCCTACTTTAAGATCAGATAATGTTGCAATATCATATTTCTTTCTAGTTACATTTATTGTATAAGTATTAACATTTCCAGATTCAGAAGTTACAGTTACAGAAATTGTATTTACTGTATCAAAACTAAAGTTTTTATTACCAGTAATTGAAGTTAATTCTGCATTATTATCAGCAAGAGTTGCACTTACTTCAACTTGTTCAACATTTGGTTCAACAGTAGCTGTATAATTTCCCTTAGTTAGTTGGAATGTTTCATTAATTGTACCTGGATTAATAGATAATGCACTTAAATAGTTATTATTTGATTCTTGTCTTTTTAATTTAACTTTATATACTCTAGTAGTACCATCTTCAGCAGTTACAATAATTCCAGCTTTAGTAGTAGTAATTCCAAAGTCTTTAGAAGCACTATTTATAGTTTTAATAGAAGTATCTATAGCTTCAGATGAAGACATATCTATAATACTAACATAAGCTTTTCCAGTATCTTTAGCAGTAGCTGATATTGAAACTGTAGTTACATTTGGATCATAGGTATATTCATATTCACCTTGAGTAGCATCAAAATTTTGATTAAATGCAGGTGATAAATTTCCTTGAGGATTTGATGTTACACTCATTGTTTGTAATAAACTTTCATGTGATTTTTGATGTACTCTTATTGTATATGTCTTAGTAGTACATACATTAGCTGGATCATAATCACAATCTTCTGATCTAACTCTAATTTGATATTCATTATCACCAACACTAATTGCTTTATTTCCTAAATCTTCAGCAACTATAGTTTGTTTATTATCTGCAAGTGTTGCTCCAATAGTTAAACTTGTTTTTGTATATAATACATCATCTAAATCATATTCAGTTTTATTTCCTTCAAGAATATTATTACCATCAACAGTTAATGTTGCAAGATTTACATTTTTAGATGGTGCAGTTCTTGTTACATTAAATGTATATGTTTTCTTTCCACAGTTAGCATAAGCATTACCTGGAACACTTTGATATTCACTTCTACAATCTTCTGCTTCAACATAAACAGTCTTTGTAGTAGTTACATCATTTATATCATCAGTAGTAAAATTCCAAGTTCCATCATATGTTGCAGTTGCATTTTCATGAGTTGTTTCTACTGTTATATCAGTTGTTGTTGTTTTATATGTAATAT
Source organism: uncultured Mycoplasmatota bacterium (assembly GCA_947165285.1). Lineage (GTDB taxonomy): Bacteria > Bacillota_I > Bacilli_A > RF39 > UBA660 > RUG12834. The sequence continues at coordinate 31,677 of CAMUZS010000006.1, forward strand.
CTTTTGTTGCTCCACTATTACTATTAATTTGAGCAACAGTTCCTAGATCTACATTATTTGTTGTAGTAAATGTCTTTAATGAAGTATTATTTGATAATCTATATACATGTAACTTATAAATAGTCATATCTGTTGATTCAGCAAGTATAGTTACAGTTAAATCATTATTTCCAACATTTAATGATTGAGCGCCCAAACCAGTTACAGTAGTAGCATTAGGATCAGTTTTTTGACCAGCTAAAGTTAATGTTTCTACGTTATAAGGAACTACAAATGTATATTCTAAATCATATTTTGATGACGGAACAAAATCATTTTCTAAATAATCAATTCCATTATTTCCAGTTGCAGTAAATGTTTTTAAAGTACCATCTGTTGATGTATTTGAAAGCATTGATAATACTTTTTCATCTAAAGTTAATGTAACATTATTTGCATTAGCATCAGTAGCTGCAGTATCATCTAAAGCATCACTAAATCCTATTTTTATGTCAGATCCTGCAGTAACATCTAATACTGTATAGAAAAATCCATAAATTGGTACAGCCTTTGTTAAAGGAGCATTATAATCACCAGATGATATTAATGTAGCAATTCTATGATCATCAACAAAAGTAGCATCAGAAGCATCCCATGCTTTTACTTTTGTTCTACCATTAACATACATAGTGTAGTAGTTATTATCATAATTTATTTGATCTGGATATCCTAATTCCTTTGATAATTTACCAAATTCTGGTCCATATGAAGACTCAAAAATTTGTAATTGAGTTGGATCAGTTTGAACTAATGCTTGTAAATTACCAATTGTCGAATTAGTTGCATCAGGTGTAAAGTATAATACAGCCATAATAACTTCGTCTTTTTCAACAACGTTATTAGTGATTTCTTTATCATCTAATTCACCTGCTAAAAACTTTTCAAAGCATACTTGTCCGCCCTCTTCTTCTAAATCACACGCAGAAGAAACATTATATGTTTTGAAACTTAATGTATCAGCAGCATAAACCTTTCCTGTTACAAATAAACAAATTGCGGTAAATAAAATTAAACTTAATCTTTTAATTTTCATAAACTACACACTCCTCTAATATTATTTGCTATAAAAATTATACCATTAATATGTAAAACATCTACACGATTTTACATATTTTTTGCATATTTGACACAAATTTTACTATAATGTTTGTCAATTATTGATAAGCAATAAAAAATACATAATAATTATTAAACTACTATGTTTTTGGAGAATTTTATGATTTACGTAAAAAAAGATTGTTGACAGCTTTAATATTTGATTCCATCAAAAAAAGAGATGATTTTTATCATCTCTTAATCTCTTGGTGGATTTACTGAA
>CAMUZS010000007.1 GCA_947165285.1 uncultured Mycoplasmatota bacterium
GCAGTGGACGCAAGTATAAAATGTGCCACGGCAAATAAGCCTGCAAACCCGCATAAATAAAGGAATTGTGGTTTTTTTCTAGATTACAATTTTTAGGTAATTTTATCTCAAAAAAGGCGATTAGATAAGTTTTAGATAAGTTTTTTTATCCGTTATAGGATATTTTGATAAATAAAAAATGTATATTTTCATGATATAATATTTGTATGAGTATTGAGGTGTATTATGGAATTGAATAATGAAAGCAAAACTCTTTTTATTCCTTTATTAGGAAAAGCAATAATGAGTAAAGATAATCTATTTTTACATGATCCAAAAGCAGAAGAAATAATATCTAAAATCGACTATGATTTTAATTCGTTAAAACAATCAAAATGGTTATCAATGTACATGAGTGTTAGAGCATTAATAATCGATGAGTTATGTAATAAATATATTAAAGAACATCCTAATGCAACTATAATTCATTTAGGCTGTGGACTTGATTCACGATGTTTAAGAGTAAATCAAAACTTTAATACTTGGTATGATATAGATTATGAAAATGTAATTGATATAAGAAAAAAGTTTTATGAAGAAGATTCAAAACATAAAATGATAGGTAGTTCAGTATTAGATTATAAATGGTTAGAAAAGATAAAAACAAATGATAATATAATGGTAGTTGCTGAAGGATTAACAATGTATTTATCAGAAGAAGAAATAAAAGAATTAGTTGTACAAATAAATTATAAATTAGGAGATGTTCATTTATTATTTGATGCATATTCAAAAAAAGGAGTTAAAAGTTCTAAAATAAAGAATACAGTTAATCAAATGAATGCTGAGATAAAATATGGATTTGACAATCCTGAAGAATTTTTACAATTAAATAATAATTTAGAATATGTTGCAACACATTTGATTAGGAAAGAAGATAATAATTTACATGGATTAACTAAGTTTATTTTTGATAATTTGTATTGTGGTAAACTATCACAATCAATTTATAAGATATACGAATTTAATTTAAAAAGATAATCAGAAGATTAAGATATATTAGTAATTTTTGAGGAGTTGAAAAAATGAATGAGTATATTAATTTAGATTTAAATAATATAGATGAAGAATATATATAATATCTGCAATTGGTACATTTATAATTTCTTATTTAGTTTCTAAATTTTTAGCAAGAAAGATTAAGAAAATTGATATGGTAGCAAGTTTAAAAGGAAATGAATAAAATAAAAAGATTGTATTAAACAATCTTTTTTTAATCAACTTTTATTAATTTAGCCATTATTAACAGGTTAAATCTATAATATTTTTCATAATAATTATTATCCATTGAACATGTTTGTAATATTAATATTTTATCTTTACTATTAACTAATACTCCAGTATCATATTCAGAATTGTTTTTATATTTTTGAATTTCTTCTTCCCATTCTATATTTGAATAATTCATTTTGTGAAAATATTTTAATCCTTCGTCTTGTTCAGAATTAGCAGTTGAAACATATACAGAAAATATTTCATATGTATAATGCTTATTATCATAATATATGTTTATATATGGGTACTTTTTTTGAAAATTAGGATCATTATGATATCTTTGCAATATATTAAATGGACCACTGCCATTTTTATTACTATGTGCATATATTAAAGTCTTTCTTGTTTTAAAATTAGTTCTAAAATCTATATATGGTACTCCTATACCATCATATACACCATTAATATTATGATTTAAATAAAAACCTTCACCTGTTGTATCTTTTAATAAAACATTATCTAAAATACCATTAATCTTTATTGAATCTTTATTTGTAGTTTCTTCATTTACTGTTTCTACTTTTTCTTCAATAATAGTTGTATTAGATGTTACTTCATTATTTATTTTCTTTTCTTCAATTTTTTCATTTTCTACAATTATATTATTAGTTGATATATTATCTTCTTTTTCTTCTTTAATATATTCTCTTATCATATCTTGAGTATTAGTATTATAAGTAATAAGATTATTATTAATTTGAGATTTTGTTAATGTTGAAGTACTTGATAATCCTAAACATATAATTAGAAAAAATTTAAAGATTTTAATAAAAACCCCTTTAAACATATTAACCCCCATTAATTAGTGGGATATACTAACATAATTTAATAAAAAAGTCAATTTATAGCCTATTTTATAAGCATTCATGGTATAATAATTATAAATAAAAGGAGACAAAAAGTATGGATGACAAAATTAAAAGAATGAAAGAATTAATTAGTATTTTAAATAAAGCCTCTGAATTATATTATCAAAAAAATACTACAATTATGACTGATTATGAATATGATAGATTATATGATGAATTAGTAGCAATTGAACAAGAAACTAATATGACATTGTCTAATAGTCCAACTATTAATGTTGAACCTGAAATATCTAATACATTAGAACATGTAGAACATCCTTCACCTATGTTATCCTTATCTAAGACAAAAAGTATATCAGATTTAGAAAGTTTCATAGGAGATAAAGATGGATTATTATCTTGGAAATTAGATGGACTTACAATTGTTTTAACTTATGAAAATGGAAAATTAATAAGTGGAGTTACACGTGGAAATGGAATTATTGGTGAATTAGTTACAGAAAATGTAAAGAGATTTAAAAATATTCCATTGAATATATCCTTTAAAGGAAGATTAGTTCTTCGTGGTGAAGCAATAATTAAATATTCAGATTTTGAAAAGATGAATGAAGAATTAGGTGATGGATCATCTCAATATAAAAATCCAAGAAATTTATGTTCTGGTTCTGTAAGACAATTAGATAGTAGTATTACTGCAAAAAGAAATGTTAATTGTATAATTTTTGCTTTAATAGAATGTAGTAAAGAATTATCTAATAGTAAATCTGATAATTATGAATGGTTAAAAACTTTAGGATTTGAAGTAGTTGAATATCAAAAAGTAAATAAAAATAACATGGAAGAAAAAGTATTAGAATATAAAGAAAAAGTTATACATTATGATATACCATCAGATGGTTTAGTATTAACTTATGATGATATAAAATATGGTAATTCTTTAGGTAGAACTGCAAAATTTCCAAGACATTCAATTGCATTTAAATGGAAAGATGAAACTATGCAAACAACCTTAAGAAGTATTGATTGGATGGTATCTCGTACAGGATTAATTAACCCTGTTGCAGTATTTGATCCTGTAGAATTAGAAGGAACTACTGTTTCTAGAGCATCTGTTCATAATGTATCTATTTTGCAAGGTTTAAAATTAGGAATAGGAGACCAAATATTAGTATATAAAGCTAATATGATTATTCCTCAAATAGCTGATAATATAACAAAAAGTAATAATTTAGAAATACCAAGTTATTGTCCTAAATGTCATGCACCAACTCAAATACTTGATACAACTGATGTTAAATATTTATATTGTATGAATAAATATTGTCCAGCAAAATTAATAAAAAAAATGAGTTTATTTGTTAGTAGAAATGCAATGGATGTTGAAGGATTATCTGACAATTTATTAACAAAATTAATTGAAGAAGGAATGTTAAAAAAATATTCTGATCTTTATAATCTAAATAAGTATAAGGATGAAATAATTAATTTTAATAGATTTGGAGAAAAAGCATATGATAATTTAAATAATTCAATTGAAAAATCAAGAAATGTTAAATTAGCTAATTTTTTATATTCGCTAGGAATACCTGATATTGGATTATCAAGAGCAAAAATTATATGTAATCATTTTAATAATGATAAAAATAAAGTATTTAATTTATCTTTTGAAGAATTAAGTAATATAGATGGTGTTGGAGAAGTAATAGCTCAAGAATGGATTGATACTTTTAATAATGAAGAGTTTTTAAATGAATTAAATTTATTATTAAAAGAAATAAATATTATTAGTACAAGTAGTAATTTAAATAATTCATTAAATAATTTAAATTTTGTTATAACAGGAAGCTTAAATAATTTTGATAATCGTGATCTTTTAATTGAATATATCGAAGATCATGGAGGAAAAGTATTAAAATCAATAACAAGTAATGTAAATTATTTAATAAATAATGATATTAATTCTACTTCAACTAAGAACAAGAAAGCAAAAGAATTAGAAATTAAAATTATTTCTGAAGATGAATTATTAAATATGTCTAAATAAAATAATAAGAAAAGAGGATATTATATGGATATTGAAATATTAAAAAAAGAAATAAATAGAGTTGAAGAAAAAATAAATACTATTGGGAGGTCACTTTGACATTTCTAAAAAAAATAGTGAAATAAAAGTTTTAGAAGATGAAATGAATATTCCTAATTTTTGGGATGATGTAGAACATGCTAATCAAGTTAATATGAAATTAACAAATCTAAAAAAAGAAATATCATCATATAATAAATTAAATAATAGTATTAATTCCGTAAAAGAATTAGTTACTATGCTTGAAGAAACCAAAGATGAAGATTTATATAATGAAGTAACAAGTACTATTGATGAATTAAACAAAAGTAGTAATGAACTAGAAATAGCATCTCTTTTAAATAAACCATATGATTCTTTTAATTGCTTCTTAGAAATTCATCCAGGAGCTGGAGGAACAGAAAGTTGTGATTGGGCATCAATGTTATATCGTATGTATACAAGATTTTGTGAAAAAAATAATTATACTTATGAAGTTATCGATTATGAAGATGGTGAAGAAGCTGGAATTAAGTCAGTAACCATTTTAATAAAAGGTTTTTATGCATATGGATATTTTAAATGTGAAACTGGAGTTCATAGACTTGTTAGAATATCTCCATTTGATTCTAATTCTAGAAGACATACATCTTTTGCATCAGTAATGGTTACTCCAGAATTTGATGATAATATAGATATTAATATTAATGATGCTGATTTAAAAATTGATGTTTATCATTCATCAGGTGCCGGAGGACAATCAGTTAATACTTCAAATTCAGCAGTTAGAATAACCCATCTTCCTACAAAGACTGTTGTAACTTGTCAAATAGAAAGAAGTCAACTTAAGAATAAAGAAAAAGCTATGCAAATGTTAAAAAGTAAATTATATCAACAAGAGCTAGCTAAAAAAGAAGAACAATTATCTAATGTTAAAGGAAAGACATTAGAAATTAACTTTGGATCTCAGATAAGAAATTATGTACTTGAACCATATAAATTAGTAAAAGATTTAAGAAGTAATTATGAAACTTCACAAGCTGATAAAGTATTAGATGGTGACATAATGCCATTTATTGAATCTGTATTAAAAATTAAATAAATATGTTATATTAATAATAAGGTGTGAATTATATGAAAATTGTTTTGAAGTATTTTGATTTAATTATAGGTATTTTTTTACAAGCTATAGGATTTAATTTGTTTTTAGCACCAAATAATTTAGCAGCAACTGATGTAAGTGGATTAGGTTTGGTTATTGATAAATTATTTAATGTTAATACTTTTATTTTCGTTTTAATAATAAATGTATTATTAATATTTATTTCATATATTACTTTAGGAAAAGAAAAAACATTAAAAACTATAGTAGGATCATTATTACTTCCATTTGCACTTTATATTACGCTTCCATTAACAAATATTATTAACGTTAATGAAATTGAAGTATTAGTATTAGCAATATTTGGTGGTATATTTATGGGAATAGGCTATGGCATGATATTTAAATCTGGATATACATCAGGTGGAACAGATATAATAGAAGATATATTATGTAAGTACTTAAAAATATCACTAGCTAAATCTATGATAATAGTGGATGGTATAGTTGTTTTATGTGGTGGATTAGTATTTGGATTAGAACCAATGCTTTATTCAATTATTGCTCTAATTACTATGAGTATTTTTTCAAATAAAAAAGCAATAGGTATTAATGAAGATAAGATTATATTTATAAATACTAAAGAAAAAGATAAAGTAATTGATTATATAAAAAATAATTATCATTATGGTATAACAATTATTAATTCTAATGGTGGATATTCTAATAAGGATAATAACTTTATAATGTGTTCTATTAATTCAAATAATTATTATAAAATTAACGAAGAAATTAAAAGAATAGTTCCAGATGCATTTACTATAGTGGTAAATTCTTATGAAACAAAATATATCAATAAGGAAATAAGAAAAAAGGCTCATAAAAATAATCCTTGATATTATGTATTATTTTAAGTAAAATACCTTATACGAGGGATATTTATGGATAAATCAATTAATTTTTTAAAATCGATATTAAATAAAAATTCCATAATAGTAGTAGGTACATCAGGTGGACCTGATTCAATGTGTCTATTACATCTTTTGTGTGATCTAAAAAAAAGTATTAATTTTAAAATAATTGTTGCTCATATGAATCACAAGGTTAGAAAAGAAGCAGATGTTGAAGAAAAATATGTTGAACAATTTGCACGTGATAATAATTTAGATTATGAATTATATACATTAAAAGAAAAAATAAAATCTAACTTTCATAGTGAATCAAGAATTATTAGATATAAATTTTTTGAGGATATTATAAAAAAATATAATGCAAATTATTTAATGACAGCTCATCATGGTGATGATCTTATTGAAACAATTCTTATGAGAATTCAAAGAGGATCTACTTTAAAAGGATATTCTGGTTTTAAATTAATAACAAATAAATACAACTATGATATTATTAAACCATTAATCTTTTATTCTAAAGAAGAAATAAAAAAATATATGGATGATAATAATTATAAATATTTTATTGACAAAACAAATAATGAAGATGATTATTTAAGAAATAGATATAGACATAATGTATTAGATGTATTACATAAAGAAAACAAAGATATTCAATTAAAATATTTAAAATATTCAAATACTATTCTTGAAGCAGATGAATTTATTAATAATTATTTAAATAGTATTTTAAAAAAAGCATATAATAAAAATGAGTTAGATTTAGATATATTTATAAATGAAGATAAAATTATTCAAAAAAGAATCATTGAATATATTTTATCTACAATATATATAGATGATTTATATTTAGTAACTGATAAAAATAGAGATATTATAATAGATTCTATTTATAATAAAAAACCAAATATAATTATTAAATTACCAAATAATCATATTATAAAAAAAGAATACAACAAATTAATTGTTGATAAAAAACAAGTTATTAACAAGATAAATAATAATAATGTTTTCTTTGAGGATAATAATTATATAATAAAAGAATTAAAAAATACATCAGATAATTCTAATAATACAATTAGATTAAATTCAAAAGAAATTAAAATGCCTTTAAGCATTCATTATCGAAACGATGGTGATAAAATTTATATTAAAAATTCTAAGGGTTATTCTAAAGTTAAAAATATATTTATTGATTTGAAGATTCCTATCGATAAAAGAGATAATATTCCAATATTATATGATTCTAATAATGAAATACTTTGGATACCTACTATAAAAAAATCTAAATATTCTAAAGATGAAAATGAAGAATATGATATTATATTAAATTGTGAGGAAAAAAATAAATAAATTAAATATTTTTATGTTATAATATATAAGTATCAAAAAGGAGAAGACTATGAATAAAAAAAATAATAATCAAGATTTTTTAAAAACTATGTTTCCATATTTTATATTAATGGGAGTAATTATTGTAGCCTTTTTATTTTATAATAATTCTAAGTATGAAGTTCATGAAATAAAAACAGGTGAATTAATTAAAGCAATAAATGAAGATAAAGTTAAAGAAATAACTATAACACCAAAGAGTAGTGAATCAGTTTTTTATATCGAAGGTAAATTAGATGGATATAAAGATGGAGAATCATTTACTACTAAGGTTATATCTGAAGATTTAGATACAATATCTAATTATGCAAATGAACATAATTTAGATTTATATAATACTAATAAAGATCCAGGATCTTCACCTATTATTTATATAATAGTAAATGTATTACCTATAGTATTACTTGCAATTGTAGCTTATTTTCTATTTACAAGACTTGCTGTATCTAATAATAGATCAATGGATTTTGGTAAATCAAAAGCTAAACTATCTGAAGATGGTGGAAAAGTAAGATTTAAAGATGTAGCGGGATTAAAAGAAGAAAAAGAAGAAGTTGAAGAAATAATAGATTTCTTAAAAAATCCTAAGAAATTTCAAAAAATGGGAGCTAGAATACCTAAAGGAGTTTTACTTGTAGGTCCTCCAGGGACAGGAAAAACACTACTTGCTAAAGCAGTAGCTGGAGAAGCTAATTGTCCATTTTACTTTATTTCAGGATCTGATTTTGTAGAATTATTTGTTGGAGTTGGAGCTTCTCGTGTTAGAGACATGTTTAAACAAGCAAAACAATCTGCTCCATGTTTAATATTTATTGATGAAATTGATGCTGTTGGTAGAGAACGTGGTACAGGATTAGGTGGAGGACATGATGAAAGAGAACAAACTCTAAATCAATTACTAACTGAAATGGATGGTTTCGGAGCTAATGAAGGAATAATTATAATGGCTGCCACAAATAGACCTGATGTTTTAGATCCAGCCCTTTTAAGACCTGGAAGATTTGATAGACAAATTACTGTATCTTTACCTGATTCAAATGAAAGAGAACAAATACTTAAGGTTCATGCTAAAGATAAAATATTAGCTAAAGATGTTAATTTAGGAGCTATTTCTAAAAGAACTCCAGGATTTTCCGGTGCTGATTTAGAAAATTTACTTAATGAAGCTGCACTTTTAACTGTAAGAAGAAATAAAGATGCTATAACTATGGATGAAATAGATGAAGCAACAGATAGAGTTATTTTAGGACCTGCCAAAACATCTAGAAAAGTAACAGAAAAAGAAAAAAGACTTGTTGCAATTCATGAATCTGGTCATGCTGTAATAGGACTTAAACTTCCAGATGCTGAAGAAGTTCATAAAATTACAATCATACCTCGTGGTATGGCAGGTGGCTATACTATGATGCTTCCAAAAGAAGAACATATTGGTATAAAGACTAAAGAAGAACTAGAAAGTGAAATAATTGGATTACTTGGTGGTCGTGCTGCAGAAAAACTATTTTTAGGTCAAACTACAACTGGTGCATCAGATGATTTTAAAAAAGCTACAAGAATTGCTAGAGCAATGGTTACAGAATATGGTATGTCTGATCTTGGACCTATTCAATTTGAACAAAGATCTGAAGGAGTATTTTTAGGAAGAGATTATAATAAATCTAGAAATTTCTCTGATCAAGTAGCATTAGAAATTGATAAAGCTCAAAGACAAATAATTGATGAGTGTTATAAAAAGACTACTAAAATACTAAAAGAAAATGAAAAATTAGTTCATTTACTTGCCGATACTTTAGTAGAACATGAAACATTGACTAAAGAACAAATTGAATCTTTAGTTGAAACAGGAAAATATATTCCAGATAAAGAAGAACCTAGTAATAATGAAAATACTATGTTAAAATTAAAAGAGATAGCAAAATCAAAAAAAATTAAAGGTTATGACAAAATGACTAGAGAAGAACTTGAAAATGCTATCGAAGAAAAAGATAAAGAAATATAGTGATGAAAAAAGAGTAGTAATAATTAAGAAATTTATAGAGAGTTATCATTTGGTGAAAGATAATAATTATCTTAATTATGAACTTGCTTTTGGAGCTATAAAGGAGAAAATACTTCTATAAAAAATAAAGAGAAAAAAATAAGGTGGTACCGCGAGTTCTTCGTCCTTTGGATGATGGACTCTTTTTTATTAAAGGAGGAAAAATTATGTATGATTTTAAAAAAGTAGAAGAAAAATGGCAAGAATATTGGGAAAATAATAAAACATTTAAAACAGATGTTTGGGACTTTTCAAAACCTAAATTCTATGCCCTAGATATGTTTCCATACCCATCAGGTGTTGGACTTCATGCAGGACACCCTGAAGGATATACTGCAACTGATATAGTATCTCGTATGAAAAGAATGCAAGGATATAATGTTTTACATCCAATGGGATATGATTCATTTGGCTTACCTGCAGAACAATATGCAGTTCAAACTGGAAATCATCCAGATGGATTTACTAAAGAAAATATAAAAACATTCTCAAAACAATTAAAAGAATTAGGATTTGATTATGATTGGGATAGATGTATTGCAACTTCTGATCCAAAATACTATAAATGGACACAATGGATATTTAAACAACTATATAACGATGGTTATGCAAAATATGTTGATATGCCAGTAAATTGGTGTGAAGAACTTGGTACAGTATTATCTAATGATGAAGTAATTGATGGTAAATCAGAACGTGGAGGATATCCTGTAGTAAGAAAAAATATGAAACAACTTTGTATTGATCAAGTTCAATTTGCTGAAAGATTACTTGAAGGATTAGATGAAATTGATTGGCCAGCCTCTACAAAGGAAATGCAAAGAAATTGGATTGGTAAATCAACAGGTGTTGAAATGGATGTTGAAATATCAGGTGGGGGTAAATTTTCAATATTTACTACTTGTATTGAAACAGTGTATGGAATTACATTTTTTGTTATTGCTCCAGATGGAAAATTAATTCAAGAATTAATGCCTAGAGTAGAAAATAAAGATGAAGTTCAAGCCTATATAGATGAAACTGCTAAAAAATCTGCAATGGATAGAACAGAATTAAATAAAGGAAAATCTGGTGTTGAAGTTAAAGGTATAAAAGCTATTAATCCTATAAATAAAGAAGAAGTACCAATTTTCTTAGGAGATTTTGTTTTAGGTGATTATGGAACAGGTGCAGTTATGGCGGTTCCTGCCCATGATCAAAGAGATTTTGAATATGCTAAAGCTCATAACCTTGAAATAATTGAAGTAATTGAAGGTGGAGATATTACAAAGCAAGCATGGGAAAAATATGATTATTTAGGAAAAGGATGTAAGTTAATAAATTCAGAAGAATTTAGTGGCTTAACTGTAGAAGAAGCTAAAGAAAAAATAACAGATAAATTGGTTAATGAAAAAATTGCAAGAAGAACAGTTAATTATAAATTTAGAGAATGGATATTTGCACGTCAAAGATACTGGGGAGAACCTGTTCCAATTGTTCATGGAGATGATGGCAAAGATTATGTATTAAGTGATGAAGAACTTCCACTTGAATTACCAATTTTAGATGATTATCAAGGACATGATGGAAAAGCACCACTTGAAAATGCTACAAAATGGAAACAATATGATAAAAATGGTATTAAGGGTATAAGAGAAACATCAACAATGCCAGGATCTGCAGGATCATCATGGTATTTCTTAAGATATATTGATCCAGATAATGATAAAGAATTTGCTAATCAAGAATTACTAAAACACTGGATGCCAGTAGATTTATATATTGGAGGCCCAGAACATGCAGTAGGACATTTAATGTATTCAAGAATTTGGAATAATTATCTATATGATAAAGGGTTATCACCTGTTAAGGAACCATTTAAAAAATTAGTTCATCAAGGAATGATTTTAGGATCAAATGGAATTAAAATGGGTAAAAGATTCCCTGAATATGTAGTAAATCCATCAGATGTTGTAAGAGACTATGGTGCTGATACATTAAGATTATATGAAATGTTTATGGGACCACTTGAAGCTTCAAAACCATGGAGTAACCAAGGTGTAGAAGGTGCTAAAAAATTCTTAGATAGAGTATATCGTGCCATAATTGAAGATAATAAAGTAAAAGATGAAGAAAATAAAAATTTAGAAAACATTTACCATAAAATGGTTAAAAAAGTATCTAACGATTTTGAAAATTTAGCATTTAATACTGCAATATCTGAAATGATGATCTTTATTAATGCAGTTAATAAAGAAGAAATTTTACCATTAGAATATGCAGAAGGTTTTATAAAATTATTAAATCCAATTGCTCCACATATAACTGAGGAAATGTGGCAACTTCTTGGTCATGATAAAACAATAGCATATGAACCATGGCCTACATATGATGAAGCAAAATGTATTGATAATGAAGTAACATATGCTATTCAAGTTAATGGTAAAGTAAGAGGTACAATTAGTACTCAAAAAGATTTAGATAAAGATGAAGTTTTAAGTATTGCTAAAGAAAATGAAAATGTAAAAAAATACTTAGAAAATTCAGAAATAATTAAGGAAATAGTAGTTCCAAATAAGATAGTAAATTTTGTTATTAAATAAAAGAAGTTTTAAACTTCTTTTTTCTTTTATTTTTAATAATTTTATAAGACAAAATCTATAATATATGATAAAATAAAATATGTATGAAGGACAAGGTGGTAAAGATGGCTAAAGTTATAGCATTAGTAAATCAAAAAGGTGGAGTTGGAAAGACTACAACAAGTATTAATTTATCTGCTGCTCTTGGAAAAGAAGGTAAAAGAACACTATTAATTGATTTAGATTCACAAGGAAATGCAACAACAGGACTTGGAATTAATAATAGTGATATTGATGCAGATATTTATGATGCTATGATTGGTAATAAAGATATTGAAGATGCCATAGTTAAAACTAAATTTAAAAATTTATCAATTATTCCTTCAACAATAAATTTAGCTGGTGTAGACGTAGAATTTATTAAAACAATGCTTGAAGATTCTACATTTAGACAAAATGAACAATTAAAAAATGCTATTGATAATATAAGAGATAAATATGATTATATAATTATTGATTGTCAACCATCACTTGGAATATCTACAATGAATGCACTTGTTGCTTCAGATTCTGTAATAATACCAGTACAATGTGAATTTTATGCATTAGAAGGTATTACACAATTATTAAATTCAATTATAATGGTTCAATCAAATATGAATCCTAAACTTCGTATAGAAGGAGTACTTTTAACAATGCTTGATGGAAGAACAAATATTGGTTTAGAAGTAATTGAAGAAGTAAGAAAATATTTTAAAAACAAAGTATTTAATACTATAATACCAAGACTAGTAAGACTAGTTGAAGCGCCATCTCATGGAAAACCTATAAGTGATTATGATCCAGAATGTCGTGCTACTCTTGCATATCAAAATTTAGCTAAGGAGGTAATTGCAAGAAATGAATAATAATGGAAAAAGAAAGGCTTTAGGAAAAGGATTAGAACAATTGTTTTCAAATGAAAGAATTGATTTTGAAAACTTAGAAAAAGATATTATTGAATCTGCGAGTCCAAAAGATATTGTTGATATTGATATAGATGAAATTAGAAGTAATCCATATCAACCTAGAAAAACTTTTGATCAAGAATCATTACAAGAACTTGCAGCATCAATTAAAGAACATGGTGTGGTACAACCAATTATTGTTAAAAAGTCATTAAAAGGTTATGAATTAATAGCAGGTGAAAGAAGAACTAGAGCTTCAAAACTAGCTGGATTAAAAACTGTTCCAGCAATTGTTAGAGAATTTAATGATGAAGAAATGATGGAAATAGCTCTAATAGAAAATATTCAAAGAGAAAATTTAAATCCAATCGAAGAAGCATTAGCCTATGATAAAATCATTAAATCTACTAATATGACTCAAGAAGTAATTGCTCAAAAGTTTGGAAAATCAAGAAGTTATATAACAAATATGTTAGGTTTATTAAAATTACCTGAAGAAACAAAAAAATTAGTTGAAGAAGGAAAGATTTCATCATCACATGCAAGAACTCTTTCTAAAATAAATGATGAAGATGAAATTAATAAATTAGCTAATAAAATAATTAAAGAAAATATTAATGTAAGAGAAATAGAAGATTTAACTAGAAGAATTAATAATAAAAATAATAATAAAAAGAGTTATTCAAATACATATGAAATATTTGAAAATATCATGAGAGATAAAATAGGAACAAAAGTAAAAATTAATAATCATAAGATTGAAATTCCATTTGACTCAGAAAAAGATTTAGAAAGAATATTAGAAATACTTAATATTGAAATAGAAGATAATTAATTGAGGTATTTATGGATAAAAAATATGATATAAATGATTTAGTTATTATGAAAAAAAATCATGCTTGTGGTACTAATTTATGGAAAATAACTAGAGTTGGTGCAGATATAAAAATTAAATGTGTTAATTGTAATCATGAAATAATGATGGATCGATTAGAATTTAATAAAAAGATTAAAAAGGTAATGGGTGATAAAAATGAATAAATTAAAAACAAAGATTAAATTACATCCTATAATGTCATTTTTTGTTTTAATAATATTTACAATAGTATTAAGTGGTATATTAGCATTATTTGGTGTTGAAGCTACATATAATGTAGTTAATCCAGTTACTAAATCATATAATCAAACTTTAGTAACAGTTGAATCATTATTTAGTTTAAGTGGATTAAAGTATATTTTTTCTTCCACTATGACAAATTTTGCATCATTTACTCCCCTTAATATGTTGATAATTGTATTAATTGGAATAGGTGTAATGGAAAAAAGTGATTTTTTAAGAGTAGCTATTACATCATTAACAAAATCAACATCTAAAAGAACTGTTACATTTATATTATCATTAATATGTATAATATTTTCTATAGCGGGTGATATTGGATTTGTTGTTATGATTCCAATAAGTGCATTAATATTTTATTATGGTCGTAGAAATCCATTACTTGGAATAACAACTGCATTTGCATCACTTACATGTGGTTCAGGGCTAAGTTTATTAATAACATCTCTTGATTCTACACTTATAGGTATGACTACATCTTCAACAAATATATTAGATTCAAATTTTCAAATACATACATATGGTTTTATATTTATTATGATTGTTGCAACAATACTATTAGCAATGATTATTGCTACAATTACTGAAAAATTAGTTGTATATAAAATTGATAAATATGAATTTAAAGAAGAAAAGAAGGAATTTAAATTAGGAAAAAGAGAAATTAGAGGATTAGTATTTTCATTAACAGCTGGTTCAATATATTTATTAATATTTTTATATAATATAATTCCTGGACTTCCTTTTAGTGGTAATTTATTAGATTATAGTCAAAATTTATATATAGATAAATTATTTAGTTCACAATCGTTTTTTTCACAGGGATTTGTATTTATTGTAATGATATTCTTCGTTATATTAGGATTATTTTATGGAATAGGTGCTAGAACTATTAAAAATAATCATGATTTATGTGATAATTTAGGACATTCATTAGATGGAATAGGTAAAACTATAGTATTAATCTTTATGGCATCTGTATTTATAAATGTATTTAAAAAGACTAATATAGGTGTTGTTTTAACAGCACTACTTACAAATTTAATTGAGGTAAGTTCATTTAAAGGAATACCATTAATATTATTACTGTTTATTGTGGCAGCATTATCAACAATATTTTTACCAAATTCTGCTAATAAATGGTCAATAATTTCTGGATCAACAATTCCACTATTAATGAATTCTGGTATATCACCTCAATTTGGTCAAATAATTTTTAGATTTGGAGAATCAATTACTTATGGATTAACACCTGTAATGGCATATTTTGTAATATATTTAGCATTTTTACAAAAATATAATCAAGACGATAAACCAATACAGCTTTCTAGAACAATTAAATATCAAATTCCATATGCCATTGGAGCAGCAGCTATATTTATTGCAATTATATTAATTTGGTATGTTGTAGGATTACCACTTGGTATTAAAACATTCCCAACATTATAATACACAATATGTGTATTTTTTTTCTTGTGATATATATTAATAAATGATAAAATTTATATAATAATGGAGAATAGTTATGAAACTAAAAAAATTCAATAAAAAGAAAGAAAAAATAAAAAGAAATTTAGTTCATAATGAAAGTAAGTATATTAAAAGACTTACTACTTCTTTAAGTGTCTTTGTTATAATAATTGGAATAATATATTTATCTTTAGCTAGATTTGAATCTACTGAAAATTTTAATTTTATAAATGCAGAAGTAGGATCTT